>JAIEMB010000013.1 GCA_019752515.1 Alphaproteobacteria bacterium | reverse complement strand
TCGCTTTACCCTCCATTTCACAACCCACAACAACTTCTATTTTGTCTCACTTGTATCTGAACTTATTCAGGTTTAAATAGAGTGACTTACCAAATTTCTGATAAAATCTTAGCCATTCTTCTTACAAAAAAACATAACCAAATCTAAAAATCAATGAAGTATATATGATGAATGTGTATGGCATGTTGTTATTGAAAGAAGTGCTATTGAATTTGTAACAAGACCATACAGAGCGGAAGTCTCTAAGGATTGCATTACTTCTATTTGCTAAGTCATTTAAGATCCTGCAAGAGCAAGAGTTGTTGGACATTATTAAGGAAGCAGTAGGCACAATACAAGAAATAGTTGCACGTGGGGCTGCTATGAGAATGTCGCTTCCACAAATTTATCAAAAAATCAAAAGCCAAAGTGAACTGCATAGTATTGCTTGCGATGCTTTTTCGTTATGTTCGTGAAAATGCCATAAATACCACTGATTGGACGTTAATTGATGAGAACGGAAATGAATACGAGAGCTGTTCTCTGAAAGATAATCCTGAGCCAATTGCAGAATTATTTTTTAGAGTGGGGAGCAAGGCCCCCTGAATTCAAAAATTTTTGAATTTATGTTGTATAAAAATCCATTTTTACAAAAGTATAATTATATTTTACACATTCATATTGAATTTTCTCAATTTAAAAACATAGTTCTCCTATAAGCTCCAAAAACTCCCTAATATGCTGACGTTTTTTAGAGATTTTACTCTGACCTAAGTAACAACCCGCATCAGCTGATCAACTGTCAAAGCAATAAGACCAAAGGCCAAATGAGTCATGATTTTTTGAGGCCCCCGAACAAAGATCACTCGAGCCCCAAATTCATCCTTAAGGCGTGCATTCACGCGTTCAGCCGTGCTCCTCTCATTATAACGTTGAGCTTCATGAGGAGCAAATTCTCGTGTATCGTTGGGACTCCGATGGTTAAAATCAATAAGAGCAACGTGCCCAAGCGAGCTGCTATGCTCACGAATAATCTCTGAGTCATAGGCTGCATCCATCAGGTCATAGCAATTTATGACCCGTTGAGCCGTTAGGGTCGCCAAAGGAAGCGCTGCCTGACTGTCATGGACTGAGGCTGATGTCAAAATAAAACTGATGGGAATAGCACCGTCGGCCGTATCAATATGGAGCTTATATCCTTTCCAGCTTATCTGGCACCCTTTGCTGTTTCGCTTTGTCCCCACGTCGCACCCTGTGGGAAGATCGGTCAGCATTTCTTTGAGTGTCATGGTTTTTTGACGTTCCAATCTTGTGATTTCGATTTCTTTTGGTGTTCGCTCTTCACCACGTTTGGGACGACCCCGCTTGGCTTTCCCTTGAGCTTTTTTAGCAGTCTCTGCGACCTTCTTCTTTTTTGCTTTTTCTTTGGCCTCATCGCATACTTTCTCTCGCGCTTCAACAGCTGTTGAGTCCCGTGAAATATGGCCTACTAAGTGTTCAGAGTGATATTTCTCAATCAAGGCTTCGTGAATACGGTTTGGCAAGGCGCTCTCGGAAAACTCAGCAAAAGCCCGAGAGAAGGTAGATTCTGAGGGAACTTCTCCTTTTGAGTCAAACCCGCAAATCCGCCGCAAAACTTTGTCACACAACAGCCGATCCCTGAGGTGAGAGTTGGTGCTAATGTTGTAAACAGCCTTGGCAACAAAGGCTCGGGCAAGCGCCTGACGGTCCACAGCAGGGGCACCCACACATCCATAGTAATTCCTGACAAAGTCTTCAACGCGAGCAAATTCCAATACGGTGACCAATTGCTGTTGTTTTTCACTCAAAGGCCCCAACTCTTCCTGCAGCCAAGGAAAAAGAGAGGCTTGTATTCTCATCCAATGTCGCGATAAGTTTTACATATAAGGACCTTCTGTTGTTGTGTTTTCTTGTTGTTTAACCACTTTCAAGTAAATCACATTTACAGAAGGTTTTCTATTGTTTTTTAAGCTTTTTTGCCGGGTTTGCAAAAATAAATTCGCTCGTTTTACTTATTCTGCAATTGGCTCAAAATTAACAAAAAAGAAATTGAAATTTTTATTATCGCCGTAGGACTGAGAAGAGATGATCTCATTTATCAAACGGCGAAAAAGAGAGCGTGAGCTTCCTTCAACGATAACATTTTTAAATTGACAGTTGCATAAAAGCAACTTCTTTTTCTCTTGACATTAAAAGCTTATCTTCATACATTTCTCCTGTTTTTCCACTGTAGTTTGGTCAACAAATCAACACGATTTATGAGGGTATTGTATGTTAAAAAAAGGTTTAAGCACGTCCGTAAGTGCGCTTGTTATTTTAGGAGCGTTGTCAAGTTTTGATTCTTCTTATGCCATGCAGGGTGAAGATGGCGATAACAAAAAGCCATCTATTTTAAGTAAATTTCGTGCTTTGAAAAAAAGGACCAAATCAAGCCTGACGCCGGTCTCTTCTCCATCAGATCCTGAATCTACTCGGATTGAACATATGCTTATGCCCTTGGGAGCTCCTAAGACGCTTACAGATCCACTTGTAGAGTTCCCTACCAACTCACTACCTCTCTTAGGCAAATCTCTCCTAGGTCACATTTGTTGTTTCCTTGATCCCAACACCACGCTGAAAGCTGAGCTTGTGTGCAAAGGATGGCATCAAATCTCTTATGAAAGAAAACAGGCCATACAAAAAAATCTAAGCGCAAAGACGATAACACCCATGGATTTAAGAAATTCTCTTTTGCATCCACTTACTCTTCACTGGATGCTAAGTGAAGTAGCCTCCCGTTTTCCATACCAACCCTTGAACCTTCGCCCTGCCGAAGGTGCCGAAATCAGGGGAGAAGATCTTCCGCCTGATTCGATTCGACTTTTAGATGATTGGGCAGGGGCCATCACTCAAGTTCCCGAATGTCATGATTTTTTGTGCAGAATCTTCATGAATCTTTGTCCGATGAAGGATATGAAAACCGTTGGAATTGCTGCCCGTCTTCTAGAAAGAGTCCCCGCTCTTCAACAGAATCTTCTGTCTATTCTTCAGCGTACACCCTTTGAAATGGCTAAATTTCTGACTCTAAAAGATAGTCAGAAGCACACATCCTCTATCCACAAACACATGAAGGCTTTAAAGCTTCTCGCTCTCAGTGGGGATGAAGGGGCTAAAGCAAGAATGTTAGAGTTTATTAATACATATGGTGCTGGTGACGACGACCTTCCAGATGCCCCTTACCTCCTCACTTCATCCCTCTTTCTAAATTATGAAACAAGAGTAGCCGTAACCTCTTGTGTGCTTTGGTCCAAATTTACAGATGATTCAAGTCTTCTAAAAAAAACGTTTGGTACTCTGGAAGACGAATTAACTTGTTTGGATACAAGCGATGTCAGAATAGGAGTTAATATAGATTTGGAGGAAATGCGAAAGTTTACACAATATGTACTTAGTCTCCCTTTATCCCTTCAGACGACTGCTTTTGAGTTTTTTAATGACGTTCTTGGTCCATTGTACAAGTTGCAATGCAAAGAAATACCTCCCTTGCAAGAAGAAGATATGTTGAAAACTCCCAAAACATTAAGAGAGAAATTTTATAAAGTAATTGAATATTATAATTTTGGACAATATGGAAAAGCTAATGAAATTATCAATATGCTCTTAGAGAGCACACCTGTGGACTCGCCTGTTTGTTTTCTCTTTCGGTTAGCCCTCGTCGATAATCTTTTAAAAGAGAATAATCCTGAAAAAATTCTCCAAGTTCAAGAATGCCTTGAGCTTTTAAAAGCTCAAATGGGGGATAAGCCTACCTTAGAGGTTTTTCTCGATGAAAAAGAAACACCAATTTTAATCCATCGATCACATCTTTATGCAAGGCAGGCCGCCTTTGATATTCTTCAGGGAAATTTTGATAAGGTTGATGCGTCCTTAGCAACGGTCTTCCTTCCTGATAATGAGGAAAATGAGCAAAATCTGAAATTTCTTTTGCCTATTCTTCAAGTTGAGCTTGGCTCTATTCCAGATGAATTTTTTAAGAGGATGCGGAGCAATAAAACTCTCCAGGAGGAAATTAACTCTTTAGATGAAGATATCGTTCTCCTCTATGTTGATGTATTAGCGAAGATGCAAAAGGGAGTTTTCAAGAGGTTCAAACTCAGAGGTCAAGAAAAGAAAATTGCTAAAATGAGATCTCAGGCGGAGAAACAAAAGAAAAAAGATCCTAAGTCTAGCGGTAACGGCAAAAGCGACAAAAAATAAGCTTCTTGCCAAGAACTCACTCAGAGATTGAGAGGGAACACGCTGTTCTCTCTCTTTCTTGTCTGAATTAGAGGTTCATAAAACACAGAAAATATTTGAATGACATCCTCCTTTCTCTCCTATAGCATGTAAACACCTCATTCTTAATCCGTCAGGTTAGGGTATGCTTCATATTTTATTGATCATTAGTGGAAGTATTGCTGCTTATAAAAGTCTGGAACTCATTCGCTTGCTTAAGCGTGAAAATGTAGGCGTGCGGGTGATTTTAACCTCAGGGGGTGCTCAATTTATCACGCCCCTTTCTTGTGCTGCTCTTTCAGGAGAGCCGGTATATTCAGATCCTCTAAAAACTAAAGTTGGGTATACCAACTAAATTACTGTAGCACATCTATTCGTCATGGTTATTGTGAGTGAATAAGATACTCATCAAAGGGAAAACTGAGGTTTTTTCCTGGCGCGCCCGAGAAGATTCGAACTCCTAGCCTTCTGATCCGTAGTCAGGCAATATTATATTTTGAGCTTTCTTTTGTTTGCTCGTTTTTCTGGCGTTTCCATTGTTTTTAAATGAATTTTTACTTCTCGTTCCCCCTCAATAATTCTCGTTAAATCTCATTAATTCTCCTCCTCTTGGTGACAATGTGGAGACAATAATTTTCAAGTATGGTGACACTCTCTTCTCAATCTGCTACATGTTATCACCAAGCTAATATCAATTATAGGGGAGTGCCTGATGTCTAAAATTACAAAACGATTCGTAGAAAGTATAATACCTCACTCTAGAAAAACCTTAATATTTTGGGACACTGAACTTAAAGGTTTTGGAGTGGTTGTCCTTCCTAGTGGAAGGACAACCTATTGCATCCAATATAGAAATACAGCTTATATCAAAAAACGATTAAAAGTTGGAGTTCATGGGCAAATTACTGCTGAACAGGCAAGAGACCTAGCAAAAAAATACCTAAGCCAAGTTGTTCAGGGAAAAGATCCCATGGAGCAAAAAAAGGCAGAAATGGCTTCTCCGCGCATGAAGGAGTTAGCAACTCAGTATTTTGAGAGACATGCTGAACGAAAACGCCTAAAGAGTCAAAATGAAGATAAAACTATGCTCAATAAATATATCTTACCGGCGTTTGGGGATAAAAGGGTCTCTCAGGTCACCTTCCATGAAATTCAAACTCTTCACCTAAAGTTAAAGGCTACCCCTTACCGAGCCAACAGGGTTTTAGCACTGCTTTCAAAAATGTTTTCGCTTGCCATTTCTTGGGGATGGAGAACCGACAATCCTGTTCTTGGTATTGAAAGATATCAAGAAGAAAAGCGAGATCGGTGGTTAAATGATGAAGAGTTACAAAGGGTTTGGGGCATCCTTGAAGCTTATCCAAAGCATATTACCGCTTACGTTTTTAAATTCCTTATCTTAACTGGTGCACGGAAGGGCGAAGTATTGCAGGCCACCTGGGATCAATTTGATCTTGAAAAAGGAATTTGGACAAAACCAGCGCATTTGACAAAACAAAAGAAGAAGGAACATCTTCCTATTTCTGATAGGGCGCTTGAGGTTTTGTATAATCTCAAAAAAATGACTGTTCGAGAATCTCCATACCTTTTTCCTGGGAAGATAAGCGGGGCACCCTTACAAGAAATAAAAACTTTTTGGAAAAGAGTGCTTAAGGAAGCAAGTCTAGAAAATGTCCGCATTCATGATTTACGTCACACGCATGCCTCTCATCTAGTATCAAGCGGTCTCAGCCTTAGTATTGTTGGAAAATTGCTTGGGCACACGCAAGCAACAACAACTCACAGATATGCTCATTTAGCCGATGAACCTTTAAGACAAGCAGCGGAATTATTTGGGAGTAAGTTCAATAAGTTTGTCTCCTAAGACATTTCGTATTTTAATTTTCTAGCACTAGACGAGGTAAGTATTGTGTTAGGAATAACTGCTAAGGTAAAACCTGAATTTTTTGATTAAGGAGGCGTGGTCGATCTACTGGGCAAATGAGATAGGCTTCTGCTTTTGGGTATTCCTTCTGAAATTTCTGTAAGCCGTAAGTTAATAAGAATTCAACGCTATTAATTGCAAATTAATAAATTGCTCAAATCTTCTTCCTCGGACCTTCCTAACTCAAAGCATTGGCCTTCCTATCACTCCTCTTTTCATCTGGTATGATGAAGATCAGAGGTGGCCCCCAAGGTTCGGACAGTGAGTTAAGCTATAGCCCAAAGTGAAGAAGGACTATGATAATGAGTAAGATAAGAAAGCACCACAGTGCGGAATTTAAAGCCCAGGTTGCTTTGGCAGCCATACGTGAAGATGCCACGATTGCTGAATTAGCATCCCGCTATGGGGTTCATGCGACGGTCATTCATCGATGGAAGAAGGAAGCTATAGCCTCTATGACGGCCGGTTTTTCAGGCAAGCAAGAAAAGCAGCAGAATGACCATGTGGCCGAGATCAAGGAGCTACATACCAAGATTAGTCAATTAACTGTGGAGAAGGATTTTTTAGCCGATGCCTCCAGGCGATTGGGATTGCTGGGAGGAAAGAGATGATAGACCCAGCAAATAGCAATTTAAGCATCGTGCATCAATGCCGGTTACTGAAGGTTAGCCGATCTGGCTGGTATTACAAACCTAGGGAAGAAAACCCTTTTAATTTGACGTTGATGAGAGTGATTGACGGACAATTTCTGGCAACGCCTTATTATGGGTCCCGCCAGATGACGCGCCAGTTAAGGCGCTCAGGCTATCTGGTAAGTCGCAAGCGTGTCAGGCATTTGATGAAACTAATGGGCTTGCAAGCGATCTATCAGGCTCCAAAAACCAGCCTTCCTCATCCACAATATAAGATTTATCCCTATCTGCTCAAAGACCTTACTATTAACCGGCCTAACCAGGTGTGCTGTTCCGATATTACGTATATTCCCATCAAGCGGGGATTTCTATACCTGCTTGCCATCATGGACTGGTACAGCAGAAAGGTTCTTTCATGGCGTATTTCCAATACCTTAGATACGGAATTTTGTGTCCAGGCTTTAAAAGAATCCATAGCTTTGTATGGGATTCCCGATATTTTCAACACGGATCAAGGAAGTCAGTATACGAGTCTGTCTTTTACCAACATCCTTAAAGATCATGGGATTAAGATCTCTATGGATGGCAAGGGGCGTTGGATGGACAATGTTTTTATTGAAAGGCTCTGGCGTTCGTTGAAATATGAGTGCCTTTATCTCAATAACTTTGAAAATGGCCGACACGCCAAGGTTCTCATTGGACATTGGATGAATCATTACAATAGGCACAGACCTCATTCTACCTTTGACGGACAAACGCCTCATGAAGTATATGTAAAAATACAAAATATGAAGGAAGCCTCCCATTCAGAGACAAGGTTAGCAGCGTAACATAACATGACTATAGCTTAATTCTGCTGCTAATCTGTCCAACTCATCGGGTCCACCTCTGGGCCATACTATTAATGGTTTTTCACATATCTCATCCCTTAAACGCAACTCGAGTTAAAAAAAGCTTAAAAATTACCTTCCGGGTCTTTAGTCGGAAGTCTTATGAATTATGCAATGATCTTTATGCAGAGGTCTTAAATCTAGACTCTAAGTTATGGCAAAATATCGATCTAGTATGAGCTACTGTATGAATTGAGAGTAATTCCATGGGTTAATAGGTAATTTCTTTATACTACATTTTGGGCTTTATGAATTTTGTTTTGCCACTTTAATTGTAGTAAAGCATCACGTGCATACAAAATGGTTTCTCTTTCCATTTCAAGTGTACAGCCTAACCGGTTACAATGCATGTGAATAAGATTTCTATAAATTTGGTATAAACTAATTTGCGAAAGTCCGATCCTTTTTGATTGTTCAGAAAAAACTTTTATAGCTTCCAAGCGTAGACTTGATACATATTTAGTTTTTTCTACCTCATAAGGAGTGTCCTTTTCGGCGTTCCTATTCAGCTTTTCAAGTAAAAAGCTTAAAAGATTCTTGTAGTTACTATTACGCTTAATTTTTTGGTTTTTGTGGGTTGAATCATCCATTAAAACAGAAAGCATCTCATCAATAGATAAACTGAAGCTTTGGAAAAAATTTATAATACTTAACCCATGTAAGACGGGCTCAGGATAAGATGTTTTTCCTTTAATTGATTTTAACCAGCTAATAGTAGCAATTGTATCAGCACAAAAAAACTCCTCCACTGCATCAATAAGATTAACTCCTCCATAACGCTCTACTTCTCTTTCATAGCTCGCAATAACAACATTTTTTATCAAACCTTCTTTCATCCATTGGCTATACATAGGCTCAAAAATAGAAATAACACCAGAAAAGGCTGTTTGCGTATCAAGCTTAATACGCAAACGTAAATGAGGTTCTGGATCACCGTACCTTACAAAGAACCATTGATACTCATTGAGATCTTGGCCGATATGCTCCATAAAAGGGGATAAACGGTTAAGGAGAAAAAAATCTTCAACCTCATGGGCTACATAAAGTTTTAAATACAGCCACTCCTGACCTGGAAATTTCCAGCGGGCTTCAACAGGAATAGGTATATGAGGCCGCGGGATGTAAGATGCTTCCCTTTTTGTATAGATTGAGTTTTTTAAAAAAGGAACGATGATTTCTGTAAAATGATAACCTTCTGAACTTTTAAGAGAAGGATTTTCTAAAAGTTCGGTAAACTTGAGAGATTCTCCTTTTATAAGTTTTCGTGCAAGCATTTCAATGTGAGTTTCATAAGCTCTGTCAATCAATATATTTTGATCTTCCTGATAACCGAGAAAACAACGGGAAGGTAGAGCCCACTCGTCCGCCCATGTTTTAAAGTCAGCTTTTACTTTATCAAGGGTTTTTCTGCGGAAATGATCTCCTCCCAAGTTCCATTTAGCAGGAGAAAGGATTGTTTTCCTGTAGCGTATACGAGGTAAAAAATTTGCAGTTTTTTCCTTCTTCCCCCAAGAAAAATTATAAAGAGATTGGTATTTAGCTTGGCTTACATCATACATAAACTGAAAAGCTTCAGGAGCAATAGATGTATTAACCATGCTTCCGCTACAGGCGTTGATCTCAACCCCGCCCTCCTTCAGTGTTAGATAAAATCTGTCAGGTGTAGCCCCTACATAAATATCTTCTAAGGCGAGATTGCCCTCCGTACATTTTTGTTCAGTTAAATCTAAGCGATAGGCTCTAAGGCAAGGATAACTTGAAACATTTGCATAACGCATAGACTTGGGAAAATAAGAGGCCTCAATAAATAGTGTCTGAAGTTCTTGTTGTTCTTCCTTTTGTAGCAATTGGCGAGCTTGATCTTGTATATGAGGGCCTAAAATGTCTAAAAACCTCCCGAAGGCGCTAACTCCTTGCCAAGCTGACTGGCAGTACTGTAACATAAAGTTCCCTTGATTTATATCTTCCGGTGAGGGGCCCCAAACTTTACAAAAGACATCTAAAGAATTTAAAGCCTCATAAGGGTCGGGAGCCTTTTCGGTGGTAATATTGAGAAAATTGTCAACAAGAGAATCTGTGAGTTCGATTTCTTTTTTTTTGTGAAGTAAAGATTCTTGCCAAGTATTGTCTAGCCATTGTTCCCATATTTGGGTAAGAGGTGAGGTTTTTTGTGAAGTAGGCTCAGCAACCTTATAAACAGACCCAAGGCCTTTTTCTTCGCTTAGCATTTCAAGGAGAGGGATTGTGCGTTCAAAACCATACTTTTCTATAAATTTCCTAAGATAGGAATCAAGCTCTAAGGGATGTTGGTAAAATACTCCCAGCTTCCATAAAAAAGAAATAGCTTTCCCTAACTCTTTGCCAACAGTGTACGGAAGAGAAAGCTCTTTCCCTGTATAGTAACTATCACTTTGAATGCAAAATGGTGTATCTGCCTTACTTTTCATCTCTTGGTAAAGTTTTTCTAGTTTAGTTTCTCCTCTACCCACAGGGGTATTATCGTAAAGCTTAATTTGATAAGCAATATTTTGAAAACCTATCTCAGCAGGAATAGAGTCTATAAAATCTTGAAAGGGGGTAGGACTTAGCAAAGAAGGAAAAAGATCAGGAAGAAGAAATTGGCTCAGCAAGAGCTTTTCAACAAGGTTACTTATCTTTTCTCCATCGCTATTGGGTAAGTGTTCTTTAATTTTTTTAACTAAGTTTTTAACAACAATTGGCTTTTTTGCGTAGACAAAAATCAAATCAATTAGTTTGTTTGACTTAATTGAGGCAGTTTTATTGGATTTATGAACTTCATCATCCACTAGCCGCATATACGTTAGAAAAATGCGATCTCCTCGTTGTTGTATTAATGGGTTCATGTAAACAGGTAGTCGAAAAAAGTGTTGGGAATCATGATAGAGATTACGTATAAATGAATCCAGCCACTCAAAATCAGGTCGAGTGCGTTTGTGTATTTCTTTTAGGTCAATTTCAAAAAACATCTTGTTTGACCAACTTCCTCTCGCTACAAAAGCAAATAAGCCAAAAGGCGTGGCACGCGTTGACATGCGTAAGGTGTATTTCCAAAGGCTAATGCCTAATTTTTCATAGTTTTTAACTGGCTTTCCATCTTTGTACTCTCTTAAAGAAAGATTACTAAGAGATTTATAAAGAGAAGGAGACGCCATATAAATGGCTTCGCGCAAAAATTCATTACTGTCGTAAAAGGCCATAAGATTTTCCAACCAGTTATCTTGCGCAAGAAAACGCTCATACATTTGGAAGGGCCAGGTGGGCGCCCGCACCATAAAAAACGAAGCAGGGGTAAAAAGAGCTTTAGACATAAGCTAGAAATGGTAGATGCCAATCAGAAACTGGTCCAGTAAGTGTTAGCAATGTTAAGAGGATGCCTGCTGTTCCGTTCATAAAGCCAGGCTTGTCAACTGCGATGTGCTCTCCTTGAGGCCCATATTCAATATCTTGAAATCCAAAAGAACTATCTGGCTTATAATGGGACAATAGAATCTCCTGAAGATAGCTCACCTGTGAAGTAAGGTATAAGCATCTAGTTTCTTGGGCCATTATAAACGTCAACAAGAGGAGCCCAGATATACCGTGACAGACAGCGGGGCCATGGAGCTTCCAATCAGCAGGTGAGCGGGTAAAGATTCCCTGAAACGCTTTGAGTGCGTAATCTTTTAAGTTCTTATCTTCCAGAACTCGCCCTGCTAGAAATAAACTTCTTGCAACTCCGGGAACGCCATAACACCAGCCGTCTTGAGAGGGTTCTTTGGGCAAAAAAAGTTTATCTGAAAGCTCCTCCTTCCAAGACACGCTGTGAGACCAGCGTATGGCATCTTTTGCGTCCTTAAAGGACTTTTTGCAAACCCACTCCGAAAGTATTTGGATTGTTTCTTTCTGTCCTTTAACAACAACCCCTTTTAAAGCAGCTGCTGAGAGTAAACCAAGAATGCCCGGGACCCCATGAGAGAAGCCTAAATTAAAATTACCTTCGGGCGTGGAGAGATAATAATTTTTATTTAATGGATCATCTTTAGTTACATGCCATCCAGGTATGGTTATTCCTTCTCTCGGAAAGGGTTTACAGAGTGCAACAAGTACATTTAGAATTTTTTGACTAAGATCCTTAAAAAGAGGATTTTGCATGTTGCTAAGGGCATAATATCCAACTCCTGAAATTCCTTGAATAACATCATAATGCCCCGAAACACGTGATTGGTTTTGTTTAATGCTTTCCATTAACGGATTAAAATAAGCTTGTTCCATATGATTAAGAAGAATAGTGTTCAATGTTTCTAAAAGACGGCCATACCGTCCTTCAATAGTTACCGCAAATTTTAAAGCAAAACAAATACCTGCTATGCCAGAAAATAAAGAGAGATTCAGGCTTGTAGTATTCTCAGCAGCTTCTTTAATTTTAAGGATATAAGGATGAATGAGTTTTTCTTTACTTTCAGCTAGCATGCCTCTTTGGTACAAAATAACAAAGAGAATAAGAAGACCAGGATATCCTTCTGCAAGCGAGAGAGGATCACATAGGGGGTCTTGCATAAAAGTATATATGTAATCTGGGTTTTTTAGGCGTTCAGAAAGTGTATTAATTAAGTGATCTAAGTCCTTTTTTTCTATTTTATTTCGCTTATTTCTCTCGAGCACATAGGAGAGTGGTTGAGTAGGACTTTTCATAAGGTTTCCTTAAGATGAGATTTAGATTTTAAGATATATTTAAAACGTAAATGTTTTATAAAAAATAATAAACGGTCATATAAAACCTTCCCAAAAGGATTAGGGCAAAACAACTTCCCCTCATACGGCCTTGAAAGAAGTCCATGCCAAAGAAAGTCCTTACTCGTTGCAACCCAGGGTTTCCACCCGGCTTTAAAAAAGATGCAAAGAAGGTCTTTAGTAAAAAAAGGCTTTCCATAAAAACAATTAAGAGAAATCGATTGTTGGGGGGCATATAAATAATGATACCATCCTTTTGGAATAAATAAAGCATCTCCTGGCTTGAGCTCTCCCTTAAAGAGGTGAGCTTTTTTAAATTTTGGAAATCTTTTTAAATCAGGGACAAGAGGGTTAATAGGACTTTTTGAAAAATGACTAGGAATGGGATAGGTCAGTCGGATATCCTCTGGAGGAATAAGCACAAATTTCTTAATCCCATAAACTTGGACTAAGAAGTTATCCAACATGTCAAAGTGAAGTCCTGACCGTGTATTCGCTCCCATCCAGAGACTAATCCGTGCTTCTTTTTCCCTTTCTGAAGGGGGGATAAGCTCTAAAAGATTTTGCTGCTCTTCTAATCCCTGGAAAGTTTCCACAGGCGCTTCCGCTAAGTAACAGCTTCTATTAGTAAGCATTAAATCAATAAAATCTTTTAACTTCATTAAAGTGGTTTGAGAATCCATGTTATAGAGATAAGGAGCTGCCTTATCTGGCAAATGAGGATTAATATCTACTATCTGATCGCCATACGTTTCTTTAAAAAAAGAAGGCGTCCAGAGAGAAAAGGCAGGCCAAGAATCAAGTCTATAAGAAAAAACAAATGGATTTACTACGTGGTTAAGTAGCCTATCAACCAGTATAGGGTCATATTTTTCATAGCATGCAAATGTGGATTTTTTACCTTGGGACATCGCTCTGAAATTATTTTTCTAAGTTATTATTAGTTTAATAAAAAGAAGGATAAAAGCTTTTTTCCTAAGATACAAGAGGGGTCTGCATTTGTAGAAGTATATAAAATTTTGTTAAAATTGATTGAATTCTCTTGACATCCTACTCTTATCTGGCAACATGGTTAAGCAAGTATAAAAACAAGGAGGAAAACAGCAATGACATTTTCAACTTCGCACAAAATGACCTTGCACTCTATGGAGGACAAAAGCGTCGATATATACGACATTGATTTGCAAATTAATGAAGAAGCATTAAATTTTGGGCCGGTCCCAGGGCGTACTTCAGACAACTGCACACTAAAACAGTGCCGTACACAGAATAACAGAAGTGAATGCTGGACGTGCAGGAATGTTTGCGGCTGAGTGATTTTTTATTGCTTATAAATTTTTAGCTCATATTCCAATATGGCATTATTTGTCCCAAGGGATGTACTGAGCTTTATTATATATGTCATAAAGCCTTACCGAATTCTTGTGCTTGGGAAGTTTGTTATTTGCCTTATATGGGCAGTCGATTTAACATTGCGACCCTATCTTCTCAAAGTAATCATAGATAACCTACCTGCAGCATTTTCTACAGACACTTATCAAAATCTTTTATGGCCGAGCTTATTTTATATTTTATTTGGTTCATTAAGCGTAACAACATATCATTTCTACCATTACATTAATATTCATTTAATTTCTCCTCTTAAAAGAGATGTTGGTTATCGTCTAATGGATATAATCATGAAACGATCACACCATTTTTTCCAAACCCATTTTGTAGGTAGTCTAAGTA
This sequence comes from Alphaproteobacteria bacterium, assembly GCA_019752515.1. GTDB lineage: Bacteria > Pseudomonadota > Alphaproteobacteria > UBA9655 > UBA9655 > UBA9655. The sequence goes on along the minus strand of JAIEMB010000013.1, from coordinate 46,520 downwards.
ACCACATTGAAAATGTAATGGGAGGAGTACCTGAGCTATTACAAGTGATAATTGATAGGCTGTTAGGTACGCTTTTGTGCTTGGGAATTGCTCTTTATGCAGTATGGCAGATCAGTTTTGTTTTTGGTATTGCAATGATTTTATGGGTATTTTCCTTTCTCCTTCTTTCTTCAAAACTGTCTGTTAAAGCTCAACAGTTAAGCATGAAAGCTGCAGGGACACGTGCAAAAGTAACAGGTCAAATGGTCGACATCTTATCAAATATTATAAGCGTTTTTCTTTTTGCAGGCTATGCAAAGGAAAGAAAGAAAATAAAAGAGAGCTTAGATGCTTATGTAGAAGCTGACCAAACAAGAGGTAAGCGTTTTATGCGCCTTTTTATAGGACAAGGATGGGTATTCTTTGTTTATCAAACTGCGAGTTTTCTTTTTTTATTACATGGCTTTAAGCATGGATATGTGAGCGTGGGGGACTTTGCTTTTGTTTTAACTCTTAATTCTTCTCTTGTTATGTGTCTTGAGAATTTATTTCTAGATATTAATAATTTTTCTGAAACGTTAGGACATATAACGCATGGATTTAACACAATCCTAAATACTTCACAGACTTTACAGCTCGAAGATAGATTTTTAAGCAATCATTCAGGAAAAGAAATTTTTCAACCTCAGAAAGAAAGCCTTTCAATAAAATTTGAAAATGTTACTTTTTCTTATCCCTCTTTGGAGGTTTTATTTCAAAATATTTCCCTTACAATTTATGCGGGAGAAAAAATTGGGCTTGTCGGATATTCGGGAAGTGGGAAGACAACTTTTGCACATCTTGTTCTTGGCTTATTCCCTATCACTCAAGGACATATTTTTATAGAAGGGCACGATATTCAGAAACTTGCGCATAGCTCCTTAAGGAACTTAATCAGTATGGTTCCTCAGGACCATTCACTCTTTAATCGTACTATTATGGAAAATATAAAATACGGAAAAGAGAATAGTACAGATGAAGAAGCTATTTTTGCTGCTCAAGAAGCTCATGCTCATGAATTTATCATAAGTTTTGGGAGGGGGTATGATACTTTGGTTGGAGAACGAGGGGTTAAGCTCTCAAGTGGACAACGTCAGAGAATAGCTATTGCACGAGCCTTCCTTAAAAATGCACCCATTCTTATTTTGGATGAAGCAACCTCTCACCTTGATTCAATTACGGAACAGAAAATTCAAGAGGCCCTAGAAAAACTCACTTCTAAAAAGACAACTATTATCATTGCCCATAGGCTTTCTACTCTTCTCAAAATGGATCGTATCCTAGTGTTTGACCAAGGTAAGATAATTGAGGAAGGCTCTCATCAAGAACTTATAGCTAAATCAGGGTATTATAGAAAGCTGTGGGATTCTCAAATAGGAGATTTTTTACCTGAAGAGCAAGATAAAAAATGGAGTTATGGATAATAACCCTCACTATTATCTGCTATCTAGTAACCGAGCTCTCTATGTTTTATTCAGCTAATAATCATTTAAATTAACAAGAGCTACCAGTCCATTCGTAACTAGAGGGTTTAGTAGCTTTCCAAGGTTGTCTAAATCGATTTTCTTTTCTAAACACGAAATAACCTCAGAAACTCCATGCAATTTATAATCAAACAATAACTTAAAAAGTGGGTCATAGGTGAAAGAAAATTCATATTTTTTCTGTTTTGTAAAAAAAGATACTTTTTCCTTTGTAACTTTGTAATCAGAAATATGGGGTACATTTAATATAAGCTTGCTCTTAAAAGATAACTTAATTGAGGAAGATCCTGCCTGAGGTAAACTAAAACGGCCGCGGTGGGAAAATTCAGAAGCTTGACTTTTAAGATAGGTTTCCAAACTTAATGTTTCCATGGCTGTAACTAATTTATTCTTAAACTCCTCTTGAAGTAGATCGATTTCTCCTTGCTCAGCAAATAATGGAATATCTTTTCTGAACTCTTCATAAAGAGCTAATTTCTCTCCTAACCAGGAGACGTAGTCAACACCTGTATGGAAATCAACACCCAGAGTAAGGTGAAGGCTCGGCTCATTGAGAGCAACCGCATGATGCCAAAAGCCTCGGGGAATAAATAGAATGTCACTTTCCTTAATGATACTTTCCCAAAATGGCTTTTGAGGAGGCTTTCCTTCTATATGATGATCTTTAAAAAGAGGTGATCTAATATTATCTTCAAAGACTGACCATTTCTTTCTCCCGTAAACCTGGAAAACTAAAACATCATGAAAATCCCAATGGGTATTAAAGCACTTTGTGGTTCCCCAAGACATATAACAATTTGCTTGAATATTACTTTTAAAAAGTCTTTCTAGGTTCCCAATAAAAAAATCTAACTCTTCATATAATTCATCAATCCCATTAATGATAAGTGTGGCACCATTCTGAAGATAAGGATAGAGTTTTTCCTCCGTAACCCTAGTATAAATTGGCCCTTTTCTGGATTGGAGCATATCAATAAATTCATCTTCTTTTATAGTCTTATCATCCATACATAGTCTTAACCGAGGATATCTCAAACGGTGTTGCCTTAATATCCGATTAATCTCCTTCCAAGGCATTAAGTCTTTAAAAGTGTCGTCTTTTCTAGAGGGTATATGAAGAAAGTGTTTTTTTTTATGAGCTTCTTTAATGAGATTTAAGCTATTATTGTCTATAAAATTATCAATCATTTTTATGCCTTTATGTAGTTTTTCTTTGCTTATTGTCTTATTTAATTCTAGGCTATAATGTTATGCAGGTCACGTTTCTTATTAAGATCTTTGAAATTATTTCCTCCAATATACCGCATTGAAATTAAACATTTTTAAGAACAATCTACTGTAACTCAAAAAATATTTATTCCTATAGAATTTTCTAATAACTTAAAAGTACGCCTTATTCACAAGGAAAAAATGATGATCAGAAAAAGATTTTTAAGTTTGTTTAAAAGCTCTTTTTTTGTTTTTCTTTTTAGTTTTTGTTTTGGAGCTGCCCTAGATAGCTATCTAAGCTATCCCAGCACCCGTTTTCTTTCTATTAATATGACCCAACTCAGGAAGCTCACAAAGGAGTAAAGCAGCAGCTTGAGCCCCAATACCCAGGACACTTGTAATAATTTCAAATGTTTTTCTTAAATTATCTGCTCCATTGATGAGTTCTTTAATTTTTTTATCTAGGTTCTTAATATCTGTCTTAAGCTTTGCTTTGTGTTCGTCCATGAGCTTACAAACAAGTTCGGAACAATGTTGGTATTCTAAGTAATTTGTATGACGTTTGAGTTCACCTTGTAGTGCACTTCTATAACTCATTAAGTTTTCTACCTCCCTATGATTTTCAGACCTTAGGAGCGTCGTGCGCAAGTCAAATTCTTGCCCATACATGCAGCATGCGTGAGTCCACTTTGTCTGTTTTTGCTAGAAACCCAGCTGATTTAGCAAAATTACGGGTTTTTAAAGGATTCACAACACATACTTGATAACCTTTCATTTCCAAAGTTTTGTGTGCAAGTCGTTGATAAACTCCGGTCGATTCCATTATAACTTTAATATTCTCATAGTTAGAGCACACAGAAATAAGAGATTGAATCCCTCCATTTGTATTAGCAAAACACAAATGTTTTTGCTGAGTGGAATCATAAACATCAAGAGAATGTTTTGATACATCAATACCTATAATTACGGTCATTAAAGTCTCCTTTTCTTCCAGGTATGCGATCTATTATAATTAACGACCAAGCTACTTTTCGAACTAAGATTACAAATATGGAAAAGCGAACATACATCAATCCGGTCTGCAAAAGCGACCAGGGATATCGACGTTCTGGGCTTTCCAACTGACCTCTTAAGCTATCAAGTATCAGCTTAAAGTCCAAGATACCTGGGGTATCGCGTAAACCTCTTGGATGGCAATTGGGCCATCGTGGCGATGGCTGTGCAAAAAGACTTATCTCAAAAGTAGATTCAGGCACTTGTTCTTTTGTAACAGATGAATGGGGCTGCTTCTTTAGACTTCTGTCTGAAGAAACACATTTTCCGGGGAAAGACCTTACCTTTCCTATTGAAGGGACGAACAGTGATATAAGGCACAGTCTCGCACGCTTTCATCGAAGATCAAAAGTAGCCTCTCGAAGCAAGGATATGGTCGAAGCTTCTCTTCTTCTGTTCCATTACCTCCAATCTCAGGAAACACTATATCCTCTCTTATTCTCCCTAATATCGTCCTTTACTTAAGTGTCCCGATTTTCTCCTTCATTAAAGACTTGATTTATGTCATTTTAAACAGAATGACCTTGGGCGTGCTCTCTATAAAGTGAGAGAGATAGATTCAAAGGCCTTTGGGCTCTGTAAAAAACGCCTGATGCAACCCTAAAAGAACTCGCACATGAATTTAATTGTTGGCCTCATGCCATAAATAGACGGCTGAAGAGACTCGGGATAACGCGTAAAAAAATCACCCTATACGCCGAAAGGGATGAAGAAAAGAGACAAGCATTTTTAACGAAACTAAGGGAGAGAGATTCGGAGAAGATTGTTTATATAGGAGTCAGGAATTGATTCCTCTTTATATAGAGAGTATGCCAGATCAAAGCGGGGAAAGCGAGTAAATACAGACATATTGGGTAAAACTCGGAGCGTACCTCTCTTATTTCAGGATGAATTCATCAAGCCAAAGAATTTATAGCTCCGTATGCGTTTAATGGATACACAGATTCAATCAATGGCTAGGTTAATGTCTCCTTCTTGCTCTTGGGCCAGGATGGGCACTAATCATGGACAATGCCTCTTTTCATCAGGGAATGGGAACAAAGGAACTCGTGGAGAAAGCAGGATGCAACCTCCTTTACTTGCCACCCTATTCTCCAGATTTTAACCCAATAGAAAATCAATGGGAGGGTCTAAAAAATCATTATAAGACTTTTAAACAAAGAGGCTATGAACACGACACCACTAAAGATGCTTCATTCTTAGTTCGTTATTAAAGTGATTTTGCTATATAAACGAAGCCATTGAAGTTTCTAATTTCCATCCCTCATAGGCCTATTCAACCTTTAAGAAATTTTACTTTCCTACCAAAAAGTTATCCATTTTGTCAAAGAGCCGGCTTTGTCGTTGGAGGAAGTTCTCGTTAAAAGCTTCTGCCTCTTGCCTTTTCTTAAGGAGTCCTTCTTCCATTTTGTTAAGATGGTCTTTTGTTTCTTCTCGCATCTCTTGTGCCTTCTCTTTAAGCTGAGTTAAGGATCGATCACGTTCAGCTTCTAAGGCTTGTTTATCATGAGAAACAGAGGCCTTGAACTGGGTTACATGATGATTAAATTGATTCATAAACCATACAAAGGTAATAAAAGTCATGCCTATCATAAAGGCAAACAAGAGAATTATTTTATGTCCTAAGGTCATTCTTAATGCTCCTTCTTTAAATAAGGGACTTCCTTTTTTGAGATTTTTTATTCATCTTTCTAGTGAAATTAAGGGCCCTATTTTGAGAATTTCATCTTCTGAGCTGGGGATGGTCTTTTATCAAACTTTTCTTGTTTTTTTTCAAAACCATTTTGAAAATTCTCTACAGCTTGCTGGAAAGCTGCATCTTTTCTCCTTCGATTTTCCTCAAAAGCTTCGTCTATTCTCTTAAAGCCTTCTCCTACTTCTTGGAAGATTCTTTTAAAGTCGTCATCGAGCTCTTTTACAGTTTTTTCACGTTGTGACATGGTTGTTAAAGGTACGGGTTGGTTTAGAGAAGCAAAAAACGTGTTTGCAAGATAAATAAACCCCAGGATAATGATGAGAAAGAGAAAGCCTATGCCTATAAGAATTTTATCCTCAGATTTAAGGGAGGAAAGAGAGAACTTTTCTGATTTATTGGTGGTGATATTTTTTACATTCATAGCTCTGATATCCTCTCTTTTTCCTTTTGTTTCATATTCAAAAAATGAGTTATGAAAGTTGATTTTCCGAGGATTGCCCATTCTACTTTTTGAGAAGTTTTAGGATGAGTGAGAACTATATTCTGACGCATATCAATAAGGGCTCCCAGAAGAATTGTTGCCTTTTCTCTTCCCTCTTCATCCAATTGAAGATCTACACCTGGAGTGATAGAAAACACCTCTGCAAGGCCTGATTTCAGGAGTAGGCCTCCCAATTGAATTTTAGTTCTTGTCTCTGCTTTTCTTTGAGACGTCGAGGCTGAAATCTTCTTTGAGGTATAAAAAGATATCTTCTTTTTTGTCATTGCCAGTAATTGGGTTGTCTTATGCAGCTGTTTGAATAGTCTTTGTGTTTGAGGCTTTACCTCTACGAAATTTCAGGCCTTTCTCCCTCCATTGATTAGCAAGTTGTGGGTTTGCTACAGCTTGTTCACAGACATGGAGAAGACCTCCAGCTAAAACGGCCGGGTCAATGGATGGAGAGGGAAAACGGTTGAGAATATCAATGAGCTCTTTATTACGTTTTTCGAGGAGAAGATCCACTTCTTGGGTAATTTTCTGTTTCTTTTTTAGCAGAAGGTTAATCTTTTTTTGGAGATGATCCATAGAGAGTCCTTTTTGTTGTTACGGAAAAGTAGTAAATGAATACTACATTAAATTTTATACAAATACAATATTTTCTTGAAATTATAAAAGTTATATCTATCAGATTATAAAGATATGAACGGACATACAGGAAATTTAGAAGTAAAAATGCTTGGAGAAAAGTCCCCGAAGACAAACATTTTCTTCTGAGTTTTTTTTATTTTTCTCTAAAATAATTATCCAGTGAGCGTAGCGAGTTAGAGAGTCCTACAGGAGCTGAGGGGAGCGAAGCTCTAAAGGCGCACTTAACGGCGATTACACTTAAGAGTGCAATCGCCTTGCGCGGCCCTGCGGGCGGCCCCATATAGTGAGTATGGCAGAATACCACATGCACATGGGGTATATCTCAAGAAAGGGAGGGAGAAGTACTACAGCTCACTCCGCATATATTGGTTGCACGAAACTTGAAGAGACCCGTACAGGGCTCGTCTTTGACTATTCCAATAAGAAGGGGCTTCTTCATCAGGGGATTTTGGCTCCTGAGGGTTGTCCTGAATGGGTCTATGACCGAGAAAGGTTATGGACAGCAGTTGAATCTTTTGAAGATCATATTGCCCATACTCGATTCCGTGGACATCAAGATCCCGAGAAAAATGAAAAAAGCTTAAAAGCTAAAGAGACGTATTTAGAGACTTGTAAGACAGCCTTTATGGCTGTTTTTGCGCTTCCTCTTGAGATAAAAAACACCCAACATCAAATCGATCTCTCTGAGAGAATCGTTAAGGCTTGCTATGTCCAAAAAGGACTCATCGCCGACTTTGCCATTCATGGAGATGAGGGTAATCCTCACCTCCATATTCTTGCAACGACTCGTCCTTGGGAGAATGAGAGTTTTTCTAAAAGACGCTTTGTTCTTGAGCGTGAGCAACTTGTTGAAATGAGACATATAGCTGCAGAAGTTGCTAACGAATTTGCTGTAGAGAAAGGCTACAATTATGTGCTGGATGCCCGCTCTTATGTAGATCGGGGACTCAAGATTCTTCCTACCCAGCATTTAGGACCCGAAGCCTACCATAAGTACAAAGAACAAAGCCTCATTGATCAAGAGAATCAAGATATTCATAGGCAAAATCTTTTGAAATTGTTTAGTAACCCCACAGACCTTGTGAAGCTTGTTGCCTCTAAAAAAGTTGTCTTTACGCAAGCAGATATTGAGCGAGAAATTTTTAAAAGAGTGGGGGGAGATATGACCCTCTATAGCCTTCTAAAAACCAAATTAGAAGGCGCTGAGGTTACTCCTGAAATGTTAAAGGTCGCTAACGATAATGTAGGATTTAAAAGAGAAGAGCTTAAATCTGATGTAGGTCAAACCACTACTTCTTTCTTAAATCTTCTTCTTCGGGGAGAGGATATTGTTGCCGTTGGTACGTCCTTAAAAGATGAAACTGTCTTTACGACAAAGCAGCTTCTTGAGTTAGAAGAAAGCGTTCAAAAATCAGTGGAGTATTTATGCAAGGTGAAAGGAAAGGAGATCTCTTCTCCTCTCAAAGAGAACGCTATTGCAAGAACAGAAAGTAACAATAAATTTCCATTCTCTGAGGAACAGAAACAAGCCATTGACTACCTACTAGAGTCAGATTCCTTACGTATATTAACGGGGAAAGCAGGGACAGGAAAAACAACTATCTTAAAGCCTGTGGTAGATGCTTATAGAGAAGCAGGATACATTCCCCTTGGTACAGCCTTTCAAGGGAAAGTCTCTGAGCTTTTAAGTCATGAACTGAAAATTCCTGCCTACAATATGGATCAGTTTCGGCATTACTGGGAAAGATACGATCAGCTGAAAGAAGAGATTCAGAGCTTAAAAGGAAAAGCTCTCACTGTGGCAGAACGTGAGTTAAATAGGCTCGCTCCTTATCAACTAACAGATCGTCATGTCATTTTTCTTGATGAAGGCAACATGGTGGGAGCCAATCTTTGGCAGTGCCTCCTTAAACGTATTCAAGACTCAGGAGCTCACTTAAGAGTTGTTCAAGATTCTAACCAAATTAAAGCCCTTTATGGAGCTGACATTGCAAGATTGGTTGAAGAAAAAGCAGGAAGTTTTGCTCTAACAGAAGTTCATCGTCAAAAAGAACCCTGGATGCGAAAGGCTTCTACCCACCTCAATAACCATAATCTTATAGAAGGAATGAAGCCCTATGAAGAACAAGGATGCTTTACATTTAAAGACTCCCTATCTTTAGCCAATTATGCGCTCGTTGAAGCCTACGTTAACAACTATCTTGCCCGTCCTCAAGACGAACACATTGCTTTAGCCTTTCAAAATCAAGAAGTAGAGATCTTAAATGCCGCCATTCATCACCACTTAAAAGAAGGAGGAAATCTTGGGAAAAGTTATACTTTTAAAGGAAAAGAACTTTCAATTGGAGACCGGGTTATTTTTACTCAAAACGATAATATGGGAAGGTTTATTAAAACGTTAGAGTCTAGCGATTCTCTATCTCATCAAGAAAAAGGAGTAAAGAACGGCACTTTTGGGCAGATTAGAGGCTTTGATGAGAAGCAATCAATTCTTGATGTGAGGCTTTTAAAAGATAATCGCCTGGTGAGCGTTAATCTAAAGACTTATGAGCATCTAGAATACGGTTATGCTATGACCATTAATAAAGCTGAAGGGCAAACCTTTGATCGGGCTTATGGTCTTTTTAGCCCTTTGATGAATGCGAATAAAGCTCTCATTTGGATGACACGCCATCGTTATAGTTTCCAAGGCTTTGTTTCTCACGAACATGCAACTAATATCGATGAGATAGCCGCTGTTGTTGGCAGAAGTGAATATAGACCACTGGTGTCAGACTTTGGACTTAACTCCAGTCCTGAAGCAGAGATGGTCAAAAGATATATGGCAGCAGCTTATGAAGCTGGTAATCTTTGGGGGATTATTTCAAGAGAAAATCTTGAATATCCTTTTGATCATTCTGAATGGAGTGACTTTCAAGCAGCGCAAAATGAAAGAAACCAATGTGCAGGAGAGATCCTTGAAAACTTGGATAGATGCCGTACTTTTATCCATCAAGTCGGATTAAAAAAGATCACCCTCGAGATACAAGCAGGATTAAGAGAGCGAGGTCTTAGTGAGATAGAGCTTGAAGCTTTACAACGGGTAGAGGCTTACCGGGCCACCTTATACAAGGCACGTACTCTTTGGGATACAATCTCGGAAACAGAGAAGGCATCAAAGACTTCCATTCTCATAAAAAATCATGAAGAGCTTTCTGAAAAGAGAAACCAACTAGCTTATGAGATTGTCAGCTTTCCTGAGCTTCATCGTCCTTTCTTCAAAACCATAAAAAAAGAAGGGGCCCATGTTAGCTATGCAGGAGAAATTTATAAAAAAGCGCCTCCCACCTTAAAAGCCGCTGAAAAACATGCTCAAGCCTATATGAAAGCTCAGCATCAAAAGGCTTTTTCTAATAAACTTACAACTGATGAAAGAGGAATTTATAATGAACTCCTTGCCTTTAAAAAGAAAGTTTTAGACTATGGACGGTTTGCTGCGGTCTTGAAAAATGAAAATATTCTTGCAAAGCAGGGAACATCTTCTCTGAAATCTGTCCTTGAGGAATCTTCTAAAGAAAGAGACTTTTTAGCTTTCAAGATTGTTAAATTCTATGACAAGTATAGTCCTCTTATGGAAAGAGCAGATGTTTCACAAGACCAATTGCTCAAGTATGCAGTATTTGGAGAAGTTCGTCAGCTAGCTTTAAAATACAGCCTAGCAAAAACCATAGAAAAACGCTTGGAATTTGCTGACAAATTACACGGCATGATTGGAGAGGGAGATAAGCTAGATAAGCCACGCTTTGGCATCTTAAAGGGTATGGGTGTTAATTTCTCTCGTCTTCGTTTTGAGCAGGGCTGCTTGGAGCTCATAAAGCAAGGAAAGGATTTGCCTTTTAAAACTATAGAAGAGGTTTCGTCAGCCTTTATGTCTCTCAACGAGTATCGGGCTGTTCACCAGGAAGCCGCTAAAGAATGGCACATCATTAAAACCCATGCTGTCCAAAAAGTAACAGCTCTCCAAGATGATCAAATTGTAAGCTTAAACACATGGATAAAGTACAGCTCTCATGAAGGTAAAGGTGGTAAAGAAATTAATGCAGAGCGTAATATCCTTTCAAGAGAAGCTCTTGAAAAAATTGGACAACAAGAGAACACAAAGAAGTATAAATGTAAAAAAGATCCTCAAACTCTTCAGAACAAAGATAACGTCACTCCCAAAGAAGCCGCTAACACTCAAACCCTTAGCCTGGTAACACGAGAATTAGCCAAAATTATCAATGGGTACACGTCTTTATCATCAGAAAACTTACCCCCAACATCACTTCCTCAAGATATTCAAACTCGACACGTTGAGCTCATCCATCTTCAGAGTCATTTGCGGAAAGGCCAATCGGGATATCTTGGCATCTTTAAAATGGATCACGCTAAAGATAAGACATGGGAGAGCTTACGAGAAAAGAAGCTTTCTCTTGCAGGGCCAATTTTAGAGAAGTATGGCGAGATTATTAAAGTTTCCTTTGGCCATGATTATGGGCGAATGCAAAAAGAGGCCTATGAGCATCAGATGGGGCAGTTAGCCTCTCATTACCAAGAGGCGAAGGGAAGAAATAAAGCAATGTTTGCAGCAAACCTTTTATCCCATTTAGAGAAAGAAGGATACCAGGGAAGTTGTACAAAAACTCAACTTAAAACACGGAACGTAAATTTTGAAACCTTGCATCTCTATGGGCTTTTTCATGAGGCTTCTTCTCATATTCAGGAAAGAGAAGCAGCCCTTAATACTCTTGAAAAGTACATCCAAGCGCAAGAAACATTCTCAGCTCTTTGGAAACCTCGTTGTGAAGTTATTGAAAAAGCATTAGGGCCCATAAAACAAGAGTTTGCAATACACCGAGAGAAAACTCTGTCTTTTTTAGAAGACAAAAAACCCAATCGACCCTGTGTTTTTGCTTTTGATAAGCTCGTTAATGAGACACATGCTTTAGTTTCAAAAGGCAACTTAGAAAAAAAGCGAGATAATCATGGACAGGTTAATTCTGAGCATTCCACTCATACAGCCGGACAAAACCTACAAGCAAAGGTACAGGAAAAACTTCAACGTCTGGGGGTGTCATTGGGAATGAGTTTCAGCCAAGAGCAGTTAGAATCCCTCTCCCATGAAGTGATAAGTCTTTCTCACAGAAAAGAGCAGATTCATGAGCAACGACTTGCCTTAATGAAATGCACAAAATTTGAGAATGATACAGAGTTTTTTGAGTGCGCACGTAATCGGAATGAAGCAGCATCCCATCTCATGGGAAGCCCATTAGGAAAAATCATTGAAGAGTCAAAACACATTTTTCTTGTAAAAGATTATGCAGAACGATACCGCAGTAAATTAGAAAAAGCTCGACTCTTTTCAGGCTCCTCTCATCAAATTGATCAAAAATTCATCTTTCAAAATACGCGGCCCTTCATTGAAGCTGAAGTTGTTAAGGCAGTGCTTATCGAAAATATGGCCTCATTTGCAGATGATATTTTTTCTTCTCTGGGAGAGAAACACAATCCAGCAGCTTCTACAGCCGTAGAGCGGCGCTACGGCAATAATGGAAAATTTTCTGTAAATCTTCATACAGGGGCTTGGCTTGACTGGAGAGATACCTCGATAGCAGGTGGACCATTTGAGATGCTCACCAAGCTTAAAGGCTTTTCTTTTAAGGAAGCGGTTGAGTATGGAGCTTCCTGGGCAGGGATCACACCTGAAAGAAGGGATTTAAAACCTCTCAAACGACTTCCTCAAAAAGAGCCTCACCAAGAGAGCGAAAAAGAAAAGCTCCAAAAGGAAGCTGAAGAAAGCAAAGTAAAGATTGAAAGAGCAAAAGCACTCTGGGAAAAAGGGCAGTCCATTGAGGGGACAATTGCTGAACGTTACTTACAAGACCATCGCAAAATAGAAGGACCCGTATCAAAAGATTTTCGATATTTATCTCACTTTAAAGATCCCTCTTCTGGAAAGTCTTATCCGGCTCTTATGGTAGTTGCTCGGTCTCTTACAGGGGATATAACAGCCGTGCAGATTACTTGCTTAGATCCCCAGACAGCAGCGAAAGCAGATCTATCCGTGGCAAAGAGATCTTTTGGAATTCTGAAGGGATCTGCTGTGACTATTCAAGAAGAGAAAAGCTCAGATGTTCTCTTTATAGCTGAAGGCGTTGAGACGGCCTTAAGCATAAAAGAAGCAGGCGTTAAAGGGAATATCAAAGCGAGTTTAGGCCTTTCGAATATAAAACAACTGATTCCAGAAATTTCTAAGGAAACTCTCATTACCCACATTATTATTTGTGCAGATCATGATAAACCTGCTTCTCCTGCAGTACATGGTCTTGAGAAATCGATTTTGGCCCTTAAGGAAAAAGGCTTTGTTGTTACCGTTGTTAAGCCAGATAAGCTCAATAAAGATTTTAATGACGTACTCAAGACAAAAGGTTCTGAAGGTGTCAGAGAGATCCTGAAACGAGAGCTTCCCCATCAATTAACAAAAGATCTTTTTGTAAGCCCATCAGCAACTACCCCCATAAAGGAAAGCCCAAAAGAAAAGCTAGATAAGCCGAAAGCTAAACATACAGAATGGACTTTCAGGGAGATTGAAAAAAAGTGTACTCAATACCTTTACAACTACCTTGAAAAGGAAAAACGTTCCTTAACGCCAGAACTTAAAGAACGCATAGTTCTTCAAGCAAAGAAAGCAGCAGATTTTATCTTTCATGCTCATACGTTAAAAGGAACAAATACCACAGAGGAACAAACAAAGCTCTTTCTTCTGCGAGCGAAATATGAATTGGACCGAATCTCTGAAATTCGCAAAGTCATCGTTCAAGACTGGCAAAGAGAAGGAAACTTTAATGAAAGAAAAGATTTGCTTATTGCTCATATGATTACAGAGAGGCAGGCTTCTATTGAAGGGCGCTTGTATCTCGAAGCTAAGCAAAAAGGACAAAGTCCACCCTTTGATATTGCGAACCTTGCAGAAAAAGAACTTGAGAAACATAGAGCACAGACAAAAGAGCTGGCTAAAAAGATCTCTGACAAATACTCTCTCTCAGAGAAAGCCGCTACTTTCTGTGCTAAGAACGTTCTTCGGTATAAGGAAACTCATGGAGAAAAACCCTCAGCAGATCAACTTTCAAATATGGTGAAAATTGCTCAAGAGCTAGGCGAGAAGGAGTATAACCATCTTTCTCTTTCTAAAAAATATGAATCCCATGAAGTTGAATACTTTCGTCGTAAAGAAGGAGATGCGCTTTTCAGAAACGCACCTTTCGAAGAAAAGTTACCTCAAATCCACGAATTTCAGCACACACAAAGCAAAACATCCCTTGAGACGCCAACTCCCAAAATTACTCAAGAACCCGAAAGGTTCCGTCAAATAGAACTTTCACTTTGATATATCTTCTTTTTATGTAAGGAACAAACCCCCTTAAACGCAGTTCGGGTCAAGTACTATTAGTCTTAGGCCCTCTCTTATTTCAGTTTTTTTCTTTATGTTTGAAAATAACAAACAACTATTGTTGAATTCAATTGACATTTAAAAAATATAATAATACATTTTAATAAAAATAAGGAGAACGTATGCTGTATGACAGAAGCAATATTCTTTGCTTCCTATTTGTAGCTTCCCGGCATTACCACAAGATTAACATGGAAGCAAAAGCTCATTATCTGCCCATAATAACCAGTCAGATACAATATCTCTATGCGAAGCTTTTAAAGCTATAACGATTTTTCAAGAAAGGAAGGCTAGATATGTTAAAGAGGTTTCTCAAAACAATAGCCGTTGCGAACACTATCTTCCTTACGCTCCTCGGGGAGGGTGGGAGTGCTTGGGCAACGCTGTGGGGGCAGGACGAAGTGGCTCTCCTTGATAGACACTTATCTAACCACTGCAAAGTATATGATAGTCGTTTAGAAAACGGAAAACTAGAATACGATTCAGACGGCAGTGGGGATGATAACCAAGAATTTTATTTTGCAGTTCAAGACGAAGTCATAGGGTGTAAAAGCTGTGAAAGGTACTGGGAAGAGCAACAAGAAAATGAAGAAGAAGAACAAACCATTTCTGTCTCGGCAAGAGATTTTTTTATTAATGGCAATAATAGAAATATTAATGAATTCGAACTTAGTGAAAACACGACAGCAGTAACCTTGTTCTATGATGATACGTATGATCAAGATTATGATAATAATAATGAGACAAAAGTCTCTAGATTAAACAGGGTTCTAAAAACTATTAGTCAAAACAGCGACTTGATTGAATTAACTTTAAGGGGGAAAGGAGAATTCGATAAAAAATCTATTGAACACATTAGTAAAATTACTGGATTGAATGTGTTAAGTTTCGATGGAGTTAATGACGTATATTGCACTATTTACTCTCCATGGAAAGCTCTTACTAACCTAACAAATCTAAATCTAGAAGCTACAAGATTTGCAGCTGAGCCTTTTACTGAGAACTTTAAGAAAAACTTTTATAGAGATAATAGGTTAGCATTTCACAAATTTCTTAAAATATTACCTTATCTCAAAAAATTAAGAACACTGAATTTATCCTCTAACGATTTATTTCCCTCCGATTTAACAGAAGAGGATTTTGGAAGACCGAGAGAAAAATTTCCAACATATCGCCGCTGGAGAAAAGAAAGGATTGAAAGCTGCGCTATATTATTAGCCAGAAACTTTAAGGGTACCACTTTATATATGAGGGATAATGATATAGGCGAGACTTTTATTACAAAATTTGGGGAAAAGCTTATGGATATTCCTAATAGTAAAAAAAGAATAATGGACTTTTCAGATAATCGAATTCCAATTGAAGTTGCTACAGAAGTTGTTTTATCTTTAAAGGAAAAGAAAATTAATTTTGATTTTTCTAATAACCCAAATGGTAATCGGCCCTAT
Source organism: Alphaproteobacteria bacterium (assembly GCA_019752515.1). Lineage (GTDB taxonomy): Bacteria > Pseudomonadota > Alphaproteobacteria > UBA9655 > UBA9655 > UBA9655. Next base: position 31,015 of record JAIEMB010000013.1, on the reverse strand, counting down.
TCAAACGAGGATCTAAAAAATTATATTTTAGAACAAGTGATGGGAAAGGTAACTTTAGTTGACCTATAGACCAGAGGAACGAGCACTTAAAATAAATACTCTAATGGGTAGTGTTTCCATTTCCTCCTCTCCCAGGCTTCTCTTAGCACAATGTGGGTAATTGAAATCTTCACCGGAATACGCACGTTTACTTTGCTTTTACGATTTAAGCCGTGAAGTTATTAAAATATACCCTCATTACTTAGTATCTTAAGCTTTATCATCTTTTGAACAATCGTGGTCTAGTCCTTGGGACCACTTCAAAGAGAGTTTGGGCTTCCGTTACTTCTCCATTTAGAAGCTCATCTCTGAACTTCCTATTGAAATTTTCATTATATCCATTTTTCCAGGGTGAGCCTGGGTTTTATCTTCATCACTCATTGGCTATTGGATGCTGAAGCCAAAGATCAAAAGTTTCGCTTATAAACTCCCCTCTTTGTTCTTGAGGTATGTTAGAAAATTGCATATTTATGTATTGTAATCTCATAGGATAGTTTGCTTGAGTATAGATATCTGCTAACTTTTCAGCGATTGAAGCAGCTTCCCAGCTTTCATATATGAGCTCCGGAATCTTCGCCATTAATGGCAATATTCCTCCTAAGAAATTTGTGAGCTCTCTAGGAGAAACTTTGCAGAGAGCTTTTATAAAATGGTGCTTATTTTCGCCATAAAGGTAGCGTAGGTTATCGGCTGTTAAATAGCTTATTGCTTGTACAACCTGTTGCTCAAACAATGGTATATCTGATGGTGGTACATCTGCAAACAGTTTAATTAAGTATGCATTATCATCTACATCGTAAAAGTTTAGATGGGGATTATCATTGTTTTGATGTGGCATAATAAAACGGCTCGCCACTTCAAAAATGGAAATACGTCTTTCACTTTCTAAAGCTGAAAGTCTTTCTATTATTTTCAAAATATTTAGATGTTCTCGTTGCGTGATATTTTCAAACGTTCGATAGTACCGAGGCTGAAGAAGAGCTACTATCTCTTGAGCTTGAATGAAAGGCATTCTAGAAAATACTTCTAATGCGATTGCTGTAGCTAGAGCATCTTTAGGAATAAGAAAGGACTTTTCTCGTAAATAATTTAGATATTGGCCTCTTTGATCTAACCTCATTAAAGAGCTGAGAATGCGATATCTTGCACTAAAATTTTGTGTTGTTATTTGCGTAAGAGATTCCAATTGGGTTAAAGCCTCCTCTCTTTCTATTAGTGGAATTTCTAATAATGTTCTCAATATATTGGCTCTATTCTCGTATAAACTTAATTTTCTAGTAAGTATTATACCATCTCTCTCTGAGCCCTGGATCTGTTCAAGAGGAAAAGATGTGATCGTATTAGTCACTATATCTGAATTTCCTTCTCCCCCTTGTAAGAGAAGTCTTATAAGGTAAATTAATTCTACGTTTTGAGGCCTTTGATCAGGGCTTAAATAGTATTCAGGATTAGAGACCGCTACATATCCCATTAAGCCATTTGGAGCGTCAATAAATTGTGGGGTTTTTACATCTCTTGAAAAAATTAGAGTGCCTGTGGTCCATAGTGTGTATATAGGGATATCAGACCAAATTAAGTGCCATCTTGCTTGAGGCTGCTCAGTTTGTATTTCTAAAGCAGTATTAGGGACCCTTTCAAAAAGGCGAGCTTCTTGACGTATAAAAGCTTCTTGAATTTGTTCATGTATTGGTTCTTCACAATAATACTGCAGGGTATGATGCTTAACTCTATCCCAAATACGGCCTCTTCCCTCAAAGAGTCGTAAAAAGTTTAAAATAGTTTCTCCTCTGGGATGGCGATAAGTATTATCGCTCTGGGAGTTATTTGAATTAGCCAACAGTCCTCCATGAGGCGCAGAACCAATAATAATGGCTCTAGGATTGACTGCATGATCCCATGCAGCATGGTAAGTATCTTCTGCCCCATGATGAGGAACAAGTAAAATATCAGATAATAAGCTATCCTCATTCCCTCTTAATTCAAAAAGCATTTGTCTCTTAACTGTCTGATTTGCATCGCCAGTAAAGATTGCTGAAAGCTCACTAATTTGAATACGTGTTATAATACTCCATCTATTTGTATCGCTTCTAATTCCAGTGGGACAAAATAAATGAGTTATACATCCGCTTGCCTCAAGAAGGGAACCTAGATTCCCTTGTCTATGCATTCCTGCGCAGTCGACTGAATAAGCTCGTAGATATTCATCTCTTATGAGGCTTAAAAAGCTAGGACGACGAGAATTACTTCTTTCGTAGTGCGTTTGTTCTCCTCCTAAAAGTAAAAAGGGTGTGAATGAAAATGGAATTTCTCTTCTTTTTTCTTCTAATTGTCTTAAAATATCTGGAACAAACCCACTATGATCATTATCAACGTGAGTAATAATAATATTTAATTTATAATTTCCACCTAGTAAAATTCCATTATTTGATTCTTTCCAAAAAGCTAGCACTTTGGTGCTCATTTTAGAAACGAGGGAAGATGATTCTTCATCTACCCATACGTATTGTTCTTGAGGAATACGCGGACGACTACCTGAGCCTGCATCAATGAGCAAAGGTACATAAGGCTGGGCTGTTGTAGGCGATCTTCCTACCTTATTTATTAACACAGCATGGCCTTGCCCTACATTAAAAAAATCTATTTCATCATCTGGTAGAGTGCATGAAGGCCCATTCAAAAAAAGAGTATACAAAATAGATATCCAGAGAATTGAGATAAACTGCTTGGTTTTCATGTCTTTTGTGTCCTTATTTTTAAAAAGTTCAGTTAAGAATACGCACATGTGTTTTTGGATAATTTTTACCCATGTATTCTTGAAAAGCAGGTCTATTGTATAATGGAAGCTTAATAGCCGTTCTTCTAACATCGACGCATAGCCAATCGCCTTTATACTCTATTCCCTGCTCAAAGGCTTGAAAGATTTGATCGAGAGCTTCTGAAGATATGTTAGAAATTTCAAGGAAGGTTAGGGTTTGTTCATAGGGCTCCATTTCATGGATAGCTCGCTGTTTAAATCCTTCTATGATGCCTTTTAGGTTATCAAGTGTAATTTCAAAATCTAAGATAATGTTGAGTATTGTAGTGTTTGATAAAGCGTCAATAAGTTGGTCCTGGTTTTTATCATGTATGACTATAGAGTCCGGAACTCTATGGCTTCTTACAAGCTCACTTATTTGAGCGCTCCATTGCCTATACTTATCTTCATTATGGTGTTCATCGAAATACCCTAATAGCTCTGCTATGTGCTCAGTATTTGGTTGAGCTGCTAGTCGTTCTTCATACGAGCTTATAAGATTGTTCATTTCTTCAAGCGTTATAGGAATATGCTGATCATAAAACATAAAAAAAGAAACATCTTGTGCTGGATAGTCTTTTCTTTCGGCTTCTTTCAGGGCTCTCTCAACCCAATATCTTGCTAAATGGGGAACATGTAGCGTTCCTTCAAATTCTGAGTAAGTGAAATCCGCGTTGTTAAATATTTGTGCAACTTGCAGCATATTTTCAGTTGTTGCATCATATTCAGCAGCTTTTTCAATTCGATAAATTGCTGCTGTGCGAACAAGAGCATTTTTTGTTGCTGGATCCCAGCCTCTCTCGGGAATAACTTCAAATCTTCCACTTAAGGCACGATATCCAACATGCTCTGATAATCTCTGTGCATCTCGACGGGCTTGTTCATCAGAAATTTCATTGTTCCCCCAAATGACCTTTGCAACTTCGTTTTTAATTTTATATTTATTGGCAAAAAATTTCCAAGCAGTCTGATCTTGGGGTATGTTTGCCACGTCCTGCATGTAATGATAGAAATTAGGAAAATAATAAGAGTTTTTGATATCTCCTGTGTTTCTATCCAGTAAGAAAAGAATAAAGCCTTCTGGAATGGGTAGATTTTCTACTGATTTGCCTTTTTGACGCGTTATCACCAGAGGATATTCAGGATAAATGGCTATTTCTTTATATTCTTCGTCTTGCACTAAGGGGTTTCGTATAAAACGATTATAGTACGCATTTTGTGGTGTGTAATTTCTTACCTCTGCAGTCGAATTAGAATCATTATGCGTAAGTGTTATGGCATGATCTATGCCATGTCCTGGATCAAAAATAATATCTATATCCGCAGGACTAAGTTTTCGCTTGTCCCGCATCTTATCAACTATCATCTTTGCCTCTGTAAGAGAGTAAACTTCAATAAACTTGGGTTGATGGCGCCTACTATAGGACCCATCATCTATCTTAGGATCTTTTGGTTGAGGTACGGCAAAAGCTTCGTATGTAGGCAATAGATTATCCTCACGTTGAAGATAATTCATGTGATCCGGTCCTACATAAGCAACATCCACTCTATCTGTAGGAGCCGCAACTCTTTTATGAGAGCTGCTCCCGAGATAGACTTCTCCTCGGTGGGTTAAAGGCTTTTCATTTGCTTTTAATTTACTAAAGGTTTGGTCAAAGTCCTGTGGAAGGGTATTAACATCAGGCGTTAACTTTTTGGTTTGTTGGTATCTACCCTTCCAACCCTCATATCTTTCTTGCGCTTCTTTTTTATAATCAGGAGAAGGGTCTGCTTCTACGGTAAGTTTTATAACGCGTTCTTTTTCAAGGTTATCTGGAACTGACTTAGGTGTATTGCTTTCTAGAAGATCTTTATCCTCGACTAGGGAAGGAAGAAGAGGAGGGCTTTTTTTATCAGGAAGGTCTTCCATACCCCATGTAGTTTGCATTCCCCAAAGTAAAGCCATAGCGACTAAAAATGATTTTTTAAGAATGTTCATAACTCCTCCTCGTCTTCTTTATTTAGCTCTGTCTAAATAATCAGTAGTGACAGAAAGCAACTCTTACCTTCTTTGTTGGACAGCTCTTAATACGCTCTCCTTATTTTCACTTATAGATAGCCTTTCGAATAAATGGCTATTAATAAATTGCTCGAGCGAATCAGATGACCAATTGCTATTATACGCTTTATTTTCATAAAAATTTCTAGCTTCAGGGCACCCCACGTATATTAAAATGCGATAGTGATCCCAACTAAGTACAGCTGGAAATTGTAAAACTTCTGTATTTTTATGTTGTGCTTTTTGCTTAAAGAAGGAGGGATAAGTGAAATGAAACTTATAACACTCCGCTAGAGTAAAGGGTTTAAAATCCTTTCCAAACTTTTTGATGAGAGGTTCAGAGAGTTGAGATAGAAACTTTTGATAGTCTTCATCCTTTATATTATTTGTGTATATATACTCAGCAATTATTCTACCGATTTTCCAGTAAAGAATAAAAACTCTGGAGTTTGATTTTTGGAAAGTGTGTTCTTGGGTTTGTTGGAAGAGAGAAGATATTTTTGTGTAGAGACCTTTTGTCTCTATAGGGGAAAGAGGAAAGGGAACTGTCACATATCGTCGCCGGCCCATAAACCTCTAAGGTGCTTTTTCTTAAACCTATTTTCTAAGTATGTTACCTGAGAGTCAGACTTAATTCAATCGTTTTGTGAGGAACTTCTTTGAACAAGTGTTAGAGAGTGCCATTAGGTAAGTAAGGCAGCCAAGAATTCAAATTATTATTTATTTATGAAGGAAAGCTCCTCTGAAGTAGTATTTAAATTGTAAAAAAAGTCTTGATTTATTAATTGAACAATTAACAAAATTATTGCTTCTCTAGAAGCAGGTAAAATATATATCAACCTTACTGCAGCGTATGCAGTAAGGTTGAGTAGATAAAAAAATCCTCTTAAATAATTAAATCATTCACTTAAGCCTTCTGCCATGAGTTTAGACAATACCTTAATTTTTTCAGCATTGAAGTAGACGCCCCCATTAAAACGTGGGTCTCCTGCAATACCGTTTATGTGAATGCCTATTATACTATAAGGATGAGATCCTTCAGAGTCTTCCCAAGTTGTACAAATCGGACTTCCGCTTTGCCCAGGCGTGGTATCAATTTGATAGTAGATAAGTTCGTTATCCATGTGATAAACATCACCTGTCATAGTCCACATTCCTTGCTTTTCACCTGGATATCCAGTAACTTGGATTCGATGGTCAAGCAGCTCTGAATCCCGATGATCAAGGAACTTAGAACTATTAGCAACCGAGGGCTCTAAGTAATCGTCAGATTCTTCTCCTATTCCCTCTGTAAGAGAAAATACTCCAAAATCCCAATTAGGTGTTTCTTCATTCATCCAAGTGTCCGCAGGTAAGATTTTTTTTGAAATTACAAATGAATCTTCTTTCCCATTAGAGAAAAAACGAATTTCTTTAGCAAGGCCACCTTTGCTGTCTTGGTAAAGGCAATGACCCGCCGTGAGCACAAGATCAGGCGCAATGAGAGTACCAGTCCCAACGTATGTTTTACCATTTGGAAAATCTATTTCTAATTTTCCTACCGATTTCCACGGAAGGTTACTAGGAGCAGGAGCTGAAATAGGTGTACGTCTATCTTTATCAGGCTGGATGAGTAGCTCTTGATCACCCCGTTTTATACAAGGAGATTCATTCTCAGAGGGCCTATGTTTAAGGAGATCCGCTCTTTTAGAAACAGGTCGTGGGACTTTATTACTCAGTTCCTGACTCTCAGAATCATTTATACTCCTTGATAATACAGGAGCATTTGTAAGAGAAAAAAGTATGAGAGATGAAGATATTAATTTCATCTTTGTCACTTTAATTTTATTAAGATTTGCTATCATGATATTTTCCTCCATAATTGATAGTTATCCTTACTGGCACCTATAAGTATTCTTTACATTCAGGTACCCGCCTAACAACGCTACTTAAAGCGCCTACCCATCGCCATCCTGAAAAACGCGTTAAGTGGCTTGCCTTAAGGGAGGATGACTTAAGGCTTAGATAATGAGATCTTGTATAAAACTACTGAGACGCTAAGATCTAAAAATAAATCTTTTTTGTGGAGACGTGTAATAAATATAAATAACTTAAGGAGCTGGCTTTCTTTATGCCAAATACACCCCTTACTCCCAGCTTAGAAGCATATTATGGGACACTAGAAGTAATAGATGGAATAAAATTTACCCCTAGAGAAATAGATATCATTGCGTGCATTCTGAATGGCAGAAGACGGAAATCAACGGCTTTTCTTCTATCCATTTCAGATAAAACAGCAGAAACACACGTACGCAACATCATGCGTAAACTAGAATGTAGCTCTCAGGAAAGCATAAGAAGCAAGCTAGAAAAATCAGATAAACTTAATGCCATTAAAAGTCATTATGCAAACCTACTGGCTGAATCATTTTTTGAACGTACTTTACAAAATGTCTCCCTACTAACTAGCACGTTTTCTCCTACATGCCTTCTGCTTTATCATCCTCAGGAGAGCGTCAACTTGTCTTTCGTATCTGATCTTGAGAAGCATCTAAAACAAGCTGGTATTACCCCTTTACTTCAAGCAATAGAAAAAGAAACCTTGGAGACTTCCTGCGCCAAAATGAAAGAACTAAAATCTCTATCCTGTGCTCTATATGTTATGTCAGAATTAAAACCATCCGAATCGCATAAAAATTACATAGATTTAAAGAATGCTATAATTGTACAAGAGCTAGTGAGAGGGGAAAAACCTTTCGTTTTTATATCAATAAACCAGCATACAACAAAAGATTTTTTTAAAGATGAAGAAGGAATATCTTTCTTAAACCTTAGCGAGCAAACAAACCGCTATTTTGCATTTTTTGAAATTTTAAAAAGAATATTACCTATTGATCTCGCACAACCCATTGCAAATTTTAAAGAAGAATACGCAATTATATCAGGAACCTCGGGAAAAACTATACACACGTTAAAGTCTCATAAAAGTACGCAAGCTAAAGAAGATTCGGTTCTTTTAGAACGCTTTTCAAGGCAAGATAAAAACAACGTCCGCGAATCTAAGAAAGATTCAAAGCACAACGGTTTCAAATATCGCATCAAAAAGAAATATCACTCTTTAGATGGCACCTATAACTTAAATAAGAGAAGGTTCATCATAGGAGGAGCACTCTGTGTTATCGTTTCTAGCACCTTTCTAATCTATTTTTATAGTAACAAGATAGGCGACCTAAATAAAAAAGAGGAAATTCAAACTTTGTCCTCGGTGAGGTCTGATCTCGTTCTTCCTACTGAATCTGTATTTCTAGAGCGTTCTGACTTAATAAACCAAATTGATAATAAACTTAAAAACCAAGAGGGTATACAAACTATAGCTCTTGTAGGTACAGGAGGCGCTGGGAAGACAACCTTAGCACGGAAATATGCTCGTCAACAAAAAGCCAATTTTATTTGGGAGATTAATGCTGAAACTCAAGGAAATTTGAATGAGTCATTTGAGAACCTAGCTCACACTCTTTCAAGGTCAGAAGAAGATAAAAAGACATTAAAGGAAATTCTAGAGCTAAAGAATACAGCAAAGCGAGAAGAGGAAATTCTTCTGTTTGTAAAAGATCGGCTGAGATTACATGCCAACTGGTTCTTAATTTTCGACAATATGGAAAAATTTTCGGATATTCAGAAATACCTTCCTAAGGATGATGAAACATGGGGTCAAGGAAAAATCATTCTCACAACGCGTGATGGTAATATTCAAAACAATAAGCATATTAATGATATTATTCCTGTTGGTGTTTTGGATGAGAGTCAAAAATTAGACCTGTTCAATAAAATAATGAATGCTGGTAACCCTTCCTCCCATCTTTTATCTCAAGAAGATCAAACGAAAGCATTTTTAAAGGAGATCCCTTCTTTTCCATTAGATGTTTCCCTTGCAGCTTACTACATAAAGGCAACAAAGATTCCTTACAGCACGTACTTAGAAAATCTTAATCAGTATGACCAAGACTTTGCCACAGTCCAAGAAAACCTCTTAAAAGAATCAGGAGAATATACAAAAACAAGATACAGTATCATCGCCTTATCTCTAGAGCATCTTCTTAAAGCACATCAGGACTTTGGAGATTTAATGCTTCTCATGTGTTTGGTGGATTCCCAAGAAATTCCTCGTGAGTTGTTGAGCAGCTATAAGGGTGAAAACGTTGCAGGCAATTTTATTTATAACCTTGAAAAGTATTCTCTTGCGATGACTAATCCCTCTCCAGCTCCTTTATTCACCCCAACTCTCTCTATTCATCGAAGCATGCAGGGAATTATTTTTAATTATCTTATCAACACGTTAAAGCTAGCAAAGAAAGATAAAGCACCAAAAGAAATTTCTCAAACACTTGCGAGTTCTATAAACCATGCCATAGAAAAAGAAGATATACGAAAGATGAAGCTCTTAGCTAGACATGGGAATGTATTTCTGAAACATGCACACCTGCTAAGTGAAGAATCAAAGGGGCCTTTAGGAGCTGAGTTAGGGCGCACTTATTTTTATTTAGGAGATTATAAAAAAGCTGACGAACTCTTTCAGGTAAGCTTGCCGTATATCCAAGTGCATGGAAACGAAAACATCCAGAAGACGGCGAAAATCTTAGATATTTTAGGAGTCATCTATAGAGAACTTGGAAACTACCCCGAAGCTGAAAAAACCCTCGAAAAGAGCCTAGCTATTTATGAACAATATGATCCTCAAAACTATAGAGAGATTGCCCATACACTAACACACCTTGGAAGCATTCATAAAGAGTTGGGAAATGACAACAAAGCAAAAAGTGTGCTTGAAAGAAGCCTTCCTCTTTATCAAAAGTGTCCTCCCAAAAGTGAAAAAGATAGTCTTTGGACATTGGTTCATTTAGGAATGGTTCATAGAGATTTAGGAGACTACCAAAAGGCTATAAACGTATTTCAAGAAAGTCTTCATATTTACAAAACTCATTTTCCAGAAAATTATGTGCGACAAGCTTCTGTTTTGGCTAGCTTAGGGAATGTTTATAATCTTGCAGGAGATCACGTAAAAGCGAAAGAAGTTTTAAGCGAAAGCATCGCAATTTACAAAAAATATTTTTCTGAAAACGACAGAGGATACACTTCCGCTACAGTGTATTTAGCGGACGCACATAAAGCACTAAACGAGTATCAGCAAGCGAAAGAGCTTTTCACAAAAAGCCTTAAGTTCTATGAAAATTATTATGGTAAAGATCATATAGAAGTTGCCCGTATTTTAAGGAAGTTAGGAAAACTCTATTATTTTGAAGGCCTACTGGAAGTAGCTGAGAGTACGCTTAATCAAGCACTGCAAACATTCCAAAAAATTAATCATCCTGAAAGCAGTTTAGCCTTAAAGGAGCTTTCAGAGATTCAGCTTAAAAAGTCGGGTACAACTTCTCATGAATGAGTATCTTTGTGTTACTCTCTTATTGCAGTGAAAGAGGAATGTATAAAGTTGGGAACGCTGGGTAAATTCTTTCTAAGCTATCGAGTTGTTCAGATTTTATGTTGTATATTGTTTTGTCTCTTTTTTCCCGAAAGGAGCTGGTAAGATATAAGGGGAGATCTTGTAGTTCAATTTTGAGTCTTTCACGCAAAGCATTCCGTAGAATACTGAGAGTTCCTTCAGGTTGAGTATAAGAGCGTACAAGAGTATGGCTACAAACTGAGCAAATATCATGTCGGGAGTGAATATTTATAAACACAGCTTCAGGCTTGAAAGGTAAATCCTTCAAAGAGTGATCTAGGATATTCGGTATTGCATCTTCAATAAATTTTAGAAATTTTTGCTCACTGTGCCAATAGGTAGAAATAACCTTGCTACCAATATTAGATAGCTCTTTCTCTCGTCTTGATATTTGTTCCTGGAAGGTTTTTGCCATATTTGCTAGCTCTTTAATAAAGTCTAAATTAACTCCTGCAGAAAGATCTATTTTTGCACTTAGGTCACTAATACTTTTCCCAGCCTCAAGCTGTCCAGCTTGCAAGGTAGATAGAACACGTCTAAATGCGGCTCTATTCTTTAGAAGCTCTTCGTAAATGCCATAACCTGGTTCTTTAGGACTAACTTGTGAAAAAGCTCTGTAGATTCTTTCCAAAATTTCTTCGACTAAAGCCCCATCTTGATCAAAAAAATGGAAATAAGGCTTAATATTATCTTCAAAATACTGCTGACTTTGAGCGACCTTTATACAGTCTCGAACAAGTTGATCTTTTTCGAGCAGTGTGAGCCCATCTTCTTTTTGAAGCTTAGGTCCATATGGCCTCATCAATTTTTGAGCCTCTTCATGCACAGGAGAAACAAAGGAGGAAGTCCAACCACTCTCAAAAACGAGCCACTTAACCTCTGGGCTTTGTAAATGGTAAGTATGAAGAGAAGGAACTTCACCTCCTAGAAAAGAAATGCTTGCTAGCACAATATTAGTGGTATTATTAGGGGGCAAGAGCCGGGCAACTTTTTCTTCTTCCGTAGCCAACAAACGATGTAGCTCATCAAAGTTAATGGCGGTCTCTCTATGAACTACACGAAGGCTAGAAACACCCTCCCACCCATCTTCAGGCCATCCAGCATATACTAATGAGTTAAATAGAAAAATTACAGAAAGTATCAAAAAAAACTTTTTAACAAACATACAACATTTTCCTATCTTTAATAAGCTTCAACTAACTTTTCTCATTAATGGACTAATGTATAGTAGGTAGTATGGGTTTTATACCATTCATCATATTTTTTGCGTTCAACCAAAGGAAATTTATCTTCTAATAAGGTTTTATACGAGAAAACAACCTTTTTTTGGAATTTATCTGTGAGTTCTTTTTGTTCTTCATGCTCTTTTACGAAAGAAAGCGCCATGTTGGCAATTTCATTTCCTACAATATTAACGTATTGAAGGTTGCCAAATCGCTCAAGAATAGAAGCAAGAAGTTCAAGATCTTCCTGAGCTCGAAGCTCACTAATGTAAAGGTTAAGAAATTTGAGATTAGGAAGGTAAGGAAGTAAGTCATCGGTGATTTTTCTAAATCCTGATGTGCCTAATGTACTACCATGCAGATCTAATGTCTCTATTTCTGCCAATTCTTCTGGTTCTAAAGAACGAGTTTGTCGCACAAACTTGCTCGTAGATACAAGATCTTCACCCTTAAGCCATTCAGCATCTTCATCGCTAACTACCCTCGTTCCATCTAAAACACGACCTGCAACTGATGCATTACTTGCACAAATGGCAGCTAATAAAGCTATCACGTATTTCTTTTCTCTAATCTTCATAGTTCCTCCTTTATTTATAATTTAGGAATTTTATATAAGCAGTATAACTTCTATTTTATAAAATAGTCATCAGTGTATAGGTGTGGTATCAATATTTAAAAAATAATTTAGAGTACTATCTGCATCCATACTTTTCGGCTTGGAATCATGATGCTCTTTAAATTGCTGGAGTTTTTTTAAAGTAGCGATTTGTTTTAAAGATTTTTCTTTCACTTTATCAAAAAGCATGTATACGCCTGCTTTATGGGTATCATCGCTTTCTTCATATATTTTTTTACAAACAGATGAGAACTTAATAAAGTTATCCTCTTCTACTTGCTGTACGCCATCGCTATAGAGTTTTAAGAAAGTCTCATGTTGTGTGTACCTTGGCTCAAAAACCTCTCCCTCATTTAAAAATGAGGATACACTTTTCTTAACCATGGTTTCGTCAGTCGGGATACCAGAAAATATTCTGGTTTTGTGTATATCAGCCTCTAGTTCTAATCGTTTAGAATTAAAACCATATACAGCATTGGCCAATGTAAAAGTCATCATTAAAAGTCCTAAAATTCTTATCGTCATAGCGTGCTTCTTTCCTAGTATTTATATACAGCGTGGGGCGTTCCTAAAGTAATATCATTCAAAGACTTAAGGCTTTCAAACTCGCTTAAAAAATCAAATAACCACAAGCCTTCTATTACTGTGTTTTCTTCTAGACGTGCAAGAAAAGTACCCCTTATTTCAGGGCTAAGCCCGGTCTTACGAAGGAGCCAGCCTTCTACATTTCTAATTTCTCTGACTTCTATAATAGTTTCTCCCTACTTTTTCTCCCTGCTGACCATTTTATCATTATATACACCCATAGAATTATCTAAATTTAAAAACAAGGAAGGGAAAAGATCATCAAATCCAAAATACATAACGTCTATATTAAAAGAGACTAGGTCCAGTATATATCTTTTCTTAAGGAAAGCAATAGAATTTGCTATTTTCTCAAAATAATTTTGTGGGCTTCTAAATAAAGGCAAAAAAGATTTTATATCTTTTTCATCGACTATATTTTTTACGGTTACCGAAGAAGTTGGATCATTCTCCAGAAAAACGTTGTGTTTCTTTAACTTTGATTTTTAGATTCTTGATGTCTGGGAAGTAGTGTCGGAGGCATTCCAGAATTAAAAAAGAGTATTGGTTAATGAAAGTAGAGGAGTCTTTCGTTGAGCAATAAAGATCTATTGTTTTATTGCTGTTACAAAAAGACCCAAGTTTACTTTCCCATATTTTTTGTACACAAAAAGGCCCCATTAAATCTGCCATTTCAATGCAGACTGCCTTCCACAACGGATCTTTTATACGAGAAATACAAGTATAATTTTCATCAAGATTATCAATGCTAGTGTTGGTTTTTCGTCTTAGTGCGATCCTCTTAAGCATTTCATAAGAGAATTCTTTATTTAACGAAGTTGCTTGATAATGCAGAGGGATAATTTTCATTTGGGATAAAAACCTTTTCTTTTATTTTAAGTGAGATTCATAATGAGAAGAGCAAAAAATTTTGTGGGGCTTTTTCTTACATGTAGTCAGCATCATATCCATTCTTCTTAAAAAGGGTAAATACCTCCTCTCTTACAAGCCAAGTTTGATAATTAAGAATCATATAAAAGAATTCACACTACCCGTCATTTTTTATAGAGATTTGAAAAGTAAGAAGAAATAGTTTAATTTTTGAAATCATTCCTCAGCAAAGAAAGGATTTGAAAATGAAAAAACTAAATCTCCTTACTCATAAAATAGCAAAACACTTTTCAATACATCCATCAAGACAGAAAACTCTAGCAGGCATGATTGTTAGTGCCTTGAGTACCAAAAACGTTCATCAGCAAAGCCTGTCTCTTTATGTAGAAGGCCCCAATCCCAAAGCTGCCTTGCGAAAGGTTGAGCGTTTTTTTTGCACAAGCCTTGTCTCAGAAGGATTATGCCAGGGCAATTGTTAATCTCATTGGTTTTAAGGGGGATTTTGATCTCTGCCTTGATCGATCCAACTGGAAATTTGGAAAGAAAAATATCAATTATCTTGTCTTAAGCTGGCGAATCAGTAAAAAAATTTCTATTCCCCTTATGTTTGTTGAGCTCGATAAGGCTGGCAACTCAAACACTCAAGAACGTATGGATTTGCTTAAAGCTTTCGATGAAGTCTTTGGATTTTCACGCATCAAATCCTTGATGGCTGATCGGGAGTTTATTGGCAAGAAGTGGTTTCAAATGTTAGAAAAAAGTAAGATTCCCTATTTCATCCGTGTAAAGGAAAATATGCTGCTTCCGTGGGGAAAGATGCCTATCAAGGCTGAAAGGCTCTTTCACCACCTTAGAGAAGGGGAAAGCAGACTCATTGAAAAGGAAATGTATGGCGGCGCCGTCTATTTTGCAGGCACTCGATCCAAAGCTGGAGATCTGGCCATTGTGATGACTAATCAAGATTTAAAAGTCAAAAAAATCCTGGATCAATATCTCAAAAGGTGGAGCATAGAGGAGCTTTTCTGAAAATTAAAATCTTCCGGATTTCATTGGGAAAACACGCACATGACTCAGTCACCCCGGTTGATTTCCTTGCTCATTATTCCGAGCTATGGAATGTTGATCGCCTACCTCATGGGGATAGAGGATAAAATTCCTTGGAAAAAAACCTTGGGTTGCCCTCTCTATTCCGTCTTTAAACAAGGCCTAATTAACTTTCAACGATGCGTTGCTCAATCCCTCGCTGACAATATAGAAACAATCTTCCATCTCTTCGAAAGGGCTAAAAATGTCTTCTTTTAAAAAAGTGACGGGTATTGTGAAAAGAATATTCTAAATCTATAAAAAAATTAATTGAATAAAATATATAACTCATTTATGTTAATTGTTTAAGTAAAGGTTTTGAAGAATCAATTAAGCATACACGTTTTCTCTTTTAGGAATAAGGGTATCGAAAAAGTTCAGGAGACTTCATATGCAAACTTCATTAAAGAGAATACAGTATTTTAATCTTTTTCACATTCGCCTTGAGGAAAGAAGAAAAGATAAAAAGGTAGATTGTGAACAAGCAATATTTCCTATCCTTTCCACCACAAGTCCTTCTTAGAACCTTTTTTATTTATGGGAGAATGTATGAAAAAAACAGCAACCGTATTTGCAGCTATGGCAGGCACAGCTTTAGAATTTTACGATATTACTTTATATGGCTTTTTTTCTTCTCTTTTGGCCCCTCTTTTTTTTCCTTCTACAAACCCAACAATTTCTTTAATGGCAAGCCTTGGAGCTTTTGCGGCTGGGTTTCTTATGCGTCCCTTAGGAGGGATTCTTTTTGGTTATATAGGGGATAAGTATGGACGAAAAAATGCTCTTGTGATTGCCATCTTTCTTGTTACTTTCCCAACGGTTGTGATTGGCCTTACTCCCACCTATGAAGAAATAGGAATCCTTGCTCCTCTCCTAATCATCCTGTGCCGCCTTCTTCAAGGAGTTTGTGTAGGAGGGGAATATGGGGGTGCTGCCGTTTTTATTTCAGAGCAAGTTCAAAGAAAAAAAACTGGTTTTGCGGGAAGTATTTTGTGTGCAACAGCTTTTCTAGGCGCGATCGTAGGATCAGGAATAGGAGCTTTGTGTACAGCACCTTTCATGCCCGCTTGGGGCTGGAGAATTCCTTTTTTAATAGGGGGGATCTTTGGTTTAGTAATTTACTTCCTTCGTAAGGGGATCCAGGAAACCACTCCTTTCTCTCAATTGAAAAAGAAAAGGAGAACCTCTCACTTTCCACTAAAAGAGGTATTCCAACAAAGGAAACTCAATTTACTGTGTGCAACAGCCCTGGGATCAAGTGTACAAATTCCTTTTTATATGGCTTCCATCTACATGCAGATTCTTTTGACGACTGAGCTGAAGTTTTCTTCGTCAGAGGCTCTTTTGGTGAATACTGCAGTTGTGGTTCTTTGGATGGGGCTCCTCCCAATGGCAGGATTTTTATCAGATCGAATAGGAGCCATTAAGCTCATGTCTTATTCGTCTCTTGCAGTTATAGGGCTTATTTATCCTCTCTTCTTCTTATTAGAGAATTATTTTTCTTTTTCTACAATTTTATTTGTTCAGCTTATGATTAGTCTAGCAGGTGTAGGCTTTATGGGGGCAGCGCCTGGACTTATGCCCCAGCTTTTTCCTGTGGAAGAGCGAGTAAGCGGTACAGCTTTCAGCTTTAGTTTAGGACAGGCCCTGTTTAGTGGTATGACACCGTTGATAGCTACAGCCTTAGTCAATTGGACAGGAGACTTTAAATCCCCAGCTTTTTATCTTATTTTAACAAGCTTAATTGGGTGGTTAGCTGTAAATGGAGCTGGAGTCTTATTGAACGGCAAACAACAAAGGAAAGAAACATATATTGATATGCCACAACCTACACTAGCAGCTTAGTTTTCATTCACTAAACTTTTGGAGTTTTTATGAAAAGTCAACCCCACCTTATTTATCATCAAATTCAAGCACAAACACTTAGAAATAATATGCTAGGGGATTCCATAGATCGAACTCTTGTTGTTTACTTACCCCCTAATTATAATAAAGCTTATCACTATCCTCTTTTAATGGCTTTAGCTCCTTACAACAATTCTGGCCTAGGCTTGATTTCCTTTCAGCCAGGAAAAGAGAACTTAGCACAACGGCTAGACAGGTTGATCCTTGAAGAAAAAATGCCTCCTTGTGTTGTTGTTTTTCCTGATTGTTTTACCCGTTTAAGAGGGAATCAATATATCAATAGTCAAGTTGTAGGAGCCTACCAAGATTTTTTGATTGAAGAGGTTCTCCCTTTTGTTGAGAACCATTATCCTGCAGGGGGGCCTGGGTATAGAGGCTGTTTTGGAAAATCTTCAGGTGGATTTGGGGCCCTTACCCACGGAATGACAAGACCAGATGTGTGGTCTGCTGTAGCCTCTCACTCAGGCGGTATGGGATTTCCTTGGCTCGTCGGCGGGTATATTTCTACGATTTCTATTGAGCTTCATCGTCATGGCTGTGATGTAGTACATTTTATAAGACACACGGAAAGTGTCTATAAACTCACCTATGAAGAGTTTGTGACGTTAATGTTCTTATCTTTTTGTGCAGCTTACGATCCGGATTCTTCTTGTTTTCTAGGTATTCGACTTCCTTTCGATCTTTACACGGGTCAATGGATTGAAGAACATTGGAAAAATTGGCTCGCTTGCGATCCTGCTTTTCCTTCTCAAGAAAGAATGAAGAACCTCTCTTCTTTAAAAGCCCTCTATATTGATTGTGGGAGTTATGATCAATATCATCTTCAATTTGGAGCACGCATTCTCCATAAAACCTTGGCTGACCATCAAGTTTCTCATTACTTTGAAGAATTTCCAGATACCCACACAGATATAGAATACCGTTACGATGTGAGTTTACCCTTTATCATAAAAGGAATTCTTGAAAAAAAGGAGTGGGAAAAAGCTTCTTGAGAGATAGGCTTTGCAAATAAGGAGGCGAGGAGTCCACAAAGCCCACTAAGCATGAGGTAAAAAGCAGGAGCTTTAGGGTCTCCTGTCCACGTAACGAGAGTTGTGGCAATGAGAGGAGCTGTTCCTCCAAATAGGGCTTGGCCAAGGGTATAATTAAAGGCAACTCCACTGTAGCGTTCTAAAGGAGAAAAGAGAGAAGGAAGAAAGCCTGGCAGAGCAGATACAAAAGCAGCGCCCAAAAAGCTTAAGGTCCCCTGAAAAATAAAGATATGTATTAAAGATTGCGTTTCAGCAATGAAGCTGAAAAGGGGAAATGCAAGAACAAACGTTAGAGAGGAAGATATAACCATCAAAGTTGAAAGTCCGATTTTATCTGCATAGTGCCCAAAAATGGGAAGTAAAACTGTCCAGGTAAAGAGAAAACAACTATTTACAAGCATCATTGAGGCAACTGAAAGCCCAAAATCCTGAGTTAGGATAGGATTAAGATAAAGAGACCCAAGATAAAGAGGAATTAATCCGTTTGCTCCCATAGCTATAACGCATATAGCATTCCTTGGATGTTTCTTGTAGACCTCTAAAAGAGGAATTGAGCCTTTCTTTATAAACTTGGATTCTTTTTTGAAATCGGGTGTTTCAGGAAGCCTCCTTCTTAGAAAGTAACTTCCTAAGCCAACAATACCACCTATGATAAAGGGAATTCTCCATCCCCACTCTGGCATTAAGGAAAGAGTTGAAAAAGCGCCAACTAATGTTCCTAGCAATGCTCCTCCAAAACCTGTCGCACAAAGAAAACTTCCTGTAAAACCTGGTCTATTTTGCTCAGAATGTTCTGACACAAATATGGCTGCACCACTGTACTCCCCTCCCACGCTAAACCCTTGGACTAAGCGACATGCCATGAGAACAAGGGGGGCAAGAATGCCTATAGTCGCATAGGTTGGAAGAAAGCCAATGATTAAAGTTGGAAAAGAAGCAACTAAAATGGATGTAAGAAGAGACTGTTTTCTGCCTAAAAGATCCCCTAAATGACCAAAAACAAGCCCTCCTAGAGGTCGCATAAGAAACCCTAAAGCAAAAGCTCCCCAGCTTGCAATGAGGCTAACAATATAATGTTCGCTCGGAAAGAAAATAGGAGCAAGCATAGCTGCAAAAAAACCATAAAGAGTGACGTCATAGTGCTCTAACGCATGCCCTATCATAGCTGTGCCTATTGCCCATTTTTTCTTCATAAAAGCCTCTTTCATTGTTTTTGTTAATACGAAAGTTTTACTCAAAATAGAAAAAAGAAAATACTATAACGGTGGTCGATGATCTCTTTTAATGACTTCCTTTAAAAATTCTTTAAAAACGCTAATGCGTTTAAAATTACGGAAGGCTTTAGGATAGATATAATAAATATCTATTCTAGGGCCTACAACTTCAGGCAAAATAGGCATGAGCTTTGAGGTACGAAGTAAAGGTGATTCTTGCGAAAGGGATACAATCCCTAGCCCGGCCTCAGCGGCTAAAAATAACCCATAAGATGAATTGATACAGAGATAAGGTTTAGTAGGGGTTGAAGATAATCTTAATAACCAATTAACTTCATCATAAGGTTTTGCAATATCAGCATCTTCGCCAAAAGAAAGTAAACGGTGATTCTCTAATTCTTTAACATCTTTGGGAAAGCCGAAGTTAGAGATGTAAGAAGGGTGAGCATATAATTTCTGCTGCCATGTCATCAAATGTTCCTGGATCAAATCTTCTTGTGTGTGATGCATAAAAGGCCGTAGACGGACTTCTATGTGGGATTTATCTGGAGGGAGAAAGTGGTCATCTCCAATAATTTGAAGATTAATTTCAGGAAAACGCGTATTAAACTCACCTACATAATTTACAAGCCATGAATTCACAAGGGAATTTGTGGCTTCGATTTTAAGAATTCCATGGATATCGGAAGGAGTTTCTCTTAAAAAATGTTGAGTTGTATCGAGTTCTTCCACAATATTCTGAACGGTCTCATAAAGGATCTTTCCTTTTTTTGTAAGACGAAGACCAGTGCTTTTGCGCTCAAATAGTTTAAGCTTTAAGCGTTCCTCTAAGTGAATAATATGGCGACTTAAAGATGATTGACTCGTATGAATTTCTTTAGCTGCAGCCGATATGTTTTCGTGCTTAGCAACATAGTAAAATATCTTTAACTTGTTCCAATCCATGATGTTTAAATATTTACCAGGTTATATAGTGTTTTGTATATTCTTATCTTATTTGTTTTAGAAAAAATATTTAGTTTATGTGGCTCCGAATTATCTTTTAAACTATCTATATCTATGAGCTTGATTTAACTCTTAAATGTTTCTTCATACTTTGAAGAAATTAAGTAGAGTGCTGGGAGGAAAACACTCTACTCTTTCTCATGCTTCCATGAGAAGTTTTTCATATCACTCTGTTGTCTCTAAGCTCAGAAGAAGTTTTCTCCTATTCTGATCAATAAGCTTAGAAGCGAATCCTTTAAAAAGAACAATATATTTCTTTTTTAAAAATAGCAATATTTTTTACAGAAAAAATTCGGGCCTTAAATTAAGCTGTATATAGACATTCTTCCTCTATCAATTTATCATTTAATTCAAGAAAGAATCTTGCAAAAAATTTTGTTTAATTATAAAAATAGCAGTTAAAAAACATATAATATTACATATGATTAAAAATAAAGAAAATAAAATTCATGGTAAAAGAGTAAGAATAGCTATTACCTTATGTGGTATGAAACTACCTGCCTTTGGGAAAAAATACAAAATTTCTTTCTCTCATCTATATGCTATTGAAAAAGGAGAGAGAACCCTGAATGAAAAGACGGCAGAAAGGATCGCAAGTGGCGTCAGACAAGAAGGATACCCCTGTACAGCAAAATGGCTTCTTGAAGGAGATGGGGCTCAACCCCTAAGAAAAGAAACGAGCGCATCCATTATAGAAGAAGAGAGTAACTCAATTCTATCCTCTTTATCTCCTGAATTAAAAATAATGAAGGAAGCAGCCTTCTTTCAAGAATTGTCTCCTAATAGTGTGGTAAGCTGCGTTTTAGATAATGGTATGGAACCCTTTTATTCTGTGGGAGACTATGTTGGTGGAATCTTTTTTCACAATTTAAAGGATGCTTTGGGTAAAGACTGCATCGTCATAACTAAGGATAATGAACAACTTATACGCAGATTCCTCAAAGGAAACAAAAAGGAACATTATACGTTAGCATGCGTGAATCCCTTTACAAAAGAGTCACCAGCTATTTTATTTGACCAGATAGTGAAGAGGGTTGCGCCTATTGTTTGGCACCGGCGCCGTAATTATTAGAGTAGTAGCGCAGATGTTCTTTTCTAAACATTATGAGATGGTTAATAAGAGTCTCTGAGTTTTTGCTAAAAAAGTCCTCTATATTTCTTTTATTAGAATCCGTCCCAAAGACCAAGGTTTCATGAAGCTGCTTATGTTTTATAGAAATTAACACTCCATTCTTTGCAAAGAATTCACGTTTTCTCTCCTCTAGAACAATTTTTTGCTCTTTTCTAGAAGGAATATACTCCCAAGGTACTACTTTAAAACTTGTTTTGAGTGCACACGCCCTCACAGGGTCTCTGCTAACAAGATCCTCATCATCATATCTTTTGGCCCAATCTTTACAGGAGAAAAAAGCAGTAGGTTTTAAGCCTTTTACAATAAGACCATGGCCTATATGAGTGATGCCTATTTTCCGCAACTCGTTTGTTAAAATCAAAAGATTCTCTTCTATATCTAATGGAAGTGAGGTTAAAATTTTCCCCGCCATTTATATTGCCTCCCTATTATTTAGTATTAATTTATTCTTATAATTTGACGAGGGCTCGTCAAGGTTTTTAATTTTTTAATTAATAGATCTTTTTTTGAATGAGATCGTTTGGTATAAAAAAGAATGCTTAGATTATTGAATAAAAACACTATCCTTGTCCTTATAGGAAATCTCCTTGAGTTTTATGATTTAGGGCTATTTGGATTTTTATCTGTTATAATTACACCTCTTTATTTTCAGTGCGATAATGCTCTTTCCTCTTTGCTTGCAAGTGCTAGCGTTTTTGCAATTGGATTTTGTATGAGGCCTATAGGAGCCATGGTATTTGGCTATATAGGCGACACGTTTGGTCGTAAGTTATGTCTCAGTCGAACAATTTTATTAATGGCAGTTCCAACAACTTTAATAAGCGTGTTGCCCACCTATGACCAAATAGGAATTATAGCCCCCATAGTACTTATTTTATGCCGCCTCCTCCAAGGATTTTGCACAGGAGGAGAGTATAATAATGCCGCAATTTACTTATT
Source organism: Alphaproteobacteria bacterium (assembly GCA_019752515.1). Classification (GTDB taxonomy): domain Bacteria; phylum Pseudomonadota; class Alphaproteobacteria; order UBA9655; family UBA9655; genus UBA9655. The sequence continues at coordinate 9,062 of JAIEMB010000013.1, read as the reverse complement.
AGAGACTACACCTTCTCATTATAGAGGTTTATTCAGTGGCGTCATGGTAGCTTCCTCAATTTTAGGCTTTTTTCTTGCTTCTATTGTTGCCGCAATTGTTATTGCCTTCCCACAATATTCAAATTGGTCTTGGAGGTTTTCCTTTCTTTTAGGTGCGTTAATTGGCATTGTAGGGTTCTACCTAAGAAAAAACTACGTACCAGAATCAAAAAACATCAAGCTGTTGAAGGAAGAAACAGGTACTTATACAGGATTTTATCGCTATTGGAAAAATGTTGCAGTTACAATTTGCATCGGTTGGCTAGCAGGGACTCTTTCCTTATCCCTAGTTGGATATATTACTTCTTACTTGACCTCCGTACTTCATCTTTCTATCTCTCAAGCTTCTTTGATTACCAATGTAGGCTTGGCGGTCTATATCTTCTGTCTCCCATTATTTGGCTTTCTATCCGATCAATTTGGTCATCAGCGAGTGATGTTGTGGGGAACCCTTGCAACGATCTTTCTCTCCTATCCATTTTTCTACTTATTGTCCTCTGGTTTTTATTATCAGGGTGAAATTGGATTAGCCTTGCTTGCTGCGCTGTTTTTAGCCCCTATGCATGCTTACATGCTCAAATTATTTCCCCTTTCATTTAGGTGTCGAGGAATATCTACAGCTTTTGCAATGGGAGTAGGGATACTTGGAGGAACGGCCCCTTTTATCTCTACATTGTTATTGAAGGACCTTGAAGTAAATGAAGCCCCAGCCCTTTATTATATTATAAGTGGTGTGTTTGGGTTAATTGCATTGAAGGTATCTCAGCCAGTAACTAATCATTCTTCTTCTCAAGAAAGAGAAATCGAAACACAGAAGGTAACATTTTTAGCACCCTTTAAGAAAAAGTTAAGGGCTTCGTAGCAATAAGTCCTACACTTTCTCTGCCATCATATCGTATTTCAGGAGGAAAATCCTTACGATTAATGAATTCACATACCTCAACTTTAAAGCCCGCTTGTTTAGAAACTCGTTTCATAATTTCTACATCAAAAAAATTCAAGAAATGAGGAATATTATTATAACGAATAGATTTAAAGGGAGATGTATCTTTTAGTAAACCTGGCCAAGGGTCTCCTTGTTTTTTTCTCTCTTCATATGCGGATATGAATGAGGAGTAGCATCCCAAATAAGGACTCTCAGCTATTATGAATATCTTTCCTCCCGGCTTAAGCCAATTAAAAAATCTGTTCATGCAAGCTTCTACTTCCTCACCTCTTAAAAAATGAATCATTCTAGAGGAGTAAATTGCTCCATAAGTATTATCCAGAAAGTTAACGTCATAAGGCAACGTTCCAGGAGCTAGTACAAGGGCAGGCAGGAGGTTTTGAGGAGTATATTTGTATAGTAGGTCAAGATGTCTCTGTTCACTATCATTGGCAGTAACTAAGGCCCCTTTCCTTAAGGCAAGGTGGGTAGCAACACCATACGCTGCTCCGCCTTCAAACACCTTAATTCCTGGATTTTTCTCGCAAAAGTCTATAAATTTTTTTGTAAAGGGGTCTATGGTAAGAGACATGTACCCCATATTGTTTAAGGTACTGACCCATTTCTTAGAGCGTTTATATTCCACAATATCCTTTCTCCACTACAACACGATTGTGCACTAAGTTGGAAGGAGAACACGTCACAATCAAAATCAATTTTTCTAGAGAATTATTCTCTAACCTATGAACTATACCAGGATGAATCGTAAAAAAATCTCCACTTTGAACTTCAGTCGGGTGATTCCATTTTATTGTATTATCAGGTACAACAACTCCAGTTTTCATCATGCCCTGCCCTGATAAGATTTGATAAATTTCTATTCCTTCAGGATGATAATGAGCAGCGACGAATGACTGAGGCGAAATCTCTGTAACATAAGATGTAAAGAGCTCATTTCCAGCTAAAGAGGCAAGACTAATCCCTACTGCCTTATCGGGAATTGCATGAGCTAGCTCATGTTTCCAATTTAATACCTTAAAAGTGGTCCCCATAGTAAGATTCCCTACGAGCATATGTGTTTGGTTATTTGCTATTATATCTCTAATCATACAAGTTTTGCTTTTTCGCACAAGATAGAAATTTTTACTTATATTTTTACTCATAACTTATCAAACTTACATGTCTGCATAAGAAGTTAATGCAATTGATAGAATTATTGTGCTCATCATAACGTATTTAGATTTTAAAAATGAAGCTTAATTTGTGAACCTTAGTAAAAATCTACGATTTGTTAGAAAATGAGAGTTAAAAAACTTTAATTTCGTATAGATACTTAAATCTATTTTACTGAGTTGTTTAAGAATACGTTTTTTTTATGTATTTAGGGAGAGCCCCTCATTTCCTTACTGTTAAGAACTCTGTAATCTTCAACTACCAAACGATCTTTTTAGCCCTCTCCACTCTACTTTCCCAGTTTTTCTTATAAATTTGAGCAAGGGAAGGGTCATCAATGAGGAGAAGATTCTCAGCGTTCTTTGAGTTAGCAGCACGTGTCCAGTTGAACGAGCCCGTAAGTACCCACCGATCATCGAAGATCATAATTTTATTGTGCGCTATTCCCTCCGCAGGATCAATAAACATAGGGATCCCTTCTTCAAAAAGAAAGGGAAGTTGGGAGTATTTTTCTTTAAGTTGAGACTTATCAATGAGCAGCGTAACGTCAACACCTTTCTTGTAAGCATCTCGAAGGGCTTCAGAAATTCGGGGGCATGTAAAAGCATAGGCAGCAACGTAAATGGAGGATTGGGCTGAGTTAATGGCATCTACAACTTTATCTGTGCACTGTCCCTCAGGACTAAAGCAAACCTGAAGTATTGGCTTTTCTGAAGTAGAAGCTAGCCAAGGCGAATAAAAAGTGGGGTATAGGATAAAACCAAGAGTTAACCCTATAAGGAAAGTAAGGTAGGCAGGAACATTAAGATTTCGTGACAAAAAAATCTGAAAGAAGCCCTTGTGTTTGATTCTTTTTCTTTTTTCGATCATTGTTTAGAAAAAATTGGAGTAATTGAATCACGCATCTTATATCATAAACCCCATAATAAATACTATTATAACGCGTTATTTTTGATGATAATTTCCCATAACAACGAGGCAATTAAATCCCGTACCTCCCTCTACCAAAACTTTTGTTTATAATCTCCGCTTCCTTTTAGCTCTTAGGTAGATAAGTGTAAATCCTATACTAATCTAAAGAAATCAACTGACGTTTATGTTGAATTCTTATAGTATGAGGAGAGTCTTTTGGAAAGTAGGCTTTTATTGTTTCTTGAGATCGAGTTAAGTAGCTCAATGCTTGTTTTTTTAAGTTTACCTGTTGTTGTGAATTTATTGTACCATCTAAATATTTTTTTAAACATAAATCAGCCAAAGCTTCTAAAACTATGTATTTATCAGGATGGCTATTTCCCTCAAATATTTTAAGAGATTTTTTTAGATACGATTCTGCAATATCAAGACTATTTTTAAGGAGATAAGCCTGACCCAAGTTCATTAAAACTCTAGCTGTTTCAATATGACTTTCGCCATAAGTTTTGTTGAAGTTAACAAGGTTATTCTCAAGTAATTTTATACCTTCCTCATAGTTTCCCTTTTTACAGTATAAAATTCCTAATTGGGTCAAGGCCCAACTCGTCCAAGCATGGGTTTCGTGAAATTGCTTTTTATAAATTACGAGACTTTGCCCAAGACATTTGGTTGCTTCATCGTAATTGCCAAGTTCTGTATAAGTAATTCCCAAATGACATAAAACCCAGCCGATTCCACTATGATCTCCAGAAAAATGTAACTTATAAATTTCTAGACCTTTTTTTAAAAGATCTATAGCTTTCTCAAAATTTCCTAACGCTCTATAAATATTTCCCAAAATAACTAAAACAGCCCCTATTTTATGGTGATTTTCAGGAAGGACTTTACTATATGTAGAAAAGCTTTTTTCAAGATAAGCAATAGCCTTAGTATACTCCCCTATTTCTCTGTATATATTTCCTAAGTTTGCTTGAATACGTGCTATAGCAGTATTATCTTCACAACGGCATTTATTAAAAAAAACTAAACTTTCCTCAAACGCGGAAAGAGCTTTTTCATAGTTACCTAACATTAAGTATACAGACCCTAAATAAGGCAGGAATTGAGCAATGTTGAAATAATTTTTACTTCCTCCTGCCTTTAAACTAGCCATACTTTCATCAAGTAATTGCAGAGCTCGTGGATAATCACCTAAATAGGCATAGATACACCCTAACACTCCTGCGATCGAACCTTTGCTATCGTTATCCAAGAGACTTCCATGGCTTAAAAGAACCTCAGCATGCATTGCTAAGGATCTCATATTCAATAAATTTTCATTATCTACGCTCTCATACGCATATTTCTCAAAAGCATTAACCAGAGAATGAATGAGTGCGTTACTTTGAGGTTGCCTTAATTTCCCTAAAAGATAGGTTAAAGCTATAGTTTGTGTGCTTCGGTGAATGGAAAGGGAAGGTATAGGATCTGAAATTTGAGTAATAAGAGAGTGTTTGTTTAAATAATAAATAAAATTATCCACAATTGAAAGCTCTTTAACTTCTCTCAAAAGTGTTTTTGGAATATTTTGCGAATCTAGAAGACTGATAAAAAACAACAGCTCATTAAATTCAGGATTAATATTTAAAATATGTTCTAATGAAAAGGTAATAATATTATAGCGAATTCTTATGTAATCGCCTGACTCTTTTAAAATATTTTCCTGTGTGTTTGAGAAATGTATATTATTGCTATATAGATTTTCTAAATACTCTTTATAAGATGAATTTGTTGTTTTTAAGTAATGAGCAGCAACTGTAACGTCTAAGGGGAAAGGAGGAATTTTTTTTAAAAAACTACGGACTTCTTCTTGATTTTGATAGGAAGAAATACTTTCAGAATCTATGATTTTTCTAAAGAGCTCAATTTTTTGAGAGGGGGTTAATTCACCTATGGAGATACAAGCGTTAATGTATTTATTGTTTTGAATGTTATTATTCCGAGTCGTTAAAATGATTTTTCCTTGTCCCCAATCGTCTACATCATGAGGAAAATACTCAAGAACATTAGAAAAATCTTCTACATTATCGTAAATAAGAAGCCAATTAGGGTAAGTCCTAAGATGATCTTTAACAAACTGAAGAACTTTGCTTTCCCTTTCCTTAGAGTTTTTAATATCTTGCATACCTCTTAAGCTTTTTTGGTCATCTTCTGTTATTGCAAGCCCTTGGGCTAAACTATTAAAAGTCTCCCTTATATTTTCCGGTGTTTCCGCATTAATCTCCCAACGAATTGACTTTTGGCTCTGCTGTTGCACGTAGTGACGAGCAAGAGTTGTTTTCCCCGCGCCTCCCATTCCAGTAAGAGCAACAACACGTATACCATCACCCCTCTTAAGTTTGGCGTCTATTTGTTTTAATAGCGCCGAACGATCCAGGAAGAAAGTATCCTTTGGAAAGACAATATTTGAGGGGAATATAATTGGTTCGTTGGGTTTCTGTGCCATATAGGTAAATGTTAACAGTAAGAAAGTTAAGACAGAGAGGAGTCCTCTTAAGGACAACCATAATTTGGATTTTTTTAACCAATAAAAAAATCCATAGAGGTATTTGATTTTGGTTGTATTAAAAGTGAGTGCTTTTAAAAGCTGAGTTTCAGGATATTCAGGTGTTTTTTGATAAATATTTTGAATTTTCTCATAGTAACGTATAAATTCTTCTTCGCATTTTTTAATATTTGAATGTGAGGAAAGTTTTTTGAGTATTTTAAAAAAAGAAATGTAATAGTTCTCTTTTTCAAAGAGAATCCTATTTTTTATGCTTTCTATTATTTTTACATCAAATGTATTTGAAAAATTAGGAGGAAGAAGAAAAATAAGCTTATTTAAGTGTGTAAAATCTATTTGAGCTAGCTGGGAGGTAGCTGTGTTGTCTGGCATTAAATAAAGGACAAAGTGATGAGAACCTGGTTCATCGATGTATGTTGCAAGAAAACTGTATTTTTCACTAAGATGGATTTTTATTTTGATTCCTACTCGTTTTAGAGTTTCTTTTAAATAATGGAGAAGAGGGGTTTTATACTCTCCTCCTCGCTCATAAACAAAAAGGCAAGTAATGTTTTTGAAAGTTATTTCTTTAGCAAAAATTTTCAATTGCTCTTCAAAAAAAACACGGAGTCGCAAGCTTAAGTAGTAATCATTTTTTATGAGTGAGAGCTTTCCTGATTTTTCTATGAAGTCAATTATATTTTCTCTGCTTGCGAGTTCTCCTGCCTTTTGCCTTATATGGCGGGTATGAGTTTCAACAGATCTAGCACTAATCGATAAAAAAGAAGATATGGAAGCAGCTCTTCTATTAAGAAGACAAGCTATAATATCAATTTCTCTTGGAGTAAAAGAGACACCATTAATTATCTTTAAGTTCTCGTTATAAAGATCTAAAGGATAAGAAATATTTTTGTTTTGCATACATACGATTGCTTAAAATGGCCTTTTTACATTTATATGACTCCAATATTGTTTAAGGTTAGCATAGTTTCTCTAGGTATATCAATCTACGTAAGTTGCCCTTATAGTGTGTTTCACGTATAGAAGAAAAGCTCATTTTTGGTTGAACTCCTAAAAGCCTTCGCATGGTGTGAAGGTTCATAAAACTTAAGGAGTCTATTATGATGAACTTATTATTTTTAAACAAAAAAGCTGCTACGCTTTTCATTATTTCTTTGGGATTAAGCTGTATTTCCCCGCTGTGTGCACAATTTGATCCTGATCCCGAGTGTTATTATAAGATAATAAGTAAACGACATTTTTGTGATGAAGGAGTTTTAGATGCAGAGACACATGGAGACTATGTGTACCGATCACATTTTAACTCTAATAATACAAAATGGCGATTTGAAAGAGAAGTAAGTGGTTCAACAGGAACTCCTACAGGATATTATACAATTATAAATATGTATCATGAGGATAAAAATCATCCCGCAAAATTAGCTGTAGAAGGTGATAGAACTATAGCTCGATCGAATCGAACCACTAATAACACAAAATGGAGATTTGAATTAAGAGAAACTGAGGGATCTATTACATATTATACTCTCATAAGTAAATCTCTCTTTTTTTCTACTTCATTTCTAGCTACTATTTCTATGGATGAAAAAAGACAGTCATTGAAAATGGTGGATAATCCAGAAAATGAAGATGATATAGAGTGGGTTTTTTTTAAAGTGAATGAATAGCGTGATAATCTTTTTTAAATCGAGATAAATAACAAATATAAGGCAGAAGGAAGCTATTATAGCTTCCTTCTGTTTAAATTGTAAAAGTCAGAATTTGATCTGACAAATAAGAGTTATCAGGCAGCAATACCGATAGGAGTAAAGTTGTCTGATGTCTCGATAAGGGTATCGAGATTTTTCTCAATTGCAAGAGGCTTTGCATCCAGGAAGGTTTGCCAAGGTGTCTTACCATAACAATACTTCCCTGAATGTGGCCGTTGTTCATTATAATGTCTTAGCCAATGATCTGCATCTGTTTGGATCTCTTCCAAAGAAGTTTCACATCGCTAATGTGAAATCCCCCAGGTAGGGGCGTTAAAAATCCCCCACCTATCAGAAGAAGATTAAAAGGGAATTACATTCCCCATAAGAGCTACTCACAGGCAGACACGTCAAAACATATGGATGACCTGCGAGTTATCTATGGCTACAAGATCTTCTCTGATCGGGGCACCTTTGACCTGAAGGTTTGGCTTGACAAGCAAGCTGAAGATGCTCGATCCAACGAAGATATGGCGTTGCGGTTTATTGAGGAGTGTCGTCGGACGCAAACCATTCTACCTGCTATCTCAACGATTTGGCGCAACTTGATGTAAAGATCACATTAAGTTAGGTGTTTAGTCCCAAGGTGTGATGGAGAGGATTTATATTAAAGCGTTCTGGTTCATTTTGCCAGCATTTAATGATAAATTCATAAGGAGTAAGACCTCGAAGGGTTTTGAGACGTTTAGCAAAGTTATAAGAATTTAAAAAAGCATAGAGATGTTCTTTAAGTTGCTTGTGACTATCGTAGTAATATCGCTTTACAGTGGCTTCTTTAAGTGTGCGGTTCATACGTTCTACTTGGCCATTTGTCCAGGGATGATTAACCTTGGTTAGTCTGTGTTCAATATGATGTTCATGACAGACCCGATCAAAGATATGCATGAAAGCCCATTGATCCTTTTTACGATTGATAAATTGTATGCCATTGTCAGTAAGTATAGTATGGATGTGGTAAGGAACAGCAGCGATCAGATTACGTAAGAATTGAGCTGCCTCCATTTTTGTGTATTTTTCTAACAATTCTGCATAAGTAAACTTTGATGTCCGATCAATGGCTACAAATAAGTAGAGTTTTCCTTCTTCTGTACGAACCTCAGCAATATCGATATGGAAATACCCGATAGGATACTTAGCAAATTTTTTCTTTGAGGGCTTATCACCTTCTGTCTCTGGTAAACGACTAATTTCATGCCGTTGAAAGCAGCGATGAAGATTGGAACGTGTCAAGGAAGGGATCGTACTTTGTAAGGCGTAGAGACAGTCATCCAGAGGGAGGAGAGTCATTTTGCGAAAGGCTACACATATGGCTTCTTGTTCAGGAGTGAGTACAGTGGAATGTGCTTGTTTAGGCCCCATGGCCGCATCTTCCACATTTGTTCGTTTCTTCCATTTAGCCACAGTTTTTGGGTTGATATCATAGCGCTCAGCAAGACGACTCAAGCTTTCTTGACTATTTTGTATTGCGCGACGACTGCCGCAGTCGTTCTGGCGCACCCGTGTAATATTTGTCCCATAATTCCTCCTTGGATGGTAAATCTTCATAGATTATACCTTCACACTCTGGGACTAAACACCCCCCTAGATTATAGAATTAATTTAAATTTTGCTGCTAAGCTCGTTTTTTCGTATTATCAGAAAGCTCTTCTACCCAAGCTGTTACCGGAGTGAGAAGAAATTTATCAAGGGGGATACCTCCTTCTCCTACACTGATGTTATG
>JAIEMB010000012.1 GCA_019752515.1 Alphaproteobacteria bacterium | reverse complement strand
GAGGCCTTTTTTGTTGTTTAAAAGGGGCTGTAAATTGGGGATAAAGCTATCGCTTTACCCTCCATTTCACAACCCACAACAACTTCTATTTTGTCTCACTTGTATCTGAACTTATTCAACTTTGGCGATTCGTTTTATAAAAAATATGATAATCTTTTCTTATACCTATAATGAGCTCATCCCTTAACCTGGATAACATTTCTCACTATTTGACCCGAATACATACCCATTTTCACAATATATACAAAGCTTTTTCTTTTCATCAAAAATCTCAGATTGCCCTTGTAGACATTTCATCCCAATAAAAGGATTTCCCTTACACTTTTTATTAACTGAAAAGTTTTCATTTTCTTCTTTAGTTCCCTCAGGACAATAAAAGCACAAGTGATTTTTTTCATCGTAGTGACTTCCTTCGAAACAAGGCGGGGAATCAAAACCAAAAATACTTCCTTGTGCTAGAGGAGGCAATAATAAAAATATCAGAAAACAAACGCCTCTGCACAATAAAATACAGCTTTTATTATAATTCACAATTTTTAATTCCTGCATTTAAATATCCTTTACATATTTTTTGAGGTATATCATTTTTTCTTAATTCAGCCATTTGCATATTAATTTTCTTTAATAACGGGCTTCCGATGTGAGTTGCAAAGCTATATAGATCCTGTCTCAGCTCATAATGGCTAATACTTAAATTCGTCCTTCCTTCTCCTTTGAGGTAAGTATCAGCTTGGGATAGATCGGCAAGGAAGGCTCCTATTTGTTCACCTTCGAGAGCTTGTAGTCCCTCTTGCAAAGACCCAAAAGGAAGAATTCTAAGACCAAGGCTTTTTCCAACTTTATACGGTCTAGAGTTTACAATACCTCCTACTTTTCTCTTTTCCAAATCAAGAAGACTTTGAATGGGGTCCGCCCATCTTGAGAGCGATACTGTTAGAAAGGAAATTAAAGTCGCATTCAAAATAATGAGAATAACGTAAAAAGAAGCCGTCTTAAAAAGAAGAAGAAATCTTCCCGGCCACGTTTTGGGAACTTCTGCATGGTGCCCCATTAACACATGAGCCCAGAAGAGATAGGTCACACCCTCCTTATATTGGTGAGGAATATGGGTTGCATGCTGTCGCTCATAATACCAAAGAAGATGGATGTAGAATATGAAAACAAGAAAAAAGAGTGCAATAATTCCACCAATGGAATAAAACATTAACTTAATGAATCGAAGAACGTTATGTAAATATTCATAAGAAGATATGGCAATAATTTTGTCTACAAAATAGGGAAGAGTATAATCTGCCACTTCAAGCCCTTTTTGAGAAACCGAAAGAGGACCTATTAGGACTTCTATATTGCCTTTCCCTAAAGAATCTAATGCCTCATCCGTTTGATCACAAGCAAACTCAACGTATGAGTAAGGTTGCTCGATGGCTTGAGCAATCGCATCCCATAATTCCACTGCAATTCCAGAATAGGTCGTCTCGTGTTTAATTACAAAAGGAGGCCCAATGAGAACACCTACCTTTATAGGCTCTCCGCAAAAACCAGGCATGGTTAAAAGCAATGAAATCAACAGAACAAAAAAAAGTCTCACCCCTTTCCCCCCTTATTATTTATACTATTCTCTAAAAAATAGCATTTTTTTACAAGGCTGACATCCCCTATTGCGTTTGTTGGAAGAGTTTTTTATAAATAAATGATAATTCTATGAAAGGATTTCTCCTCTGAAGAAACCATTAACACCTCAAGCATTAAAAGAATTGATTGTACACTATCTTGATTCTAAAAAGGCTCAAAATATTATTACAGTAGATCTCGCAGGAAAGTCGACCGTAGCTGACTTTCTTGTCATTGTCTCAGGAACATCTGCTAGACAAGTTGGATCTATGGCTGAGCTTCTTCGTGTTGAGTTGAAAAAACATAGTGTTGAGAACATTCATATTGAAGGCCTCCCCCAATGTGATTGGGTCTTAGTTGATGCAGGTGATGTTATTGTGCATGTTTTTCGACCTGAAATTCGAGCCTTTTATAATTTAGAAAAGATGTGGGGTCTTGATTCTTTTGAGGAGATATCAAAGGTTACTTCCTCATAATGCATATTACTCTTTCAGCAATTGGCAAACTTAAAGAAGCAGCCCTAAAAAGCCTTTATGAAGAATATAAAAAACGTTTGACGTGGAAGCTATCTCTTTGTGAAGTTGAAGCAAAGAATTCCCCTTCTCAAGAAGGAAGGCTACTATTGAACTCTATCCCTCTATCTAGCTTCTTAATTTCCCTGGATGAACATGGTGAGAATTTAACAAGCGAAAGCTTTTCAGAGCTATTAAATGATATCCAGATCAATCATAAGGGAACAGTAGCTTTCGTAATAGGTGGCGCTGATGGCTTAAGTGAAGAGGTAAAAGTAAAGGCCCAAAAATCAATCTCATTCGGCAGTATGACATGGCCTCATTTGATGGTCCGCGTTATGCTTATGGAACAGCTTTATCGGGCTCAGCAGATTCTCAAGGGCCATCCTTACCATCGAGCCCAATAAGAAGGCTATGTTCTGAGAAAAGGTAAAGATTAATCCTTATTTTCATGCCTATGGGGTTGAAAAAGCTTTTTCTCGTAAAGCTTGATCTCGCGCTATAATTTTTTCACGATCTTGCTTCAAGTTTTTCATTTCAGTTGCTCGAGAGGCTTTTTCTTCTCCCGTGTGAAGACCGCGTGGTGTTGTAGCTTCTTTTCTCTCAGGCACAGCTCTAATATCGGGATAATCTTCTTCTAAATATCCCGTATTGCCTGAAATCAATGATCCAATACATCCACTCAGGAGCAAGGGACAAATGAGCCATAGTAAATTCTTATTCATAAAAAAAGAATAAGGAGAAACGAGAGAAAACACAAGCCACCTGTCTGTTGAAAAGAACGAAAAATTGGCCATATCATGGATACAACTTCACTCTTCACCTACTTATCAGTATATTGATGATATGAAAATACAAAACTATTCCTATCATCCCGTAACAAAAGATACTTTGTTTAAAGGAAGTCTTATCACGCTTACGGTTATGATTTTACTGATGGCCCTGATTGGGGCTCTCACAAGGTTAACCGGATCTGGCCTTTCGATCGTGGAGTGGAAGCCTCTTACGGGAGTTCTCCCTCCCCTCACCTTCCAAGAATGGGCTCTTGAATTTGCGAAATACCAACAAAGCCCAGAATACCAAAAAGTTAACCTAGGAATGACTCTAGATGACTTTCAATCTATCTTTTGGTTGGAGTATGTTCACAGACTTTGGGGCCGCCTTTTAGCCATCATTCTCTTAATTCCGACTTATCTTACAATTTTTAAAGCTCAACACCGTGAGCTTTGGCCTTTTCTCGTTTTTTTATGGATTTTAGGCGCAGCACAAGGGGCAATGGGTTGGTTGATGGTTAAGAGTGGTCTTGTGCACGATCCTCATGTGAGCCCTTACCGCCTAGCCCTACATCTTTTGCTTGGTTTTGCTGTTTTCGGAGTTTCTTTTTGGATGACCCTCAAACTTTATAAAGATAAGCTTCTGTTAGCACGAAAAGGATTTTCTCAAAAAGCATATTCTTCGCTTACTAAAATCACTTTTTTAGCCATTTTACTTGTGGTTGTGACAGCTTGCTTTGGCGCCTTTGTTGCGGGTTTAAAAGCGGGATTTCTCTATAATACCTTTCCCTTGATGGGAGAGGGGTTTATACCTTATGAAATTTTCAGCCAATCTCCTTGGTGGAAAGATATTTTGGAAAATCCTGTAACGGTGCAGTTTTTACATCGCGTGTTAGCAATAATAACAGGGGGTTTTTGCTGCTGGTTATGGATTTATCAAAGGAAACTTGAGATTCCAATACACCTTTCTCGAGCATATAGTTCGGTTGTTGTTTTGGTTTTCTTGCAACTTACATTAGGAATTCTTATCCTTTTACTTGTTGTTCCTATTGGCATTGCCGTTCTTCATCAGGGTTTAGCATTTGTGCTTTTTGGAAGTCTCTTATATACTACCTTTCTTCTTCTCAATCGTGAAAAACGTTAATCAAAATGACCCAAACCCTTATCCCATTCATAAAAATGCAAGCACTTGAAAATGATTTCGTTCTCATCGAAGAGAAGCATCTTAGCACGCCCCTAACGACACGTCAGATTCTCACGATTACGAATCGTCGAAAAGGGGTTGGATGTGATCAACTTATCCTTATTAAAAACTCTCCTCATGCTGATGCTGATCTTTCTTTCTTCAATGCGGATGGGAGTAAGGCTAAAGCTTGTGGAAATGGAACGCGTTGTGTGGCAAAATATTTAGATAAAGAACAGGGAACACTTCAAACGTCTTCTTTTCTCTCTCAATTTTGGAAAAGGAAAGAGAAGATCACTGTTTCTCTAAAGCAACCAACCTTTGGTCAGATCCGTCATTTACCACGAGGTTTAAATTATAGCTATAAAATCGATGTTGGCAATCCTCACCTTGTCATTTTTACTGAAACTCCAGATGACATCGACTTTCAAGGGCTTGCTTATGGTCTTCAACCTCCACAAGGTATTAACGTTGAGCTTGCGCACGTTCTCTCTTCAAACAAAATTCAAGTGCAGGTTTGGGAAAGAGGCGTAGGAGTGACACCTGCTTGCGGATCTGGTGCTTGTGCTGTAGGAATATTAAGCATTAAGTTAGGCCTTGTTGCTAAATCTCCTGTTCATATTAAGATGGAAGGTGGCGAGTTAGAGGTTAAATGGGAGGAAGGATCCCCCCCCCTTCTTACTGGGCCTGCGGATTTTTGTTTTAAAGGAATGTTGACTCTCCCATGACCACAGATGTTATAACTTTTGGCTGTCGCCTCAATGCATATGAATCAGAAGTGATTCGTGAGAAGGTACAAAAGACAGGCCTTCAAAATGCTATCATATTTAATACCTGTGCAGTTACTGCAGAGGCAGAAAGGCAAGCTCGCCAAGCCATTCGGAAGTATCGCCGAGAAAATCCCCATACGAAGATCATAGTTACAGGTTGTGGAGCCCAAATTAATCCTCATTCCTTTGCTCAAATGTCAGAGGTCGATCAAGTTCTCGGGAATATGGAAAAACTTGAGGAAAAGTATTTTCAACCTAACGTGGAACATGCTCGGGTCATCGTAAACGATATTATGTCAGTTCGAGAAACGGCTGAACACCTTATCGCCGGTTTTGATGGACGAACCCGCGCTTTTATCCAAGTTCAAAATGGTTGTGATCATCGTTGTACGTTTTGTACAATCCCTTATGGACGAGGAAACAGCCGAAGTGTGCCTTTTGGAATTATCGTTGACCAAGTGAGACTTCTCCTCGACAAAGGATTCAAAGAGATCGTGCTCACAGGTGTTGATATAACTGCCTATGGAGGAGATCTCCCAGGAAAACCAACACTAGGCCAGATTGTAAAACGTCTTTTAGCTCAACTCCCTGAATTGCCAAGACTCCGCCTCTCCTCACTCGATCCTGTTGAAATTGATAGTGATCTTCTCCTCGCCTTCGAACGAGAGCCACGCCTTATGCCTCATTTTCATCTAAGCCTTCAAGCTGGGGATAATATGATCCTTAAACGGATGAAGCGGCGACATTTAAGGCAAGATGCAATTGAGATATGTCAAAAACTACGTTCTCTTCGCCCTCAGGTCACTTTTGGAGCGGACATTATAGCTGGCTTTCCGACAGAAACTGACGAAATGTTTGAGAACAGCTTACGGATTATAGAAGAATGCAATTTGAGTTTTCTTCATGTTTTTCCTTACTCTCCTCGAAAAGGAACACCAGCAGCTCGTATGCCACAAGTGAAGAAAGAGATTATTAAGGAACGTGCTGCTCTTTTAAGAAAGGCAGGAGAGAAGAATCTAGAACAAACGCTCAACCAATTTAAAGGACAAGACGTAAGTGTCCTTTTTGAAACCGAGTTCCATGGTCACAGTGAACATTTTTTAACGGTTCATTCAACAACACCTTGCATTCCTGGAAATCTCAACAGAGCTCGTGTTGTAGGGGTTAAGCCGACACATCTAGAAGTAGAGATTATGCCATGACAAGTTGGTTTAAACGCCTAAAGGACGGACTTAAGAAATCTTCAACTCGCATTTCGGAAGGAATTACAACTCTTATAACCCATCGTAAACTCGATGATGAAGCGCTAGAAGAACTTGAAGAACTTCTTATTATCAGCGACTTAGGTGTTAAAACAGCAAATGATTTGATTCAAAAGCTAAGCAAAAAGAAGTATAATCAGAACATTACACCAGAAGAAATTCGAGCTATCTTTGCTGAAGACATTGAAGCTCTTCTCACTCCCTATGCTTTTCCGCTTATTCCTGAAAAGAAAACGACGCCTTTTGTTGTTCTGGTTTTAGGTGTCAATGGATCGGGCAAAACAACAACCATTGGAAAGTTAGCAAGGCAATGGAAAGAACAAGGGCATCAACTTTCCCTTGTCGCAGGGGATACTTTCCGTGCAGCCGCAACAGAACAACTTGAAGTCTGGGCTAAACGAGCTCACGTACCCCTCGAAAAGGCACCTTCAAAAGATCCCGCCGGTCTTATTTATGATGCTCTTCAAAAAGCAACAGAACGAGGAGACGATATTGTTCTGATTGACACGGCTGGTAGACTTCATAATAAAGCTGCTCTGATGGAAGAACTTAAAAAAATAAAGCGTGTCATTCAGAAAATTGATCCAACGGCACCACATGCTACCCTTCTCGTTTTAGATGCAACAACCGGCCAAAATGCTCTGACACAAGTTAAGGTTTTTCAGGAGGCTGTTGATGTTTCAGGGCTCATCGTAACAAAATTAGATGGAACAGCTAAGGGAGGCGTCCTCGTGGCGATTGGTCAGCAATTTAATCTCCCCATTCATGCCATTGGTGTTGGGGAATCAATTGAAGATTTGCATGCTTTTTCTGCACCTGATTTTGCGCGAAGCTTGATGGGGCTCCCTAAAGGATAAAAAAGCTTCTTCATAAAGAAGAAGCTTTTTTCTCAAGATCATTACTTGTCTTTGGGCTGCATCTGAACGTGAGGATTTACACTTGCACCCCGTAGAACAACTGGCGTGCGTGACACCCCACTTGAGTTCATATCTACAGCTTGGTTAGCTACCACTTGGTGTTTTTTATCTTCAGCTTCAGCTGGAATTGGTGCTGACGTTATAGTGCCTGGAGTTCTGAGAACATGTGGCGTACGTGAATCAGGATCTAATCTTCTTTCAGCTTTATCTTCCATCGCACATGCAACACTTACAGAAAACACCATAATTGCTGTCATTAAACTTAAAAACTTCTGAGTCATATATCGTTTTCCTTTCAAATAAAGAGATAATCTTCTTACGTAGATAGGAAATAGGTGTAATTATTTATTTGTCAAGTAGGTTCAATAAAATTATTTTTATTTACGCGCTTACTCCTCAAGTGCCTTGATAATCTCTTCGCACATTTTTTTTGCGTCACCAAAAAGCATGAGCGTGTTGTCTCTATAGAAAAGTTCATTATCCACGCCGGCATAACCGGGTGACATTGATCGCTTCACAAAAAGAACCGTTTTAGCCTTTTCCACATCTAATATGGGCATTCCATAGATAGGACTGGAAGGATCGGTTTTGGCTACAGGATTGGTCACATCATTTGCTCCAATAACAAACGCAACATCCGTTTGTCCAAAGTCACGATTGATATCTTCAAGCTCAAGAACGTCATCGTAAGGAACGTTAGCCTCCGCCAAAAGAACGTTCATATGTCCCGGCATTCGGCCTGCTACAGGGTGAATTGCATAACGAACCTGAACGCCTTCAGCTGCCAGAATATCAGCCATCTCACGTAAGGCATGCTGGGCTTGTGCGACAGCCATCCCATACCCCGGAACAATAATAACACTCTTTGCGTTTTTCATAATAAAGCCCGCATCATCCGAGCTTCCTACCTTATATGGACGCTGCTCTTTGCTTCCTTGGGTACCTCCTATCTGTTCTCCCCCAAACCCACCTAAGATAATATTGAGAATGGATCGATTCATCCCCTTACACATAATATAACTAAGAATGGCACCAGAAGCGCCAACTAAGGCTCCCGTAATAATGAGAAGGCTATTTGCGAGAGTGAAGCCAATACCAGCTGCAGCCCATCCCGAATAGGAGTTTAACATGGAGATAACAACAGGCATGTCGGCTCCACCAATGGGGAGAATCAAAAGAAAACCGAGGAGAAGAGCAACAATTGTAATTGCCCAAAAAAGATTATGAGACTCGCCTACTGCAAAAAAAGCGATCATAATAATTAACCCGATGCCAAGGAGTGCATTTAAAGGGTGCTGTCCCTTAAAAATGAGGGGATTTCCGGAAACAAGACCTTGTAGTTTGGCAAAGGCCACAATGGAACCTGAAAAAGTAATAGCACCTATCGCAACACCAATCCCCATCTCCACAAGTGAACCAGAAGCTATAGAGCCGATTTTTCCAATATTAAAAGCTTCGGGCTCAGACAAGGCCGCTGCAGCAACGCAAACTGCTGCAAGCCCTACTAAACTATGAAAGGCAGCAACTAATTGCGGTAATGCTGTCATTTGTATTTTTTTCGCTATGACCGTTCCGATGACACCACCACCAATGATACCGGAAATAATCCATCCATAGCTGGTAACAATAGGAGAGGCTAATGTCGTAACAATGGCAAGTACCATCCCTGTAATCCCAAACGTTAATCCGCGCTGAGAGGTTTTTGCTGAGGAAAGACCCTGTAAAGCTAAAATGAAGCATACAGAGGAAATGAGGTAAGCTATAGCTGATAAATTTGAACTCACGTCAAAGGTCCTACTTCTTTTTATTGAACATTTCAAGCATACGATGGGTAACGACAAAGCCCCCAAAGATATTAATCGAAGCCAAAAGAACAGCCACAAAACCAAAGAGTTGGGTTAAGGTGTCTTGAGCTGATCCTGCCGCCAATACAGCTCCCACAATAATCACACTCGAAATTGCGTTGGTAACGGACATTAAAGGCGAATGAAGAGCTGGAGTGACCTTCCAAACTACATAATATCCTACAAATACGGCTAGAATAAATACAGTTATACCTAGGACAAAGGGAGAGATCATTTCCATCATTTGGCTCCAGTTTGAGGTTGCAGCGTTTTTCCATCTCGGGTTAAGGCAATTGCTTTTATAATTTCATCGTCCCAATTGATTTTTAAACTTTGAGTCTCTTTATCCATGCATAAAGTGAGAAGATTCAAAAGGTTTCGAGCATATACGGCACTGGCATCAGTAGGAATGCGTCCCGGCATATTGGCATACCCAACGATTTTGACCCCCTCTTTTACAATAATTTTCCCGAGAATACTACCTTCACAATTTCCCCCTGACTCAACTGCAAGGTCAACAATAACGGACCCAGGCTTCATCACTTCTACCATATCAGCTGTGATCAATCTGGGGGCCGGTTTTCCTGGGATAAGAGCCGTTGTGATAGCTATATCAGATTTTTGAAGAACTTCCTTAATTTTTGAAGCTTGGCGCGTTTTATAATCGTCACTCATTTCTTTTGCATACCCGCCTGAAGCTTCACCTGTTTCTTGAGTTTCAACCTCAACGAAAGTTCCACCTAAGCTTTCAACTTGTTCTTTAGCAGCAGCACGAACATCAAAAACATTCACGATAGCTCCTAAACGTTTTGCGGTCGCCACTGCCTGGAGACCTGCAACACCAGCTCCTAAGATTAAAACACGCGCAGGAGCAATTGTCCCAGCTGCTGTCATCATCATCGGAAATGCTTTTTCAAAAGCATTGGCTGCTTCAATCACGGCACGGTAGCCCGCTAAATTGCTTTGAGAGGAGAGAACGTCCATAGCTTGAGCCCGTGAAATTCGAGGGAGGAGCTCAAGTGCAAAGGCTGTTATATTTTGCTTGTTATACTCGTCAAGAAGTTCAGGTTTCGTATAAGGTTGAAGAACTCCAAAAAGAAAAGAACCTTCGGGTAAAATCTTGACTTCGTCTTCTCCTCCATCTTTTTTGGTCATCGGAGGCTGGACTTTCAGTACAATTTTTGATCCCTTAAGAGCAATTTGGGGGGTTGAAGCCATTTTTGCGCCGGCATTTTCATAAGCTTCATCAGTATAGTGCGAGCCCTCCCCTGCCCCTTTTTCTACAACAACCTTAAACCCAAGAGCTATGAACTTTTTAATACTTTCAGGTGTGGCCGCCACCCGGGTTTCATAGGGTCTTCTTTCTTTTAAAACAGCTATTTGCATGCCCGACTCACTCATAACTTTCGTTGTGCATCAGACACTAGCATAACACCTACTGTTTGAGGAAGAGGGATTTGCATATCACCAATTGCCGCCACTCGTTATCTAAATGACATATTGCTGAAAGCCTATAATTCTGATATAAGTTACGTTTGGTTAGCGTCATTTCTTTTTTAACTTCATAATCTTTTTTTGTGCAGGGCTTAATAATGCTCAGGACGTCAAATATTGCTCCTTCCAAAACCCTCTTTGGGTTCATTGTTTTCTTTTTAAAAAAACAGTGGATAAAACTCGTCCTGGTACAGTGTTTATGGTTTGCTTGGTCGGTGGATCAGACTGTATTTCCTCTTATCTTTGGAAAAATTATCGATGAATTTACGAACTACGTTGGACATCGTGATCAATCATGGGCAGTTTTAAAAACACCTATTTTATCTGCTGCTGGATTATGGATAGGTATCGAAATTTCTTTTCGTATGGGTGGCGTTTTGATGGCTTATACTTTTCCAAGACTCGAAAAGCAAATTCGTATGTATATATTTTCTCATATGCATAACCAATCTTATACTTATTTTACTAATCATTTCGCAGGGAGCATAGCTACCAAGATTTCAGACATGGTGGATAACATTAGTCAAATTGTTCAATTGATACTTACAACATTCATACCCACATTCGTCGCCGTCTTGATTGCTTCATATATATTTTATCATTTAAACCCTTTTTTTGCATCCGTTCTCATTGGATGGGGATTGATTCATCTTGGTATTAGCGTTGCATATGCTTCTCGTTGTTCTTATTACTCCCATGTGCATTCAGAAACACGCAGTCAACTTAATGGACGTATTGTTGATAGTCTTACAAACTATTTTGCAGTAAAAATATTTGCTAATAAGAAATATGAATATACGTATGTTGATTCATTGCAAAAGACTGAACAAAGGCAAAACAAGCGCCAACTCATCTATATTGAAAAAATTCAATTTGTTCTTGGCATACTTACTTTCTCAGGTCCTGGTCTTGCAGTCAATGGCTATGCTTATTGGTGTTGGACCCAGCATCTTATCTCCATTGGAGATATTGTCCTCATTTTTAATACGTCTTGGAATATTATCATGATGTTATGGTGGACAAGCTCCGAACTCCCCACTTATTTTAAAGAAATTGGCATTTGTCAACAGGCTCTTTCTCTTCTCCAAGAACCTATTGCCATTTCCGATTCCCCACATGCTTTTGAACTGAATGTAACGCAGGGTAAAATTCAATTTCAGAAAGTCCATTTTTATTATAAAGGATCTACTTCTTTATTTACCAATAAATCAGTTACAATTCAACCTGGACAAAAAGTTGGACTCGTCGGCTATTCAGGAAGCGGAAAAACCACGTTTACAAACCTTATTTTACGTCTCTTTGATATACAATCTGGCCAAATTCTTATAGATGGTCAAAACATAGCAGCCGTAACTCAAGATAGTTTGCGTAAGTCTATCGCACTCATTCCCCAAGATCCCAGCCTCTTTCATCGTTCTATGATGGATAATATTCGTTATGGAAGACCGAGTGCTACTAACAAAGAAGTCATTGAAGCCGCTGAAAAAGCCCATGCCCATGAATTTATCATGTCTCTTTCTGAGGGTTATGATACGCTTGTCGGTGAGCGCGGAATTAAAGTTTCAGGAGGCCAACGTCAACGTATTGCCATAGCTAGGGCGATGTTAAAAAATGCCCCTATCCTAATTTTAGACGAGGCTACGAGTGCACTTGATTCTTTTACAGAAGCTCAAATTCAAGAGAGTTTTTCTGAATTGATGCAAGGAAAAACTACAATTGTGATAGCTCATCGTTTATCAACACTTCTTAACATGGACCGTATTCTTGTTTTTGACAGGGGTAAAATTATAGAAGACGGTAGTCACGACGAGCTTTTAACTAAAGAAGGATTTTATTACTCTTTATGGAAAGCTCAAGTTGGTGGTTTCCTGCCTGATAACATTGAAACTGAAGAAGATGAAGAAAACGCATAAGCAAGTGACTTATGCTCCCTTCTTTACATTCAAAATATCTAAAAGCAACGAAAGGTCACGACCATTATTGAATGAATCCTCAACAACTTCAGATAAGCTCATTCCACCCCATGCAATGGCTCGCCGAATCAGATAGGGTGTTGGGCTATGTGGCTCAATTTGCTGTAGGTAAGTTGCGACTTCTCCTAGAATAGCATATGCTTGTTCACGCGTTTCAATAGGACCAAGAGTTGATCTTTTTTTAGGAGATACTTGAGTTTCTGTATTTATCATGGCTTTTTTTGCATCTTTCTTCTCACCTCGCTCGTGGAGGATATGGCGCGCAAAACGTTGAACGGCCTCTACTTTTTCTCGCAAGCGATAAAATCCTGGTGCATCACCACCCATATGATCTCTCAACTCATCTTCTAATTCATTCATCCGAGTCAAAGAAAGAACACAACTTTCGTCCATGTAGCGATAAAAAACTGTGGGAGTTTGGTCAATACTCAAATTAATCTTAGCAAGAGAAGGTCGTCTCGCTTCTTGCTGTTGATTTCCCCCTTGAGATGGTCCCTTTTTAGTTGAAAGTTCACGACGACTGGCTTCATTAAAGTCTAATAAACGATAAGAAAGTGCAGATCTATCTGGAGGCATACTAATAAGAACGCACTGAACTTCTTCGCTAATGCGCGTATTAATCCATTCATAAGGAACAATACGAAGTTCACAGCCTGCTTTATCCATCTGAGGATAAAGATTATCCCAATACTTACGTGTAAGCTCTATAATAAGCTCAAGCCCACGGGCTAAACCGCCCATACCTTCTAAATGCAACCAAGCTTCTGCCAGCCATGATGCTAGCTGAATATCTTTACTGCGTGTTTTAAGTGCATCTTGGCATAAACGATCAACCTGATCCCAATCGGCCTTTTTTATTTCGGACTTCCAAACGCCTTGGGGTAACTTATCGTCATCCTCACGCCGAGCTTCCCGAATGAGATCGTAAACATTTGTGTAGCGCAATGACTCACCACAGGGATTCTTACCAGGGATAGGGTCTAAAAAAAGAGAAATTTTAGGTTCTATCTGCATACTTTATCCCTATCTAATTTGATGGAGCCATAAGTTGAGGAGCATTAAAAGGGAAATAAGGGAGATTAACAGGCTTTCCAACTCGGACTTTACTCTGATCTGTCGATTGAGTTGTGCTTTGAGATGATGTTGTTGTCTCTTTATTTTGTGTCACAGCTAAAGGCGAAACCTCAAGCCTAACAAAGACTACAGCCTTAGGTTGATCATCTGGCCCATTACTATTTGTGACCGTATTAGTTAAAGGAACTTCAAAACGAAGTGTTATAGGCTTCTCATCATTTAGTCCCTGGAAATCAGTAGGTGTAGACTGATGTTGACGCAATAATCTTAAAAGTGCCCAGGTTCCATTATAAGGAAATACTGCATTCGGTCCTTGAACGTCAAGGCCTTGACTGACACCTCCAACGAGCGGTTGAAGAGGACTGTTCGCCGCCCAATGTAAAGTAACATTAATAGGATCACCTGCTGCCCAATTTCCTTTTTTAGAAGATGAGCGCATGGAAATTATGGCATCCTTAGTTTCAATTTTCCAATCAAGAATTTCATTCCCTCGAGATTCTTTTGATTCATTCACTCTAAACGTTACATTAAAACTAAAGGCAGGTGATGAAATTGTTGAATCCTTGGCTAAATAACCACCAAAGAAATTTCTTACTTTTTCCATTTGCTCAATAAACGTGAGCGCATTTTTTCCTGAAGCCCCTAAATCCGTAGCTTGTGTTAAAATAGTTTTAATTCCAGATGCTTGTGTATCCATCATTTCAAAAAATGTACGAATATCATCAGGATTGGCATCAGGAGAGGTCCCATCAGCCTTCTCCACGAAAGGAAACTTGCCAGCTAAATTTTCGTTAAAGAATTTGTACAGCTGCGTATAACTATTCGCAGAAACATACCCTGATAGATTTCCACACTGTTTCATCAGCTTTTCTTGTAGGCCTATCAAGATGCTTGCAAAATAGTCATTAGAAGCTGAGATCATATTGGTACTACTCGCATATTTAGGGCAAGTTGCTAAAGTAACTTCGTTAAGGGGGGTCATGATATAATTTTCTAACTCAACGAGCCCGTTTCCTGCTGCTTTTTTATCATAACCATTAAGCTCATTAATAATCCCATCCCATTTTGTTACGAGTGGAAAATTCCCAGGCATACCTTCCTTATTAATTTTTTCCAGGAAAGATACCAGAGGTTCCGCAAATTCGCGTGCCAAATAATTAATGCGGTCTCTTTGTAATTCTAGATAATTTTTAAGCTCAGACAAATTAGACACCCCAAAAGCTTCTAGAGCTGCCATATTCTGTCCATTCCACCATTCAAATGAATCCATTTTTATCGCATAAGGTGATTCTTCCGTCAAAATACTATCCAGTTTTTGCAAAGGTCTATAGTTTTGATCAGCAAGTAAACTTTTAAGTGTGCTAAAGGCAGTGTTCGCATTATTTGCCCTTAAAGAAAACAAAATCTGTTCAAGATAGGGTGCCGACACACGGTAATTTTGGACCTGTGTAAGCAGCGAATCCTCAGGCGAAAATGAACTAGCGGTTGCAGTTTCAGAGCTAAACACTTCAGCATCCGCAATAAATTGAATAAGATTTTTTATGAGACTTTCACTCCCAACTTTTTGAAGCATCGGTTGGAGCATTTTTGGCATACTTAAAAGACGAGAGTTTACAAAGTCATTATAAACTCCCACAAGATCCACTGCTTCCTGTAATCGTAATGTATCCCATAATAACACTGACCCTATAGGGATTGAAGTTAATATAGTTTTTGTTGAAGCTGGCGCCATGAAAGCTTCATTAAAGAATATCTTTAAGTTATCTCTAAGAGTAAGCGCTCCCGAAGAGGCTTCAGCTAAAGCGAGCCCATTCTCACTTCTAAATAGGGTCGCTCCTTTTAATAAGGGAGAGGCATAACTCGCAAGACGTCTCCTGAAATTTATGAAATTTTGATCAACTTCACGAATCAAATCACTTGCTGTACTCTTTATGAAAAAATTGGATCCCACAATAAGTCCCATTATATATTCATATTGAGGTCCTGGATCAAAATGGTCCGCATCAAGCCATTGAAAACCAGGATTGGTTATGGATTTAATTGTCTTATCAAGACTGGTATAAACATCACGCAAAAGATCAGCGTCATAAGCTGTATAATTTCGCGCACCTGTAAATTCATACAGATTTGTCATTAATTGTCCCAAACCTGGTATCATTTGATTTGGATCAAAAGCTGCAAGTTCAAACTCATCGTAAAGTTGACGTAATTTAATAGATGCATTGTCACGATAAGTATCAAAGTCGAATATTTTAACATTTGTCTGTTTTAGAGCATCAATATAATAAGAATCGTGCGAAAAAAAGTCTTCAGGCATATCATAATTAAATAAATATTTTATGATGTCAGCCACATCTTTTAAACTTGAGGTCATTCCTAAATCATTGAATTTATTTGCTGCAAGCTCCAAAGCGCGAATAGAAATAACATAGTTCCGCAATCGATAGAATTCAATAGTTTCAAGAGGATCAATTCCATTTCCACTTTGTTCAGTAACAGGAATAATCGTACCCAAAGAAACAAGTTGTTCAGCCTTGTACGCAAGTTGGCTCCCCATGGAACGGAGAATAACTTGGTCATAAGATAATCCCATGACATAGGCAATTTTTTTATCTAAGTTATCAAACCATGAAGCTGGAATAAAAAATGAAGAAAGATGATTTACACTAATTTGAGTCATGGTATTGAGTAATGCTTCAGCTTGATTATCAAAGAATACGCGACTCATCTCTGTTCCATTATTCTGACCACTTATCTTCTCTAAGGTAACTTCAACTTGTGTAAGGGCAGGAAGAAGATTCAATTTAGCATTTTGCAATTTTTGATTAGCCCGCAATAAACCGAGTGTTCCTAAAACCGCTGCTACAGCGACCGCTATTTTGGCAAAACGCATAAGAGTCGTATTTCCCAATAAGGCACGAGAAACAGGTCTCGCGAGCCCAACTTCACGGAAGACTTTGTTCTCAAAAAGATTATCTACAAAATACAAGTTTCGTTTTTCTATAAATTCATTTTCATTAACACTAAAAGAGGGTTCAAAGGACAGAGCAGTTGTAGGCTGTGATTTTGTAATATGGCTATCACCGATAAAATAAATACCTCTCAAAAAGAAGGATTCATGATAGCTTGAGGGTTTAAAGAGATGATCTGCGTAAGTCTGAATTCCTCCTTTTAATTGGTTAAAAGCCAAGGGAAACATAAATACACCATCGCGACCATCGATCGTTCGCGCATCAGCAAAAATTTCTTCTTGGGTTCTATAGAGTGAATCATTTATTGAGGAAAAGGCCTCATCAATCCATTCAGTTGTATAAGTGGAATCAATCGCTTTATCATTGGACCAACCAAAAATGTCTCGCCGATTATGCCCAGGAATAGATTTACAGAAGCTCTCGAAACCGGGCACCTGATCACATTTGGTGACTGTAATATAAATAGGAACCCGAAGACCAGTCAGACGTTGCATCTGCCATAATTTAGCATAGAGATATTCAGCTCGAAGCATAATATCATCATGAGAAAGCGCGCTTTGTCCAACAATTTCAGTCGCAGGAATTGTTAAAACAACGCCATCTAGTGGCCTTTTTGGACGATGATGACCCAAAAGATTAAGGAAAAGGTTCCATTGATCTTCATTAGAAATCGCTTGAGAAGCCTCAAGAACAATACTCCCATCCAAATCCAAGACAATGCCGTGATCGTAAAACCACCAATCACATGGTGGTTTATGACTCTCTTCTGTTTCAAAATGTGGACGTCCTACGGGTCTATCTAAGTCTAGGCTTTGTAAAATAGAACTTTTACCAGAGTCACTTGTCCCTAACATAACAATCCAAGGAAGCTGATACCGGAATCGACTACCTCCTATAAAAGCATGCATAAGCTTTAAAGCTGAATCAAAGGACTTACTTAAGGAATCCGAAGAGAAATAACCGAATCGAGCAAAAAAGAGGCGACATTTTGTTAACAAGTGATGCGGTTTTTCAGGAGCGGGCTCAGCATCTCGTTTCTTTGTAGCTCTTCTAAAAATTAAAACGCCTATTGTTCCAAAGATCGCCGCAAGGAGTAAGGCTACAACAAGTCCCCAGGGGAAGAAATAGCTTAGTCTTGTCAAATTATCGCTTATCATCTTCTACCCCTAATTACTCACGCCATTATATGCAATAATCCGGTTTACGACTCGATTTATCTCAGTGGTGGCACTATACCAAACAACATATGAAGCTAAGAGATAAATCAAAGCAATGCCTCCAAAGACGAAATACCAATTGCGTGCGTTTGGAAGCTCTTTTGCTCCACTTCCTTCCAATGTATGGGCATATGCATCCTGGAAAATATGTAATTTTTGCTGAAATAAATAAGGTTCTCTTCTATTTATGAAAGTAAATAGCCTTTTCTTATAAGATCTAATAGCTCCATCATCATCAAAATGACGATACTTTCCACGAAATCCTAGTCCAAGAGCATTAAGGTAAAGAATGGCTAAATCTGTTCGTACAGGATCTTTATTTATAAGCAAATCATCTAACTTATTAAAAAAAGTTTGACCTGCACTATGCGTATTATAAATACGTTGTTCCAACAAATTAGCTTCCCAATAGCTTTTTCCTGGCCAATCTAAATTCAGAAATACTTCATCTGCTAAAGCTACCATAACAAATTTAGCATCCTCATAGTAAGTTTCAGCAAAACTGCTTCCACCATATGTAGCTTTAATTGACTGTTCTTCGAGAAAAGACTGCAGCTTTGAAATAATGTACTCCGCAGTCGCATTAGGAGATGATTCAGCTACGTTATCTGTTTTCATCCAGGGCTTAGAAAGTATAAATTTCTTGTGCCTTAAGACCTCTTTATAAAACTCTTCAAAGCATTCTACGATGAAAGAGGCACGTTGATTCTTATTCTTAAATCGAGCCACGAATTTTTCTTCCCTTTTTATAACTTATTTTCCAAGGATTCCCCTTGGTATGGAGTTTAATCCCCTTCTATTTGATCAAATTTTATACAAATTTTTATTAAAATCTGGTTAATATCCTCCGGATGTTATCTGATTTGAATTATAAAGCAGCATTTCAGCAGGACGCGTCAAATCATCATCTGACATATTAAATAGGCATAAAATGCCTTTCGGATCAATGTATCTTGGATCCACATCTACAATAAAAAGCTGAACACCTCTAGTTGGGACAAGATTCATAGAGGTAACTTCCGAAACAAGTTCGCGTGAAGCACCTAAAACACGATTATCCTTCGCAAGTGAAATGTATTTATCCGTAACAATAACACAATTTTTAATCCACGCTTTAAGATATTCTTCATTAACTCCAGGTTGGGTTCGAGCACCTATAACAAGGCGATCTTTAACCCACTCAGATTGAAGCTGAATTGTGAAAATACGTGCATTTAAGGTAAAAGGTAAAACTGTATAACTCTCTTCAATCTCATCAAGAACTTTATCAATATACTCAACAACTTGTGCATAACTTTTCAGTATATCATCATGTTCATAGGCATCAAAACGGGGAGGAATTTCTCCATACTTAACGCCAGAAATTTGACCAGCAAGACCACACAATGCTCTGTAGATATTGAAAGGACTCGCTTTACCAATAGATAAAAGAGACTCGAAGGGTAAAAGGCCCGCAATAAGCTTCAAACGCACACCTTCAATCTCTGCAAAAAAAGGATCCTTTACAATCCCTTCACCAACAGATTGAACTTTTTGTTGTAAATAACCTAGTTTTTGCCTCAGGCGTTGTGATAAATCTCGGCAAAGAGATCCTATTTCCGTTAAAACACCTACTTGGACAAGGGGGGGGACATAGTTGGTTAAAGCATAGCTTTTAGCATTATACGTGACTTGAGCTAAAGGCAAGCATACATAATGAGAGGGAGGTTCTGAAGCTACCTGGAGAGACATATTAGGCATAAGGCGAGGAATGTCTATGGCCTCATCCCCAGTATTTGTGTCTAAGACATTGGTTGATAGATAGGAGCGAAAACGTGGCAGATCATTTTCCCCATCCACAGCACTCGCGTTCATCTGTGGTACACATAAATAAATAAAAAGAGGAGATATCTGCAATTTCTCATGGAAGGGAATCAGATCTACTTGCAGTGGTTTAGAAACTGCATCAGTTAACGTTCTTACTAAGAGCCCATCAGGCATAATAGCTTCCATCTGAAGAACGCGAAAGAGTCCAGATGTCAAAAGAGCCTTATCAATTTCTAAATTAACAATTCCCCAAAAAAATGGAACAACTTGAGATACATAATAGGTAATTAAATTCTCCAATCGCATATCAGATTGTTGAAAGTGCTGAGGCATGAGAAGCATACCGTCATGCCATTGTATGGGATTATAATCTATATCTAGTTGCGTCATTATTTCACCCTAGGAGGAGATGGTTTATGAGGAGGTGTTGGCAATTTGGGAGCAGTTGGAACTCCTTTAGGTACACTAACTGGTGCTTTTGTCTTACCAAATGTAGATTGAACGCTACTCACTGTTGATTTAACACTTCCAACTGTAGATTGGACATTATTCACGGCTGCTCCAACTTTTTGAGTGGCATTATTAATGGCGCCTAAAGGTGTTCGAGGAGCGTTCCCCGAAGAACTTCCTGCTGTTCCTCCAGTAGAACTAGCGGTATTACTTATCGATAAAGGCGCCGTAGCATTTGTCGATGCAGGAGCATTTTGAGCTGGCTGATTTTGGCCTATATTTGCTCTCGGCCGCATAGTAGCCCCACCTGATGGACTTGAAGCAACAGATGCTGACGTTTGAATACTAGTATTATTAGGTGCCCTCATTGTACTCGGCACAGCTAGTGGTCGTGAAACAACAGGAATAGGTATGCCCACGGTGCCTGGAGGAAGCGACGAACAAGGCGGAAGCACTGGACAGGGCGGGAGCGCCTGTTGTTGTGGAGGTTGCGGTGCTACTTTCGTAGGACCTAGTTTTGGAGTATAGGGAGCTACCTTTACAGAAGCGCAAGGATCATCGGGATCATAAGGATTGCTAACAGCATTTGTCATTGTCGTCCCACTTCTAACATCGCGCACATCATAAGTTGCTAAGTTTTTCAGATCATCTTTTAACAAAAGAATTTTAACAAATCCATTTGGTGCCACTTTAACACGATGATCTCCTGGAGTAAGATAATTAGCAAAAACAAACGCTGCCCATGCATATCCTTTTTCTTGCTGGGGTTGAAAATCCTCTACAATTTGCCCAGGAACCAATTCCCAATGCCATACATCGAGAAGGGTTGGATTGTCTAATAGAAGTTGATTCAGTCCATCAAAATACTTTGATGCTGACATTTTTCCTAATGTACCTGTAAGATTTTGATCATATACAAGGACTAAGTCTACAGCTGTTGCCGAGTTTTGGTTTGCATCAGGATCTGTATATATAGAGACTGATTGCATAGTCAGCTCAGCCTCCGGCGGATAAGTACAGGAGACGAGTTCTAACGTCCCCAATACAAAAAGCCATCGTAACCATATATTTTTGTTATTGATTATTCTCTTACTCATGAAGTGCCTTTACCATTTTTAGAAACTTTCACGACAATCGCCCCCGGGATATTCTGGGACACATATTGAGAAGCCGCATCAAGGGCCGTATTATAATCATTATAATCCCCACTATGAACATAATATAGAGCACTGCCCTCCGGAGACTTTCCTTCAATTATGCGAGAGGTATAATTCAAGTCTTGAAGATGATTTACTAAAGCTGTAGCATTTTCCTTCGCTGCGTATATTCCAAGCTGAATTGTATACTCTCCCTTTCCATTTGAGGAAACAGAGCTTGTTTCTGAAGAAGTCCCCGACTTTGCTTGTGATGTTGTTTGTTGCCCTGGAGAAGATTGAAAGTCAGAGTTATCCGAGGAATTCTTTTGAGGGGTTTGTGAGGGTGATTTTGTAGAACCTGCAGCTGAAGATGGGACCTTAGAAGAAGTCTGAGTCTGAGGTTGAGATGAAGGAGAAGTCTGAGGTTGAGTTGTAGGAACAGTCTGTGACTGAGAAGGAGAAAAAGCTCGGTTTAATTGCTTTGTTACTTGTTGCTGTGCCTTGTAACCCATCTGTTGTCCGACTGCATTTTGTGTAGCTGTAACAAGAGGAGTTAAAAATGATGGAACATCCGGAATATGCTTGTGAACAATAGCCGACTGTGTTGCATAACCCACGTCAGAGCTAGCTATTCTATTAAATCCTATATCTTGACTTTCTTGACCTATAGCTTGTCTAACACCCCCATCGTCATGGTGAGACATAGGAACGGTTTGAGGAGACATAGCTTGAGGAGCTCCAGCCTGCGGTATTGTCCCTTGTTGTTGGGGAGGTAAAAGACCTATGGTAGGTGTTTGAGATGGCAAAGCTTGATTTACATATGCTGAGGGTTTCGGTCCTTCAAACCACATACCTAGCAAAAATCCTCCTAAAAAAGTAAAAGCTCCGAGAAGCATCAAACTGAAAGCAATCCCTAGTAAAGACATCTTACCCATGGAAACCGTTGCATTCTTACTCGAAGAAGTAGGCTGAGAAGATGAACTTTGGGGATAGCTTAAAGGCATCATGGCAGAACCACCCTGTGCAGCCATAGGATGTACGGGTTGTTGGTAAGCAGAAGCCTGCGTCCAAGCATTTTGTTGCGATTGCTTGATTTGAGCTTGTAAATCTGGAGGGGCCTCCTCTGCCATCTTATTCTTACCTATACCTTTTTTACGTAGTTTACATAAGATTCTTATAAAATGGTAGAATTTTATGTGTCAACATTCAAGACTAGACATTCCCTCCATTTTTGAGCAAAAATGCTACGAAGCTTTAAAAAAGAGGAACTCATGCAACAATATATAATTGGTAACTGGAAAATGAACGGAACGAAAGCCGAAGCTCAAAAGTTAGCTACAGGTTTTTTAAACCGTATCCAAGAAGCCACACGTCCCCTCCCTCATATCGTGTTATGTCCTTCTTACCCTTACCTAACCTCAGTGATTGAGATATTAAAACACTCTCCCATTGATGTAGGTGCGCAAGATTGTCATCCTGAGAAAAGTGGGGCTTTTACAGGTGATGTGAGTGCGGCTCAGCTTTTAGATGTGGGTTGTAAATACGTCATTATTGGGCACAGTGAAAGAAGGCGATATCACCATGAAGGCAGCGCTATTATCCGAAGGAAAATTGAATCTGCAATCAAAATTGGATTACGCCCTATTCTTTGTATTGGAGAAAATGCGGAAGAACACAAAACAGGAAGGACCCTCCATATCGTCTCCCAACAACTTGCATCAGATCTGCCATCTGATCAAAAGCCTCATGAGTTCCTTGTAGCTTATGAACCTTTATGGGCAATTGGATCAGGACAGACACCTTCGCTAAAAGAAGTTGAGGAAATAATGGGCCTTATGAAGTATGAACTGTCTACGCGTCTCCTAGGAGGAGCTCTCATCCCTACCCTCTATGGTGGATCTGTTACTGCTGAAAATGCTGCTGATATTTTGAATCTTCCTCATGTTGATGGACTCCTTGTAGGTGGTGCTAGCTTGAAGTTAGATGAGTTTTGGGAGGTCATAAATGCCTCAGAAAGGTAAAGCTATACAAAAAAGCAAATCTTTGTTTTCAAACCTCAAAAATTATGCTTTAATGTTTAAATAAATAAAAATAAGGAGGTACACAATGACGTTCTTTTTTCATATGACCCTAGCACTTGACTATATAGCACTCGTGTCAGGTGCAATTTTAGTGATTTGGGCTTTACGAAATCCTGGAAATGGCAGTGCATTTGCAAATGCTGTAGGGTCTATTATATTCCTTCTCTCCGTTGTATCGATCTTCGCAACGCTTTATTATGGTTCTAAATACTGGGTAGAGGGGGATTACGAAACTCCTTTTGGCGTAACTCTTGAAACGCAAAAGAAGATGCTTGATCATGCGACACATACAGATCTATCTAAATAAATTCGCGTTTTTTATGAATCAATTTAAATTATCGATATACAAAAAGAGGGGCGTTAGGGCCCCTCTTTCGATTAACGTTACTTCCCAAAGGGATTAGTTACGCAGAAGCTTCACATTCCTAACTTCAACTTCAGGTAGCCCTGAACTTTGAGTTACAGCAGGCAAAATAGCAGGGTAGAGAAAGAACTGACTGTCATTTCCATCGATAGTAAAATTGATACGTAGGGTTTCCCAGCTTCCCGAACCTGTATGAGGCTTAGACATTATTTTTTTATTATCTTTCTTGGGATCAAAACCCCAATATTGGATATAAGCTCCAGGCGTATTACTTTTAACATCAACCTCAAATACAAAAGATTTCTTATCAAGCGCCTTCATGGCTGTTGCCGGCAACTGATGATAGAAAACATATCCATCACCTTTAACAGCCACATATCCTGCTTCAATTTGAGTAACATTTGTAGGTCCATATTTTTTTGCCTTCTGAGCCGGATCGGCAACAAATGTATACCCTTGAGGAACAGCTCCTAATGAGGACGCTCCACTAAAAGAAGAATTAAAGGGTATGGACGAATCTTCTATTCTCTCTTGGGGTAAAACTGAGGAACTTGTGTGAGCAAAGGACGGCAAAAGACTATGCATGGTTGAGGCTGGTTGTGGAGTTGGTGTGTGAGCAAAGGACGGTAAAAGAGTATCTAGATAGCGTTGAGCTGGCTGCGGAGCTGATCTTTTCGTCTCCCCTGATGGTGTTGGTAAAAGGGTTGGCGTGTGAGCAAAGGACGGCAAAAGACTATGCATGATTGAGGCTGGTTGTGGAGCTGATCTTTTCGTCTCCCCTGATGGTGTTGGTAAAAGGGTTGGCGTGTGAGCAAAGGACGGCAAAAGACTATGCATGATTGAGGCTGGTTGTGGAGCTGATCTTTTCGTCTCCCCTGATGGTGTTGGTAAAAGGTTTGGCGTCTGAGCAAAGGACGGCAAAAGGGTATACTCGAACATAAACTCTGAAGGTGAAGAGCTACTTGAACGAGTTGGTTCAGCAACAACACGTGAGCTTATTGACTGACTCGGACCTGGCCTCGTTAACCTCATGAGAGCGTCATCTCTCTCATGATCCGCAGCATAACTTCCCTTAGGAGATAGTATAATACCAGATGCCAACAAAACTAACTTCAGATTCTTCAGTAGATTCATAATAATTCTCTTCCTTTACAAAAATTAACAAGACAATATTTATCTTCTTGATCTACATATAGAGATGAAATTAGTTGATTTCAAGCGTTGTATAAAAAATTTATTTCAGACCTCGTTTGCTTCCGTATCTTCTTTTCCTTGCTTAAGCTCACCACGGGCTTTTCGTGCTAATTTTTCATATTTCTTTTTTATTTGGCAAAGCTGCTCTTCTGTTAACTCTTCAAGGTCTAGAAAAGCATTGTGGGCCCCCTGATGAGCTCTTATTAACTCATCGAGCTTAATTTGTATGGCCTCTCCATCTCTGTTTTGCGTATTTTGAATCAAGAAAACCATTAGAAAAGTCACAATTGTCGTGCCCGTATTGATAACCAACTGCCATGTATCTGAAAAAGAAAAGAAAGGCCCCACGACAAGCCAAACGAATACAATCATACAAGCAAGCACGAATGCGTATGGCTGACCTGAAACATGAGCAACATAGCGTGCAAAGTTGGAAAATCGCTTCTTGATGTTCATAGTCTTCTCACTTTTTTTAAGGTTTAGAATACTAAAAAAAATACTCTATATCTTGCGTCTAGGGTAGCAACAAAAATCTTCGGCAGTTTCTTCTTAAAAAGAAGAGGAACTTCACAGAAAGAGTGCTATGCTTAGAAAATAAGAAAAATGAGGCATACGATGAAAAAACGACTTTTGATACTCTTTACCTGTTTTATTACCTCTCCTCTTTTAGCTGAAAGTCTGACGAATCAAGAACTTCTGAAGGCTTGTAAAGATAAGGGCATTGGCCCACAAAACTTCTGTTATGGTTTTATTATAAGTGCTGCAAATGCGGCCCAATTTTATAGAAATATTACCGATATAGAGGATGAGTATATTGACATCTGCTTTCCTACAAATATTTCTAATAAAGAAATCGTTGATTTGTACATAACTTGGATTGAAAAGAACCCCTCTCTTGGAAAAAGTCCTGCGTTTGTGGGGGTTTCATCTTCTTTTTCGACAAAGTATAGCTGCCCCTCTAAGAAAACGGAAAAAAAGAAAGCAGAGTAAAGAGGGGCTTACCAGATGAACATTTCAGGAAAAATTGTTAGCTTATATTTAAAATTTTATAAGTCTCGACCTCGTGATCCTTCAAATGTCGCTCAATTAAGACAGGATGTTCTGCGATTTGCTTGGCTTGTTAATCTCCTTTGGTCAATGCCAAAAGAAACTGTAAAAGAGGATATCACCTTTAAGACTGTTCCGGGTTGGCATATTCAAACTCAAAAACCTTCTAAACATACAATTCTTTATCTTCATGGAGGAGCCTATATTTATGGGTTTGAGCATGTCGGAAATATGTATAAAGCTTTCTTAGCTAACTTATCCCTTACAGCTAACGCAAACATTTGGGCACCAGATTATAGGCTCGCTCCCGAATATCCCTTTCCGGCAGCTCTCGAAGATTCTCAACTCGCCTATCTCACTTTACTGGAAAAAAATATAGACCCCCAGACTCTGTTTATTATGGGAGATTCTGCTGGAGGGGGATTAGCCCTTGCATTGCTTCTTAAGCTTCGAGATCAGGGACTTCCTTTACCCCGCGGGGGTATTACTCTTTCTGCTTGGACAGACTTGGCCATTACGGGGGATTCTATTATAACGCGAGCCACAAAAGATCCTTTATTTAATGGAGATCTCCTGCGAGGCGTTGTAAGGCATATTGTTTCAGAAAAAAATTCCAAGGATCCTTACATTTCACCGTTATATGGTGAGTATAAAGGCCTACCTCCCCTTTTAATGATTGTAGGAGGTCGCGAAATTCTTTTTGATGATACGCTTCGTGTTGTAGAAAAAGCTAAAAGAGCTGGTGTAAATGTTAATTTTGATATCTATGAGGAGATGTTTCATGTATTTCCCCTTTTCTCCGATGTCTTTCCAGAAGGTCATAACGCAATAAACAAGATAGCCCTGTTCATGAACAATAATTCATAGTGAGGAAATGTATTCTTATACTTTATTATTCTTGATCATTTAAATTATTAGCGCTCGGACACACAGTTACAATTGGTACCACATTTGTTATCGCAATCTGCTGATTTATAAAACGCTCCACTAACTGTGCAAGACATATATTGACTTTCGGATTTACAGCAACATCTATAGCCCCCTTTGGCTTCCGTTAAAAATCCAACAATGCTGAGCACAATGATCAGAGCAGACGTCTGGAAAAATTTTTGAAGGTGTTAATTAAAAGAGAGACGTGATATACAGCCTTCAAACCAATAGATGGGGCAGGAATGCAAACCAGTTGTAAGGATTGTGGAAGCTATAAACTAGTAAGAAATGGAAAGGCTAGAAAGCACCAAAGATATAAGTGCAAAGACTGCGCTCTGTCATTTATAGAGGGAGATCGACGACAGAAGTCCCCTGTTGAGGCCCAGGCCTTAGCGGTCTTGTTGTATGGAATGGGGAAATCAAGCTACGGATTTATTGCAAAACTCTTTAAAGTCTCCAGAACAGCTATTTATCATTGGATTCGTAATTTCTGTGAGGATCTTCCTCCTCCTCAAGTGCCAGAAGGCGACTATGATATTGAGTTTGACAAGATGTGGCACTATGTCACTTCAAAAAAAACAAATGCTGGAAAGGATACGCCTTGGATCGTCATAAAGGGAAAACCCTTGCCTGGGTTACAGGCAATCGTAATGCTAAAACCTTCTAAAGACTTTATGAAAAAGTAAAGCACGTCAAAGAAAATTTCTACACCGACGAGTGGGAGGTTTACTCCAAGATTTTGCCTCAAGAGAAACGTATCATTGGAAAGGCAGGAACAACTCGCATTGAAAGCGATAATGCAAATACGCGCGATCATTTAGGGAGAATGACAAGAAGAACGAAAGTTGTCTCAAGAAGCGAAGATATGGTTGATCATTCCTTGCATCTCTGGAGATTCCTGCAAGATCTCTCTCAGCTTGAAGTCATCAGAGAGAAATTTACGTCTCTCTTTTAATTAACGCTTCCAAAAAAAATACCTTGTGCAAATAAAAAAGGGCGCATATTTATCTATGCACCCTTTCAGTATCCTAGGTATAACTTTTAAAATACGTGTACGTTAAGCTATTTTACCTTCAATTATTTAGTAATTAAACAGCTTCATTCATCCCATATCTTAAAGAGTCAAAAAGCAATTATGCAATTGCTTCTTTTAAACCTTTACCAGCGCGAAACTTAGGAAGCTTAGAAGCGCGGATTTTAATTTTTTCACCTGTACGTGGATTGCGGCCTTCTCCTGCTGGGCGATGGCTCACGGTAAATGTACCGAAACCAACAAGACGCACCTCTTTATTAGCCTTCAAGCTCTTTGTAATTGCTTGAATAACTCCATCAACGGCCCGTGCTGAATCAGCTTTTGTAAGGCCAGAAATTTCAGCGACTGTAGCCACTAGATCATTTTTATTCACTGGAACACACCCCTTTGTTGTTGCAGAAGTTCTATTAATTTACTGTCCTAAACTCTTAGAACAATTTGTAAAATGGTACCTGAAAGCTGAAAAACCGTCAATGGCTTAGAAAACAACACCCTTAAAATATTTTCCAAATAAAACAAATAGTTAAATTAATGTGTTATAACATCTTCATTTTTTAACTCATCAATCCTTTGTTTTTGTGCTGCAATTGTAGTCATTTCCTCCGTCCATGTAATAGGTTGAAGGGGTTCTTTCAAGGCAATTCTAAGGACCTCTTCCACCCGTGAAACGGGTATAATTTTTAGCCCTTTTTTGACATTGCTCGGAATTTCCGCAAGATCTTTCTCATTGTCCTTTGGAATCACGACAGTTTTAATTCTTCCCCGCAAAGCTGCTAGGAGTTTTTCTTTAAGCCCTCCAATCGGCAAAACACGACCGCGCAAAGTAATTTCGCCTGTCATTGCCACATCTTTTCGAACAGGAATACCCGTTAAGACAGAAACGATAGATGTACACATGGCAACTCCAGCTGAGGGCCCATCTTTTGGTGTGGCTCCTTCAGGAACGTGTATATGGATGTCGCGTTTTTCAAACAGGGGTGGCTCTATCCCAAATTGTGGGGCCTTTGATTTAACATAGCTAGCTGCTGCTTGTACAGACTCCTGCATCACTTCCCCAAGTTTGCCTGTAATTTGCATTTTTCCTTTACCAGGTAACATAACAGCTTCAATGGAAAGAAGCTCTCCCCCCACTTCAGTCCAAGCAAGTCCTGTACTTACACCAACTGTATCTTCAAGATCAGCTTCACCATGACGATATCGAGGAACTCCAGCAAATTTACTAAGATTTTTAGTTGTTATCTTCAATATCTTGTGTTTAGGCGAAGAAAGATGGCGAACAGCCTTTCGGCATAGATTTGCAAGCTCTCTTTCCAAGTTCCTCACTCCTGCTTCCAGGGTATAGGTACGTATGAGTTCACGGATTGCTGCTTCCGTTAGTGAGAATTCACTCTTTTTAAGACCATGAACCTTCATCTGTTTCGGAATAAGATGCATCCGAGCGATCTGCACTTTCTCATCTTCCGTATACCCGGAAATACGAATTATTTCCATTCGATCCATTAACGGCTGAGGCATATTAAGAGTATTTGCAGTCGTAATAAAAAGTACATTGGAAAGATCGTAGTCAATCTCAAGGTAATGATCGTTGAATGTGTTATTCTGCTCTGGATCTAATACTTCCAAAAGAGCTGAAGTAGGGTCTCCGCGCCAGTCAGCTCCTAATTTATCAATTTCATCTAGTAAAAAGAGAGGATTGACGGTTTTTGCTTTTTTCATGCCTTGTATAATTTTACCCGGCATAGACCCAATATAGGTGCGGCGATGACCTCTAATTTCTGCTTCATCTCGCACGCCACCGAGCGACATTCGTACAAAATTTCGTCCAGTAGCTCTGGCAACTGATTTTCCGAGTGATGTTTTTCCAACGCCTGGGGGACCAACAAGACAAAGAATTGGACTATGTAACTTGCCAACACGATTCTGAACCGCCAAATACTCAATTATTCGTTCTTTTACTTTTTCAAGACCATAATGATCTTCATTTAAGATTTTTTCAGCAGATTTTAAGTCTTTTTTTATACGGGTTTGAACCTCCCAGGGAATTTCTAGGAGCCAATCTAAATAATTTCTCACAACCGTTGCCTCAGCGGACATTGGGCTCATTTGGCGAAGTTTCTTAAACTCGCTCATCGCTTTTTCCTTAGCGGGCTTTGAGAGTTTTGTTTTTTTGATTTTTTCTTCTAGCTCCGTCAGATCGTCTTTCCCTTCTTCCCCTTCTCCTAACTCCTTCTGAATAGCCTTAAGCTGTTCGTTTAGATAATACTCTCGTTGGGTTTTTTCCATTTGGCGTTTAACCCGACTGCGAATTCGCTTTTCGGCTTGCATAACGCCTATCTCGCCTTCCATAAAGTTAATAACTTTTTCGAGACGAGCTGATACATTTGGCATTTCTAAGAGCGCTTGCTTTTCTTCAAGTTTAAATCCAAGATGTGCAGCAACCACATCAGAAAGCTTTGAAGGATCTGAGATCTGGGTAATGGAAGATGTCAAATCGTTAGGGATTTTCTTTTGTAGCTTCACGTATTGTTCAAATTGAGCAATAAGGGTTCGGATAAGAGCTTGCATTTCTTGCTCAGGCCCAAGTTCTTCGACAAAAGGATTTATAACGGCTTCAAAGAAATTTGGATTGGTCAGAAACTTTGAAACCTTAATCCTCGTTTCCCCCTCTAAAAGAACCTTCACGGTACCATCCGGAAGACGAAGCAATTGCAAGACTTTCGCAAGTGTTCCCACCGTATATATATCTTTTGTCGTAGGATTATCAATTGATGGGTTTCTCTGACTCAGTAAAGCCACCTTCTGATCCGTACCCATCACAACATCTAAAGCCTGAATAGACTTATCTCTTCCTACAAATAGAGGAATTACCATATGAGGAAATACAACCACATCCCTAAGCGCCAAAACAGGGTAGGTATCGGGATCAGTTTGCTTATTTTCTTCGCTCAATGAGGGCCTCTTGAATCAATTACAATTATTTCTTTGTTAAAGATAAACTATCCTTTCACAGACATAAAGGGGAAATGTAATCGCTCACCGTTTCTTTCTTTGTGCCTCTATGATAACTTATGCTGTGCCTCAGAGACCAAAGGAGAACCTCATGACAAAATCGATAACACTAATTGAAGGTGATGGGGTTGGACCCGAAATTGTAAATGCAGCTCTACGGGTGATTGATGCGAGTGGCGTTCATATTGAGTGGGACATCTGTGAAGCCGGTGCTAAAGTGTTTAAACAAGGACTTGCAACAGGAATTCCAAAAGAAACCATTAACTCTTTAAAACGAACAAAAGTTGCTCTCAAAGGTCCCCTCGAAACACCAGTAGGGTATGGAGAAAAAAGTGCAAATGTTACTTTACGAGCTCTTTTTGAAACCTACGCTAATACACGTCCCGTAAGACATATTCCTGGGATACAAACCCCTTTTAGTCATAAGGCTATCGACTTTGTCGTTGTTAGAGAAAACGTTGAAGATCTCTATGCAGGGATCGAATATCTTCAGACTCCTTCCGTCGCTGAAGCTTTAAAATTAATCACTCGCGAAGGTTCAGAAAAAATCATTCGCTTTGCCTTTGAGTACGCCCTTTCTGAAGGACGCCAAAAAGTACATTGTGCAACAAAAGCCAACATCCTCAAACTTACTGAGGGTCTTTTTAAAAAAATCTTTGAAGAGGTTTCCAACGAATACCCCACTATTGAAGCCCATCATATCATTATCGATAATTGTGCACATCAAATGGTTGTCCGACCTGAAATGTTTGATGTCATTGTCACAACAAATTTACAAGGGGACATTATAAGCGATTTAGGTTCAGGTTTAGTCGGTGGACTGGGCGTCGCCCCTGCGGCTAATATCGGCGATGAGGTCGCTATTTTTGAAGCTGTTCATGGCTCAGCCCCAGATATTGCTGGCAAAAATAGTGTTAATCCTACAGCAATCCTTTTTTCAACAGTATTAATGTTACGATATTTAAAAGAGTTTGAAGCGGCACACCGTATTGAACAATCTCTTCTTTATACGCTCGGTACTTTAAGAGCTTTTACAAAAGATCTCGATAAAAACTCAAATCTCACCACCACAGCCTTTACGGATATTGTTATTCAAAATCTAGGTAAAGAGACAGATTTCTGGAAACCTCGATCTTATAAACCTTTACACTTA
Organism: Alphaproteobacteria bacterium; assembly: GCA_019752515.1. Lineage (GTDB taxonomy): Bacteria > Pseudomonadota > Alphaproteobacteria > UBA9655 > UBA9655 > UBA9655. The sequence goes on along the minus strand of JAIEMB010000012.1, from coordinate 40,265 downwards.
CCAAAAGTGAGAGATGTTCCCAGGAGCATATCTAGAAAAGAAGTTGGGGTCGATATATATATTGAAAGTTCTTTTTCTGCTGAAAGTTTGGGGAAAAGCTTAGAAGAGATTGCCCTCCCCTCTCCTTTCTATTTAAAAATGATTTCAAATCGTAGTGTTCAGGTCTATCCTTCTTTAGAAGGAATAAAACCAGACATGACAGATCAATGGCGAGCAAGATTTTTTTTAAAGAACGAGAATGAAAGTATCTCAGATATAGAGTTACTTAACTTCATAGAACGTGTTGGTCATAAGCACCTTTGGATGCATATTGAAAAGCTTCAGGAATTTAATGATGCTCCGGCCTTTACAAAAGCGCAAGGAGAGTCTTAATATCCTCATGTTTTAAGGAGTAACAAAATGTATACACGCAATCATCGACAAAAAGGGGTTAATTTAGACGTTTGGCCTGGCTACGTTGATGCCTTGGCAACCCTTTTAATTGTTATGATCTTTGCTTTAATGATTTTTGTGGTCTCTCAAGTTTACCTTTCTGATGCCTTGCAAGGGAGTAAACGAGGGCTTGAATCTCTTGAAGCTAAACTTCGAGAAATTGCTAATCTCCTTCAGGTTGAACAAAAAAAGAATGTCGATCTAACAGAAACCTATAAAACTACTTTAAATCAACTCAGTGAGCTCGAAACTAAAAAGAAGCAAATGGAAACTGAATTTTCTCAAAAATTGTCTTCTTCGAGCATGGATTTAGAACAACAACAACAACTCAGCCATAAGGCTGAAGCCGAACTTACCCTTCTTAGACAACAGATTGAAGAACTTAATCAAAAGCTACAAAACATAAGTGGTTCTCTTGAAGTTGCTGAAGCTACAGCTACACAACAAAAAATCATCATCGATGACTTAGATAAAAAGCTCTCTGCAGCCCTTGCTCAAAAGGTCGAAGAACTTGAGAAATATCGCTCTGAGTTCTTTGGAAAATTAAAAGAACTCCTTGCAAATCGAGCAGACATTCGCATCGTTGGAGATCGATTTGTTTTTCAATCGGAAGTTCTTTTTCCGTCTGCATCAGCAACCTTAGGAGCTGAAGGAGAGGTAAAACTCAAGCAGCTTGCTGGCACTCTTCAAGAAATAGCTGCTAAAATGCCTAAAGATCTGAACTGGGTACTGCGCATTGACGGTCACACGGATAATATTCCCATCCACACGGATAAATTTGACTCAAACTGGGAGCTTTCAGCAGCTAGAGCTATTTCTGTGATTAAATTCCTCATAAAAGAAGGAATTCGCCCTGAGCACTTAGCTGCGGCTGGATTTGGTGAGTTTTATCCCATTGAAAAAGGTGTTGATGGAGCGCGAAATCGACGTATCGAATTGAAATTAGATCAAAGGTAACGCTATGAACGAAACCATCATAAACATTATCGATTCTAAGAATGAACATTCAAAGGGGACTCTCGTATTTGGTACGGATCATGGAGGCTTTGAATATAAGGAATTCCTAAAAGAGGTTGTCCGTGATTGGGGATACACGGTCATAGATTGTGGAACTCACTCAACCGACTCTGTTGATTACCCTGATTACATCACCCCTGTGGTAAAAGAAGTGTTGGCTGGTGCTAAAGGTGTTTTGCTCTGTGGAAGTGGGATAGGTATGAGTATTGGCGCAAATCGCTTTAAAGGAATTCGTGCAGCTCTCTGCTATGATGGTTTAATGGCTCGCATTGCCCGTGAACATAATGACGCAAACATATTGATCTTAGGTGAACGGATTATTGGTAAACAAGAAGCTGTTTCTTGCCTTGAAGTATTTCTCAATACCCCTTTTCAAGAAGGGCGGCATTTAAGACGTATTGAAAAGTTAGATGAAATTGAAGATTATTTATAATATGGTGTTACAATGATAAAAAAATACTTATTCTCTATCTTCTTTCTCACTTTTTCTTCATCCCTATTTTATGCTCATTGCAATGTTAGACATAAACCCGAACATATTTTTGAAAGACCTTCCCGTGGTCAAAAAGTTATCAATCCTAAGCGGACAACAGGAATTGATAAGCTTCATTCCCTAGGCTATTTAGGACGAAACGTAAAAATAGCCTTTATTGATAGCGAAATACATCCAGAGGCTATTGCCGAATTCAAAAACAATATTCATCCGAGTGTTTTTCAAAATAAATTCATTTTAACACCAGAAGAAGGGTTAGAATTTCTTAATGTAGATACTCTTAAAGCAGATCAGATAAGAGCGCTTAATGATTTTAACGCCCTTCCTTATGATGTACGGATGCAGCAAGGAAAAAAAGCAGAAGAAGAGCTAAATAAACTCAGCCTGACCATCGAACGAAAAGAGTATTTTGATCAAATTAATAATTATACAGAAAGGGATTTTGAAAGTAGTATTCTGCTTCACGGCGTCAGTACCCTCAGACTTCTTCATCTCATAGCTCCGCAAAGTCAGCTTTTCCCATTCGATTTGAAAGCTCCTACTAGCAGAGACACAAACTTTGATCCGTTCGTAACCTTTGTTAATGAAGCCATCAAAAACAAGGTTGATGTTATCAATCTATGTTGCGTACCTGGAACACATCATCAAGATTTTACGAATGCCATAAAGGAAGCAATTCAGAAAGGAATTGCGGTAATTTTTTCTGCAGGAAATGCATCCAGCAAAGCAAGTCCCATCTTTACAGACAAATCAAGGCTTCCTGATGGAACTTTCACGAAATCTGCCAGTCAACAGATTCTTGAGGTCACTCAAGGTAAAGGCTTACTTTATGCAGGCTCACTAGGATATAGTTTTCCGAAGGGTGAAGAAGTTTATTCTGATTTCTCACAACATCCAACTTCACAAGCTCTTAAGCATCACATTTTAGCGCCCGGAGAATCCATATGTTTGAAACGTCTGAGAAATTGGCAAGGAAGTTATAGTGGTACTTCTGTTTCTGCTCCTATTCTCGCAGGAAGCTTTGCTCTCTTAAAAGATTATACCCAGAAGAAGGGGCTTAACTATAATAGAGATGACTTACTTGCTCTTCTTCAACAATCAGGGCACAATCTACGGCACAAGATACCAGGAGTGACTGTCACTGATACCTATAAGGTTTTAAACATGTCCAATGCGCTTGCGCTTGTGGACAAAGCTCTAACTAAACAAAAGCCTTCAACAACACAACCTAAAGTCTCCACAAAGAAACAACGCAATACACTGCCTGCTAAAACTATAAATAAAAAACGGTCAGTTTTTCACAGCAGGAAAAAAGAAGTTGTTAATAAAAAGGTTGTTCTCAAAAGAAAACAAGTAAAGAAAACAAAAAAATTAAAAGTCCGAGCAGTTAAAAACAGAAACATTGCTCCTAAAAAGAGGAGCCTCAAAGTAGCAAAGAAAAGAAAAATTATAAATGGTAAGCCAAGAGTTGCTGCAACAAAGCGCATCGAAAGAAAAAGAAAGAAAAGAAATACCAAAAGAATCAACTTTAAAAGATCACGAAAAAGATAGCCGACAGAGAATTGCGTATTTTCTACAAAAACGTGACAGATCTCTTCTCTCTTAGTATACTTGAGTGATAAGAGGGGTAATATAATAATAAACCAATTTTATCCTATCTTTATTCTCCTCAGTTAGACAGGCATGATTTCCTCTGTTAGAATTGCGCCTTTCTTATACAAATGTAAGGATGAAAAACCATGAGCTTAGATAACGAATAACTGTGAGTAAGGCTTTATAAGAATGCAATTAGATCCAAATAAATTATACTTTCTCCCCTTAGGGGGGGCAGGTGAAATTGGTATGAATTTGAACCTCTATTATACCCGCGGAAAGTGGTTAATGGTGGATTTAGGGGTTACTTTTGATCAAACCCCTGGAATTGAAGTTGTAATGCCCGATCCTCAATTTATTGAGGAGCATGTTCAGAATTTGGCAGGTCTTGTCCTCACGCATGCCCATGAGGATCATATCGGAGCTGTTCCCTATCTTTGGCCTCGCCTCAGATGTCCACTTTTTGCAACACCGTTTACGGCTGCACTTCTTCGATATAAATTACATGAAGCGGGAATTAAAGCTCCTCTTCATGAAGTTCCTCTTTCAGGGGGTGTAGATATTGGTCCTTTTACTGTGGATTTTATTCGCATTACCCATTCTATCCCGGAACCAAATGTCCTTGCTATTCGTACTTCTGCAGGAACTGTTATCCATACAGGAGATTGGAAAATCGACAACGATCCTTTGATTGGAGAAATAACCGATATCACCGCCCTAAAAAAGATCGGTGATGAAGGTGTTCTTGCCCTCGTTTGTGATTCGACAAATGTGTTTGTTCCTGGTCGATCTGGCTCAGAGGGCGTTATACGTAAAAATCTTATTGACCTTATTAAGAAATTTACAGGAAAACGCGTTCTTGTTGCTTGCTTTGCCTCAAACGTTGCTCGCGTTGCCAGTTGTGCGGAAGCTGCAATGGCAAGTGAACGCTTCGTAGGACTTGTGGGCCGCTCTCTTCATCGTATAGACGAGGTCGCCCGAAAGCTGAATTATTTTAAGCATTATCCTCCATTTCTCAATCATCATGATGCCGGTTTTTTAGAGCGTCATGAATCTCTTCTCGTCTGTACAGGTAGCCAGGGAGAACAACGAGCAGCTCTTCTCCGTATAGCCAAGGGAGAAGATCGCCACATTCGTTTAGAAGAAGGCGATGTCGTTATTTTTTCTTCTCGTCAAATACCTGGTAATGAAAAGGCTATCGCAGCTTTACAAAATCTATTGGTACGAAAAGGAGTTATGGTTATTACGGCCGACGAGGAAGACATTCACGTCTCAGGACATCCTTCTCGCGAAGAGCTCCTCGATATGTATTCCTGGATTCGCCCTCATATTGTCGTTCCTGTCCATGGAGAAGATCACCATATTTTAGAACAAGCCAATCTTGCTTTAGCACATAATGTTCCTTACGCTATTACACCCCGAAATGGAGATCTTATCGCCCTTACAGAACAAGGAGCAAAGGTGGTAGAACAGGTTCCCTCAGGGCGGCTTGCCCTTGATGGGAAGCGCCTTATTCCTTACAAGGGAACGATTATGCATGACCGCCACAGACTTATGAGCACTGGTCATGCCATAGTAACACTTATCATCAAAGGAGAGAACACGCTTCACCAATCACCCAGTATTCTTCTTATTGGTATAACAGAAGGGGAACATCTTGATACACTTACAAGCCATTGCATCGGCGCTGTTGAAGAAGGCTTTTTAGCGCTTCCTCTAGAAGACCGCAGAAATGATGAACAGGTTGCTGAAATGGGGCGTATTGCAACGCGGCGTGTTTTATCGAATTATTATGGAAAGAAAACATTAACCCATGTGCAAGTCTATCGTATTTAAGGAGATATTTCATGATCGGAAATTTAAATCACATTGCTATTGCTGTTCCTAACCTAGAGCTTGCCATAAACCAATACCAAAATGTTTTTGGAGCTTTTACGAGCACTCCCCGTGACTTAACTGATCATGGCGTAAGAATTGCTATGGTAAAACTTCCCAATACAACCATTGAACTTATAACACCATTAGGGGAGAATTCACCTATACAAGGATTTTTAGATAAGCATCCTCAGGGAGGACTTCATCACTTATGCTATGAAGTTACCGACCTTGCTAAAGCCAAAGATACGCTGAGTGTATCCAAAATTCAGGTCATTGGGGATGGGGAACCAAAGTTAGGATTTCATGGTAATCCTGTTTTGTTTTTTAACCCCAAGGACTGTCTTGGTGTTCTTATTGAATTGGAAGAAATATCTGTTCCTAAAGTCCAATCACGGGTGGAAATTGATCGTATAGGACCTGCTCATACTTTCCCTCAATTCTCGACAGATACTATGGAGGGCGTTGAAGGTATTGGCATCGGAATCAATGTTGATTTCAAAAAGCCAACTCCTGAGGATAACAAGGAAACAGAATGAGTGTTACGACCAGTATTATTGTTTATGTCATGATCTGGGTTATCGTTCTCTTTCTCGTTCTTCCCTGGGGTATTCGCATTCCTGAAAAAGTAGAGCCAGGACATGCCACAAGTGCCCCTGAAAATCCCTATATAGGCATGAAACTTCTCGTAACCTCTATAGCTTCTATGTTTTTATGGATCATTGCTTACTTGCTTTTAAAAGCGAACTAATTATTCTACTTCACGCCCTACACTTATATAAAAGTCAGATCTTAAAGATCAAAACCGGTCACTTGTTTCCGGAATATAAATTGTATTTCCTCTTGTTAGTAAAGGGTGGTCTCTTTTAGGTTCATTCAGAAGCGGAACTCTTAAAACTTGAGGTGTTTGACCATTCTCCCTTCCTTCTTGAAGAAGGAGAGGCAAAGTCATATTTTTTCGAAACCACCGACTCGTTGCGAGAATGTAAAAGGTTGTACCCCTTGTTAAATAAAGCGTTTTTTTCCTGGATATATTTCCATTTAAAAGGTCGCTCAGGTGGTCACCATGTGGTGAAAAACCGCCAGGTCTTCCTCTTTTAACAAGCCGCAGCATCTTATAATGCATCCACTCTTGATCACCAACTCTGAGTTGATCTTTAAAGGTTATTTTACGGTAAATTTGAGGACCTTTTTTTTCTTCATGAGCAGTTGCTTTTTTAAATCTCCCCCCGTAGCTCTCAGAAGAGAAAATCATAAACCCAACTAAGGACAATAAAATATACTTTTTCATGGGGCCCCCTTTTAAGTTGTTTATCAAGTTTAGGGATATTTGGGAAGAATTGTAAAGAGAAAGAATGGTGCCGTCGGAGAGGATCGAACTCTCGACCTCACCCTTACCAAGGGTGTGCTCTACCACTGAGCTACGACGGCATCATGGTCGCAAAGATGCCATACTCGTGTCTTTCAATCAAGAGACGGGATCCTTTAATTATGAAAAAAATCAAGGTGACAATAAAATAGAAAAATGTTTAAGATACCTCACAGTCACCAAACCAAAGGACTAAAATGCCAAAAGAAGTCTTTATGGAAATTGAGATTTTAGATAAACCTCCGAAATATACGGAAAATCCACGTTTTACTGTTTCCCAACGCCAGCAGATGGAGGAAGACAGGAATAAACGACTGGCGGAGGCTTTACGAGAGAATTTACGAAAAAGGAAAGAACAAATGCGGGCTCGTCTCCAACTGCCTGTTGAAGTTTAATTGCGTATATGACTCAACACCACTCCTCATGAGTGTAAGGAAAATGTAGCCCATGATTAAACTTGCCATAACAGGATGCACAGGCCGAATGGGCCAAATGCTCCTCCTTGAAGCTAATGATAATCCTGAAATAGAAGTGGTGGGAGCATTAACCCGGCCTGGTAGTTTGTTTATTGGGCAAGATCTTGGAAACGTAGTAGGTGAAAACCCAATGAATATTGCGATCACGGATATACCTATGGAAGCCTTTAAGGATGCAGATGTAGTCATTGACTTCAGTAAGCCTGAAGCCCTTAAAAAAACCCTTGAGGCTGTTCTTCATAAAAAAATACCTTATATCGTATGCATGACGGGGTTGAACATTGAACAAAAAATAGCACTCGAGGATGCTTCTCAAAACATCCCCCTTATCATTGCCCCAAATACAAGTCTTGGAATTGCCCTTCTTCGCAAATTAGCGGTTATTTCTGCAGAAATCCTTGGCCCATCCTATGATATTAGTATCTCGGAAATGCACCATCGCGAAAAGAAAGATGCCCCTTCTGGAACCTCTCTCTTTATTGCATCTGCTTTGACAGCTATAGAACATTTAAAAGCAAACAAACCTCCCTACCCTTCCCTTTCTCCTCGACCGTTAGGGCACATTGAATGTGCGGTCATCAGAGGAGGAAGCTCTGTTGGTGATCATTCCGTTTTTTTTGCGGGAGAAAAAGAGTTGATTAAACTTGAGCATCGTGCAACAGACCGTGGGCTATTTGCTCAAGGAGCCATTAGAGCTGCTCAATGGCTTTATGATAAACCAGCAGGATTATATTCCATGGATGATGTGGTGGGAATTTCCTAATGGAAACCCTTATGACGCCTTACGAGATTGATCGTTTTTTTGAAGAACTTTCTGCTCTCGACCCCAATCCCCAAGGTGAGCTTTATTCCACAAATCCTTTTACACTTTTAGTTGCTGTTGTTCTCTCGGCCCAAGCAACGGACAAGGGAGTCAATAAGGCAACAAAGTCTCTCTTTGCTGTAGCAAATACCCCCCAAAAGATGCTAGCTCTCGGGGTAGATGGACTTAAAAGTTACATTAATACCATTGGTCTTTATAATACAAAGGCCAAGAATATTATGGGCCTGTGCATAAAACTCGTAGATGATTTTGGAGGTCAGATCCCTGACAACCGGGACGCCCTTGAAGCTCTCCCTGGTGTTGGTCGTAAAACAGCGAATGTCGTCCTCAATGCTGCCTTCAATGAACCTGTTATTGCTGTTGATACCCATATTTTTCGTGTTTCAAATCGAACAGGGCTTGCTTTTGGAAAAACGCCTCTTGAAGTTGAAAAGAAACTCATGAAACGTATTCCTCAAAAATGGCTTATTAAAGCCCATCATTGGCTTGTTCTTCATGGACGGTATATTTGCAAGGCTCGCAAACCTCTGTGTCTTACCTGCCCTGTTCGTGGTGAATGCCATTATCCTAACAAGGAAACGGCATGACACTTAAGGAATGGCGCCGTGTCATCGAAGAAGCACTCTCAAAAGCCAGTATTGACAATGTCCACCAAGAAGCAAAATGGCTATTAACAGGAGCACTTGGTTATGAGAGTTCTTTTATCGTTCTGAAGCCAACCTACACACCTTCCGAAACAGAGATAAACAAGATCAAGGTATGGTTGGCAAGACGACTCCAAGGAGAGCCCCTCTCGCGTATAAAAGGTGTGCGAGAATTCTGGAGTCTGCCTTTTCAATTAAATGAGCATACGCTTGACCCCCGCCCAGAATCGGAAGTTCTTGTCGAAGGTGTTTTAAAATGGATCGATAATGGTCCTTTAGATCCTTGGCGTATCTTGGATTTGGGAACGGGCTCAGGATGCCTTCTTATTTCTTTATTACACGAACTTCCCCATGCGACAGGTATGGGTATTGATCTCATTGATGGAGCACTTTCTATAGCTCAATTCAATGCTGCCCTCAATAAAATTGAGAGTCGAGCTCGTTTCCAAAAAGGCAATTGGGGAGAAACTCTTGAAGGACAATTTGACATTATTATATGCAATCCTCCCTATATTCCCTTAAGAGACAAAGATAGGCTTGAAAAAAACGTCCTTCAATTTGACCCTTCCCTTGCCTTGTTTGGAGGAGAGGATGGCCTTGACTGTTATCGTATCCTTTCAAAGGATATCAAGCGGCTGCTTTCACCAAACGGCATTGCTGTTCTGGAAATGGGCTATGGGCAGCGAAATGAAATTGAGTCCTTATTTAAATCTGCAGGCTATGAGATTCTTTTCATATTAAAGGATCTTGCCGGAATTGAGCGTGGAATTGGGGTCAAGTAATTGAAGTCATAACGCCCTGGTATTATCCGAGCGTTATGATTAAATTTTAGAGGGACACTCGTCTATACACTTTCTAAATTCTTCTTCACAAATTTTTTTCCAATGCTTGTTCTGGTACCCTATATACTCCCAGACAACACAATCTTCTTGTTTATCTCCACAATTGAAATAGCACTCGTTCGGTGAAATACTATATGCTGTGGTTGATCCAAGAAATCCAATTCCAAGGAAAGCCGAGATCATAAGAATTTGGAATGATTTATTTCTCATGGGTAGATCCTTTCATTAAAAAGCATGAATGACAAGTTTATAATATTGACTCTAAACAATAAAAATTAAAAAAATGCTAATACTAGAGTCGCAATAAAAAAGCAGTGATTCTCAGCGCCCTCCCTGATTCCTGCCAAATTTTAGAAATATGTTGTTTTGAGATAAAAAAACATTAAATCATCCGCTAACCAAATCGTAGGATTTTCTTTTTATAATTTTAAGTATCAGAAAAAAACCCATTACAACATTACCAGATTCACCGTGGATAGCTTTCCAATCTCCCATTTTTAAAATGCTATGGATAGCCTCTGTTGTTTCAAGCATAGGAACGTGGATGCAGGATGTTGGCTCTGCTTGGCTTATGGTCACTCTCACGACTCATCCATTAATGGTCGCTTCCATCCAAGCCATAACATCCTTTTCCATTTTCTTATTTGTCCTACCTGCAGGAGCCAAAGCCGATATTATAGAACAAAGCACATGTTACCTTGGTTTCTTTTTGATAAAATTTTTATCAAGGATTTCCTTCTTAACCATATCATCTTCAGGAAGTGTTCTGTTATTCATGGTATTCTGTGGATAACAATTCAACTTAACAACTCTATTTTGAATGACCCCACTAGCATATGGAGTTCCATCCTTATTAAAAATAGCGTAAATCTCATTTGGACAAATTGCTTGTGAAAATGTTGCTTCTGTAAAGGTTGAAGCATGCGAAAAGTATATAGGAGAGCCTGTTTTATTGCTTAGTATAAAATAGAGATTACTTAGTTCAACATTATTCTGTTGACAATACCCAGGGTTTTCATTAGTTCCACAAGTGTTTTTTGGGTTGTAATTAGTATTAATCCAAAGTTCATCACAAACATTCATTGTAGCTATTCCATCTGTTACAACGTTAGCACAACAGGCTTGAGTTGCTAGCTCATAAACTTGAGCGCCTCCGCAGCAGGCTTGGGTTTTGGGATTATACTTTGTTGTATTACAAAGTTTACAACACCCTTCATTACAAACCACATAACCATCATTACACACACAGTTAAATCCCATAGGACCATTCGTACACTTTTGATTTTCTGAGCAACAAGCATTACCACCACAAGGTGTTTCGTTATTACTTGTGCATAGGCAATAAGGTGGAATAGATCCTTGACAAATAGATCCCGAAGGACAACATATTGACCTTCCCAGTTGAGAACAAGACTGACATGTAGGATTGTATTGTTGAAATTGATCACAATCGGAATTAGACGAGCACCACTCCTGTGCTTTCAAAGAGAAAGTAGTCAATAGCACGAATATTAATCCGAAGATTCCCTGTATCATTTTTCTGTCCTTTTTAAGTTTTTTAGTTTTTAAAAGGATACAGTAAAAAAACTAACAATCAATTGATTGTTAAGAATAATTCAACCTATCTTAAGATAACAATTTTTTTTCTTTGAAGCAACATTAAGACTATAATAAATGGGAAAACTATTTAAGATAACAAGTACATTGATAAATCCTTTTTATAAAAATGTGAGATATCTAAAAAAACCTGATCATACAGTTGCTCTCTTAAGAAATTGTTATTAAGTATGTGCTAAGCTTCATAATAGATAACAACTATTTGAATGGAGAATCTCATGAATACTTTTCTCACGACAACAATGACTTTTGGAGCCGTCCTTACGATTGGTCTCTCATCCTCTCTTGAGGCTATTTCCATTCAGCCAAGCACGTATGCTACTCAACACAGTCAATTTCTTCTCGTCCGTGGTGCCGGAGGCCACTCTCACGCAGGTAATCGTGGAGGAGTTGGAAGAAATGCACAAGCGAATCATCAACATACTGGTTCTCAAGCTTATCATGGTCAAGGGTATCATCACGGAAGTAATTGGAATGGGCATAACTGGCATGGAGGAAGCGTAAATAGTTTTGGAGTCTATGGCGGTGGCGTAAATGTAGGCGTGGGGGGAGTTGGTGTTACCGTGCCCTATGCAGCCCCTGTACCTTACGCAGCTCCTGCACCCTACCCAGTGCCCGTTGCTCCACCTCCTTACATGCCAGCACCATACTATGCTCCTGCTTATTAGATTCAGTTAAAGATAGCAACTTTATCCTATTAATACATTATTATATATTTTATGTTATTAATAAAATATAGAAATATAATTTTATTGTATAAGGAGAACATAACCATGAACATTCTTAAAATAACAACAATTGGTTTTAGCCTTACCCTTATGATCAGCACTTACCAAGCAGCAGAAGCAATTAGCATAAATCAAACACTCCCACATCAGAATGATACACCGCTTATTCATGTCCGTGGTGGCGGAGGTCACGCCGGGTTTGGAGGTGGTATCGGCGGGAGTGGTATTGGTGGTGGCGCCCGTGTAGAACCTCATGAGTCTGAAACCCTTGGAAAGGGAGCAGGCGAAGTAACATCACGCACTGCAGAGTCTAATATTACCCGTCCAGAGCTTAACCCAAATAAATGGAGTAATGGGAGAAATTGGGAAGGTTGGGGGGCTTGGAGCCTTGGTGCTGGTGATGAAGGAGGCTGTACAGTTGATCCGAACGGAAACATAGACTGTGGGGATACAACTGAGTAGCCTCTTGAAAATTTGTCCTTAGCAAATTAAATCAACCATAATAAGCGTTACAAGAGTAAGTTCCTGTAACGCTCAAAGTTATTTCAATCTTCCCTTTAAAGTTCAGAATATAATTTAGAAAAGAGGCGTTGAAATAGAGATAAGTGGCTATTTCCATGGTATGTTTGTAACATACGCGACGCCTCCTCTGGACTTGTATAGTATCTGGTCATATCAGAATGACCTAGCCTTAAAACATAGTCATCAAAAACAAAAGCTCTAAAGAGAGAATTTGCCTCTCTTAAAGAAAGATAAGCTCTTTTGTAGGGAAGAAAAATAGCATAGGAATCTCTGCTCATTATTTCACAAGAAATGTTTTTTAGCGCTTCCATAACATTTAATTTGGGTTCAATCCCATGCTTGCATAGATATCTTAGACAGAGCAGTTGGTAGATACGAGCTGTTTTTTCAGAAAAGCCCTTAGTATAAAGATCTTGAAAATAGGCTCTACTCTGGAGCTCTCTTTCAGCAAACTCTGTTTGTGCGAGAGAATAGTTATCATGGGAAGGTTTTAGGCCATTGAGCACAACCAAACGTCCTTCAATTGAAGCAAGCATGTCCGCTCTTATCCAACTCGTATAAGGCCCCTCTTCACTACTTAAACTCATAAATTCATCTGAACTTTTAATGTCATTCTGAATTTCATAGCTTCGCTTCACTTCATAGCGCGCTCGTTGAAGACAAAGATTTTTCGTTTGTACATCGTACGGCATTTCATTATAGGGGGACCAAATAGCCTCAGAAGCGCGCAGATAATCTGCGGCCTTTGTTGCTATCCTTCTTAGGTTAATATCGGTACTCTGTGTAAGAGGTCTCGCTACTCCTTTTAGTAACTCCTCAAAATAGAATTTTTCTATTGCTGTAGATACAGCCTGTCTTTTTAGGACTCCAACATTCGTCTTTAATTGCCCGAGTTCAGCTAGCTGTGTAACATCTGTAATAGCTGTACCGGTCATCGCAAGCTCTTTCAGCTTTAACCCAGAAAGCGGTGATACATCTGTGACGGCTGTGTCACTCAGGTCAAGATTCCACAAATTTTTTAATCTAACCAAAGATGATATATCAGTGATTTTTGTCTTTCCCAGGAAAAGAAGCCCCAATTGCTCAGGTAGGAATGATATATCTGCAATTCCTGTATTATTCAGGTACAGCACCACTAGCTTCTTTAACGCACTCAGTGAAGATACGTCTTTAACACCTGTGCGACTCAAATCAAGATCCCTCAACGCTAGTAAGCCAGCAAGAGGCAATACCTCTGTAACACCTGTGCCATTCAGATGAAGATTCTTCAACGCTAATAGCTGAGAAAGGGGCGACACATCTGTAACACTTGTGTCACTCAGATCAAGATTCTCCAACGCTGATAACTTAGAAAGAGGCGATACGTCTTTAACACCTGTGCGACTCAAATCAAGATCTCTTAATTCTAGTAACTTAGCAAGAGGTGATATATCAGTGATGGCTGTACCGTCTAGGTAAAGGTCCTCTAATGCTACTAAAGTAGAAAGAGACGATATGTCTGTGACACCTGTTCCACTCAAACGAAGTCGCGTCAATCTTCTTAATTCAGAAATAAAGGAGAGATCTATTACACCTGTGAAGTCCAATAGAAGCTCTTCTAAACTTCTTAACCCAGAAAGCGGTGATACGTCTGTAACACCTGTGCCACTCAGATCAAGAAAAAACAAATTAGGTTGAGTCATTGCTATATGCTGAAGTTGCTTAAAGGAGGGAGTAAAGGAGAGAATTAGACAACCAGCTTGAGTGTGTGAACGATTTAAAATTTTGTAAAGATCCTCTGGGGTCTTTACGGTTATCTCATCACTACTTGTTTTACGTTTGCTAGAAAGAGGGCATCGGATCGTATATCGCAGATTAATACTTAAGTTTAGATGAGATAAGGGACGCAAAATATCTGGGTGCGTTTTTGAACTTAAACCCTGTTGCTTCCCACTTCGAAAAACAGCCTCTACATTCCTTACATTTGTGGAGCTCAAATCAAGGTATTCCAGATTCTTCAAAGCAACCAAAGGCACTATCTCATGAGTTGTCACGTTTGTGTCACTCAAGTCAAGACTAGTTAACAATGGCAATAGATTTGTGAGATGACTGACCTGATCTCGTGTCGGCGTAAAATTTAACTTTAGTCCCGAAATGGCGAGCTCCGTTTTTCCTAAAATTTCATTGAATTCAAGAGATGAGTTGACTATAAAGTTTCGCGCGTATTGAAGAGAGTGTCCTTGATCATCATTCTCTCTTCTCTCAGACCAGCTTAAGGTTTGAGATCCCATAGAGTGATCTGGCACGTCTGTACTGGAACAGGGAACTGACAAAGAAGAAATTGGGTGTTGTGAGGAAGATCCACCCCAATTGTCATCACCTCCCAACATTGCCATTAAGGAGGAACTCGTAAAAAGACAAAACAAAAATAAATAGTATTTCATAATCACACGCTCTTATTTGAAGTTAAAGAATAAAAACTCGTTCTATAAAATAAAAATGAGTATTTTCTTCCTTAATATTGGAGCCATAATGACGAAATACAACCCTCATGTCAATTTAATTCGATTTATATATTTATATAAATCGCCCACCAACTTTTGGGGGCCGTTTTTACTACCGGGTAATCCTTTAGGATTGAAAAAAGACATTGAACGCTGGCTTCATTAGCAATAAGAGGAAATAGACTTTTTTTCTTCTCTAAAAAACAAGTGGTGCTACTTAACGGAAGTGCAACCCTCAATTTTTCCGCAAACACCTTTAGGAAGATAAATCCAAGCGGTATGATCACCTTTCTTGTTCGCCCCTGCACAAGAATTTCCCGCTTCACTTGCACAGTCGGCCATGCCTTCTTTAATAAGGCTTTTTCCCGTTGAATCATTAATTTTACACTTTTCCATTTCCATATCACTTGCTTGACAGGTATCTGACAGGGCTAAGGAAAAAGCAGTAGCGATTGTAGAAAGCAATAATGTTTTTTTCATAGGTTTATCTTTCCTAAAAGAATTTATTCAAAAATAAGCTATATATGCATAAGTTGCAAGCCAGTCTAAATATGATAATAATTATGCAAGAGTTCTATCTCTTTTTATCTCGAGCTAAAGTAACCTTTTTTTGAACATCATGATGCCCCATCATTTCTTTGACTTTTTTATCTTCCCATTCTTTTGTTAGAAAGGGAATACGATTACAGAAAAGAGGAAAAATGTTCATTCGATAGGCCCTAAATATTAAAGCAATTGCAGAGATTAATATGACATATTTAGGCCAAAAAATACTGCTACTATCAAAGGTAAGCCAAATAAGGATGAGGGCTATATTCATCACAACAAAAGTTGTGGTATCGATATAGAGCCTCCGCAATGCTCTTACTTTTTTCCGGACTTCTTCTTCACTTAGCATATGACAACTCCTCTAGATTCTTGAATTCGTATCTGTTAGGGTTCAAAAAATACCCTAAGATCATCATAATGGAGATCACTTACAGAATGGTTAACATGGAAAAATCTTTTACCGAGATTCTTGCTGAAGCTGATCCTCTTCTCTTTTCAACCATTGAGGGCGAGCTACAGAGGCAACAAAACCAAATCGAATTAATCGCTTCAGAGAACCTTGTTTCTCGTGCCGTTCTTGAAGCTCAAGGATCTATCCTGACAAACAAATATGCCGAAGGTTACCCAGGCAAACGGTATTATGGCGGCTGCACATGGGTTGATCAAGCTGAACAGCTTGCTATCGATCGAGCTTGTTCTCTCTTTAACTGTGGCTATGCTAATGTTCAGCCTCATTCAGGATCTCAAGCTAATCAGGCCATTTTCCTTGCCTTCCTAAATCCAGGAGACACCATTTTAGGGATGTCACTAGCTGCAGGAGGCCACCTTACCCATGGTGCGAAGCCAAATTTATCAGGCAAATGGTTCAATGTTGTAAGTTATGGTGTAAACCTGGAAACCCATCTTATTGACTATGAAGATGTTCGAGCACAAGCTCTTACCTACCAGCCAAAACTCATTATCGCAGGAGGTTCGGCCTATCCACGCACAATTGACTTTGAGCAATTTCGTGAGATTGCGGATGAAATTGGTGCCCTTCTCATGGTTGATATGGCCCACTTTGCTGGTCTTGTTGCAGGAGGAGTCTTTCCATCTCCCCTTCCCTATGCCCATGTTGTTACAACAACAACACATAAGACTTTACGTGGCCCTCGCGGAGGAATGATATTAAGTAACGATCTTGAAATAGGGAAAAAAATTAACAGTGCTATTTTCCCTGGTCTTCAGGGCGGTCCCCTCATGCATGTTATTGCAGCAAAAGCAGTGGCTTTTCAGGAGGCTCTTCAACCAAGTTTTAAAGCGTATGCCAAGGCAGTCATTAAAAATGCTCAGGTTCTTTCAAAAACTCTCGTCGAACGTGGGCTTGCAATCATCACAAGAGGAACAGATTGTCACTTACTTTTGGTAAATTTAACTCCTTTTGGCATAACAGGAGATGAAGCTGAAAAGAAGCTTGAAAGAGCCGGGCTTACTTGCAATAAAAATGCTATTCCTTTTGACCCCCTTCCTCCCTCTCAAACTTCTGGAATTCGTTTAGGAACACCTGTGGGAACAAGTAGAGGATTTGAGGAAAAAGAATTTATTACAATAGGAAACTGGATTGCAGATGTGCTTGAAGGTGATACATCCATTGAAGCCCAGGTTTGTTCAAAGGTGAGAGATCTGTGTCAACGTTTTCCTATTTATAAATAATTACTTATGCGTTGCCCCTTCTGCAATCATGAAGATACAGCTGTTAAGGATACTCGCCCTAGCGAGGACGCAAGCTCTGTTCGAAGGCGAAGGCAATGTCCCGATTGCCTCTCGCGTTTTACGACCGTTGAGCGGGTTCACTTGCGAGAGCTTTTAGTTAAGAAAAAAGATGGGCGAATTGAGAATTTTGACCGCGAAAAACTTACAAAATCTCTGAGGCTTGCCCTTCATAAACGTCCCGTCGATGATGAACGCATTGAACGGGTAATCTCAGGTATTGTTCGACAGTTTGAAGCAAGTGGAGAAACAGAAATCCCCTCCCCTGCCATAGGAGAGCTTATTATGACTGCTCTTCTAGAGCTTGATCCTGTTGCATACGTTCGATTTGCCTCTATATATAGAGATTTCCACGAAGCACAGGATTTTGAAAAATTAATTGGTAAATTGGACAATAGTAGTTAGCTATTATTTTCACCTATAAAATACCCGCTTTTTAGATCATTTTCAAATTCATCAATCCATGTACCAGAACCTGCACGACTGATATAAATTTTCGAAATGTCATGTTTCAAGTGGGTTGCTTTCGCTCGAACGATGATCACATAAGTCAGATCATTCATGTCTACGGGAGCTTGGTCTTCTGTAATTTCTAACAGAAAATGAATGGGTTCATAACCCTGTAATTTTAAGAGTCGATAATAGGCCTCTCGCTCATTCTCTGTAAGAAGGTTATTGTCATCGACGATAGCCATAAAAGTGATCCTCAGCTAATTAAAAGTTTCAGGCATTCTTGTTTCTTCTCTAGGATCACAAAGAGTTGTGGACTCTACAATGTCTTCTTTTCCAGAGTCTGCTTTAGTCTTTTTCTGGGAAGATTCCACTGTAGCTTTCTTCTCTATCGAAGGAGTTGATGTGTCTTGAGCAAATGCAGGAAGACAAAATCCTATGATGAGCAATAGCAACGTGCGCATGAAACACCTCCTTATATTATTTTCTATTAAACCATAAATTGTAGATTTATACAATCTTACAGAGTAAACCTATGTGGAACATGTCAGAGATCCGAATTTAATAATTTTTCAACCTTGAAATTTAATTTAATTTAACTATATTAAATTTATACATCTTAAATAGCATAGTTATTTTTATACAAAATAATTCATTATTGTATATGATGTTTTTGTTATTTAAAAGATCCTTTTTTAGGAGCTGATTACTATGAAATGTTTTGTTAAAAGTTTGGTCATTTTTTTTGCTTCTTTATCATTTTGCTATGCAAGTATCGGTGAAAACTTTAAACAGGATTTTGAGGACAATCTCAAAACATTACAACACTTAAAGACAAAAATAGAATCTTTAAAAGAAAAGGACTATGAAGACTATTTCGGCGAAGCAAATGTAAGCGAAGATCAATTCGAAAAAGCTTTATTTTTATTTAGGTTTTCTGAGCAATATACTCGTGGCCTACAAGTGCAAACTGGCCTTTCTAGTGAAGACGAAGAAAATATTAGAGCCCGATCCTTTCTGCTCTACTGTAAGCAGCTCCCTCTTATAAAGAATTTATATAATGAAAAAGCCCGTTTACTTAGGCATTCAGCTTATTCGACAGATCTTCAACAATGCATCGAAGCTGTTAATTTTTACCCTAAGTACTTCGCGAAAAAACATGAAACTGCCTCTTCTTTTTTAAAAATGGAAAAACATAAAACACTCGGTATTAGATCTGCAAAAGCCAAACTTGACTGGTATGCTGTATACCTACATAAATATGACTGGACTTTTGAACAAAAAAAGCAAGCCCTTAACATTACTCACCGAATAAATCAGCTTGATATAGAAAAAATTAGCTTACCTGAAGGCTATAAAAACGCTCTTAAGCGCCATTTAGATTCCATCAAAAGGAGTTTATCAAACTTATTAAAGACGAATATTAATCTCATGTTCGTTCATGACAAACCTATTGACATTGCTAATTCAGGAGAGCTTCTTATCGATTTTGAACAATTAGGAAAGAACCAGAACCATCTCGATTCTGTCCAAGAGTTTGCTTATAATCCTTTAAATATTGAATTTTCAGATGCTCAAACGCGCTACATCTTATCAGATGAAGAAAGAGAAAAAAGTAAGTATCTTCTTGATCAATGCTTAGAAATGAGAGCTCAAATAGTTCTATCTAAAACCTTAGGGCTTCCCCATCCCATAGGAGTTCCGAAAAAAAAGAACACTCCATCTAAAAGAAAAAAAGGGAAATTGACGAGACCTCAACCTACGAGGCATAATCAAACAACGCTAGCAAAGAAGCCAGACGCGATTATTTCTGATCTTACCCCTTCACCAGGGATGGAAGCTTCAAGTTCAACTGAAACTACCAAGAACGATTTAGACAAACTAGATATAGGGGAACAAAAAGGAGAGCTTGTCCGCGATCCCGTCCTGCCAACAGATACTGGAGCTTCCTGTTCATCCCATTCTCTTGATCATAGCTTTTCAGAAAGCCAGCATTTCTCCTTGCCATTGCAAAATATCCCCTCAAGTTCTTCTGATCCTGTGGTTGTTGAAAACGATCAACGTGATTCGGATGAAGTATTTGTAAAGGCCTGGCTTGCAGATATTATTAAGGAAACTCAGTCAAATGATGATAATTTTGGAATCTTCCAAAAAGCATTAAGACTTTCATCTTTGCTTACTCATCATCCAGAACTTTTAGAACAAACACAGGAAGCAACAACAGGTCTAGCTATAAGGTTGCAAAGGTATAAAGAGAAAAGTTCCTTAAAACGATTATCCCATGCGGTTCCTGAAAAATTAGAATCGTCCTTTTTGAATTTTATGACCACTCCCTTGTGCTATCTAAAAAATATACGATTTGGGCTTGTGAATAACCTTTTAGAAAACCTAGGTGTAAAAATTGATAAAAGTATGGAAGGTTCTCGTATAGGCTTTTCCTTTACTGATAAGATAGGTCGCTACCGTACGTCAATTCACCTTCATGATAAGGACAATGGAGAGCTTGATGGAGGTCGTATTAGCTCGTTGCGTAAATTTCTTATTGACTGTGGATTTATATACAATGAAATTCAACCTTCTGCTCCCCAAAAACTTGTTCGCAGGGGCGCACGATAAAGAAAAAAAGTAATTTTAATGGAATAATAAAGGGATAACATTGTTTTTCAAGAACGAGAAGCCCACAAAAAGTAATTAATATCGGTGCTAGGAACCAAAGACCACTCTCTCAACAAAGGTGAAAAACCAAGCCCGGTAATATCCTGGTTTGAAAGGCCTAAAATTGAAAGTTTCTGAGATAATTCATCAGGTGGAATAAATTTATTCCACCTATGAGTTCCTTGAGGAGCCCATTTTAAAATATACTCGGCAACAAAAACCCCAAAAAAATAGGATTTCAGAGTTTTGTTAAGGGTTGTAACAACCATTCCTCCCCTTTCACTCAAATGCTCCACACATGATTTTAAGAATTCATTCGGCTCATCCACGTGCTCTATAATTTCTGATGCGATAATAACATCAAAGAGAGGAATATCTTCAGTCAAATCTTCTATGGCGCAAGGGAAATAGGTAATTGAAAGCCCCATTTCATGGGCGTGCTCTTTAGCCACAACAATATTTTCAAAAACTGGGTCAATCCCCGTAACATCCGCCCCTAAACGCGCCAATGGCTCACATAGGAGACCACCCCCACAGCCAACGTCCAAAATGCGCAGATCCTTAAAAGGCTTTATTGCATTCTCTGGAATTCGAAATTGAACGCCTATCTTTTCTTTAATAAAAGTTAACCTTAAAGGGTTAATAGCATGCAAAATACGAAATGGACCGGCCTCATTCCACCATGTGGAACTTAAGTTTCTAAAATGATTTATTTCAATTTGATTTTTCGTATTAAGTTTCATATTACCTCTATACCTTGCCGTTCCATTCAAAACAAGGTATAGAACCAGGGAGTTGAATACTTCTTAATGGAATTATGGATTGCATTGTTCAAAAATACGGTGGTACATCAATTGCCACAACTGATCTCATAAAAAAAGTTGCTTTACGGGTAAAAACAGAAGTTGAGTCAGGCTATGCTGTTGTAGTTGTTGTTTCGGCCATGGCTGGCACGACAAATTCTCTTATTGGTCATGTAAGAAATTTGTCAACAACTTATGACCGTGCTGAATACGACGTCGTTCTCGCTTCAGGAGAACAAATCACGGCAGGACTATTGGCTGTAGCCCTTCAAAATATGAATGTTTCCGCACGATCTTGGCTTGGTTGGCAGATCCCCATTTATACTTCATCCCATCATACTTGCGCCAAGATAGAACATATAAACATAGAAAATCTTACACAAGATCTCCAGAAAGGAAGAGTTGCTATCGTCGCTGGTTTTCAAGGTCTTAGCTCAGATGGGCGTATAACAACTTTAGGACGTGGAGGATCAGACACAACAGCTGTTGCCTTAGCTGCGGCTCTGAATGCAAAACGATGCGATATTTTTACCGATGTTGAAGGCGTCTATACTGCCGATCCTCGATATGTTACCTCAGCCGAAAAACTTGACTACATTGCATACCAAGAAATGCTAGAGCTTGCAACCCAAGGAGCTAACGTTCTTCAGAAGGATTCGGTTGAGCTTGCAATGAAGCATAGAGTGCCTTTAAGAGTCCTCTCAAGCCTCTCTGAAGCTCCAGGAACTCTCATAATCGCAGAAAATGAGCTTAAAAATTCAGTAAAAAAAATTCGCGGACTTGCTCATACATTAAATGAAGTCAAATTGACTATATGTGCTCTTCCCCAAAATAATGCTCAAGTTGAAAATATTATAGCTTTTTTAGAATCCCATCAAATCACCATCGATATGGTTCATCAAAATCTCTCTAAATGCGGAAAATATTTAAATCTTTCCTTTACAATTTTAGCCTCTGAGAAGGAACGCACAATTGTAACTTTACAAAAGACAAAAAATATCTTTAATTTTCACGATTTGTTAAGTGATTCTGAGGTAGCAAAGATCTCTGTGATTGGACCAGGCCTCCAAACAGAGTACAGTCCTTCTCATGAATTATTTCGTACCCTACGAGAGGAAGAAATAGAAGTGCATGCTGTAAACGCTTCAGATATTAAACTAAGTGTATTGATCACTGCACATGCCGCTGAACGCGCCATTGCACGATTACACACTGTCTACCAACTAGATATCGAGGGTCCTAAATGAAATTGGCAACCAAACGCTTGGATGAACTCTGGATGCGCGGAAAAAACTTTTTAGGCGTCCGTTATGCTATCTTAGGCGGTGCAATGACTTGGGTATCTGAAAGAAATCTTGTTTCAGCTATCTCAAATGCAGGAGGCTTTGGTGTGCTAGCTTCAGGCGCTATGTCTCCCGAGCTGTTGCGCACTGAGATTCGAGAAACACAGGCCTTGACACAAAATCCTTTTGGAGTGAACCTTATTACTCTCCATCCACGACTTTTAGAGCTGATTGATGTATGCGTGGAAGAAAAAGCCACTCATGTTGTTCTTGCTGGTGGTCTCCCTCCAGCTCAAGCCATATCGAAGCTTAAGGACAAGGGACTCAAAGTTATTTGTTTTGCACCAGCTCTCGTGCTTGCAAAAAAACTCCTTAAACTTGGCGTTGATGCACTTATCATCGAAGGCATGGAGGCTGGAGGTCACATTGGTCCTGTTTCTACAAGTGTTTTAGCTCAAGAAATACTCCCTCACATTACTCAAATTCCTATTTTTGTAGCAGGAGGAATTGGCCGAGGAGAAGCCATTGTTTCTTACCTTGAAATGGGTGCAGCAGGTTGTCAACTCGGTACGCGCTTTGTGTGTGCTACAGAATGTGTTGCTCACCCTGAATTTAAAAAAGCCTTTATTAATGCTCAAGCTCGCGATGCAATGATCTCTCCCCAGCTTGACCCTCGCTTTCCCGTAATTCCTGTACGTGCCCTTTCAAACCAAGCCTCAAAGGACTTTCTAGCCTATCAAAAAGAACTTATTGAGAAAGTTGATTCCCAAAAAATGGATTCTAAAGAAGCTCAACTTCAAATTGAACACTTCTGGGCGGGAGCCTTAAGACGCGCTGTAATAGAGGGCGACACAGAACGAGGATCAATCATGGCAGGTCAAAGCGTTGGAATGGTTACCCGTGAACAAGCTACCCATGATGTTATTGAAGAACTAATCACTCAAGCTAAACTTCACCTCCAAATTCGCTTTCACAAAGAGCAGGGAACTTTATGCTAAATCTCGTCTCTTCAAACGTACAATCTCCACTAAATACGCTTTTGCAAAAGCTAAGTGAAACTCTTGCAAAACCCCAAACTTTAGGAACACGACTTACGAAAGCCACAAAAATCATCGCTGAAGATTTAGGGGCTGAAACAGCCCTCTTGTATTTATTGACTCCCGATCGTTACTTAGACGCATACGCTTTTTACGACAGCTCAACAACGAATCATAAAAAGGTTAAATTCCGCGTTGGTGAGGGAGTTGTTGGATTCATCGCCGCAACTGGGCAAAGTCTTGTTTGTGAGAACATTTCACTACACCCAAATTTTCTTCACCGTCCTGGAATAGCAGATCATATAAATTTAGCTCTTCTTGGAGTCCCTCTGATCACACCAAGAGGCATCGTTGGCGTCCTCACATTACAAAACCCACCGTCTAAACCTTTCGAACAATGGCGAGAAAAAGCCTTAACTGAAGTTGGAAATTTTCTTGCTCGTGTCCCAGAATTAGAACGTTTTCCTGCTCTAAACACAGCAGATGGAAAAGTCGAAGGAATGCAAACTCTTCAAGGAATTTCCTTCAATTCTGGCCTTACAATTGGAACAGCTCTCATTCATCAATCCCACACATGGAGAGAATCAGCACTTTCAGTGAATCCGAAGAATGAGAGTGAACGTCTTAAACTGGCTATCCGTGATATGATTGATTCCATTGACCAACTTCTGGAATCTACTCCCAATCATGAAAAAGATACGCAAGAAGTTCTTTCTTCTTACCGTATGATTGCTTCGGACCGTGGGTGGGTTCGAAAAATTCAAGAGTATATTCAAAAAGGCTTTACAGCAGAAGCTTCCGTTCAAAAAGTCCGACGTCTTACACGTGAAAGATATGCCCAAATTGGAGATTATCTTCTTAAAGCTCGTCTTTCAGATCTTGAGGACCTTGCAAGCCGGTTATTAAAGCACTTGTCCGGCAAAGATTTCACATCTGAAGAGCTCCCTGAATCTACAATCCTTATAGCACACAATCTCGGTCCCGCTGAACTGCTCGATTATGACCGTCGTTTTATTAAAGGACTCGTTTTAGAAGAAGGTGTTCATACGGCCCATGTCGCAATTATAGCTCGAGCCCTTGATATTCCTGTTGTTGGACGCATACCTCTTCTTTTAACACATGTAAGTTCAGGCGATAAGGTTATTGTCGACGGTATTCACGGAAAAATCATTGTCAATCCAAACAATGAGGCCTTTCAAGATGTCCGAGAAAAAATATCACAACTCAAAAAATCGCAAATTATTAACAAAGAATTACGGGATAAACCTTGTCAAACTTTAGAAAACATACCTATCTCCCTAACATTAAATGCGGGGCTTCCCATAGATTTACATCATCTAGAGCAACTTCATTTTCAAGGTGTAGGGCTATACCGAACCGAAATTCCGTTTATGTTGCGTTCAAGTTTTCCTGATGTAAAAACACAAACTGATATTTATCAAGATGTTATTGAGCATGCGAAAGGTGAATATGTTACTTTTCGGACGCTAGATATTGGTGGAGATAAGATTCTTCCGTACATGTGGCGTGTACTCGACGAAAACCCTGTTTTAGGATGGCGGGCTATTCGAGTTTCATTAGATAAACCTTCCATTTTACGTCAGCAGGCGCGGGCCCTCATTCGCGCAAGTCAAGGAAAAAACTTACGAGTATTGTTCCCTTTGGTCTCCGATATCAGTGAGTATCGCGTAGCATGTCAACATTTTATGCATGAGTGGAACCGGACTCAGGTTTCTCTTCTTCCTTCTTCTCTTTCATTTGGAGTTATGCTGGAAGTTCCTTCGATCGTCGATCAACTCGAAACACTCCTAAAGGAAGTTGATTTTGTATCTGTTGGAACAAATGATCTTTTTCAGTTTTTTTATGCCTGCGACCGAACAAACCCTACAGTATCCAATCGTTACGATACACTTTCCTCTTCCTTCTTAAAATATCTACGTAAAATCCGCACGACATGTGAGGACGCATCCGTTCCTTTTAGCATTTGTGGGGAAATGACTGGAAAGCCCATTGAAGCACTTGCTCTTTTAGCTATTGGATATCATTCTCTATCTGTTTCTGGACCTTCTGCAGCACACATTAAAAAAATGATTTTAAGCCTCCCTCTGAAGGCTGCTGAAGCCTTTCTTTCATCGTCTCTTGAAGAATATTCCCCCTCTTTAAGAAATTCTCTTCTTACCTTTGCTCAACAACATGGTATCTTCGTTTAAAAGTTCTATATTTTATTTAAAAGACGCCTTTAAAAAGCAACCATATAGTTTTGTCTCGGTTTATTGTGAACTTTAGTAATGACATCCTTACTTAATCCAGTTGCACTAGCTATCGTTCCAGCATGGAAGTGCTGGGTTCCACTCAGGAGAGTGACTTCAGCTAATCCTTTTGAAGCATTAAATGCTTCATAGATTTCAAGGATGTCTGAGGTCACATTCACATAAGAATGAAAAACACCCATAGGAATAAAAACAAGATTTCCAGGCTCCAATATGGAATTGTATACCTTTCCTTCGTCATCCATCATGGTAAAAAAGCACGCTCCCTTGTTAACAAACAAAAGAGTATCTCCCGTCGTATACCAGTGAGGTTCTCGCATCGAACCAGCGTTGAGAATTGTTTGTTGTAAGGCCATATCTTTCATAAGAGGTGTATTTGATTCATCTACTCGCCTTATCGATCCTAAAGCTGTGTCGTATAGTGGTTCAACTACTGAGAAGTTATTTGAGAATGGACTTGAAATATTTTTTCTCTCTGGAACTGACTCTGGATCGTAATGACTTAAGCGATTCTGCGTCGTAGCTTTTAATGTAGTTATTTCATTTGGCAAAAGTCCTAATGATTTTTCTAACATTATATCGGGAAGTGCTGCCCAGGCCGTTGCAAAATCTCGATCTGCCGCATTAGGGGAATTATAAGCAACAAAGAAAACGAGTTCACTATCTCCAACATTTTCAAGTGCATGAAGGGAGGCCTGTGGAATTAACCATGTCCCGTTCTTTTCTACGGTGAATATCTCTGGCTCATCTAAACCATCCCAAATGGTAATTTTCATTTTTCCATTAAGAACAACTCCAACTTCCACCGCATTTGCGTGCCAATGGGGGACGCGCATAGAATGATCATATAATTTGTAATAGAAAAAAAGACCTGTTAATCCTAAATCATCAAATTGTTGTGCTGTTTCAGAAATTCGAATGCCAGCCTTATTCTCATCAATTTTACCATTTTTATATAAATCAAGCCGATAGGGAAAATCAGGGGAGAGGTTCCTGGCTTCTTTCGTCAAAAAATCTTTAATTTTCTGTGAAATTTCATTTGTATTCATCTTTACAATTCTCCCTTAATAAATGTTAGATATTGTTTTACTTTTTTCAGCGCATTTTTTATTTCTTATCAGTTAAAAATACTATCATGAAAACCTTACTTACTCAAGAAAGAGAATATGTTTGTTACAAAAAGGAGTTCTATTTACCTTAGCCTAATGCTTCCCGGTTTCCGGAAGAAGTGTTGTAAAATTTGTTGGTTGTATAAAGCCTACTGTCTTCCCCCTATGGGTTAGGATTGGTGAGCGTGGGTTGAGAGCCTCGTAGAGGTCCTCCTCCAAACATCCTAAAGAACGCAAGACAGCTAAAAAAGCAAGCTCCGCAGCTTTAATACTTCCATCATCAATCTTTAAAGCAATTCCAAACCCTAAAGAGGGAATGACACCTATCTCTACTCCTCCTGCTCCCCCTTTACATAGAACTTGTCCTTGGGTTAACTTTATAACATTAGTATCGAATGCAGTGCTTCCAGCCATCATCTCTGGATGTTCCTTAACGGCAGTCAAAATACGATGAATTGCTTTTTGCCGAGGATAATGCAAATGGGAAGGATCAGCAAAACGCGCCATAGCAAGAGCTATATTAAATAAAGGAATATTATAGACA
Source organism: Alphaproteobacteria bacterium (assembly GCA_019752515.1). Lineage (GTDB taxonomy): Bacteria > Pseudomonadota > Alphaproteobacteria > UBA9655 > UBA9655 > UBA9655. The sequence continues at coordinate 12,902 of JAIEMB010000012.1, read as the reverse complement.
GGTATGCCGCACCCGTCCGTACTATAGTGGGAATGAGACAGATCTATCCCTGTCATCTCGCTCAAAACTTGCTCAATTCGTCTTTGAACAGGGTGTTCCTTCATAACGTAGCCCTCTAATGGCTCATTGCGATGAAGCGCAGTTGTTAAAAAGCCTAAATGTTTTCCTGAACAAGCATTATGTAAAACAGAGGGTTTTTCATGAGGAATAGAATTCTTTTTCTCAAATACCATATACAAAGGACGGTGGGTACCACATTCTAAAATTCGCTCATCTTTACCCAATTTTCGTAGCCAAGTTTCAAGGGCCTTAATATGCATGTTCTCCCCATAGTGAGAAGCACCCGCAAGAGCAATTTCTTCTGATGTAAGATGATAAGCATCGGCAGCACCACTTTCAATGAGCGGCAGCGCTTGAATCCATTTGAGGGCAGACCTTCCAAAAATAGATTCATTAATATTTCCCCAGCCTCGAATCACATGACCTTGAAAATCGACAACAACTCCAGCACCTCTATGCCACGACTCTGCGTGGCGGCCCCTCGTCACTTCGACCATAATGGGATTCACCATTTAGCCCTCCCCAAATTGATTTTCAATTAGTTTTACTAATGAAGAAACGGCTTGAACAGCATCAATGCCCTCCCCTTCAATGACAATAAGAGATCCTTGAGCTGCCCCCAGCATTAAGAGCCCCATAATTGACTGGGCAGAGACGCGCAAATCTTGAAAGCTAATAGATATCTCCGCATTAAAAGACTCAGCAATCTTAACGATTTGAGCAGATGCCCGAGCATGAAGCCCTTTACGGTTTTGTATCAAAACTTCTTGTCTAATTCTGGACATGAGATTCATTTAAAATATGAGAAGCCACATGGATATACTTTTTACCTGCTTCTTGTGCTAAAAACACGGCATCATGGAGTGTTTTTGTCCTTCGCACAGTTGCAAGCTTAATAAGAAGAGGAAGGTTCATCCCCGCAACAATTTCAACTCCCCCTCTATCCAATAAGGAATGAGCAAGATTCGAGGGGGTCCCTCCAAACATATCTGTCAAAATGACAACCCCTAGTCCAGTATCAACGCTATGAACGGCTTGCAAGATTTCTTGGCGTTTAGCTTCAATATCATCATTTGGAAGCAAACTAATTGTTGCGATTTGTTCCTGTTTTCCTACAACATGTTCAAGAGCTTCAGCAAACTCTTGTGCGAGTTTACCATGTGTTACAAGAACAATCCCTATCATCACATTTTTCTCTTTTTTAAATCACGGTGCCTTAACTTTACCTGTTTTTTTTTCTCTTGTAACCATTCCATAAGCGTTTTCGCTACAAAAACAGAACGATGCTGCCCCCCTGTACATCCAACGGCCAGTGTAAGGTATCCTCTTCCCTCCTCCTCAAAACGAGGAAGAGACGTTGAAAGGAGTAATTTTAAGGACTTTATAAAGGGGAGGAATAATTTATCTCTTTGAATATATTCCCTTACTGCTGGGTCTTCTCCTGATAATATACGTAATTCTTCCTCATAATAGGGATTTTTTAAAAGGCGCGCATCAAAAACCATATCCGCTTCTCTTGGCAAGCCTTGGCGAAACGAAAAAGAAGTAATAAAAATACTCAAGCTTGGTGCTTTTCTAGGCAAAAAATATTGTCTAAGCTGCCTCCTAAGGTCTGATGGAAGAAGAATGCTCGTATCAAAAACGAGATCGGCGTATCCCCTTAGAGGAGCTATTAAATGCCGCTCAAGACGAATTCCATCAATAACAGGTCTTTCATGAGCCAAAGGATGGAGTCTTCGAGATTCATTATATCGGCGTGCAAGCACATCATCATCACAATCAAAATAGAGAAGCTGTGTATTCAGGCTTGGATCCTTAGCAAGCTGTTCCAATTCATGAAGAAAATTATCAGATGAAAAGTCACGTGTCCTTACATCTACAGAAACAGCTAGTGGTTGAGATACTTTATGGTGTGCATGAGCAACAGGTTCTAGAAGAGAAAGAGGTAAGTTATCAATCGTTTCATACCCCATATCTTCCAATGCTTTTAAAGCAAAAGATCTACCAGAACCTGACATTCCTGTAATAAGAAGGACAGGTCGTTTAGAAAAATCATGGGGCATTGAAGTTATCTCTTTGGCTAGTCTTCAGTTCAACTTTTATAGAGCCCAAAGGATCCCCCCTTCTGAGTAATAAAAGGGGTAGTTTAACAGCATGATACTCAATAAATGCTGGCTCTGGTAATCGTTCTGATAAGTCTTTTTCACAAATCTCAACGCACAAACTTAAGGTTGATTGTTCTTGATAAGGAAAAGAACAAATCCCAATTTCCCTAACCTCCATCATTCCCCTGATCGTCGTTGGAGATCGTGCTATAAGCTTTCCCTTTTCACAACCCAGTAAAGTTTGATCATCAGCCACAAGAAGTGCTCCTCGATCAATTAACTGTAAAGCGAGTGCAGATTTCCCCGCACCAGGTTTTCCCCTTATAAGAACGCCATTTCCTTTGACGTCTACAGTTGTACCATGGACGAGAAGCATACCTATTTTGGACAAAGACTCCTTGCTTGTCCTAATGTGATTTGACGAAAGCATACACTTTTCCCTTCATAAAAATAGCAGAGGCACGCTTCTCAAAGCCTATATTTATTCTCACATACTTTAGAGAAAAGGTCCAAATACTTATTTGCCCATTTCCACACTAAAACGTCTATAAGATAACAAAGAAGTTTCTTATTAAAACGTTATAAAATGAGATGTTTCTAACGGTCAGAAAAAAAAGAAGATCCTTCACCTCAAAAAACTTCTCCCATAAAGCCAAAGGAAAGAGTAGCTTCTGAACCGGGAAGCCTTAAGCCCCTCTGGACAGGGGTTAAAAAAGACCAAGAAGGAGACATCTCAGCAAATTCTCGCTGCAAGAGAAACAGCAGAAGCACGAAAAGCCAAGGCAAAAGCTAAGAAAAAACAAGAAGCTCTCTCACTTTATAGGAATCTATTGCAACCATGCATCTGGAGACATTCCCGCTGCTCTTTTAGCGTTTTCTAATTTCTCTAAGTGTTCTGGAAGAGCTGAAGTGTCCATATGCCTGATAAGCTCAGATCTTGCATGAGAAACTTCAGGGGGTTCGCTCTGTCTTCGAGCATCTTCTTCTTTTCTATCTTGTGCTCTTCTGGCAAGCTGTTTTTGTAATTCTTCAAGTTTTTCTCATACAGCTTCTAAAAGTAAATGAGTTGTGATCTGCTTTGCAGGATTTCCTTCATATTCACCATAAACAGTATTGCAAGTAGCCGCAAATACTCTCAGAGAATTATCAGAGGATCTTTCCATAAGGGCTTCATAAAATGATGAAAAAGCATTGGAGTTTGTATATTTTCTATCAACTTCATCCAATTTTCGTATGATCGTTAAAGAAGACAAGCGAGATTTTATTGTTTCTTTTTCAATCGGTTCCTTTCTTGTTACGCGACCACAATAGTCATCAATCGTACTCTCCAACAACTTATAATTAATTCCATTTCCATAAGCAAAGGTTGCAAAGTAGATGGTCATGAAAAAAACGACTAAGAGCTTCATTCTCATTTTTATCTCTTCTCTGAATGTCGATATGTAGTATAGGTCATCCTCAAGTTAACATCATCAAAAACTTCAGGACTCACAAAGTTATTAAAAAAATCAAACAAAACTATGGCCTCCAGAATTAATCTCTCACTTGCATCTTCCAAAAAGTGCTCCTTACGCCTTTCATCCGTAGGAGTTCTTCTTAAAATCCAATCCTCAACTCTTCTAATGCCCCGCACTTCTATAATAGCTTCTCCATAAAGATATTCTTCTGGCATCATTACACCCTTAAAAGCGCCCATAGAATTATCTAAGCTCAGCAACCATGGAGGTGACAAACCATCATCTTCACAAAGTTCTTCTTTTACGAGAAACTAGCAGAAAACTACATCACTTTTTTAATATGACCAATTTTGCTGAATCGTTACGATTAATTCTTCATATAAAAAAACACTTGATTAAATGCTTCTTTTTCAAAGTAAAATATTCTAGGCGAGTTTTTTCACGATTTGATAAACTGGCTGAAGCTTACAGGGGATTTTTAGCTTTCACCTCGTTTGGCTTAGAATGAAATGCAGATGGAAGCTGGAATACCCGTTTTAATGAGTTTCTATGTTGGAGGAAAAAAGGGATTTAAAAATATCAGGAAAAGAATTTGACCTTGTTGTAGATTCAGCTTGAGACGCAGCCTGTCTTTCAAACTCTTTAATTCTCCTTAAAGCAAGCGTCATTTTATGCGTAACTCGTTCTAAGAGTTCACATATTATAAAACGTTTTTGTGGTTGTCCTTCAGCTTTGTTATAAAACTGAACACAATAACGAGTAAATTTATTAAACGATTCTTTAGCTTGAAAAGATCCCACCTGCTGTGTTTTATATATCACCCCTTTGAAGCGAGCATTAAATTAAGATCATCATCTACGACATCATCCTTTCCTAGAAAGGGTTTGGTCAATGATACCTCTAAGCCTGCCTCTAAGTCAGGTTCCCTGGAAAAAACTCGATGAAACTGATAATCAGCTTCCTCATCAAAAAGCTTATGATTTATCCCATATACAGGTAAGGACAGAAAAGAAACCATCATGAGCACCCCTAAGTAAGTCCTTTTCATTTTTCAATCCTTTCTTACGTAATTTTAGGGTTTATTTAAATTTTAGTCTTCCCACTTTTCCATGGAAAGTGGTACTGCCAGAGAATAATACTCCAAATGCCTCTTGAAAGCATCTTCTCCAAAAATCTTTTTTATTTTTAGCCTTGTATCGTAAGCACGCATAAGTTTTGCTGGCACAAAAATTACTTTAGGAGTATCTACATCTGTGGTTACTTCAGCAACCTTTGTGTCTGATATATCTAAACGCTTTTATATTTATTTCACTTTCCAAAATAATGCCTTTTACATACAGGAGGATCTTGGGGAGTGAGGATCCTCGATATTCGCCGAGAAGATTATTTACAAAAGAAGCTCTTCATCACTCCTCAAGAGAGTCGCTTACAGAAGAAGACTAAGATGGTTTTATTATTCTCCCTGGATCTACATTAGAATTAGGGTCGTTGCATGAAGATGAAAGAAAGTTTCAAGAAGGAGGGCGACAAGAAACTTCTTCTAAAAGATATCTGTAGCCCTTAAGCAGCAGCTCCGATCTGGTAAGCCTTCACTCCACTCTGCAATCAACACCATTTCTTAGCCATAGTTCAGGTTACTAAGCTATGGTAATTCAGATACTAAACGAATCATGACTTGGCTTTTTGGATAGGCCTTTATAACTTCTTCTTCGACCTCATCTGCAATAAGGTCTGCTTCTCTTAGTGTAAGGTCCGCTCTCATAATAAGGTTAAGCTGAAAAAATTGGTGTAACCCTGAGCTTCGTGTTCTTAAATCCCTAACCTCAATCACTTCAGGGTGAGTTTTAATAATGGAAAGTATATTTTCTCGTTCCTCATCAGTTAACTCGCGATCCATCAGCACATTAAAGGCTTGAATCATAATTTTCCAAGCAATCCACAAAATATAAAGACCAATCAACACACCAAATATAAGATCAACTTTCTCAATATGAAAAAGTTTGGCGCTCAATAATGAAATAATTACAGCTCCATTGATGAGGAGATCTGACTTATAATGCAGCATGTCAGCTGCTATAGCCATAGAGTTCGTTTTTTTAACAACATATTGCTGATAACTCACCAATAAGAGAGTCATGACAATCGCTATAACCATAACTATAATTCCGTATTCTGTAGACTCTACGTGATCGTTGGAAATAAAACGATCGTAAGCCTCATGCAAAAGCCAGAAGGAAGATCCACTAATAAAAAGTGCCTGTCCCAAAGCAGCTAGAGACTCAGCTTTTCCGTGTCCAAAACGATGTTCAGCGTCAGCTGGTTTTAAAGCATGATACACACCAAACATATTCACAATTGAAGCAAAGGCATCCAAAAGAGAGTCAATTAAGGAACCCTGAAGACTAATGGAATGGGTTTCTATCCAAGCGAAAAATTTCATTACAATTAAAAGCCCAGCTACAGTTACAGATGCATATGTTGCAACCCGAAGAATTCGGACCTCATGAGGGCTCATTTTTGTCATCTTATAATTTCCTCCCTTATGTAAGGTACATGAATCTTCCCATTGATCAAGAGAGATGTTCCGTTTAATATAAAGTAATCTTAAGGTTGCTGAGTTTTAGACCTTTTGGAAGTTGTAAGTTAATAAAGGAAATAGATATGAAAACAAAAATTATTGCCTCTTCTCTGCTTGTAGCCACATTAGCGACAGGATGCGAAAACCCAAAACAAGCCATAGGAACCCTAGGTGGAGGTGCCTTAGGAGCTTGGGCAGGATCAACAATTGGAAGTGGCCGAGGTCAGATCGTTGCAACTGCTGTTGGTGCCGTTGCAGGAGCCCTTGCAGGTGGTTACATTGGTCAGCAACTTGATCAAGCAGATAGAGCAAAAGCTGAAAGAACCTATCAAAGCGCTCTTGAAAGTAGTCCTGTTGGAAAAACAGCTCAATGGAGAAATCCTGACTCCGGAAACTATGGTACAATTACACCTGTAAAAACATATCAGGGCCCACAAGGTTACTGCCGTGAATTCCAACAAACTGTCACAATCGGTGGGCGAACAGAAAGAGCCTATGGTACGGCTTGTCGTCAACCAGATGGGTCTTGGCAATTGATTCAGCCTTAATCTTATTCCTTGTGAGAAAATGACGATATTACCATATCGTCATTTTTTCAATAATTACCCCATGAATTAGTCTAGTTCTTCTTTCGAACGAGGAAAGGTCTCAGGTATTAACGGCATAAGTAAAAGAGCAAGAAGAAGGCTTAAAGGTATACTCAACAAAGCAAAGCGATAATCTGCAACCGTATAGTGTGGAACACCATTGTACATAACGCCTTCCCATACTTTATCAAGAAACCAACCTACAAGAGGTTGAGTTACAAGTCCCAACATCATAACAATCATATTCGTAAAGCTAATAACCGTCCCGTTACTTGTAACGGGAGTAAGTTGACAAACAGACGCAAAAATGAGGGGCTGAGCTGAAAACACAACTCCTGCTGCAAATAGAAGTCCATACATGGCCGAAAAGGGCACATTCGGCATATAAATAATAAGTCCATTAAACAGAATAGACAAAATAGCTCCGATGGCCATGGGAACTTTACGTGCCTTAAAGTAATCTGAAAGAATCGCTACAACGGGTGAACCAATGCCAACACCCACATAAAACATCGTTGTTACGGAACCGGCAGTTGCCCTATCGATATCGTAAAGCTTCATCAAAAAAGGGATGCCCCATAAATCAACAAAAGCTAACATCGGGACGTACATAAGGGCACCATAAAACCCAAGAGCCCAAATTCGATAATCAACAATAATTTCCTTAAGATGGGTCAATAAAGAGTTTAGACTTGTTTCCGTAACATTTCTGGGAACTAAAGGTCCTTCCGGTGGCTCGTCGCTTACAAAGAACCAAACACCCGCTGCTAAAGCAAGCCCTATGGGAACAACAACATATAAGAGAGCGTCTCTCCACCCAAAGATGTCGATTAAAAGAGCCAACGGTGCCTGTCCAAAAGTTGCTCCAATCTTACCTGCAAGCATTGTAAAGCCTACGACAAGTGCCAATTTTTCAGGTGGAAACCAACAGGTGGCTAACTTCAGTGAGCCTAAAAAAGCACAGGTCGAGCCAACACCAATAAGAAGGCGACTGAGGCAGGCTAATTGAAAGGATTCAGAAACGGCAAATAAAGCCGTTCCAACAACGCAAAGCAAGATGGCGCCTCTAAGTAAGCGTGTAGGACCAAACTTGTCCATACCAATCCCAACAGGTATTTGAAGGGAAGAATAAGAGATTAGATAAAAAGAGGTTAGAACCCCTAATGCGCAAGCTTCAACTGAGAAGTCTCGCATCAGGTCATCCGTCATCACACCTGGTGAATTGCGGAGAATAAATTGATAAAGATAGAAAAGGCCGCCAAAACTCCAAATAAACCAAGCCTGAACTCCATGGTGATGACGAACCACTTGTTCAGCTGGATGAGATATAGGCGTTTCCTCATTAACCATGCACGGCTCCATTCATTAACAATTTAATTAAGCCCCTATTTATGAGTGATCAAAACTTATTTGTCCAGTAGGAGGAATACAATGCAGCTATAAGCTATAATGGAAACTTACTTTATATAAAATTCAAGAGTGGAAACCACACGAATTTTCTTCATCATAGAGTTCATCCCTTCATCATAGTCTTGATTTGGTGATGCATCTGGACTCGTAAGACGGATAACTCCCTGATTTGCCTTACGAATTCCCCCAATTTGGCTTCCTGTTGTTTTTGCAAAACTTTCTGCAATTTCCTGAGCATTTTTTGTTGCCTCAGCAATAAGGAGGGGGCGCAAATCATTAAATTTATCCAGATAAAACTTCACATCACTTCGGGACAAAGAAATACCTTGGCTAATAAGTTCTCCTGTTTTCCCAGAGGCTATATTTAAAGCATCTACTTTTTTTGAATTAACAAATATACTGTATTCAATAAGATAGCGTTCAGGAGGAAGAGGACCAGAGTTATATTCTCGAGAATGGAGATCTGTCACACGCGGAGAAGCTATTGAAATTTCTGACTCTTCAAAACCTGATTTTTTCACAAAAGTTTTTACTGTCTCTGAATCCTGGGATAGTTTTTGATAGAGTTGATTAAGATCATTACCAGATATTTTAAATGCAACTTCCCAAGAACCTCTGTCTGCTTTCTCTGTACGTTCCACAAGTCCTTTAGCCGTTACGTACCTGTCGCTCATTTTAGCTTCAAGTATTCCTTTATATATAAAATATCCAGCTAACGTTGGGCCAAGAGCAATGCATAAGCCAAGAACAGCGGCAGCTCCTGTAGGTCGAAAAGGAAGCATGTTAGTCTCCATTCTTATTTACTAGGAAAAGAATACGCTTAATTTTGATTTTTTTCTAGCTTCTTTTAAAGGCTTAACAAAAAAGCTCTCGACAACGAACAGAGAGATTGATACTGTCTGTTCATTCAATAGGACTAACTCCCTTTTTATTATCGCGGGGTGGAGCAGCCCGGTAGCTCGTCAGGCTCATAACCTGAAGGTCGCAGGTTCAAATCCTGCCCCCGCAACCAATAAAATCCTAGATTTTTTCGACCTCCTGAAAGCTTCACACAACCTTTATGGGACACTGGAGGGACACTTTAAAAAATCTCGCTTCCTATATCTAACTCCGTCCATAAGAAATTAAGCGTTGCACATTCTCCTGTATTTTGCTGTAGTGATATGCACTTTTGCACTTTATATGAAAAAAATGCGATGGCAACGATAGAAAAAAGAACCACAGACGAAGGGAACGTCGTTCATCGCGTAAAAATTCGACTGAAAGTTTACCCTCCCCAAACAGCGAGCTTTCAGCGATTAACAGACGCAAAGAAATGGACTCAACATACAGAAGCTGCTATAAGGGAAGGGCGGCACTTCAAAAAAGCTGCCGCTAAAAAGCATACCCTTGTTGAAACAATCGATTGCTATTGCTGAGATCGATGGAAACCAGAATTCGCTTAAGCTCATCGTATTACGTGTTTGGATGCTTTTATCTCTATCTTGTCCACTCTGGCTGAAGATTACCCCCACCAGAACTGACTTTCTGAAAAAATCCAAACAGCATTGGTGGTTCTGGAAAGGTAGAATTTTTCGACGTTGAATTGAAAGTGGATTCTTTCAAATTTTATTTCACGATTTCTTCTTTACCTTCGAATGACCTTCCAGAGCGAAGGATAAAACGGATGCTATGAGCAAAAAAAGCAGGTTGGACAAGCTTATTTTAAAGAAATCTTGAGATATTCTTCCCCTCTAAAAAGAAAAACTTTGTCTCTTTGTGCTCTCTCGAGCATAGCATCAGTAAAGCCCTTCTTGCTAAAAAGACAAAAATATTCTTCTCTGTTTTCATTCCCCCAAATCACTTTGCGAGATTTTTCCTTTAGAGACTCATAAATATCAATACCTACTGGTTTGGATGTCCATTTTGCCTCACAAAAGAGAATTTTGTTTAAAGCTGGATTGAGACCTACAACGTCAATTTCCTCATTTTTCTCCCACCACCTCCCAATCTTTGTAAACGGGAAAAAATGCTCTGAATGTTGGATGAGAAGTTCCTTCGCAATTTTTTCGTAAATGAACGACAAATATTGAGGCAAGCTGGCATTTATATCATCAAGGACAGCATCCTCCATATCCATTTCAAGTTCCCCTTTTCGGGGAAATATATTTTTAAACCAAAACTGACAGAATTCATCTGTTATTGTATAAAGCCCCTTCTTACTCTTAAGTGGTTTTTCTTCTGTAATAGATATTTCTCGTTCTAAAATATTAAGATCTGCAAGAACCCCAAGATACTTATTAGCAACAGAAGAAGGGAGCCCTGTGGCATTCACAATCTCAGAAAGCTTTCTTTTCTCTTGGGCGATAGCTTGGAGGAGTGCAAAATAATATCGAGGTTCTCTTAGTTCTTCTCTCAAGAGAAATTCCACCTCTTCATAGAGGACTTGACCTTTCTTAAGAACATGGTCCTTTAGGTTTGAATTAAAGTTCTTTTTTTTAGAAAATTGAAGCCAATAGGCTGGCATGCCTCCCGCTACGGAATAATGCATAAGCCGATCTTCAAAATGCTTACCTTCTCTAAAATGGCTGACAGATTTAAAAGTCATCGGCTCAACTTTCCATTGTCCTGTTCTTCTTCCATAAAGAGGGGATTTATATCCTAGAACTTCTTTCTCCATCATCGCAATGCTTGAACCTAGGAAAATAAGGAAAATATTACTCTTAGACCAATATTCATCCCACGCTTTTTGAAAGAGGCTTGGAATGGCACGATTTGACTCAATTAAGTAAGGAAATTCGTCTATGGCCAGTACAAACTTTAATTGCTTATCTTTAATGTACTTAAAGCTTTCTTCCCATTCGGCAAATCCGCGTGTTTCCAAAAGAGGTTCCTGAAATAAATGACCCACAGCCAATGAAAACCTTTTAAGTTGTTCACGTTCATTAGTGCTTTTAGAGAGGAAATAAATATGTTGTTTATCTTTAATAAATTGTTTTACGAGCTCTGTCTTCCCGACTCTCCTCTTGCCCCAAAGTACAATAAATTGGGGACCTTGTTCATTCCATTTTTCTTCAAGAAAAAGGAGTTCTTTTTTTCTGTTGATAAAGTCCATTCTTCCTCCACTTTTATACTCTAGAGTATAATATACACGAGTATAAAAATGCAAAAGAAAAATGATGTTTGTCGTAAGTAATTGAAAAAACATATAAATACAGAAAGATATATAAGATTAATTTTTGAACTTTTCTCTTGCATTGGTTTAATTAAGTAACTACACTTAAAAAATTCTCTCACAAGGAGAGAGCGCGCCGAACAGGTGCGACTAACACCTGTTACGACGCTAACCAAAACAGATACTGGAGGTATCCATAATGGCTAATTTACATTTAGCTCAAATCGAGTATTTATCTCAAGAACTTATTGACCACATGGCAAACGCACTGAAAATTTTTTTCAAAGTTAGATCCTAAAACAAGAAGGACTTTTAAGAGTCTTTTTCCTTTTCTTCATGATGGCAGGCTATCAAAGCTTCTATACAGGTGATCTTGGCATCGCTAACCTTACTTTCCATTTGTTCAACTAAACTTGATAAAAAAATTAGATCCTTCTGTAAATTTTTTAAAAAGTATTCCAGCCTATTTGTGTTAGTCATGGAGACTCTCCTGCAGTTGCGGCTTATGCTCATCAATTTCCCATAAGAGTGCGTGATGGTGCATTTTTAAAAGCGTATAATTAACGATGAGATCTTTTATCCATATCCCCTGCTCATTATTGTGGATGATAAGATTATTGATGTCTGAATTTTGGGAGAGAGTCTTTTCAATGGCCTCTCGGCAGAGAGTGTCAACAGCTTTTAAGCTCTTATAGGGCCCCGTTCTTTTATCTAAAAATCCATTTATGAATGCCTTAATAAGGTGGTAATTTTTCATATGGTTAACGTTCATATTATCATTTCCTTTTTTAGTATATTTTTAATATATAGTGCAAACTATATATCTGTCAATAGACACTTTAATTGCTCATTGCACATCAAAAAAATCAAGGCTATTGTTAACTATATCGTGTAATATATCACTTAAACAACTGGATGAGAGATAAGGTGATGCCTAAAAAAGACGCATACAATATAGAGGCTATTAAAAAAGCTGCTGATATCTGTGGTTCATTATCAAAGCTTGCAATAGCTATCGGAGCAAATTATACAAGCGCCTTTAATTGGGCTCATGGAAAAACTGTCCCTAGCCCACTCAATTGTATGAGAATTGAGAAGGCAACAAGAGGGCAAGTAAAAAAAGAAGAGATACGCCCTGATTTTGATTGGAAGAGATTCAAGTTAATTTAGGAGCCAAAGAAGGCGAGGAAATACCTCCAACAACTTATTGTATTTAAAAAATATCTGCCGGATCTTACGGGAGAAGTAGGGGGTAGTTTTCTGTTTTCAAAATGAAAATCCGTGTTATGGCCAAAGATAAAAAAATACTTAGTGTTTATTGGGATTAGGCAATGAAGAGGCATTCTCCCTCCTCCCCATCTTAAGTACAGTCATTAAGTATTTATGATTCCATCCAGCAGTTTTGCGTTTACAAGAAATACCGTTTTTATGGTTTTTTTCTTGAGTCAATAAATTTAAAGCTATCCGCCTTACTGTCGCTAAATTCTGAGCCGAATGTCCAGCTCTTGCCCTATTAAGATCCTCTTTGAAGCTTACGTCTAAAGACCAATG
>JAIEMB010000020.1 GCA_019752515.1 Alphaproteobacteria bacterium | reverse complement strand
GGCCTCAACAGGGGACTTCTGTCGTCGATCTCCCTCTATAAATGACAGAGCGCAGTCTTTGCACTTATATCTTTGGTTTTTTCTAGCCTTTCCATTTCTTACTAGTTTATAGCTTCCACAATCCTTACAACTAATTTGCATTCCTGCACCCTCTATTGGTTTGAAGGCTGTATATAACGTCTCTTTTTTTATTAACAATCCCTATTATTTTTCTCAGCGGCATAAACTGAATGATCGTTTTATTGGGGAGGGTATAGTCAATTCTCTGGTTCCCTTCATAGCCTTGGTCACGATAAAACTTAATTCCGGGCAACGTAGACATCAACTCGATTTTTTTAAATCCTGCCTTACCGGCTTCCTGCTCACATTGGTTAATTAACATTTTAGCTAAGCCTTGCCGTACAAAATGGGGGTGTACGAAAAATGCACGAATTTTAGCTGCATCCTTCAAAGGATCTAAATACCCCCGTTCTCTTGCTTCACATTGATCTCCACCGAAAAGCGTACGACGCATACTCCATCCCCCGCAGGCGGCATACATATTCTCCTTTTCGATGACAAAATATGTTTTGTCATGAATAAGATCTTGATCCACGCCAAAAACGTGTTGGATCAGAGCTTCAATTTCCTCTTTTGTATATTCCGGACTTAGGCTTCTTGCTGAAAGCGCAATTAATGAATTTAAGCTATCAACTTCATCTAGACGAGCCGGTCTTAAAGTCCAAAGTTTATGAGACATTTTGTGACTTTCCTCTTGTTAGTCTTCCGCACTAACACTGGAATTGAACGATTTAAAATATTAACCGCTTATGACCACTCTAAGCTGAGTAATATGACAAAACAATCTCATCTTACTTTCTTATAAAATTGATTTTGACACAGTTCTTGAAATCCCAAAGCCTTATAAAGAAGCCCGCCTTGGTCTGACGCATCAAGGCAAACCCATTCATAACCTAGATCTTTTGCGATTTCCATCTGGTAAAGAACCAATGCCTTGCCAAATCCTTGTCTTTGGAAAGCAGGCTTCGTTCCTAAATCATCAAGACGGGCTCCATAGGAGCTGAGAGAAAGGGTAGCTGCTGAAACTGGCTCTCTCCCCACATAAGCCACAAAATGGCGAAAGTTGGCCTGTTTATGCAGTGCACGAACATGTGCATTTTTATATAAGTTTGTGCTTTCTTCTGTTCCTTGAAAGGCTTCTTGGAGAGGCCGAGTCCATTCCAAAAGTTCTTCTTCTTCGACTTCTTTAATGGTGTAATTCTTAAGAAATTCTTCTGAAGAGATATAATCTAAAAAACCGATGAATGTTGAATAGGTCTCAGCGACACTGTAGCCACATTTATGAAGTGATTTCTTTATATTTTTCTGGTCTCTTGAAGGGTTCAACAACCAGTACCACCCTATCTCCCAAGGCTTATAAAATGTATCCACCTTTTGAAGGATGTCTTCGAAGTTCCCTTGGAGTTCTCCTGTCTGTAGGGCAAAGTTAAGATTGGGCTCTTTAAGTCCAGGTGCGTAAGCTGTCACCCCCCTGCCCTCAAAAATATCCCTAGAGAGAGCCCAGAGAAAATACTCCTGTGTTTTATGGATATTAGTTATGAGGTTCTTCATCTTTATAGTTACAGCTCATCCATCAATTTAATTTCAATTCTTTCTTTGCCATTGCCGATGTTGACTCTTTTTAAAGTCACGAACCCAACTTCACGGGTCGACTTTACATGAGTTCCTCCACAGGGTACTTTTGCAAATCCATCAATTTGCCAAAAGCGTCTTTGGCCTTCATAATCAGAAAACCCCGTTTGAATGAGGGCATCTCGTTCGATGATTTTATTGTATTCAGTGAGGATGTCTTCAAAGATAAAGGAGATGTTTCTATCATAGATAAAGTCTATGCGAGCTTTGGTTTCAGCAATATGAGCGCCAATTTTCTCAAGACCCAGCTTTATGGTGACGAGCTCAAGGATAAGCTCGGCCGCAAAGTGAAGGCGCATCAATCTGTACCTGCGCACCCAATCAATCTCCATCATTACGAGATCGCCTGGGCAAAATCCATGACCTTCTTCAAGCGTATAATAAATCAAGTTGCCTTCAATTTCTGATGCGAGGATAGGAAGTCCGTTGAGAGTGGCCTTGTCACTTTCTTGTCCTCCTGAGAAAGAAAAAGCAATGGTTTCTTCGAGGAGAACACGGTTTCCAATAACTTCAGCAACTTTTGTGCTTAGACTTTTCTGATAAGGATTATCCCAAAAAACTTTTCGCATTTAAAAAATATCTACATATTTGCATATTGAGGACCTGAGCCCCCTTCAGGGGGTGTCCAGGTAATATTTTGTGTAGGATCTTTAATATCACAAGCTTTACACTGAATGCAATTTTGTGAATTCATAACAAGCTGAGGGTCTCTTTCTTGATTTACCAATTCATAGACCTGGGCAGGACAATAGCGTCCTTCGGGAAAATCATAAATCCTATCATTCACTAAAATGGCATTTTGAGGATCTTTTAAAAGCAAGTGATTAGGTTGATTTTCCTCATAATAAATATTGGAAAGATAGAGAGATGAAAGACGATCAAAGGTTACTTTTCCATCTGGTTTGGGGTAGGCTATTGGCGAATATTGTTTTGCGGGTTTCAATTGCTTGTAATCCGCATGGTTTTTAAGGGTCCAGAAGCTTTTTCCACGTGTGATATAGGTTTCAAAGGCTGCATTGAGAAGGCCTAGTCCAAGGCCTTTTTGAAATCCTGGACGGATATTGCGGACTTTATAAAGCTCATCAAAAACCCAGCTTTCTCTAAGACGTTTATGATAGGTGTAAGGCTCACCTTTACTCAAGTGAGCGTGGAGGGCTTCAGCTGCAATCATACCTGATTTAAGAGCCGTGTGAGAACCTTTGATTTTGGCCACATTTAAAAAACCTGCTGCGCATCCAATTAAAGATCCTCCCGGGAATTCAAGTTGGGGAATAGACTGATACCCTCCTTCATTAAGAGAGCGAGCTCCATAAGAAATACACCTCCCCCCTTCTAAAAGCGGTCGGATTTTAGGGTGATTTTTGAAACGTTGAAATTCTTCAAAAGGGCTAAGATAGGGGTTTTGATAATCAAGCCCCACAACAAACCCAATAAGAATTTGGTTATTGTTTAAGTGGTAAATAAAAGATCCGCCATAAGTTCTCCAATTTAAAGGCCAACCCATTGTGTGAATAACATGCCCAGGATTGCATTTGGTAGGATCAATGTCCCATATTTCTTTAATCCCAATTCCATAGGTTTGAGGGTCTGAACCGCGATCCAGCTGATATTTTTTTATAATACGTTGGGAAAGAGAACCTCGGCACCCTTCTGCTAAAAGAGTCATCTTGCCATAGATTTTAACACCAGCCTCAAATCGAGGAGTTGGATTTCCCTTCCGATCAAGCCCTTGAGGAACAGTTTGAACACCTATCATCTGATCATTTTCATCAAAAAGACAATAACCTACAGAAAAACTGGGATAAATTTCAACGCCCAACTTTTCTGCTTCTTGGGCAAGCCACCGACAAAGATTACCTAAACTTCCAATATAGTTTCCTTTGTTATGCATTTGAGGGGGAGTGGGCAAGGAAAAGGCGTGGGAAGATGTAAGAAAAAGAAATTGATCTTTCACAGCAGGAGTTGATAGAGGTGCGCCTTGCTCCTTCCAATCAGGGAGTAATTCATCTAGAGCGCGAGGCTCAATGACAGCTCCTGAAAGAATATGGCTTCCAACCTCCTTTCCCTTTTCCAGGATACAAATCTTTAAATGTGGAGAAAGTTGTTTTAATTTTATAGCGGCCCCTAAACCCGCGGGACCTGCACCCACAATAACGACATCGTATTGGATAGCCTCTTCACTCATAGGAACCTCATATTTCCTTTGGTAAATCTATAATAAACCGGGAATATGTTCCCACTTCACTTTCAACATTGATCTTACCGTGATGTTGCTGGGTAATAATATCATAGCTGATAGAAAGACCTAGGCCTGTTCCCATTCCAGAATCTTTTGTCGTAAAGAAAGGATTAAATATTTTTTTCAGAACACTTTGACTCATACCCAAACCATTATCCTCAAAGATAATTTCAATCATATCTTCTTTACTTTCAGTTTTAACCATTAATTCGGCCTTATATGTATCTCCGAGCTTTGCTTTCTTTTCATGCATAGAAAAACAAGCATTATTGACTATATTTAGAAAAACGCGGGCAAGATCTTGTTTCGAGCCTTGGATGTTTCCAAGAGTTGGATCAAATTGTTTGGAAATAATGGCAGTAAAATAATTTTCTTTCCCTTGAAAACCAACATAGGCAAGTTCAATAGCTTCATCGAGCAGCTTATTGAGATTAAACGTGGTAATTTCACCCGTACTCCCCCGTGCGTGAGCAAGCATTCCCTTTACAATAGAGTCGGCCCTTTCAGCATGCTCCCGTGTCTTCATTATATTTTGTTCAATGATTGCAAAGAGTTCATTTTCATTCGAGACTTTTTCCTTTAATTCATGAAGGTATTCTAAAGAAAGGTCTGAGAAGTTAATAATGAAGTTCAAAGGGTTTTTAATTTCATGGGCAATCCCTGCCGTGAGTGATCCCAAACTGGCCAGTTTTTCTTGAACAATAATTTGGTCTTGAGCTTTTTTAAGATTTGCAAGAGTCCTTTCAAGCTGATTGTTTTTGTGAAGAAGTTGTTTTGTCCTAACTTTTACCCTATTTTCCAGGTCAGTTAAAAGAGCTCGATTTTCAGTAAAAATTCGAGTAACGATATCAAACCAGGGTTTCCACCAAGAGGGAAGGTTACGAGGAACACTTTTTAAACCATGATTTTCTCTCTCGATGTGATTAACTAGCTTTTGTGTAGGCGAAATAAAATCACGAATGACGATGAGATACCCCATTCCCACAACGAAAGTAAGAATCACAATAATAATAAAGATATCTATGAGCGTTTCTAAGAAGCTTTGCATAAAAAGCTCAGATTTAGAGCCAACATAAACAATATACCAGGGAGCCTCATGTAGATCATTCACATAAATAAGAGAAGGACCTTCATGAAAAAACCACCCGGAAAGATCCTTTATTTCCTGATCTATTTTTTCAATAATTTTTGGAGAAAGGTATTGCTCAAGAAGGGAAATGGGGGTGTCGAGAACTTTTAAAGGGCTAGCATCCTTTGTTGCTAAAACTTGATGATCCTTATTAATAAGAAAAAGAGACCCATAGGAAGAGCTAAATCGGTTCATGACACGATTGAGCTCAATTAAACTTAAATCCAGTGAAACGCTTCCTAAAAACTCATCTCCGTCATAGACAGGGGATGAATTGGTCACAACAACTCCCTTATGATAAGGGGGAGTATTAATGTAATTGTCTTGGTAAGCCAGCGTCCAGAAGTTTAATCGATTCGGATTGTTCTCAGGAAGAGCGCCTCTATAGGAAAGCTCTGTTTCAAGGGAACGATAAGGAACGTTCGAACTTGAGGGAAGCCAAGGATAAAGGTTTTGAAAACGATTTTTGGATGTATAATAGACCCAAACAGAACCTCGGTTGCTTTTAAGAGCAACTTCAAAAAAAGTATTCAATAAAAGAGCCATATTAAGCTCCCTATTGATTTTCTCTGGCAGGGTTTCAATCGAGCCAAAACCCGTCAAATTACCAACCATGGGTTTAGTCGTAGGTATACTTGTTATATCTAAAAAATAAGTTTCTTTTTTTGGATTATTTTTAAGATATGGGAAGAAAGGAGAACTTATCTTAAATTCTTTAATGTAATAAAGAGCGTTTTCAGCAGCTATTTTAAGACCGTTCACGTAACCTTGAGCAGTTCGAGCACGAAGATTTACGTTGGAAGTATGCTCATCAAGCCGATTTTTTAAATCCGTTAAAATAAAATATTGATTGCGCTTATACTGGAAATATTCGCATCCCAATGCAATGAGTACAAGCGCAATACCAGTCAGGTAAGCAATTCGTTTGTAGCTACGACTCAGCTCGCTTATTTTTTGTTTTTTTTTCATGAAGCCTTATCTGGTCTCCTTAATCTATCTTACCAAACCTAAAGGGATCCGCCACGTTTCTTTTCAAAGAACTTTACAAGTAAGCGCGCGCATTTTTGTTCCTCAATGCCTCCTATCACTTCGGGGGTATGATGACAGGAAGGAGCATTAAATACCTTAGCTCCATGATCAATACCGCCGCCTTTAGAATCATATGCCCCAAAATATACACGACGAAGCCGGGCAAAACTAATAGCTTGAGCACACATTGGGCAGGGCTCAAGAGTGACATAAATATCGCATTCTTCTAGCCGGCTTTTCCCTCTTATAAGGCAGGCACGTTGAATGGCAAGGAGTTCAGCATGGGCAGTTGGATCTTTCTTTCCAATCATTTCATTATGAGATGACGCTATAATCTCACCTGAATGACAATCAACAATTACGGCACCAACAGGCACTTCTTCTTTCGAATAGGCCTTTTCTGCTTCCTCGTACGCGTGTTTCATTGGTTTTAAATTCCACATATTACCTAATCTATTCTAAAGAACCCACTTAGAGCAATGGAGTGCTTTTGGGTTTAAGGAGTAAGGTTCAAGTTCAAGTTAGATTAATAGGGATTCTGGAAATTTAACTTTTTCTCTCTCGATTGATAGTATCATATGATACTATCAGAATATGACTTATAAACCACCCTTTTCCATTACTCCCTGCATCATTAAGCTCTCTCAAAGCATATCTCATGCACTTGGCATTCTTGAAGGTGAAAAACTTGACGCAGAGCCTATTAAGTTGAGGCAACAAAATAATATTAAAACCATACAATCAACTTTATCTATAGAAGGAAATATCTTAAGCCTTGAGCAGGTCACAGATATTTTTGAAGGAAAAAGAGTATTGGGCCTTAAAAAAGATATTCTAGAGGTTCAAAACGCCATCCGTGTCTATGAGAAATTTGATCAGTTAAATCCCACATCTTTGCGTGATTTTTTATATACTCATGGAATTCTTATGAACAACCTTATTCAAAATAAAGGACAGTGGCGTGAAGGAAATGTTGGTATTTTTAAAGGATCTAAAGTAATTCATGCCGCTCCTCCAGCTAAGCATGTTCCTATTTTGATGAGAAATTTATTCGATTTTATTAAAGAGGATGAAGACATATCCTGGCTCTTAAAAGCTTGCATCTTTCATTATGAACTTGAATTCATACATCCCTTAATGGATGGGAATGGAAGAATGGGAAGGTTATGGCAGCAACTTCTTTTAACTAAGGAAAATACTATTTTTAGCTTTATTACGGTAGAAGAACTCATCAAAGAGAATCAAAAGAATTATTACGATGTATTAGCCCAATGTGACAGCGAGGGAAGCTCTACAAAATTTATCGAATTTTCACTAGATATTATCCTTACAGCCTTAGAAAACTATCGAAAGAGCGCAAGCGTAAACTTAAGAGATGCTCCAGCACGCCTCCAATATGCTAAAAAAATACTGCAGGAAAAATGGTTTTCCCGTAAAAGATACCTAGACATCTTTAAGAATATTTCAACAGCAACCGCGAGCCGAGATTTAAAATTTGGAATAAATGAGGGCTTGTTGGAACATAAAGGTGAAAAAAATCAAGCCGTGTATAGATATTTAAGGGCACCATTATAAGACCTTAAGACAGCTTTGTATCCTTATCCACAATATGGTAACTTAAAGCAAATCCAGTTCTAAATAGTAAGGGTGAGTCCTCGAATGCAAGCAGATCTTCCAACCCGTCAAGAAAGAGATAGCTTTGGTCCGATAGATGTACGAGCCGACAGGTATTGGGGGGCTCAAACAGAACGGTCCCGGAAGAATTTTCAAATTGGGGTGGAAAGAATGCCCCTTCCTTTGATTCGGGCGTTGGGGCTCCAGAAAAAAGCAGCGGCCCTTGTCAATATGGAGCTTGGTGAACTTGATCCTATTCTTGGGAAAGCCATAGTTGGTGCGGCTGATGAAGTTATCCAAGGTAAGCTTGATGATCATTTCCCGCTGGTTGTATGGCAAACGGGCTCTGGAACGCAGACCAACATGAATGCGAATGAAGTTATTGCGAATCGCGCCATTGAGATTTTAGGGGGAAAGATAGGATCAAAAACCCCCATTCACCCAAATGATCACGTTAACCTGGGCCAATCCTCTAATGATACTTTTCCAACCGTTATGCATATTGCAACCGTCCTTGAAATTCATAAACTCCTTTTTCCTGCTCTTGAGGAATTAGAAAAGGCATTGAGAACAAAAGAAGAAGCTTTTAAGGGGATCATCAAGATCGGAAGAACCCACTTACAAGATGCAACCCCCATAACATTGGGGCAAGAATTCTCTGGCTATGCAACTCAAATAAAAATGGGGATTACACGCATTAAAAATGTCTTACCTCATCTTTATGAGCTAGCCCAAGGAGGAACAGCAGTGGGAACGGGTCTTAATGCCCACCCCCGATTCGGTGAGCTATTTGCAAAAACGGTAGCTGAGCTTACAAAATTGCCTTTTGTAAGTGCAGAAAATAAATTTGAAGCCTTGGCCTCTGAAGATACCCTTGTCGAAGTGTCAGGTGCTTTCAATGTTATAGCTGTTTCCTTAATGAAAATTGCTAACGATATTCGTCTATTAGGATCAGGCCCACGCTGTGGGCTGGGAGAGTTAATTTTGCCTGAGAATGAGCCAGGATCTTCAATTATGCCAGGAAAAGTCAATCCAACCCAATGTGAGGCTCTAACAATGATTGCTGCTCAAGTTATGGGAAATCATGTAACTGTCAGTATTGCAGGTTCAAATGGGCAATTAGAGTTGAATGTATTCAAGCCTGTTATGATTTATAATGTCATCCAATCCATACGTTTGTTAGGAGATGGGATGCGTAGTTTTGCGGAAAATTGTGTGGTCGGCATTATGGCAAATGAAGAGCGAATAAAGGAATCCCTTTATAACTCTCTCATGCTTGTAACGGCTTTAAACCCCCATATTGGGTACGATAAAGCGGGGGAGATCGCTAAAAAAGCTCATAAAGAGCATAAAACCCTTCTTGAGGCAGCTTTGGAATTACAGTATGTAACTGAAGAGCAATATGAGGACTGGGTAAGACCAGAAAAAATGGTAGGTAAACTTGTATCAAGATCTTAAGGAAGCCCTCCTCCAAAAACGTTCAGTAAGTCTTTTAGGGCATAAAACAAGTGTTGCTCTTGAGAGTCCTTTTTGGAACGTTTTAGAAGAGGCTGCAAAGGACCAAGGCGTTTCTTTAAGCCAACTTATAAGGGATATTGATGGGGGAAGAAAAGGGAGCCTCTCAAGTGCTCTTCGGCTTTATGCACTGAAATATGTTCAAGAGAACAATCTGCTTTTAAGAACTTAGAAAGGTGATTTCATATGTTTTTTAATTCCCCTCTATTGCGTGGGCATCTTATTAAGCGTTACAAGCGTTTTCTTGCCGATATTGAACTTGAGGATGGAAAGATCATTACGGCCCATTGTCCCAATTCAGGAGCCATGCAGGGGCTTACAACAGAAGGAATACCCGTGTGGGTTTCAGTCTCTTCTAATCCTTCTCGAAAATTGCCTTACACGTGGCAAATGGTGGAAGTTGATGGTGTATTTGTGGGAATGAATACCTCGAACCCAAATCATTTGGTTGAAGAAGCCATTCGCAATGGAATTGTCTCTGAACTCCAAGGGTATCAAAAACTGCAGAGAGAAGTTTCTTATGGGAAAAATTCTCGTATAGATATTTTACTTTCAAATCCTGGTGAATCTTTGACCTATGTGGAAGTCAAAAATGTCCATCTTAAACGCGGGAAAATCGCTGCTTTTCCGAGTTCGGTTACGATCCGTGGAGCTAAGCATATGGGTGAACTCACCGAGATGGTTCATAAAGGTCACAAGGCTTATGTGGTTTATGTTGTTCAACGAAATGACTGTGAAGGCTTTGAAGTTGCCAAGGACATTGACCCGTATTATGGAGAAGAAACGCTTAAGGCTATTAAAAATGGTGTGCAGCCCCTTGTCTATGCTTGCGAGGTCACCCCAAATGCCATTACAATTACCCATTCGATAAATTATCACTCTTAAATTTAATGGCAGAAGATTCAAGAAACATAACAGTATATTCATCCGAGGATTTCGAAGGAATGCGAAAGGCGGGGCAGCTTGCGGCGCGAACCCTTGACTTTATTGGACCTTATGTGAAGGAAGGCGTGACAACTCAGGAGCTTAATGATCTTTGCCACGATTTTATAGTGAGTCACGGATCTATTCCAGCCCCCTTGGGATATAAAGGCTTTACGCGCTCCATTTGTACCTCCGTTAACCATGTCGTTTGTCATGGAATTCCAGGGGCTAAAAAACTACACGGCGGGGACATTTTAAACATTGATGTGACAGTGATCTTAGACGGTTGGTATGGAGATACGAGCCGTATGTATACTGTCGGTAAAATTCCTCTCAAAGCTCAAAAGCTTATTGATGTCACATATGAGTCCATGATGCGTGGGATTGAAGTTGTAAAGCCAGGAGCTCATTTAGGTGATGTGGGTCATGCTATCCAAAGCTATGCCGAATCGAAGGGCTTTTCAGTTGTGAGGGACTTTTGTGGTCACGGTCTAGGGCGCGTTTTTCATGCAGCCCCTTCCGTTCTTCATTATGGTCAGCCAAACACAGGGGTTGAGTTAAAAGAAGGTATGTTTTTCACAATCGAACCTATGATTAATGCAGGGCGGTATGATGTAAAGGTCCTCGACGATGGTTGGACAGCTGTTACCCGAGATAAATCCTTATCCGCTCAATTCGAGCATAGCTTAGGTGTTACAGCAACCGGTTATGAGATTTTTACCTTATGAGTGAGCATCAGGGCCATCGCAAACGCTTAAGGCAACGCTTCTTACAAGGGGGGGAAAAGGCTATTCCTGATTACGAATTGGTTGAACTTCTTCTTTTCGGTGTAATTCCTCGAGGAGACGTCAAGCCTCTCGCAAAAAAGCTCCTTCAAGAATGCGGAGGTCTTTCAGGTCTGCTACAAGCAGATATAGAAAAACTTAAAGCCATTACAGGTGTAGGAGAGGCTATAATAGTGGCTTTAAAAACTGTACACGAAGCTGCCTCCCGTCTTGTTCGTGAAGAAGCAAATACCCAACTCACCCTTCATTCTTGCCAAGCCGTTGTTGATTATTGCCGGGCACGTATGTCCCATTTAACAATTGAACAATTTCGGCTTCTTTTCTTAGATCAAAAGAATAAAATCATTGCGGATGAGATTCAGCAGCAAGGAACCATAAACCGAACCCCCATTTTCCCCCGTGAAGTTGTAAAACGAACGCTCGAACTTGGGGCCACAAGCCTTATTATGGTTCACAATCACCCCTCCGGTGATCCAACCCCTTCTCAAGCAGATATTGACATTACTCGCAAAGTTATGAAAGCTGCACAAGAGCTTGAAATTCATGTTCTTGATCATCTGATTATTGGGCGATTTGGCCATACCTCTTTAAGGGAGAAGAGGTTAATATAAAAAGGGATAATAAAAATGAACAGGATTCAATCAATGTCAAATATTCTGGTTTTGGCGACTATTATATTTATGGGGTTCAATTTGATTTTGAACGCCCAAGATTGTGGTTCTGGACCTCAAACCTGTCGAGGGACAGGTTATGATGCTTCTAAATGTTGCTGTGACTGGTACGGACCGGGCCCAGGTGTTACTCAAGTAAAAGTTAATTCACCACCGAATGTCCCCAAATTGCGCGATCCAAAATGTAGCCAAGTTTTTTCTGTTGATAGTAATCATAAGTGGACAGGTCCCTATCCTTACATAAACAACCCTCAACCTGGTCAAATATGGACCGTGGCTTTTAACCCAGCAATTTGCCAAGGATCAATAATCGTTGTTGAAGCCGCGCCGAGTTGTTTTAATAGAGACTATCAAGTAGGTCTTAGTCTTTCCGCACAACAAAATGAAGAAATAAAACTTTCGCCTTGTGCATATGATCCTACGAACTGCTGCTATGGTCAGCCCTTCAATCCTGATGCTCAAGGATGTTGTCAAAATAAGATATATCCTATTTCTCGATGTTGTAATGGCGTCTTTATTAATGAAAGTCAAGGATGCTGTAATGGTGTGTCCTTTGATAAAGCGACACAAGGATGTTGTAATAAAAAAATATATGATCTTACGACACAAGCTTGTTGTGGAAACTCAGTGATTGATGGTGTGACTTCTATGACACTTGTGAGTGAATCGACAGGCTGCCAAGATTTTGTTTTAACGTGTATTTATGTCACCTATACAACAAATGGCAAACAATCAAAGAAATATTATTCCAGTATGGCGGGTGATGACGATAATGGAACGATTCGTTTCTTTCCTTCTATTTGTCCGGGCCTCATGCTTACTGTAGGTCAAGATTGTGGCCATCACTCCTGGGGAAGCGCCCCATCAGCGATAAATGGAAGTATTGGGCTGCACTGTGATTTTTTTAACAAATAAAATCATTTGCCGGAAAACCTTTGCTCTTATATGATTTACGTCTTACTAAATGGAGAAAAATTAGGTGTTTTCTGCCTTTGAAAGATTTGTTGCCTTTCGGTACCTCAGAGCCCGACGACAAGAGGGGTTTATTTCCGTTACGGCTTGGTTCTCATTTTTAGGAATTGCCTTGGGTGTTGCAGCTCTGATTATTGTTATGTCCGTAATGAATGGTTTTCGCCATGAGTTGCTAAGCCGTATCATTGGGATGAATGGCCATTTAGCCATTTATAGTAATACGGGCTCTCTTCCTGAGTTTGACTCTCTTACGGAGCAAGTTAAAAAACTCCCTGGCATTACAGGAGCTAACCCCATCGTAGAAGGCCAAGCTATGGCAACAGCTCATGGTAATGCTACAGGGGCTGTGGTTCATGGGATACGAACATCCGATCTTGAAGCCCGAAAGAGTATTACGGATCATTTTATCATGGGTTCAATGAGTCTTTTTGATCGTCCAAATGCGGCTATTGTAGGAAAGAGGCTTGCCGAAAAACTAGGCCTCATCCTAGGCGATAAAATCACACTTGTTGCACCTAAAGGAAATGCAACTGCTTTTGGAACGATGCCTCGGACGCGTACCTTTGAAATTGCTGCCATTTTTAATGCAGGTATGATCCAATATGATCAAACCTTTGTCTTTGTTCCCTTGGAGTCGGGTCAAAAATTTTTCCAGTTGGGGGATGGGGTTACTGGTCTTGAAATTTTCACAGAGAATCCGGAGAAAATTGATCTTTACAAGGATGAAATTCTCTCTCTTGTTCAAGGAAAAAATGTCCGTGTGTTTGATTGGCAGCAAGCCAATAAAGAATTTTTTAGCACCATTAAGGTCGAACGAAATGTGATGTTTATTATTCTTACGCTTATCATTCTGGTGGCCTCCTTTAACGTCATATCAACTCTTATTATGCTGGTTAAGGATAAAGGGAGAGATATTGCTATCCTCCGTACCATGGGGGCAACACAAGGCATGATGATGCGTGTGTTTTTTATTGCGGGGGCTTCTATTGGGGCTTTAGGGGCTTTTGTAGGAGCCGTTTTTGGTCTGTTGTTTTCATGGAATATTGACTCGATTCGTAAATTTATAGAATCCTTGTCAGGAACGGAGTTGTTCCGGGCAGAAATCTATTTTCTCTCCAAATTGCCTGCCCGTGTTGATTTGAATGAAGTTGCTCTCGTGGTTTCGATTGCTCTTCTGCTTACCTTCCTGGCTTCTCTTTATCCGGCCTGGCGTGCATCTCGTCTTGATCCTGTGGAGGCTCTTCGTTATGAGTAATGCGGTTCTCTCTTTAAAAGGACTTAAGAGAACTTTTCATCAAGGGACGGAAACACTTCATGTCTTACGTGACGTTGATTTGGATCTTTATCCCGGTGAGCTTGTAGCTCTTGTAGGACCTTCCGGTTCTGGAAAATCAACACTCCTCCAGACAGCAGGGCTTCTTGAAAGATCAGATGGGGGTGAAGTTATTATTGATGGGAAACACTGTGCTCATCTTAATGATGCGGTTCGGACTCAAATTCGGCGAGAAGTCCTTGGATTTGTTTATCAATTCCATCATCTACTCCCTGAGTTTGATGCGGAAGAGAACATTATCCTTCCCCAAATGATTTCAGGAAAATCCTTCTCAGATGCACGGGTTCGCTCTCGGGATCTGTTAAATGAAGTAGGAATTTTGGATCGGGCATCTCATCGTCCTGCACGTTTATCAGGGGGTGAGCAGCAACGTGTTGCCATTGTAAGAGCCCTTGCGAATAAGCCAAAAATTTTGTTGGCTGATGAACCAACAGGAAACCTAGATGAGCATACGGCTGGGGCTGTTTTTGACAATCTAATCCAACTGGTTCATCAAGAAAATCTAGCCGCCCTTATAGCAACCCATAATATGGATCTAGCCCAACGGATGGACCGGACACTGATGTTACATGAAGGATATCTTAAAGCAATGTAAGCTTTTTAGCGTTGAAAAGGGTTATCTATAAATCAATTATACCTCTTGACAGTATACATCAGTTCATCCTATTACAACCACTGAGCTTGACGGAGATGACCGAGGCGTTATGGTTTTTAATTCAATCGAGTTTATTTTACTATACGTACCTATTACTTTAGCCTTATTCTATTTATTTGCTTCTTTTTCTCAAAATTCTGCAATTAGTTTTCTTGCTTTTGCTTCGATGGTTTTCTATGCATCTTGGTCACCCCTCTATACCTTTCTCCTTCTGTTCTCGATTATAGTAAATTACACGGGTGGGCTGCTCTTAAGTAGGATCAAACGACAAGCTACTAAGAAATCGGTCTTTTTTTGTTTTATTATATTTGATTTAGGGCTTTTGTTCTACTATAAGTATATTGGGTTCTTTCTTTCTAATATAAATTTTGCGTTTGGAACAACTTTACCTGTTCTTGATATTATACTCCCTGTTGGTATCTCATTTTTCACATTTACTCAGCTTGCTTTTTTAGTAGATGTGTATAAAGGTTATGCTAAAGAATACAATTTTATTCATTATGTTCTCTTTGTTACTTATTTTCCTCATTTAGTAGCAGGGCCTATCTTACACCATCAGCAAATGATGCCTCAGTTTTCTGACAAGAAAACCCTTAAATTTGATATAAATAACTTAGTGCAGGGTATCGTCTTGTTTGTAATTGGGCTTAGCAAAAAAGTTCTAATAGCTGACAAATTAGGTAGCATATCAGGATCCGTATTTGATAACACAACTAAAATTACTCCAGACTTTTTTACAGCTTGGAAAGGAAGTATAGCCTATACATTACAATTATATTTTGACTTTTCAGGTTATTCAGATATGGCTGTTGCACTCGCCTTGATGATGGGAGTCTCTCTACCTCTTAATTTTTATTCACCTTATAAAGCTAGAAATATTATTGAATTTTGGCGACGTTGGCATATTTCTTTGTCACAATTTTTGTTACATTACCTCTATATCCCTCTTGGAGGAAATAGAAAGGGTCCTTTTAGAAAATACTGTAACTTATTTTCAACAATGTTATTGGGGGGGTTATGGCATGGAGCATCGTGGAATTTTGTTATTTGGGGAGGATTACACGGGGTATACTTGATCATCAATCACTTTTTCCGGATGCTAAAATTTCCCCTATGGATTCAAAACATAAAAGGAATGACCTACCTCGCATGGCTTTTGACATTTCTTTGCGTTGTTGTTGCCTGGGTCTTCTTTAGAGCTTCTGATCTTCATAGTGCTCTAAGTATTATAAAGGGTATGTTTCTCTTGCATGGGGCGGGTTTTTCTTCTGATAGCGTTAAGGAAATGATTACGCTCCTAGTTCCTTTAATGATAGCATTGTTTATGCCAAACAGTATGGAACTTCTTGAGAAATTTAATGCGCTGAATGAGAATGTAAATCACGCCTTAACATCGCCACCACTTATAATGCCTATAAGGTTATTTAGTAGGTTGATTAGTATGCCTCATTTCTATACCCTAACAGTGTATGGGCTGGGGATTGGATTGGGGATACTAGCCTGTATAAATATATTATATCTGAATAAAATATCTTATTTTATCTATTCTCAATTTTAGGCCATAAAAAATTATGAAAATAAAATTTATTAAGATTTTTTCTATATCTTTTTTTTCGTTGTTTTTGGGAATAATTTCTTTAAATTATCTTATTGATCCTTTGCAATATATTAGAAAGGCTATTTATAAGCCAATTTATATGAATGAAGCTCGATATCAAGTGGCCGCATTGGCTCGGACGAGTGGTTGTGATTCCATTATCCTCGGAACTTCTCATACATTAAATTTCAAGCCTTCAACAATTAAAGATATATTGGGATTTAATTCAGTTAAGCTATCCTTATCGGGGGGATCAATATTTGAGCAAGTTATCGTTGCAGACTTCGCTTTCAATCAAGCTCCTATTAAAAACGTTATCTGGGGACTCGATACGGCATACCTTCCTGCTGAAGAGGCTGAAGTTAAGAATGCTGTATTCCCCTATCATCTCTATAAGAGTCTTATTCATGCACTTCCCAAATACCTTATTAATATAGGGGTAGTGAGAATGTCCCTAGAAATTTTGTTAAGAGAATTTTTTGGATTCAAAAAGCTAGCCTATTCTTCTTATCAGGAAGATTTAGATTCATATGGGATGTTCTTAAATGATCCAAGTAAATCCCAAGTTTTAATGGAAGAAGATAAATCATATTATTCAGAAACACGGGCTCATTTTGATGAAAATAGTATAAATAGCTATATAGAACCACAAGATCTTTACTTATTAAAAGAAAATCTGAAAAAAGTAACTGAAGTGATTCGTTCTTATCCTGAAACGCAGTTTTATATTTTTTGTCCCCCTTACTCAATTACTCTGTTTAGGAAATGTCATCAGAAGGGACTTCTAAATAACTTTTTAGCAAAGCACCTTATTATTATGGAAGAACTTTTAAAATTTAAAAATGTTTCTTTGTTCAATTTTTTAAATAAAGAAGCCATAATTATGAATTTGAACAACTATAGAGATAAAACTCATTATTGGAAAGAAATAAATGAGAAAATGATTTATTCCTTTAAAAATAATGAGAGCAGAATTTCAAATAAAGAAGAAGCGCTTAAGAGTATTCATGATCTTTGTAATATGGTAAATAAGTCTAATGCCTTTAGACAGAGTCAAAAAGAGAATCAGCCAAAAATTTCTTCAGGATAAATACCCCAAAGATAAGCGCGTTGGACCCATCCCTTATAATCAAAAATACGAACCTGGCACCATTCATTCCGGCATTTAAGAACATGAACAATCACTCCTTTTTGAAGCCGGACTAAAGGTGGTGTTTGGGTGTCTTCATAGGGATACATAATAGCTTCATAATCTTGAATAATAGCATGTCGTTTTGAACTTAACATATTTTGATGGACCCATGTTTCTATACCTTCTACATCCCGAATTTTCCGCCATGTATCAAACTCAGCAATAACCTCGACAGGTAAACCAGCTCTTAAATATATCCATTCAATAGGATAATTAGGGCCTGGTCCAACACGAGCATTGACTTCATTTGGTCTTAAGGAAACAAAGCGAGGAACAGGGTTTCTATCTGCTCCATAGGTAGGAGTTATTAAAATGATAAAACAAAAAAAAGTAAAAAATATTCTCATAATTTTTTCATCAGTCCGGTTGAACCAAATCCCCCTTTTCGATCATGGTGAGTCTCATCAAGATGTTGATCAATTTCCTTCCAACTCAGTGTTGAAATGGGGCTAAGTATTAGCTGCGCAATCCGAAGCCCCCTTTCTACTAAAAATACTTCCTGACTCAAGTTAATGAGGATCACTTGGATTTCTCCTCGATAGTCCGCATCGATTGTACCTGGGGTATTCAATACGGTGATTCCATGTTTGAGAGCAAGACCGGAACGAGGGCGGATTTGAGCTTCATAACCGTGAGGAAGTGCGATTGAAATGCCCGTAGGGATGAGGCTGCGTTCGAGAGGTTTTAGGGAAATAGATTGTCTGAGGGCAGCAAGTAAATCTACGCCCGCACTTTGAGAGGTAGCATAGGCTGGAAGAGGCAAATCTTTCCCATGGGGCAATCTTAAAAGGTTTACGGAAATCATCGAAATTCTCCGGCTATACGAGAAACAAGCTTTCTAGCTACTTTCTTTTTAGAGCATCGTGGCCATGCTTCATGGATGTGCGGGGTAATCCAATGAACTTCATTCTCATCCGAACCGAATACATTTTGACTGACGTTATTGGCAAAGACCCAGTCACACTTTGATAGTTTTTCATTCGCATGCTCGATAATATTTTCTGTCTCAGCTGCAAATCCAATTAAAAGACGAGGCCTTTGTTTGTGTATGGAAAGAGACGCTAGAATATCCGGACTTGGTTTTAGAGAGAGAGAAGATAGTCCCAGCTCCTTCTTTAGCTTTTGAGGAGAAGCGGTTGCAGGACCCCAATCAGCTACTGCTGCTGTGCAAATTGCCACGTCTACAGGTAAAGAAGACTCTGTGGCTTTCCACATCTCTTCAGCTGTTTGAACTTGAACTACCTTAGCGCCTACAGGAGAAGGTAAGGAGGTAGGGCCGCTAATGAGAATTACATCAGCGCCTGCGTGAAGAAGGGCCTCAACAATGGCGTAGCCTTGTTTGCCAGAAGACGTATTAGAAAGATACCTCACAGGGTCAAGAGGTTCCTGGGTTGGACCGGCTGTTACAAGTGTTTTAATACCCTTAAGAGGGCGTTCCCCTAAAAGCTTTTCTGTTATGAGGACTGAGATAAGGGAGGGTTCAATCATTTTTCCCATCCCTACTTCCCCGCAGGCAAGCTCTCCCTCTTCAGGGCCGATAAATTGTGCACCTCTTTCTTTTAAGAGAGTTACGTTCGCTTGAGTTGCAGGATGGTTCCACATTTCCACATTCATGGCTGGTGCAAAAAGAAGAGGGGCTTTTGTTGTAAGAAGTGTTGTTGAGGCTAAATCGTCGGCTCTCCCTTGGGCGGCTTTAGCTATCAAATCAGCACTTGCTGGCGCAATTACAACCAGATCTGCTTCTCGTGCTAGACGAATATGTCCCATCTCGGTTTCTTCTGTGAGGGAAAATAAGTCTGAATAAACGGACTCCCCTGAAAGTGCAGCGCAAGAGAGAGGTGTAATAAATTGAGCCCCACCGGAGGTTAGTATAACCCGTACACCTATATTTTCTCTTCGCAACAAACGAATGAGTTCAAGACTTTTATAAGCAGCAATACTGCCGCTGATGATCAATAAAATACGAGACATATGTTAACTTTAACGTATAGGGCAGCTGGTGTGAAGAGAGAAGGAAGTGTTTCTTGAAAAATAGCTATATGGGTAATTCATTTTATGTTAACTTCTTTGAGCATAGAATACCATAGAGAAAAACCTAAATGCATGTAAAAGAGGCAAAAAAATGAAAAAATTAAACCTATTATTATTAAGCTCCCTTGCTATTTTTAGCTCTCAAGCGTTTGCATGTACGGATGCGTTTATCAATAAAGGTGGCTACCATGTTGAAGCCCGGACGCTCGACTTTCTCGTTAACTTTGCTTTTGAAGATAGAATAGGGTACATCGGAGATAAAAACACAACCGACGTGATTATTGATGCAGATAAAATTCCTGCCACACAGCTAACCTCCTGGGTAAATAAATATGGTTTTATCGGCCGCGCTGCCTTTAATGGTGAGAGATTCGTTGATGGAATGAATACACAAGGTCTCTCCGTTGCTATCCTTTATCTGCCAGGCAGTAAATTTCCAGCTTACGATGCAAGTGATAAAAGGCCTGTCGTCGCTATTTATGATTTAGTGTCCTATCTTCTCTCCCAAGCCAGCACAACTGCAGAGGCGGTAGAGTTGGTTCGATCCCATCAACTCATCGGGTCTGCTGTAAGAGTAAGTGAGGGCAATTATATAAAAGACATCCCCATTCATTATGTTGTTCGAGATAAAAAAGGAGAGAGTCTCGTTATAGAATTTATAGAAGGGAAAGTGAAAATCTATGAAAATGCTGGTGATGTTCTTACAAATGCTCCTCCATTTGATTGGCAACTCAAGCACGCAAGCTACTATGATTCTTTGTTAGCAGATAGTAAAACCCCTAATGATAAATTTAAAAATGCTGTTTATAACTATGATGAAATCTATAAAACGACAACACACAAGGGTGAAGCTAATCTGTTAGGTGTTCTTGGAGACTTCACCCCTCCTTCTCGATTTGCGAGAGCGAAAGTGCTTCTTAATAATTTTCCAGAGCCTTCTTCGAGAGAAATTGCTATCTATCAAGCGAACACCTTAATTAATTCCATAAGCGTTCCTGCTCTTAAGGGAGCTGAGCCAACACTTTGGGCTTCTATCAAAGACTTAGATAATGGTGTTTACTACACAAAAAATATCCTTTTTTATCAGGGGGATAACAAATTATCTTCTGTATCCATTACAAATGGTTACACACCCTTTGATTTGAAATCTTTCGATTTTAGTGCGCCCGGGGCTTCTGCAATGAAGTTGGTCATTCAACCAACAGATCCAAAAGCTATTAAAAAGATTATTCCAGCTGAGACCTTAGCAGAATTTAATCAGGAGAATTAAATCTGCTTGGTAGATTGTTTTGCAAGTAGCCCAGGGTATGTGCCCTAGGCTACACGATTATCATCCGCAGGACACTTCTTGACTATTTTATTTCCTCCTTCCTCACCTGTTAATAGAACTCTTGCAATTGAAAAGGCGATGGCTATGATAAGTAAAATTGTAAGGGGTGAAAATGGATTGGGATAAATTACGCGTTTTTCATGCCGTCGCCCTTGCCGGAAGCTTTACGAAAGCTACTTCTGCCTTGAATATTAGCCAATCAGCGATTAGCCGTCAGATTAATATTCTTGAAGATGAGTTGGGCACATCCCTCTTTATGCGGGTAGCCCGGGGTCTTGTCCTTACAGAAGCTGGGGAAAATCTGCGGGATACGGTTGTTAATGTTTTTGCTAAATTAGCGATGACGCAAGCAACACTTACAGAATTAAAAAATTACCCGCGAGGTCATTTAAAAATTGCCACAAACATTGCATTTGGGACCTTATGGCTTGCTCCTCGTCTCCAATTATTTTTAGACCAATATCCTGAGGTGAGGGTATCCCTTCTTCTTAAAGATGAGGAAATTGATCTTAACTTGCGAGAGGCGGATATCGGAATAACATCCCAACCCATAAATAATCCTGATATTATCCTTTCGGAACCCATTTCCTACCGTTTTCGAATCTACGCAAGTAAGGATTATCTAGAAAAGTATGGAACTCCTCAAAAAGCTGAAGATCTTGATCAGCATCGACTTATTGTGTTTGGTAAAGAAACACCCCATCTTTTTAGTAATCTTGACTGGTTGTTAAAAGTTGGAGCTCATAAACCACGCGTTCCTTATTTAGTAATGAATAGTGGTCAAGCTATTTACGAGGCCACTCGAACAGGCATTGGAATTTCAGCTCTTCATAAGTATATGGTTGGTAATGATCCCGAAATGTTAGAAATTCTTTCAGATATTCCCGGAACAATTGTTTATCGATATATTGCTTATTCAGCTCATTTGGCTAGCCTTAAGAGGGTTAAGGTTTTTGCTGATTTTCTTTTAAAGGCAATGCAAGAAGATGAATTTTAAAATGATGAAGAAATACAGTCTCAAAGGTCCATTGGCTCTCTTACCTATTGGACTCTTCTTGCTTCTTTTTATCGGGAGTGGAGTTTATCTGACTTGGCAGGGTGTTGAGTTTGCTTTTTATAAAGTTTCTGCAAGTGTGGCAATTCTACCTGCCTTAATTGTTGCTATTCTTTTAGGTCGGCATTCGCTTTCGGATAATATTCAAGTTTTTTTAGAAGGAGTACGGGAGAAAAATATCATCACAATGTGTATGATTTATCTCTTGGCAGGAGCGTATACAGAAGTTTTAAAAGGTATTGGGGGTGTGGACGCAACAGTTCATTTTGCCCTTCATTTCATTCCTCAAGAGGCAACTTTACCTGGTGTTTTCCTTATTGGAGCTCTTGTATCAACAGCTATGGGAACGTCTATGGGTACGATTGCAGCTTTAGCTCCCATTGCCGTTGGAATTTCTCGTGCTTTAGGTATTGATCCGGCCCTGATGGCAGGTGCTGTTATTAGTGGAGCAATGTTTGGGGATAACTTATCAATGATCTCGGACACAACCATAGCTGCAACACAAATTCATCCGTGTTCTCTTAAGGATAAGTTTAAAGTTAACCTTATGATAGCTATCGGGCCTTTACTTTTAACTTTGCTTTTCTTTGCTTTTTCGGGGTCAGGAGAGGCTTCAGGTACACAGGAAGGTCCTGATTCTCCTTCTCTTATTTTTAGCTTTCCCTATTTCTTCGTCCTTATTTTAGCGCTTTTGGGGACCAATGTTTTTATCGTTCTCTCTTCTGGGCTCTTGGTTGCAGGGATTATTGGTGTTGCTTTTGCACCCTCCTATACGACTCTTAGCTTCGCAAAGAATATTTTTGAAGGATATACTTCTATGAATGAGATCCTTATTCTCTCTCTTTTAATAGGAGGTCTAAGTGAACTTGCTAAAGATCAAGGGGGAATCCGTTTTTTGGTTCAAAGCATGGACTCCTTTATTCAGAAATGGGCGACGAGACCCCAAGGATCCCGTGTTGCAGAAAGTGCTGTAAGCTCGATTGTCAGTTTTTGTGATGTTTGTACAGCAAATAATACAGTGGCGATTATCTTAGCCGGTGAGGCCACCCATGAGATTTCTAAACGCTATCATATTCCTTTTGCACGAACAGCAGCGTTGGTGACGATTTTCTCATGTGTTTTTCAAGGAGTTTTGCCATACAGTGCGCAAGTTTTGCTAGCGGGCTCTATTGCGGGAGTTTCTCCATTGAATATTATACCCTATGTTTTTTATTGTTATTTATTAGGAATTGGAGCTGTCATTGCGATAGCTCTTCGTTGGCCAAAAAAATAGACATGAAAATACGCTGTCTATCTAATAGACTGTTTTATATGTGGTATACAAAGCGCACTGTCTCTTTTTTGAACAATATGTAACTTGTGAAGGCTTCCAGAATTCGTTATTATTTAAGCCTTAACCATAGGGAGAATAATCAATGAAAAAAGTTAGTTTAAGTCTGTTATCTGTTGTGAGCATGGGTTTTGCAAGTTTTGCATTTGCTGAAGGAACATCCCAAGTAAATGTTCCGGTAGCTCCTGCTGCTGCACCTGTTTCTTCCAATTTTACGGCTGCCCAGTCCCAAGAGATTGAGAAAATCATTGCTAATTACCTTACAAAACATCCTGAAGTTGTTATGAACGCCTTTCAAGCAGGAATGGCGCAGCAACAAAAAGAAGCGGTTGCTAAAATGGAAAAGGCTGTAGCAGAAAATAAAGATAAAATTTTTAATAACCCTGCAACGCCAATTGGTGGAAATCCTAAGGGAGCTACTTCTTTAGTTGTCTTTTTAGATCCAAACTGTGGGTACTGTAAGAAGTTTCACAAAGAGTTGGAAACTCTTGTAAGTACGGATAAGGATGTCAAAATTATTTATAAGGACATCCCCATTATGGGCCCTGCTTCCGTTATGACAGTCAAAGCAATGCTTGCAGCTAAAGAACAAGGTAAGTATGACCAATTTCAAAAGGTTGTATTTTCATCAGATAAGCCCTTGACAAAAAAACAGCTCTTAAAACTAGCTAGCTCCGTTGATATTGACACAAAAAAGCTTGAAGCTGATATGAAAACGAAAGAAATTCAAGCTTTGGTTGATCAAGATCTTGAACTGGCGAAAGTCATTGGCATTAACGGAACACCAACTCTGATCATAGGTGAAAAAAAGGTTGTGCCTGGATACGTTAGTGCTGAAGAGCTAAAGAAAATGTTGCAAGAGTCCACAGCTAGTAGCAAACAAGCTAGTGAAAAAGCTTCTTAAGGTTGTGTCCTTCGAAACAAAAAGGGGCCTTTTGGCCCCTTTTTTTGACAGCACTTTACTTTCGATGTCGCTTTCTCACAATACTCTAAAGACCTATTCTACAGTTACTGATTTGGCTAAATTACGAGGTTGATCTACGTCAGTTCCTTTCAAGACAGCTGTATGATACGCCAAAAGTTGAAGAGGAAGAGCATAAACAAGCGGTGCTGTAAGTGGTGTTGTTTCTGGAAGAATCAGAGAGCCAATAGGTAGAGAGCTTAAAGACTGACTACCTCTAGGATCAGTTAGGACGGTTACTTGTGCTCCACGAGCAATAATCTCTTGAATATTAGAGGCTGTTTTTTCAAAAAGTTCATCAGAGGGAGCGACTACGATCACAGGAAAGTTCTTGTGAAGGAGAGCGATAGGGCCATGTTTCATTTCACCGGCTGCATATCCTTCTGCATGGATGTAACTGATTTCTTTAAGCTTAAGAGCTCCCTCTAGGGCAAGAGGATAACTTACACCACGCCCCAAGAATAGCACATCACTAGCTTTTATCAGTGTCTGAGCAGTTGTCTTGATTTTCTCTTCGAGTAAAAGAACCTTTTCACAAAGAGCTGGAATAAAGCGTAAACTGAATACCAGTTCATCAAAACTTGTTTCAGTCAAAAACTTACGTTTGCGCCCTGCTTCAAGAGCCAAGAGGGCTAAGAGGACCAATTGAGTGGTGAACGCTTTTGTCGAAGCAACTCCTATTTCAGGCCCTGCCTTGGTGAGAAGAACGGCATCTGATTGGCGTGCAATTGAGCTTTCAGGTACATTTAAAATGGAGACAATCGTTTGACCGTGAGATTTTGTATACTCGAGAGCGGCAAGGGTATCAATAGTTTCCCCTGATTGAGAAATAAACAGACTAAGCCCTTTTTCGGGGAGGGGAGGCATGCGATATCGAAACTCAGAGGCTATATCAACTTCAACAGGGAGGCCTGCGTATTTTTCAAACCAGTATTTAGAGATCAAGCCAGCATAATAAGCTGTTCCACAGGCTGAAATGGTTATACGCGAGACAGATTCCCATGGCAGAGAAGGAAATTGAAGAGAGCCTTCTTTTAAGAATGAGTTAATTGTTGTTTCAAGAGCTCTCGGTTGTTCAAAAATTTCTTTAAGCATAAAATGGGGGTATTCTCCCTTATTAATCGAACCTTCGGAAATGCAACTGGTTTGAATAGGCCTATCTACAGGGTGGGTATTTTTATCATAAATAGTAACATTTCCAGGAGACAATACAGCCCAATCTCCATCTTCAAGGTAAGATATTTTTTGAGTGAGAGTCACAAGGGCAATGGCATCTGAGCCCACATACATCTCCCCATCTCCATAACCAAGGGCGAGAGGGCTTCCACCCTGACGAGCAGCTATTAAAAGATTATCGTAACCTGTAAATAGGATGGCTAAAGCAAAGGCACCTTGCAACCGCTTTAAAGCTTGAGCAACGGCTTCTTGAGGTGTAAGTCCTTGGTCCATGTGAAATGAAATAAGATGAGCTACAACCTCTGTATCTGTTTCGCTTTCAAAAACATATCCTTTGCTCTCTAGTTCTTCTCGGAGTGTAGAGTAGTTTTCTATGATCCCATTATGAACCAATGTGACTTTGGCGTTACCATGAGGATGGGCATTGATTTCAGTTGGCTCGCCATGGGTTGCCCAACGCGTGTGTCCTATTCCATTATGACCTTCGAGAGGATGGGCAAGAAACTTTTCTTTGAGTTTAAGGAGCTTTCCCTCTGAACGTAATCTGTGGATTTGCCCAACATGGATGGTTGCAATACCTGATGAGTCATATCCGCGGTACTCAAGTTTTTCAAGGCCATTGATAAGCCTTTGACCCACAGGATGCTTTCCCACAATTCCGATAATTCCACACATACTCTTATAAATCCTTTCTTTTCTGGCGCTTCTCTCGAAATTTATCAGCCCCTTTTTCAAATGATGTTTGGTTGCTTCTCGATAAGGCTAAAGCTCGACTTTCTACATCTTCTATGACCACACTCCCAGCCCCCACAATGGCATGGTCACCAATCGAAAGGGGAGCAACAAGGGAACTATTGGATCCAATAAAAACACCTTCACCAATGAGCGTTTTAGACTTATTAAAACCATCATAATTGCATGTAATCGTTCCCGCACCGATGTTGGTTTTAGCACCAATGCTTGCATCACCGATATAACTTAAATGTTTTGCTTTCGCTTGTGATCCAAAAGTAGAATTTTTAACTTCCACAAAGTTACCAATTTCTGACTTTTCATGGAGATAAACCCCACCCCGTAAATGAGCAAAGGGCCCTACAACGGCTTGTGGCCCAACATGAGTATTACTCAATCGGCAGAAAGGAAGAATCTCAGCCCCTTTCTCAATC
Source organism: Alphaproteobacteria bacterium (assembly GCA_019752515.1). GTDB lineage: Bacteria > Pseudomonadota > Alphaproteobacteria > UBA9655 > UBA9655 > UBA9655. The sequence goes on along the minus strand of JAIEMB010000020.1, from coordinate 48,398 downwards.
ACGACACCTGGCCCTATGGCCACAAAAGGATGAAGAATGATATCATAAGAAAACTGTGTATCATAACTCAAATAGGTAGTGGAAGGATCGAGGAGAGTTACTCCCTTAGTCATCGCGTGGTTTCTCCACCGATTTTGCAGAACAGCCTCAGCTCGAGCAAGATCTTGTCGTGTATTAATACCCATGAATTCAGTAGCTTCTCCTTCAACAACACGGCAGGAGTACCCTTTTGTACGCGCAATTTTTACGAGATCCGTTAGATAATACTCGTGAGCTGCGTTATTGGGAGTGAGGGAAGAAAGAAGGGGACTTAAGAGGTCCCCTCTCACTAAGGCAACGCCTGAATTACATAGGGGTATTTCTTTTTGAGTCGGCGTTAAGTCCTTATATTCTAACACTTCCTCTAGGCTACCATCCTTACTGAGAATAAGACGTGCATAATTTTGCATGTCATGAGGATGCATACCTAGTAAAATAACAGCTGTTTCAGGCTGTTGCTCAGCAAGGCTTAACATTCGGTCTAAAGTTTCTTTTTGAATAAGAGGGGTATCTCCAAAAAGAATAAGAACATGCCCTTTTTGGCTTAAATGGGGGAGAGCCCATTTAACCGCGTCTCCTGTTCCTTGAGCAGGATGCTGCACAACAGTTTTATGTTTAAAGGGTGTTTGTATGTCTTTCAAAGAAGGACTGACCACAAGAACTACGTCTTGGGAATTCATTTGGTGAGCTAAGTCAAGAACATAATCAAGAACCGGCCTTCCGCCCAAGGAATGAAGTATTTTGGGAAGGTCCGACTTCATCCGCGTTCCATGGCCAGCAGCCAAAACGACAATTTGTAAGTGATTCATCGCATTTTTACCTGTGAAACTCCATAAAACTATTCACGTGACTTCATCTCTCTCTTTATCAGAACTCACTCATCAAAGTGTTATCTCTCTTTTCATCGAGACGTGGTCAATGTTTCAATAAACAACGCGTCCACGACTAACTTAATTCTTTTAAAAGAGCTTTCCTAAGACATACAAATGTGATGCTCTTAGCACATGTTTTTTCACTTCGCCAGTGTTGTTCTCATCAAAAATAATATCAATATCTTTCTGGCTCTTGTTTTCCATATCAATTGTGACATAGTGTTCAACATAATTTTTTAATAGGAGATAAAGATGGAGAATAAAGGAAAAACGAAAGCAACAACAGATAAGGAAGCTCAAGCTCCCCTTATTGTTAATGCCCAATATATTAAAGACCTTTCTTTTGAAAATCCTTCGCCCATGGCCAATATCATGGAAAATGAAGAGAGACCGTCTATCTCAATTCATATCGAAGCCCAAGCACATAATTTAAAAGATCGGACCTTTGAAGTGGCCTTACGTATTCAAGTTGATGCTAAGCGTAAAGAACATCAGGTTTTTTTGATGGACCTTGAATATGCAGGTGTTTTCACAATAGGCAGTGACGTTCCTGAGGAGTATCTTCGACCAATTTTAATGATTGAGTGCCCTCGGATTTTATTCCCTTTTGCTCGCCAAATTGTTGCCACAACAACGCAAGAAGGAGGATATCCAGCACTTCTTTTAACTCCTGTAGACTTTGCTGAACTTTATCAACGACAAATTTCACAAGAGCAAGCTCAACAAGAAAAGGCTCCCGCAACAGAAATTCTTCAGTAAATGAAAATTAGGATTATATTAGATAAATGTAGATACTGATTAAACAACGAAGAATTTATTGAAAAAGAGAATTATGTCGGAACTAGGCCATTCTTCCTACAAACGTGGTATCATTTATATGTTGGGAGCGATGCTTATTTTCTCAATTCTTAATGCCATCATTAAGGATGTAACTGTAAATTATTCTCCTCCTCAGTTGGTATTTTTTCGTTGTTTTTTTGCAGCTTTTCCTGCAGGTATCTTTATAATTTTAAGGGGTGGGTGGACGACGCCATCCCCCTCCGAGTGGAAAATTCATTTTAAGAGAGCTGTTCTCTTATCTGTTGGACTTTCGACTCTTTTTATTGGGATCGGGATGCTTCCTCTTTCTAATTCTATGGCTCTTTACTTTTCTTCAACGCTTTTTTTAGTTATTCTTTCCTACCCTATTTTAAAAGAAAAGGTTGGTTTCGTTCAAGGAGTAGCGGTTGCTTTGGGTTTAATAGGTGTTTTAATTATTGCGAAGCCAGGAGGGGATGTTTTTCATTGGGGAACTTTTTTTATTATTATAGGGGCTTTTATGGAATCAGCCTATAATCTTTATGGGCGTCTTTTATCAGCTACAAATAATAGTTTTACACTTACCTTCTTAGGTAGCTTATTACCCGCACTTGTTGTTCTCATTGCTCTTCCTTTTGTGTGGGTAACCCCAGATTTTTGGGGATGGATTTTCCTTATTATTCTAGGACTTGGGGGTGGGTTAGGTCAGCTTTGTGTTACCTATGCTTATCGGTATGCTCCTGCGGGTATTATTGCCCCTATGATTTATTCTGCATTGCTTTGGAGTATTATGTTAGATATTATACTATATGGTAATTGGCCAACTGAATCTCTTTTCTTAGGATGCGGTATTATTATTGCTTCAGGTCTAATTATTGTTTTTCATGAAAGACGGCGCAAAGAAACATGATAAGGGTTGACCTCTATCATGGATAATTATATTGTGCACCACATTCGGGCGCTTAGCTCAGTCGGTAGAGCATCTGACTTTTAATCAGAGGGTCGAAGGTTCGAATCCTTCAGCGCCCACCAGGGAAACACTGGAGTTTCTAGAGGTGAATGTCAAGAGATAAAAAACAATTTTCTCCAAATTTTCACCAACGTGACGGAAAGAAACGGAGGAGAAAATCGCTCTCACATTCTCCCCTCCCTCTTTGAGATTATTCTTGGCTTTTCTTCTGTACAGATTTATATTTAAAGAAATAATATGGTTAAAAAATACAGGAAGCCATCTTGACTTATGGAGTATGGTCATAATTTATTTAAAATAGTAAAATCGATATCCTTAAGAATGGTGTTGTATACAATTGGCGCTTTAGCTTTTGTGGGAGTGTATGTTTATATTGACTATCAAAGCTATCTCTCCTCTTATAAAGAGATACAACAAGCCGAACTCAATGCCGCTCAAATCAAACTTCACTCCAATATTGAAAATCTAAAAAAATTATCTATTTTGACAAGTAAGAGAATTGCGGCTTCTCATGGAGATCTCAAACGGATTCAAAATATCCTAATCTCCTCTTATTCTTTATTGCCGGATGTAGATTATTTTCGAATTGAGCAAATAACTTACAACAAGCTTTCTAAACCTCAGAGCCGCATCACTCGCTTTGGAATTCTCTCTTTAAAGCTTGACCATACGCCTTCAGAAGCTCCTCACCAAAATGGTCCTACCGTGGCATTTGAGGAGGAAGCTATAATTTGTAAAAATTGGATTTTTAATTCTGAAGGAAATCTTGAGGGATTCTTAGAAATCTTTCTTGATCCATCAACTTTTAAAGCCACTCTTCCCATGGGAGATAGTCTTTCTTTTGCAGTTTCCGAGACTCATAGCCTTCATCAACAAGGCCCTTTTCCGATTTATGGGCGAACTCCAGATCTTTTTTGGGAGTACTTCTTTAAACATAGAGACCATTACGCTGTATTTTTTCTTTTTATGATGCTTGTTTTTATTGCCATGGTCTTAACTTCTTATTGGCTGTGGTGGCGTGTTAAGAACGCGTACAAGGAAAGAACTCAACATCTAAAAAGTGCTATATCCCTCTCCCAAGCAAAGTTAGAAAAAAATAAAGCAGCTCTTTTTACTCTCCAGCAACAAATCCAATGCCAGCAAATTTCCTTCCAAGCCTACAAGAAATTTCAAATTGGCTTTCGTAATCACCAAAGAGAGGAAGCAGCCTACCTTCTAAGATCCTTAGATGTGATCCTCAGCTTTTATAAGAGAGCACATATAGAACTTCCCTCTAAAGATCTCATCGATATTGTTGAATCTTGTCTCAAAGTTGGCGAATGTTTATCCATGGGGGCCGCCTCAAAAATTAAAAATGAACCAATTAAAATTTTAAATATCTTGAATAATATTCAGGAATTGTTTGCCGAAAGAATTTACAAATCAAATATTGAAGTGGAAATAAATTGCTCTGAAAACCTTTTTTATGATAGCGATTCTTGTTTTATGGAGCTTATGCTCATTAATGTTATTGGTAAGCCTCTTCATAGCGTTCCTCTCAATGGAAGTGTAACTATTAAAGCAACTCATCAAAAAGAAGGCCTTCATATCCAAGTTAAAGATAACGGATTCTTTTTCGATAAAAAAATTCTCAACCAACTCAATCAGTCCTTTAATTTTTTCCTTTCTCAAGAAGTTTTTTCTAAAGTTTGCCAAGACAACAACTTGCGTTACGAACACTATCGAGGAAAGAATGGGTTGAATGTAGCGAAAATATTATTTCCTAAACCAAATGGGAGGTCTTCGGAAGGTAACGTGATCCCATTTTTTAGGAAAAGCTGATAAGAATTGATAGTTAAGACTGATAAAAAGGGATGAAGGTAATATTTATGATAACCTCTTATTCTCCGACGCTCTCCTTTTTTCTCTTTTTCTTGCTCTTTATTGTTTTTTTTCTCTTTCTATTGTTTCCTATGATCTGCTTTTCACGTCCGCCCCAAGTGTGCAACCTTTCACAGACGAATCTTTTCTTTGTGGGTCGAAAAGAAGAACTTCAAAAAATTGACTCCTTTTTTAAAAAAGAAGATAAAATTGTCTTAGCTATTACGGGAGCACCAGGATTTGGGAAAACCCAAATTGCTAAAAAATATGCCCATAGTCATAACCAAAATTATGACTTTATTTGGTGGTTCGATGCCCAGCAGGACATTCCAAGTCAATTTGAAAAGCTAGCCATTGCTTTAAATACGTTTTTACCTAAAACAGAACACATTATTCCCTCAATGCTATCAAAAGAGGCACTCGTGGATGTGGTAAAAAATCTCTTAAGGATCAAAGAGATAAAATACCTTCTGGTATTTGATAACCCAGAAACCTACGCTCAAGTAGAAAAATTTATTCCCAGCATTCATTATCCATCGGATAAACACGTGCTTTTAACCTCTCGTAATGCCACCATATGGCTCGATAAGATTGAGATTGGCAAATTCAAACGGGAAGATTCACTTTCTATGATTAAGATGGCCAAACTTCAAGAAGAAAAAGAAGAGATGGTAAGATTAGCAGAGACCCTCGGTGATTATCCGTTAGCACTCTCCATTGCTTTACGTTTTATTGAATCCCATCCTACAGTAACAATTGATAAGTATATTGCCATGTACTTAAAAAGATCTCTTAAAGAGAGAGAGGAGCCTCCAGGGGCCCTTCTCGATTCTTATCCAAAAGATGCCATGGGTACTTTAGACATTACTCTTCAGTTTATTGAAGAAGAATCCAAAGATTCATTACAAACACTGTTTTTTATGAGCTTGTTAAATAGTAAGGATATTCCTGAATCCTATATAGATTTATGGTTAAAGAAAACGAAAAGTTCCTTAAATGCCGATGACGCCATAAAGCATATTTATAAACCGTCTCTTATTAGTATAAGTGAAACAACAGAGTTTGATATCAACCAAAAACCAACAGAACCAGGAAAGAGGATACCAAAGATGCACAACCTCTCGATTCATGACGTAATTCACCAACTTATTAATGAGAGCATTGATATTGAAACAAAAAAAGTGCTTATTGAAAAAGCAGCTGAAGTGATGCTTGAAGTCTTTTCTGGGGCAGCTATAACTTTTACTAAAAAAGTTATAAAAGAGCCTATTCACTTATTACATGCTCAAAAATTGTGTAAGCATGCCAAGGAGATAAAATATTCAAATAATAAACTTCTTGAATTAAAAATATGTATTTTACAATGCTTAATGGCAGCATTTAGAGATTTTGAAGCAGCAAAATTGCTGCTAGAAGAAATTGAAAACGAATTAAAATTAGGATTACAACTTGAACCATACTATAAGGCTCTCTACAACATTAACAAAGGTTTTTTTGAAAGTGTTTATAACGTTAATTATGACGAAGCTATAAGAAATATGAGGGAAGGACTGAATATCTTAAATTCTTTTAAAGAATATAATGAAGAGAAATTAAGAGCGCTAGCTAACCTCGCCCAATATCATGCTCTGAGAGGAGAAATAAACACGGCTGACGAATTTATTAAACAAGGGAAGATAATATTAGAAGAATCAAAATCTGATCATGCTAGAAGCTTCTTTATATTTAATTGGTCCTTTGTTTTATATGATCAAGGAAAATTTGAGGAAGCAAGCGATGTGCTGAATAAAGTAAATGCATATCCCAATTTAGCTGAAGATTCACCCACTCTTTACCATTCAATATTAGTCCAAAAAATAGAAATTCTTTTTAAACAACGACGTTTAATTGAGGCTCAAAAGCATTTAAAAGAATATGAAGAGAAAATAAAAATATTTTTTCAAGGTAAAAATGAAAAATATTCAGGCTTAGGGGTTGATTGGTTTTTTAAAGGCCTGATGTTACTGGATAAAGGGAAGAACCCAGATAAAGCTATTCAATACTTATCTAATGCCATCAAATTATATAATGATTTTTTTCATGGAAACAAAAAGAATAGATATCAAGCACGTGCCCACTTTGCTTTAGGAAAAGCCTATAAAATCAAAACAGATTTTGAAAATGCACTAAATGAATTTTTATTAAGCAAAGAAATATATGACGCTGTTCTGAAAGAGAAAAAAATAGACGACGTCAGCGATCTTTATACAGAGCTTGCTCTTCTAGGAACGAAGTTGAAAGATGACGGACTAACCCATAAGTACTTAACCGCCCACATTGATACATTTGGTCTTGATCATCCTCGTACAGAGAAAATTTTAGACCACCTTGATCACTTAAAACTGGCTGTACCAAATTAACCAACCACAAGATCAATCCACCATTCGCCAAACACTTTATCAACCTTCGCAGGATCTTTTTGAGCAGAATGGAAGTAGATCTCCTCAAAGCAAGTTTGGGCCTGCTTCACTGTGACATGATGACCTTTCTGCTGAAGTACCTCATTCACAAACTGGACTGTTTCAATATAAAGGGTAGGATAAGCATACATTTCATTAAGTTTTTCATTTTTAGATTCGGTAAATTCTTTTTCATGAAAGAGACCTCCGTTTTGGAGAAGATCTTTGACGGTGCACCCCAACGCTTCAGATACAGCGTGCACAATATCGACGCTTGGACTTTTAGACTTGCCTCTCAATATATTTCTGACCGCATGGGTTTTGAGGCCAGCTTCCTTCTCTAAAGTGTGGACGGAGAAGTTTTTGGCCTTCATTCTTATGGTAATCTGTTTAGCTAATGCTGTATTCATTTCACCATTATTGACCAATTTTCGCCTATTGTAAACAACATTCAGCAACATTGGACTAAAACATTCTATTGATAAAAAATACACCTTGTCATTATCATACACATATGCTGTAATTCAACATTATTATGATAAACTTAGGAGGACATCTACATGGCCAAAACATTCCTAACTCCTGAAGAGCTATCTGAACGATGGAGCTTACCTCTCACAACTTTAAGCCAATGGAGATGGACTGGAAAAGGCCCTGAATTTTCTAAAATGGGGAAGCGCATCCGATACAGTTTAGAAGCCGTTGAACGGTTTGAGAAGCATGTCTTAAGGAACAATACATGCTGTCCCCAAAATAACCTGTACCCCAATATAAAAATTTAAAAAATAATAGAAAAGCTAAAAATGGAGAGCTTTATGACTTAAAGATCAAATTCTCAAAAATAAAAGCACCTGTGCTCATTTTTGCCGACGACCACAGGTACCCTATGTACAGGACCCAACAAGGCCTATACGCTTGAGATTGTAGCGAATAAATGTCTAAACGTCTACCTCGCAGATCAAGATCTTAAAGCAAGGTTCTTTATGGGTTCAAAGAAAAATAAATCCAAAAAGGAGTAACTATGCTTAAGGTTATTGAACCAACAACTCATAATTTACACGAAAATTCTATCGGCAGTTTATTAAGGCTTTTTAAAGTATATCAAGACTTTGAGCTCTCACTCAAAGACCAAGATAAGGCAACTTTTATTATTGCTGGAGATGATGCAAGAGGAGTTTATGGAGGCGCTGTTTTTTTTCCTCAAAAGATAAAGGAGCTTGATGAGACTTTATATAATCTCCTTTCAATCCAAGAAAACCGAACCGTATGGTGTGCTCGTCTTTGCTTGTGTATTGAACAAGAGGATGGTTCTCTGAGTCTTGGTCTCCTTGAGTTATGCGAAAATTTTTATAGAGAGCTTTACAAAGTTCTAGACGTCCTAGGGGTCGGGAAGGATACAAACTGTCTTCCTATGAAGTTATGCTCTAAAGATTATCGCAATAGCCTCATTTACGGAAACTGGGCTTACTTTACTGAGCTAAAACCGGAAGAATTATCATCTGATTATGTTTACGTTCTGTTAGCACTTCCTGATTACCACAGCCGATCTCAGGTATCTCAAGAAGAACACACTGACAATAAGAACGTAGATGCGTCTGTTTTAGCTAATACAGATAGGCCTGTCCAATGACGCCCGTTCATCGTCATAGGGACAATGCTCCTGCTACCTCCTCGTGCCTCCCAGAGGATAGTAGTGAGAGCATGGCTGAGGAGAGAGGGGGGTGCCTTTTCCTCCCTCTCTCCCAAGAGGTTTCTGGCGAAAAACCAAGGAAGCTCAAAATCATCATGATCCGAGAGGAATTGGTGGATCTAACTGGCGATCCTTTAACGGCAGCCATTCTTGGACAGATGCTGTATTGGTGCCAGGAAGTTGAGGATTTCAATCTTTATATAGAGGAAGAGAAAGGAAATCGTTCCTCTTCTTTCCAACACGGATGGTTCTACAAATCAAAACGAGAGCTTATAGATGAAACCATGCTGCGAGTTACTCTTGCCACTTTCCGTCGGTATATGAATTTTCTGAGATGCCGAGGGTGGATCCAAACTCGTAGAGATCCTCACAACAAACTGAATTCAAAAGTTCAATATCGGGTGAGCTTGGGAAAAATCCATAATGACCTTCAAAGGAAGGGGCACACTCTTTCCAGCCTTGAAGCCCACGGAATTTTTCCCCATTCACCAAGAAATATTTGCGCAGAGCAGAAGCAAAAAAGAGCGAACCATGCAGTAGAAAGCGATACCCATTCAGAAGAAAGGCAATCATGAAAACATCCGCGTTAAATCAATCCATGGTCGTTTATGGAGAAGAAAATGTCTGCACACCTAAAGATGCAGAAGTCTCTTTAATTCGCAAAGAATTTGTGGATCTTACTGGAGACCATTTCAGCGCTGTTATTCTCAATCAGCTCTTGTATTGGACTCTCCGTGTTAAAGACTTTGATCTCTTTTTAGAGGAGGAAAGGGCTCTCGTATCTCATACCATAAAGAATGAGAGCAGTTCCGAGCAAGAGGGATCCTTTAACCATGGATGGATTTATAAAACCGCCCATGACCTTATTGAAGAGACGATGCTTGGGATTTCCCATCCAACCATGCGGAAATATTTAAAGCTGCTTGTTGATCAAGGATGGGTTAACGAAAGGCCCCACCCTCTTGATAAATGGAAGAAGACCATTCAGTACCGCATCAATGTTAGAAGACTTCAAGAAGATCTTATAGCAATTGGTCGTCATCTTCCCACCATTTATTCGACAGCTTTTTCATCCTTGTTAGAAGAGCATACTCATAAGCTTCAAAAAGCCATACCTTTCAATGAAACAGAAGACATAACAAAGAGCGCTTCAACCCAAAATCCTGATTTTTTACACTCGACTGTAGAGAATTTTGATCCGAATGTAAGAAACTTACCTTCGGGCGTAAGCAGTTTTCACTCGAATGAAAATTCAGGCAAGTGTTTTCTTAAAAATTCCCCTCAAACCGAGGAAATCTCGAATGTAAAAATTTTACAATCGAACGCAGAGAATTTACCTTCGAGTGAAAATACTTTTCATTCGGATGTAAGCAGCTTTCATTCGAATGTAAGCCATTTACATTCATATACCTATACAGAGAATACAGTAGAGAATACAAACAGAGAGCACACGCAGAGAACGTGCGCGCGTGAGAATTTCGATAAAAACTTTTTTGAAGAAGCGATCCGGATTTGGAATACCTGTACAAGCCAAGAGGCCCATCCCACAGAAGAACGGCAACACAGGCTTCATTCCCTCCTTGCTGCGTACTTTGAGAACGATCTTGCTCAATGGCAGAACTTTTGCGAGCGAGTTGCCCATTCTCCTTTCCTGATGGGACAAGGTCCCCGAAAATGGCGGGTTAGTCTGGATTGGATTCTCGTTGAGGAGAACCTTCTGAAAGTGCTGGAAGGTAATTTCGATGATGGGGATCTGGTTGAACAAAAAACAGAAAAACTCTCTTCAGATACCAGAAATAAGGAAATAAACGCAGTTCTTTCCTCGATTGAGGATCCGGTGTGGAGAGAGTGGTGCTCTCAATTGGACTTTTCTCATTCGTCCAGAGATCCTGTGTCTTTGGGAGAATTGGGAGCCATTACTGATGCCAGATTCTTAGAGGTTGAGAACGATCGGCTTGTTTGGATTGGTAGTCAGAACGCACAAGTCCTTTCTCATATTGAAGATTTGCGATTGAAACTCTTGTCTCCAATCAAAAGAACTTTTCCCAAAGTTCGAAATCTTAGAACGCGTTTAGAGGAAAACAGCTCTTCTTTTCAGCCAGCAATACCACCTCCACAGAGCATTTTAGCACCTTTACTTCAACACAAAGGAGAGATTCGTTATGCTCAATAAAGTCATTCTCAAGGGAAAGGTTGGTCGTGCGCCTAAAATCTTCTTAACCCAAGAGGGTAAGGAAGTTGTAAGCTTTTCCTTAGCTACAAAAACATCCTGGAAGGATAAATCCGGGGAATGGCAAACTGCAACTGACTGGCATCAGATTACAGTCTTTCGTAAATCGACCATGAGGTGGATTAAAGAAGGAGATCCGGTTCGTGTGGGAGGTAAGCTTACCTACCAACAGTGGGCTGATAAATACGGCCAGCCTCGCCTCACGTCCCATGTAGTCGTTTCTGGATATGGAGGAAAAGTTGAATGTCTCAAGCTCTTAGAATCAAATCCTCAAGACAACGAAATGACCACTAAAACAGAACAAGAGATGACCCCTTCTAGGGCGCTTTCTTCTCTTCCAGAGGATGAACGTGCCGGTCCACCTTTTATTGTTTCTGACGGGAACTCTCCCTCAATTCAACCTTCTCAAGATAAAGGAAAAACAATCTATGAATAACAAACTCGACCGTTTTCAACAGAATTCATCAATCATAGGAGAAAAAATGAATACTTTAAAAAATCTTTCTAAAATTAACCCTATATATACAGAACAAATTAAGATGTTTTGTCTTTTTATATTCACTTTTCTTGCGTTTTCTACTCAAGCTTTTGGTGTTGCCAATACGGCGGATGCTGGATTTAACCAGAGTACGGCAAACCTTGTTGGTATTATCAACAATAGCCTTGTGCCCATTACGCTCATTGCAGGCTGCCTTGCCAGTGCAGCTCTTGCTTTTATGAAGTCAACGCCCACCCCTTTTGTGATTGCAATCCTAACCACCATTAGCTTTGGCTTTGCAAAAGTCTGGATCAATACCACCTATGCCATTTGTGTGTGAGGAAGATTGCTCATGGATCGGAATGAGAACTTTTTGTTGAACCGCTTGGACAAGCCCTTGCGTTTTTTAGGCATTAACAAGGATGAAGCCCTGGTTGTGGTCATTCCTCTCTTTGGGGGATTGTTTATGGGCTGGATTATCTCCGGCTTCCTTGTGGGGATCGGTGGTCTCTCTGTTCTCCGTAGCATCAAGAAGCAAAATGAAGGCTCTATGCTTACTCATGCTCTCTATTGGCATCTTCCCACTCCTAAAAAGTCTATGAAGCTGCCTGTGCCTTCTCATATTCGGGAGACGATTGGGTAATGGAAGCTGATTTCCTCCGTCACAATATCTTGAAAATCATTTCCCAGAGAAATGCCTGGATAAGAATATCCACCTTCATGGCTATGAGTACTATTCTCTTAAGTACGGCGCTCTTTTTTAAAAATGAACGGACGATCTTAGTCCCTCCCCACATTACAAAAACACTGTGGGTGGAAGGAGGAACCGTTTCAAAGGAATATTTAGAAGAAATGGGACTTTATATATCCAAGCTTCTTTTGGATCTTTCCCCTACAAGCTTTTCTTATAATCATGAAACGCTTTTAAAGTATGCCACCCCTGAAGCCTATGGTGCTTTAAAAAAGCAGCTTATGGAGGATGGGGAACATTATACCAAACTTCAACTCTCAACCCATTTTAAACCTACAGAAGTAAAAGCTAACCCAAGCAAATTCTTTGTTGAGGTCAAAGGCAATCTCACCAGCTATGTAGCTGGAAAAGAAATCCACTCCTCTTTAGAGACGGTGTCTTTGCAATTTACCCTAAGAGGCGCAGGGCTTCTTTTAGAAAAAGTAACAGGAGGCATATCTCATGATAAGTAAATCCCTAATTTTGTTGTTAGCAGGAACCACCGCTCAGGCTGCCACTGTGCATCCCCTTGATGAAATGAAAGTCATTGGACTCCCCATTTCGCAGCAAGGATTAACACGCATTAAGGTACAAAATGATCGTATTCTTCATGTATTTGGCAATGCGGGGGAGTATGTTCTGGAGACAGATGAGGATCAAGGACAAGTTTTTATTCGTCCTACTCTTTTAAATGATTCAAGTGCAAAAGCCATTAGCCTTACACTCACAACCGAAGCAGGACATACACAAGACCTACGTCTGACTCCTAAAAATCAAGCCCCTGAGGCTCTTATCCTCAAAGTAGACACGGAAGCTACCAGCAAAGCTGAGAAAGAAAAGCGCTCCTCTTCTCCTCTCTTTCGTGAAGAGGCTGAATCCTTAATTTTTGCCTTGCAAGAAGATCGTATTCCTTTGGGTTACAAAGAAATGCCCATCAATTTGACAACTCTTCATGAACCTTATCCTTTGCTTAGAGAACTCCAAGGGAAAACACTCCGCGGCTTGATTTACCGCATTCAAAACAAAACTCCAGAGAATTTGATACTCTCTGAGCCTGAATTGGCAAAGCAGTTATCTCTCCAGCAAAACACCCTTGTTGCCATTTTGATATCAAAAAAAATCTTAACCCCCGGAGAAGGAACAGAGGCGTATGTCGTGGTACAAGCAAATTAAACAACTCATTCACAAGAGACACACTTGTGAGGAGCTCACCCATGAGGAAACCACTCATGAAAACCCCACTTATAAGAGATTCATTCATGAAAGGGTTTTAAACTTCTTCCGTCCAGAATCCTCTAATAATGTTCACAGGCTTCAATTGTTTTGGTTAGGATGTGGGGCCGTAGCTATTGTTTCTCTTGCTTATGGAATGAGTACTTTTTTGTTTGGGAACACCTCTCTTCCTCAACAAGAAGAAGAGGCCAAGATCACATCTACCTCCATTGAGACAGCAACCAAAAAAATAAATCTAGAGGAGACTTTTCGCCATGGCATTGAGGATAAACTTAAAACTCTTTCTGATGAAGTCACATCCCTTAAAGCCGTTTTCCAAGAAGGCGTAAAAAGAGAAGAGTTTCCTTCGCAAGACTTAAACAATGAAGATGAAAGCCAAGGCCCCTCTTTAAATCCTGCCTTTCCTAAATCTATCCCTATTCAAGACTTGGAAACAAAAATCTTACAGCTGGAACATCAATTGGATATGCAAAAAAACCATACCTTACCTTCACAGCCTTTACCTTACCAAGGTGAACAGGAATTAGGGGAAGAAAAAAGCCTCATTCAGAAAGTTTCTTTAAGCCTTACGGAAAGCTCACAACATAAAGTTCCTAAAACCGTGGATACGACCATTCCAGCAGGAGCCTTTGCAAAAACAGTGCTTCTTTCAGGGCTTGATGCTTCTTCTGCAATGACAGCTTCCTCTGACCCCCGGCCTATGTTGTTGAGAGTGATTGATTTTGGAACACTTCCAAGACGATTCCAAAGCGATTTGAAGGATTGTCACTGTATGGCAAGTGCTTATGGAGACCTTTCGTCAGAGCGCGTTTATGCGCGATTAGAAAAGCTTACCTGCATTGAACGCAAAAGTGGAGAAATCATAGAGACTCAAGTTGCTGGATATATTGCAGGATCTGATGGTAAAGCAGGAATTCGAGGTATTGTAGCTTCCAAAGATGGTCAGTTCTTAGCTCGAAGTCTTGTCGGAGGAGTATTTGCAGGTCTTAGTAATGTCGCTAATCCTCAGAATCGTCAAGCTCAAGGAAACCCTTTTGTACCAGGAGGGAATCAAATCTCTCCTCCCAATATTGGTGATATGTTTACAGCTGGTATGGCCTCTGGAGCTTCAACTGCCCTTGATCGTTTATCCCAATACTACATTGATCGAGCAGAGCAACTCCAGCCCGTTATTCAAATTGCTGCTGGTCAAGTGGTGGATGTTGTCTTCACTGAAGGAACAGCCATCAAAGATGGCAATGTTGCAGACATCAGAAAGCAGAATGACAGAATCCAGGAAAATGAGATTACAGAAAACAGATAACAGAAAGGACGAAATATGCAAAATATGCTTCAACTTCAAAAGAAAATAAAAAAATCTAAATTGTTCAGTAGAGGTTCTGCAATACTGCTCTCTGCAACACTGCCTTTCTGCCTACAAGGCTGTATGGGCGTTTATGAAGGAGGATTTGAGTGCCCTGCAGGGGAAGGGGTAGGATGCAAATCAATCTCAGAAGTTAATCAAATGGTGAATGAGGGAGATCTTCCTCCAAAAGCCGTTTCTAATCCTCCTCAAGCATCTTGCAAACAGTGTGGATCAAATCTTGACCCTCAACAGAGCAATGTTGATCCTCTTGAGGCATCTCGTATTTGGTATTCTCCTTGGGCCTTGGGGGAGGTTTAGTGCTCAATCTTTTTTCTCAAAAACTGATTGCAGAAAAAAAGCCTTACGGGGCAACATCTTCAACACTCAAACTAGCAAATGAGTTTCTCTATCCTCATAGTTTAAGTGAGATGTTGCCTTATCGAAGCTTTGATCCGGAAACGCAACTTTTTCTAAATCAGGCGAGTGTTGGATTTGTGCTTGAAACCCTTCCTATGGTGGGATGCGGAGAGAAAGTTCCAAGGCAGCTAACTGGAATTTTCCAACATACCTTGCCTTTGGGATCAAACCTTCAATGTCTTCTCATCGCAAGTCCCCACATCGATCCCTGGCTCAAAACATGGGAACGAGCAAGATGTGATCTGCTTTTAAACGAGAGCTCCTTCAAGGACCGAGCTGATGTCTTGAAAGAACTGGCTAAAGAAAGATGTGCTGCTTTTAGAAACCATGCAGTTGTTAGGACCTTTCGCCTTTTGATTTCTTACAGTGAACCTCACGCAACCTTTAAGACCTTTGAGGATATGCTTGCTTTACGGGAACAGCTGGTCACAACATTAGAAGGTTGGGGCTTACCTGTAAAAGTTTGGCAGGCTGAAGATTTAATTTTAGGGCTGGATGAGCTTCTCAATCCAACAGAACGGTTGATTGAAAATCACAGTTCTCTCTGGAATCCTTATGACTCTCTGTCCTATCAAGTAATGAGTCCTGCTACACGAGTCAAGATAGAGCCTTCTCAGTTAGTGTTTGGAGAAGAGGAACGGATCTTACGTCTTTACACAACACGCCTCCTGCCTCCCTTTTGGCATCTCGTGGCTATGGGTCATCTCATTGGCGATCCTTTTGAAGAGTTCTTAAGACTCAATGGGGGATTCTTTCTGTCCTACGGGGTGCATATTTGTAATGAAAAGACTCTTAAAACCAAGATGCTTGCCAAATGTGGCAACGTGGAAAAACAAGCGGCGAGTCCTATTGCTAAATACGTTCCATCTCTTAAAAAGGAAGCAGAAGAATGGACGTATGTACGAGAGAAGTTCGAAGAAGGGCAACGATTGGTGCGAACCCGTTTTCAGGTAGGATTGTTGAATTCTCCTGATCAAATGGCTCGAGAGGAACAAACCCTTTTTAATCTTTATCGTTCTCAGAGATGGGAACTCGTTTTAGACAAATACTTGCAACTCCCCTCATTTCTCAGTTGCCTTCCTATGACGTGGGGAGAAGGAGCGGTTGAGGACAGTCGGCTTTTTCAAAAAACAAAAACAACTCTGAGTCACGAACCTTCCAACCTCATGCCCATTCAAGGAGAATGGCACGGGACGAGATCACCCGGCATGATGTTAGTAGGACGTCGGGGACAGATTTTTTATTGGTGCCCTTTTGATAATAATGAGGGAAACTATAATACCTGTGTCGTTGGGCGATCAGGTTCTGGAAAGTCTGTTTTTATGCAAGAGCTCATGACCAGCATGCTCGGCATGGGAGGGCGCGTCTTTGTTTTAGATGTAGGAAGGTCTTTTGAAAAGACAGTCAAGCTCCTTAAGGGAACCTTTGTGGAGTTTTCCACTCATTCGCCAATCTGTATAAATCCCTTTTCGTCTATTCCCTCCAATGATTCTGAAGCAGCCTCAGATGGTTTAGCTATGCTCAAGCCCATCCTCTCCCTTATGGCCGCCCCTAAAGAAGGCACAACAGACTTAGAAGACACTTATCTTGAACAAGCCCTTCAAGATGCATGGGATCAAAAACAAAATGCAGCCACTATTGCTGATGTGGAGAGCTTTCTTTTAAAACAACCAGACCCCGTAGCTATTACATTAGGGAAGCGACTTTATCCTTACACAGAACCAAGAAGTTATGGCCGATTCTTTAACGGAAAAGCCAATATTGATCTTTCTGACAATCTTGTTGTTGTAGAAATGGAGGAGCTAAAGGAACGGAAAGATCTCCAATCCGTTATTGTTCAAATGGTCATCCTCCAAATTACCAACTCCATTTATATGGGAGATCGTAAAACACCTTCTTGCCTTATTCTCGATGAAGCATGGGATATGTTGAGGGGGGCTCAATCTGACGTTTTTATTGAAACGGCTGCAAGGCGCCTTCGAAAATACTTTGGAGGCCTCATTGTAGGAACTCAATCCATCAACGATTTTTATGCCACACCAGGAGCTCAAGCAGCTTTTGATAATTCGGACTGGATGTGTCTTCTTTCCCAAAAGGATGAATCCATTGAAATGCTCAAAAACTCCAAGCGCCTTTCCATGGATCCGGCTATGGAACGCACCCTACGGTCTCTTCATACAGAGCAAGGCAAATACGCTGAAATCATGATCAAGGGCCCCAAAGACTTTGCTGTTGGAAGGCTGTTCCTCGATGACTTCTCAAAAGTCCTTTACTCCACGAAGGCTGATGAGTTTGCAGCTGTTCAAAGTCTCGTAAATCAAGGACACAGTCTGAAAGAAGCGATTCGCTCAATAACCAATGCTGCAGCGATGCAAAAATAAAGGAAATAAAATGCTTCAAGCCCAAAACCAGAAAACTCAAGAAACCAAATGGTATAGAAGATTTTCTAAATCCTACCCACTAAGCATGGGATATTGCATAGGTATCGGAGCCTTCATGGCTATGGGGTGGTGGCTTACAACCTATACCCAGCTCCTGGAATCTGCTTCTGAAAGTTTAGAGGGGATTCACTACATTCTTGTGCATAAAAGCGACTCAATTAAACGGGGTGATATTGTTTCCGTTCAAGGCCATACACCCCAATATATAGAAGAAAAGTCATTTACAAAACGCATTATAGGACTTCCTGGCGACCAAATTACAAAACATAGAGACGGATTGGAGCTAAAAGCTAAAAACTCTTCCATATCCACTATTTTTCCTATCCTTGCAAAAACAAAAGAAGGACAAGTTCTCACGCCTCTTTGCTCTCAAATTATTCCTGAAGGTTATGCCTTTGTTGCAGGCGATCATCCTCGCAGTTTTGATTCACGTTATGAAGAGTTTGGCCTTGTTTCAATGACGAAAGTGTGGGGAAAGGGGATTTTCACCTGGTGAAAATAGTGTTGCAGAAAGCAGTGTTGCGGTATTGCAGAATAAAACGTCTTTGGGGAGAGGACCAACACTTCAAACAAAAACTCACCTTTGCTATCTGCAACACTGCAATACTGGTTTCTGCTTTCTCTGCGCAAGCGCGTGACTTCGGGACCCATGGTGTTATTTACCCCATTGAGGAAGAAGACCCCATTGCTCTCATTCAAAGTAAGCTGAAACGCATGGAAGAAAGGGGGGAATTGGAAAATCATTATCAAGAATTGCAACAGAAAACAAAAGCCGGAATTGAACGTCCAAAGCCTGTGGAAGGGATTACTAAAGCTTGTGAAAATCGAGTGTTTTATTTTGATCCCACCTATGAGGTACCAGAAGATATTAAAGATCATATGGGGCAGGTTTTTTACAAAAAAGGAACAAAAATTAACCCTCTTGAGACGATAACCATCTCCCAGAATCTGTTGTTTTTTGATGGAGATGATGATGGGCAGGTTGCTTTTGCAAGAGAAAAATTAAAGGAAAATTCTGTAAAGCTGATCCTTGTTAAAGGAGCCCCTTTAGCTCTTTCAGAGAAAATAAAGGTTCCTGTTTATTTTGATCAAGGAGGTCTCCTTACAAAAAAACTAGGTATTCACCATGTCCCTGCTTTTGTTACTCAGGAAGAACTTCGCTTGCGTATCGAAGAAATTGACTTAAAAGCACAAACCAATAGCCCCTCAGAGCTAAAAAAAGACTCACTTAGCAAGAGCTCACGTACTGAGGGATTATCTAATAAAGGAATGATAAAATGAAAAAGAGCTGTTTTATAAAGACTCAGCATGTGAATTATAACTCTCTCAGGCTTCTGATAGGAAGTTTATGTTTAACTTTGCCTACGCTTTCAGCCATTGTAATCCTTATCTTATGGGAAAGTTTTAATTTTCTTTGGGTGCCCATTCTCTTTGGAATCCTTGGGTGGTTTCTTATTCTCCCCTCAACGTACACTCTTGCTTACCCATCAAGGGAGCGGGTTGCTGTTGATGCTCTTTCCATGGGATTTGTTGTGATGCTGTGTCTTTTTTCTGTGGTAGTTTCTTCTAAGTGGTCAGCTTTAATACGAATTTTGGAATACCAAGCTCCACAAACAGTAGGTTTGAAAGCAGAACAACTTGATCTCACAGAAAGCGACATCCCAAAGGAATATTTAGAGCAACTTCGTTTGCGCATTGAAGAGATGTCGCTTGCATCAAAAGAGACAGAAATTCAGAAGGAAGATAACCCATGATGAATTTTCCTTTCTTCTCTCCTTTATCCTCTCATCTGTCATTAGAAGAAAACCATAGAAATAAAAGCCAGCTTAAAAAGCTCATACCTAAGAGAAGATCGGATGAGAATAAATACTCTGAATGGCCTGAAAAAACACTTTTGGTTTCTGAAAGATCCCAGTTGGAAAGAGATTTACTTGATTTGGCTGGCTGCAGAAAGGAAGAACAGATAAAGGGAAAAAATAGGTTTAAGAGTTTCTTGTGCATACATTTTTTTCTTTTGGTTATGTTTAGTTCTTTTTCAAGTGTTGAAGCGTGCTCAGGACGATTTGTCAATCCTGTAACAGATATTTGCTGGTCCTGCCTTTTTCCTATCTCCATTGGCCCTATAAAAGTCAGCGGTGGTGGGCGAGAAGATACAGAAAATCCCCATCAAATTCCTTGTGTGTGTCCAAGAGCTCCTTATTTTGGTATTCCTCTCGGGTTTTGGGAGCCAGCACGACTTGTGGATGTGACACGAGTTCCTTTCTGCATGGTCAGTATGGGGGGCCTTAAAATGGGAAATAGTGTAATTAATTATGGTATCCATGGAGCAAATGGTGAACGTAGAACACAGAATAGTTTTTACCAAGTTCATTGGTATGTATATCCCGTTATTTACTGGCTTGAGCTTTTGGTTGATTTTCTCTGTCTTGAACAACAAAGCTTTGATGTGGCCTATCTTACAGAGTTTGATCCTTTATGGAATGCAGATGAGCTTTCTTTCATTTTAAATCCAGAAGCGGTGCTTTTTGGCAATCCTATTGCACAAGCGGCTTGTGCCGCAGATTGTGCAGCAGCAACGGCTGGGTTTCCTCTTAATCCTCTTTTTTGGTGTGGGGGATGTCAGGGCAGTCTTTATCCCTTTACGGGAAATAATGCAGCTCATAATGGGGGTGTTCAGTCTAGTCTTTTGATGGTGCAGCGCATGATAGCCAAGCTTCATCGAGAACTACTTTTATTAGGTACAAGTGGTACAACAAATGCCGAAATCTGCCAGAAATATCCCTTACCCATTATCAAGAAGAGCCAATACAAAACCCAGATGACCTATCCCCGCCCTACCACACGGGGTCCCATGGCCTGTAATCCTTTAGGGCGAACGGAAGTTATTTGGGGAGCAGGACGGGAGTTTCCTTATAAAGGAGAAGATTTTGGATACCTGATTTGGAGAAAGAGAAACTGTTGTGCGCTTTGAATTCATTGATTTTATTTATTTTATATCTCTTTTAGGATTGCCCACTACGGCTTCCTGTCAGTCTTATATAAGCGAAATTCATGACCTTCAGAAGGAATCATTTAAAAAAGTTGAGCGATTGCAGCAAGATAAAAACTTTCAGCACTTTGTTACGGAACTCCAAGATAGAGCTCTTGTGCCACATGCTCAGCACACACAATCCCAAAGATCAAGTGAACTCTATGTCTTTGTTTCCTTCTCCTTAGGGGAGACAGCGCTTCTAAATCTTGCGCAAGAGGCCAAAATTTATGGTGCAACTCTTATTCTAAGGGGATTTAAGGATGGAAGCTACGCTCAAACTGTACAATCTTTACAAAAGATCATTCTAGAAACAGGCCAAGGAGTTCTTATTGATCCTGAGCTTTTTTCTCTATTCTCCGTTACGGCTGTTCCCACATATGTGTTATCAAAGCCATTCCCATTACAGGCTCAAGAGCGCACCTATACACCTCTCCATGATCGTCTCCAAGGCTATGTGAGTATCCACTATGTATTAGAGGTTTTCGCAAAGGAAGGAACTCTCACGCAAGAAGCATACTCTCTTTTAGTAAACTCCCTATTAAAGAGAGAAACCTCGAAATGAAGAATTTAATATTTTCCTCTTTCTGTTATTTTTTATTTTTAGTTTTTCTCTTTTCTTGCATGGCGCTTGCCAGTCCAACAACTAATCTTAAATCAGGAGACAAAACCGCCCAGGAATTTTTGAATCAAATGGAGGCGAAAAAGCAAGAGGCTGGAGATCACCCCTTTTATTCAGGACACTCAAAGGCAGCTAACCTAAAAAGCAGAGATCTTACAGGACACGCTCAAAGCCTTAGCCAATCGGATCCCGTAAGCCAAATGCTTTATCAAAGCACTGAATCACGTCCTCAAGTTAAAATTGATCCTTCAAAAGACCCTCTTCTTACAGAATCTCAAAAAGTCATGGCCACACCTTTAGAAACGATTGGTGGAAAAGGCACCCGTGTTGTTGAAGCACAGCAGGGAAATAAGGCTGAAATTTTAACCTGTGAAGAGCCAGGAGATGATTCCCTTGAAAGCTGCACACGTCAGCTCGTGGTAAAAGTGATGAAGACAAAGGTTTTAAGAGAAAAATACGAACATTTCCGACTTACTGGATGTAAAAAATCTCATAAGCCTTATCACACTCGCTCTTGTCCTGATCTTCTGGCTCACGTTCGCAAATGGAGAAGTCGTAGTAGTTGGAAAAAGAATGTTGGGCTTATCGATGTCACCGCAGCTTTTAAGGATTGTTTACAAGAGGTAAACAGTAAAAAACTTACCCGTTGCTATCGATGCAACAATCCTCGAACCATCATCCCTACGGATCTTAAGGAAGATCAAATCAAACAGGTTCTTATTGAAAGGAATTCCTTGAGGCAACCTTTAATTCAAGGCAAGACACATCTGAGTCGTCATGGACGGTTAAAGGCCTATAATTTGAGTGCAACAATCAAAATCACCTATGAAGAAGAATCTTATACTCTTCTTCCTGATGAATGGATATCTAATTGTGAAAAATTAGAAGCACGCGTTGATCAAGGACTTTGTCATTATGATACCAAAGAATGCACCCAAGGATCTCAAACGCGTATCATTGAGGGGATTCCTATTACAAGAGACTGTTGGCAAGAAAAGCTGACCTACGCCTGTGATTTCCCTACAAAAGACAATTGTGGTCCCTTAAGGGCACGAGGTTGTGTGCAGATTAACTCATCCTGCAAACAAAATGTAGGTAATACATGTGTTGCCTACACCCAGACCTATCAATGTAAAGGAGCAGACAAAAGCTCCTATCAAATTACAGGAGGGAATACGCCCTTCTGTCTGGATGGAAGTTGCAGAGATCAAAGCTTTGAAGCCAATAACGAGATGATGTCCTCTCTCGCTCAATTAAGTCTTCTCAAAGATATGCAAGGAAAAATAGATTCTATTTTTAAAGGAGATGAGCATCAGTGCTCGAAGCATATCCTGAGCTTCAAGGATTGTTGTGGATCAGGAAAAGGCTGGGGAAAGAGCCTCGGGCTTGGAGGATGTAAATCAAAGGAAAAGCTTCTCCATGAAAAGCGCAAAAGGCGTCTTTGTCATTATGTTGGAACCTATTGCGCTAAAAAAGTCTTAGGCAAATGCGTTAAGAAAAAATCTTCCTTTTGTTGCTTTGGATCAAAACTCCTCAAAGCTTTTCAAGAGCAAGGAAGAAAACAAATCAACCTTGGCTGGGGAAAAGCAAAAAAACCCCTCTGCCGTGGTTTTACCATTGAAGAAATCCAACGCATTGACTTTTCCAAGCTTGATTTAAGAGAAGCCTTTGAAGATCTCATGAAAAACTATAAACCTCAAAAACTCCAAGGAATGGGACAAAAAATAGGCGAACGTCTTGACATTATTAAAAAGGGAGTTGCTCCCGGTACAAAAAAACAGCAAAAACAGAGACCGGAGGCGTAGCCGATGTTGCAGAGAGCAGAGTTGCAATATTGCAGAATAAAGCATGTTAAATGGAAGTGTAAGATCTTATATGTAACGTTGTTTTCCGTTCTTCCGCTGTTTTGCAATACTGCTGTAAAGACTACTTCTCAGCCTTTAATCCAATTTCCTCAAAGACCCAGAGATTCTGTAAAGCCTATCTCAAATAATCATTCTCAATATTGGGTGAAGGATTATCCTACGGCTCAGCCTTCCAAGCTTGCCTTTTTTGAGAGAAGAGCGGAAGGTTGGCATTGGTATGAGAACTCGCTGAGCGACGACAAAGTTGAAGAGAAAAAGAAGGAAAGGTCTTCCGGCAGGAGCTCCCCTTCTCCTACCCCAACGGAGAAAATCGAGGTTCAACGAAAGGAACTCGAGACAAAACTTCATACGGCTATTCTCGAGCCCACACAGGAAAATGTTATTGTCTACATTATTGCTCAAAAGGCTTTGATGGATCAAAGTCAGCGGTTTTCGGAAGCATGGAAGCAGGTCGTTCTTACAACTCCTTCTTTAGATGAAACCTTGGTTCATCCTGTAGACCAGAATGCTCGCCATGTTTATTATACAGAGAGAAACAAAGAACTTACATCGCGCATTAAGGCTTTAGCCCAAGACTATGGATTGTTTTTCTTTTTTCGAAAGAATTGCCCTTACTGCCATCACTTTGCTCCCATCGTAAAGCATTTTGCAGAGAAGCACAGTTGGTCTGTCCTAGCGATCTCTTTAGATGGGGGAATACTCCCTGAATTTCCTCATGCAAGAAAAAATAATGGCATTGCAGAGCGCCTTCATATTTCTCATGTTCCCGCCCTTATTGCCCTTCATCCGCAGTCAGGTCAAACCATTCCTCTGGCTTACGGACTTGTCTCTGAAAGTGAAATTGAGGAAAGAGTGGATCTTTTAACCCGGGTTAGAACGTACCCTTTAGGAGAAAATCCATGAGACTCATTTTATTCTTCCAAAAGAGGAAAAAGGGACAATATCTCGTAGACATCTTTTCGATGACCTATATGCATAACACGAACAATATGTTTTTTATCGTCGATATAACAAATCAAGCGATAATCTCCAATTCGATATCGCCAGAAATCTTTCAAGTTCCCTTTAAGGGCATGTCCAAAATTCCGAGGATTTTCTTGAAAAATAATATGTGTAGACACATAAGTGGTAATCTTCTTCTGAAGGGGTCGATCAATCTTGTTGAATTCTTTTTCAGCTTTTTTGTTAAAGCTAACTTTCCAGAGGGGAGAATCAGTCATCAAGTTTATATTTTCTCACCACTTCTTCGAAAGGAATGCCGTCATCTTCTTCAGCTTCCATTTCTTCCAGGCGTTGAGAAGCAACCAGATAGTCTTTTTGATCCTCAAGAAAACTCTCAATGGCTAAGCGAATATAATAGCTTTCAGATTTATGTGTTTTTAAAGCAAGCTCAGAAAGAAGGCTTTCTAGCTTTTTGGGGAGGTTTATAGTCAACATGAGATATTACCTTTCATTACTACTTTACTATATCAGAAGTGAGTTCAGAAATAAAACTCTTAGTTTCTTTTGGTATAAAGCATCTTCTGCTTATAAAGAGCAGAAAGATTCTCTTAAATTATGGAGACGAAGGATAATCATGGGAGGGGTTATGGGGTTTTTTTATTCCACTCTTCTGCAGGCTTCCATGCAAGATAATTTAGATAAAGCCTTTCAAGTTCTCGGCATGGCTCATAATGTGACAGAGGGAGGGGGTTATCAGGACCAAACCGGCGGATTTTATACGGGAGGTCGTGTCTTTGCCCGCTCTCGTGTCAACAATGTAGATCTAGTGTCTTTGCAATTGCCTCATTATCGTGCTGGGTGTGGGGGGATTGATCTATTTTTAGGGGGCTTTAGCTATATTAATGCTCAGCAGTTTATCCAGTTACTTCGCAATATCGGTAGCAATGCCAGTGGATATGCTTTTAATCTGGCTCTTGCCACAGTAACACCTCAAATTAAAAGTGTGCTTGATGACCTTGTGGCTAAGGTTCAGAAAATGACCAATCAAAATATCAATTCCTGCGAGGCTGCTGCAACTCTTGTGGGAGGCATGTGGCCTCAGTCCGATGCAAGCTCTCAGCTTCTGTGTAATGCCATGAGTAAGGATCTTGGTATCGCGAGTGATTGGGCCCAAGGTCGCCAAAAATGTGGAGTTGAAGAACAAAGAACAGCCGTCTTAAATCGAAAAGGCGAAAAACCAGGATTTAAAGACATTTTAGGAGATGAGTTTAATATTGCGTGGAAAGCTATTCAAAAGAACGGGTTCTTAAAAGTAGACCCAGGACTCGCTGAGCTCTTTATGACTCTTTCAGGTACGATCATTTCCCGACGCGTCGGGAATGAAATAGAAGTTAAAGTGCTTCCTTCCAAAAGTACCGATCCTCAGTTGATCTCTGCTCTTATTATGGGGAACGTACCTGTGCAAATTTATAAATGTGATAACCCTTCGGAAGATAAGTGTCTCGCTCCTACACTTCAAGATATGGTGCTCCCAAAGGCAAAATCTCTTTACTCAAAGGTTCATCAACTCTTGCTCTCTCTTTCTAAAAAAGTTCAAGAAGATGAAAAAATCTCTGATCTAGAGGAAGGATTTGTGAATGCCACGATGATTCCTGTTTTGAAGATTATAGCTGTAGAAGCCGCTTTTAAGGAAGGGGGTAGTCCTATCAGCGCCACTGAATTTAGTGAAGCCATTGCTCATGATATTCTTCTTCAATATTTGGACGAAGTTATGTCCCTTGTATGGGAGAGCGTGACTCAACTTAAAAAGGTTCAAATTGATGATGGGATGATTGAAGAGCTGAGATCAGGCATCGCGAGTTCTCGGAAACTTCTTTATGCCAAACGCACAGCTCTTTTTGAGCAGATGACTATCACCCTTGATTTGATTGAGAGAACCCAACAGATCGAAGCAAAGCTACAAAACATGTTTATTTCCTCTCAACAAGGCACGAAGGCAGGAGGAAGATAAGATGGCACACGTCATAACCACCTATGGGGGAGGAGAGCTCTTTACCCTGGTCTTTGATGCCATAGCAGCTTTGTTTAAAGCAGATCGCACGGGAATGGTGATGTCCCTCATCCGGATTGGATTGATGGTGGGGTCTGTGTATGTGGTTATGCTCATGTTTGTTAAAAGCAGCTTACAAGAAGGAGCTAAATGGTTCCTCTGGGTTGTGGTTGCAACTAATCTGCTCTTTCTTCCTAAAACGACGGTTTATATTGATGATCCTTTAACAAAAATAAGAGAAAAAGTTGATAACGTGCCCTTTGCTTTGGGAGCTTTTGCAGGTTTTATAAGCCAAATGGGAAGAGCCATAACAGAAAAAGTAGAATCTGTTTTTACTTTGCCTGACTATATGCCCTATCATCAAACAGGAACAGTGTTTGCCTCTTCTCTCATGAGTCAAGTCGGTCAGTTCCGTATTGTAGACCCCGCCTTTAAAGGAAATATGGAACGGTTTATCAACCAATGTGTGGTTTATGATGCCATGATTGGTCATAAGTACACACTGACAGATCTTCACAACACACCTGATATCTGGTCTCTTGTTGGGACAAAAGCTTCTCCTGTTCTTGGCTTCCTATATAAAGAAGGAAATAGTCCAGGAACCATTGTGACCTGTAAGGTAGGAGCTCAAAAGCTCAATACTCTATGGAAGAATGAAATTGCAAAAGCAACAACAATCTATGGAACTCGTGTTCAAAATCAAACCTTGACCAAAGGTCTCTTTTTTACCCATTTGCACAATGGCTACCAGCTTCTCTTAGACGTATCAAAATCCGCAGAAGACATTCTTAAACAAGAGATGATGATCAATGCCATTGAGGAATCAAGCAATAATAAACTGTCCGAACTGGGAGGAGCCTCTAACTATGCTGCTACAAAAGCCCTGCTTCAGCAAAGATCTGCTTATGCAGTTGCAGGGGAGATTGCCGCCAGAACCTTGCCTTTGTTTAAGAACGTGATTGAAGCTTTAAGTTATGCCTTGTTTATCTTTATTGTGGTCTTAGCTCTTCTGCCCAATGGATATAAGATTCTTTTAACATATTGTGGCATTCTAGTGTGGACTCAACTTTGGGCTCCTCTCTATGCGGTTCTTAATCTCGTTATGACCCTTTATGGAAAATCTGAAACAAAGAGCTTGATTGGAGAAGAAGGCCTTACCCTTCTTAATTCCTCAGCCATCATCAATGCCAACGCAGATATGGTAACCTTAGCCGCATGGCTCTCTGTGAGTATTCCCTTTATCTCGTACGGGATTCTCAAGCAAGGAGCTGCCGCCTTTGTGGGGCTTGCTCAACATTTAGGCTCAGCCATGCAATCTGCCGCCAGTGGAGCTGCGGCTGAAACCGTTTCTGGGAATATCAGCTTAGGTAATGTGAGTATGGGAAACCAAGCCTATCAAAACACAAGTGCTTTTCAGCACAATTCGAGCCCAAATTATAATGCTTCTCAATTTAAAGCGATGGGAGCTTCGGGTGTTGAACAAAATACTTTTGCAAGTGGTGCTCAGGCCTTCAGTGACCAAGCCATGTCTCGTTTGAGCGTTCAAATCATGGGAACAGAAAATACAAGTTTTGCTGAACAGCAGAGCTTTAACAATGCTTGGAGTGTTGCCCAATCAAGAAATGTCGCCGCAACAGAGGCAACAGAAGCCTCCCTTCAAACGTCAACAAATTTTATATCCAGATTGGGTACAGAGCAATTTAATGGAGAAGAATATAGCAAAAACATAAATGCTTCTGAGGCCAAGAGCCTTCAAAGCTTCAATAACTTTGTTAAAGAAATTCAACAAAGAACTGGATTAGATGAAATACAAGCCGCAGAGGCAGCTTTTGGTGTGGGTTTAGGGGCAGGCATAAAATTCCTGAGTGCAGAAGCAAGCGGAAGTTTCTCAAGTTCGGCGGCCCGCCAACAAGCCATTCAAGAGGCTTCCTCTATTGCAGATCAAATAGGGTATTCAGAATCCACTGAGAAAGTAGTTTCAGCTGCTCAATCCTTGTCAGAGGGCACGCGCGATTCTAAAGGTACTGAATTAGACACGAACGCTCTTGCAAGTCTGAATCAGGCGAAAGCGTTGAGAGAAGAAGCCTCCATTGCTCACAATAAAGTGAAGACCCTTTCCAAAGACATGAGCTCCAGCCAAAGCAAGGGCGTAACCATTAATAAAGAACTCACCCAAGAAGTATTGGAGTTTATTGCTCATCATCCTTCAAATCCTGGACCCAATGGAGCCTCTGGAGGTCAAATTGGCTATAAAGAAGCCCGTCGCATTCTTGAAAATGGTGGAGAAGAAAGAGCTGCTTATCTTAAGCGTTTTCAAGGACAAAATCCTCAATATTCTATCCAAAGCATCAATGTGGCAGGAGCACAGCAAAATCTTGAGAGACAATACGAAACCCAAGCCCAACATCAACGAGGTCATACCGGCATTCAAACTCAAGACTCATCTTACAAACAAGACGTTCAAAGCCAAGCGCAGGCTGCAGGTCTTAACGAGGCTCGTCTTGGGCAGGAAGGCAAGGAAAACGCTCAAAAAGAGAGCTCAGTTAAAAATGCTGTTTTAGAGCAGATTAAGGACACAGGAGATAAGATAAACAAAGGAAGCGATGACATTGCTCAACAAAAGCAAATTCTTCAGGATGCAGAAAAAACATCACAAGAAAAAACCTTAGGAGGAACAGCCTTGAAAAACCTAGCTGTAAGTACGGGAGAGGGTCTTTCCAGTATCAGTAAGGATGTTGCTGATGCTGTTGAAAAACTCCCGCCACCTCCTCCTATCATTTTTCCGTAGAAAGATAAAAGACAGATATGCAAATTTTTACCCTCCTCAGACAATCTATTCCGTTTTTGGCCTTGGCGATAGGGATAACGATATGGAAATTTCTACCTCCTGTTTTAGAGTTTCAGTCGAAGGCGGTGTTGACGTTCTTTTTAAGCTTGACAGTCCTTTCATGTCTTCTTCTTCCCCTTGGAGCCAGAACCATGGAAATTCTCAAGATTGGCGTCTATATTCTCTTTTTTGTCACCTTTATTTTCACTTTAGAGCCGTTTTACATAACCTTTTTAGAGGGGAAAATGATCTATTCCAGGTTAGTCCTCTCCTCCCATCCAGATAAGGCTCTCGGAATGATGTTTTCATGGTTACAGAGAAGACTTTCAACCCACTATGAATTTTATGGAATATGGTTAGGATTCTCCGCCGTTCCTGTTTTACTGCTTTGTTATTTTTTTCATCTCTTGTGTCTTGTACCAGGAAGGAGACTCTTTTTAGATCGCTCCTATCGGGTTAAGGAAGGGCCTTGGATTGCAGGATTTTTAGACAGGAATAAGGAAAAAGAGCTCCTCAAAAATAAAAAAGGATTGCCATTGGGAGTCCCTTTTGATGAAAAAGGAACCAAAGGGAGAATTTTGAGATATCTTCCGAATCCAAACAAAGGCTGGCTCTCAGGTCACCATGTAGTAATTTCAGGCTCACAAGGGGGAAAAGGTGTTTCTTGTGTTCTTCCTGCGCTTCTTGATCATGAGGGTCCCGTCGCTGTCTTAGATATAAAGGGAGAGCTCTTTGCCATGACTCAAAAAGAGAGAAAAAAGAGGGGTCGCAAGGTTGTGGTTTTAAATCCTTTTAATGTGGTTGAAGAAAATCAATGGCAGTGGAACCCTCTGAATTATATACGGCCAGAAGAATTTGAAAGGGACTCACGCATTATTATTGAAGGACTTCTAGAACCAGAAACACCTTATAATCAGCACTTTTATAAAATTGCGGCAGATATTCTTCAAGTCACCCTTGAAGTTATTCAGAATACTATGCCAGAGCAAGCTTTTAACCTTAATACACTCTATGACTTTGTGTGTGGTCCTGAATTTATTAACCAGCTCAAAATTTGGACGCAGCATCCAGATTTTCTGGAGGGAAGGCCTGCTAAAATGGCTACGACGATCCTTTCTGCAGGGGAGGAAGAAAGAGGTTCCTTCTTTACGACCATTAAGCGCAATCTGTCCTGGATTGGCTATGAGAAAAATAAAGCATTTTTGCAGCCTCACAGTGATTCAGTAGCCTTTTCATTTGATGAACTTTTGGACAATAAGATTGATCTGTTTTGTGTAATTCCCTTAGATATGATTGAAACTATGTCAGGATTTTTGCGTTTCTTTACTAATATTGTGTTAGGAACTGTCATAAGACAATCAGGATACAAGAATCCTCAAGAAAAGATTCTCCTCATGTTGGACGAATTTCCTCGCCTTGGTGCCATGCGCCAGCTCATTAACATTGTCACCGTTGCTGCAGGGGCAGGTATTGAAGCCTTTATGGTTGCTCAAGATAAATCATCCATTGAATCCGTTTGGGGAAAGGAGACGGATGTGATTTTTGGGTCTTCGGCAACTGTGAGGATTTTTAATCTCGGCAGAACGGATAGCTCAACCGCTTCCTGGGCCTCAAGCCTGATGGGGGATAAGACCATCATCACTCGAACCAATGCAGCAAGAGAATATGGAGACTTTCTTAAAGGGGCTGGGTCTGAGTCCGTAAGCCAAATGAAAGAAAAACTTCTCACAGCACCCCAAATTCAGGAACTAGGTGATACAAAAATGCTCTGCTTCCTTCGAGGACAACAGCCTCTTCTTCTCGAACGAATCATCTCCCATAAGCATCCTCATTACAAAGACTGTCTCAGCCCAAATCCTACGCTTTTAGTACGTTAAATTTTAGGTTATTGCCACCCTCTACTTTCTTTAGGCAATAATCGTGGTATTTTAACATTTTCATAAAGGAGTTAAAAAGAGCTATTAAAAGTCACTAAGCACGGTGAATCAGAAAGCCCAACGCTTGGCATTGTAGATTCTTCGCTCCAATTAATGCCATCATGGGTAGAAACATATGTAAGTTGATGGTCATGATTACTTCCCTGATAAGCGCAATATAACGTGTTATTGAAAACAGCTAATGAAGGAGAGTGAAAAATCCCAACACCTGGAACTACAGATTCTGCACTCCAACTAACACCATCATAGGTAGAAATATATCTAAGTTTTTGATCACAATTCTTTCCATGATAGGCGCAATATAGAGTGTCGTTGAAAACGGCTAATGAAGGAGAGAAAGAAAGCCCAATGCCTGGAGTTATAAGCTCCTCACTCCAGTTGACACCATCAACTGTAGCAACGTATCTTACGCGTTTATCGCCGTCGTTACTTCCGTGATAGGCACAATATAAAGCATTGTTAAAAACGGCTAATGAAGGAGAGTAAAAAATCCCAACGCCTGGAATTACAAGTTCTTCGTTCCACTCATTATTATTAGGATCCCTTGTAATGTATCTAATTTTATGATCGAAATAACTTCCCTGATAGGCACAGTATAAAATATTGTTGAAAACAGCTAGCGAAGGGGAATGAGAGAGCCCAACATTTGGAATCACTTCTTCTGCTTCCCATCCTTTTTGAAGGAGATTTGTATTTACACGGTTTGTAACATATCTGAGTTTTGGATCGTGATGTCTTCCTTGATAGGCGCAAAATAGCTGATAGTCGGCAGGATAAGAAATTTCACATAAAGATAGAGAATGGGAGAGCCCAACATTGGGAATTTCCTCCTCGGCGGCCCATGATTTTCCATCAAGAGTAGAAACATACCTAATTTTTTGATGATTACTTCCCCTATACGCAATTAGCATTCCTCTGGTTTTGTTGCTGAACTCATTATCTTCTTCCATAGCCCAAGAGTTACAGGTCAGTACAACTGCTGATAGCAAGATGGTGAACAATATTATTTTCATATAAGCTCCTTTTTTATTTAAGTTACTTTTTAAAAAATTATTTATCCGGTGGTTATGCCCTTTTGTAATGAATAAAGAAGACTACCATGCACACATGCAAAACGTCGTCGCCAGCCTCGTCAAAAGCCACATGTAGATTTTCTGTACGACGCTTTCGAAAGATCGAATATTTTTATTTGTTAGAATAAAGTAATACTTTGTTAAATTCAAATATATCCTAACATTATTTTTTTTAATTAAGTGTTCCCTTCGTAGTTAATACAACTTGATATAGGCTTGCCTTATTTTTTATTTTTTTCATACGTTGTTGCTCAAAATCCTTCTTACAATCCTCCACTAAGCTTGGACAACAACAGCAACAAGCAAGGCAAGAAAAAGGCATAGCAATAAGCCATCCACTCACTGCAAAAGGGCAACAGCAGATAGAGAAGTAGCGCTCCACAGTATCGTCTTTTTGGCATTGAGCAAAATAGTCTCTGGCTAATCTTAGCCAGTGGATAAATCCCCAATATTCCATATCGCAGTCTTTGCAATATTTTTTATTTTCTTTTTTAATTATTGGAGTTCTTTCGTCATCTTCTTTTTTTATATGAATAACATTTGGTGAAGAAAATCTATCTTTAAAATCTTTTTTCATAGAAAAAGCTGTTGGCGAAACAACTAGCATTAATACTATAGAAATCAATAGAATCTTTGTAAGAGTCATTTTTATCCTCTATGTTTTTTTATTATAAAAACTTAGATATCTTTTTGTAAAGAGAGTAAAGAATTTTAGGCTGCTATGAGAGCAAGAAATTTGCCTTCAGCTCCATGTCCACGTTGTCTGACCGAACTCGACGAAGTTATGTGTAACCATTCCTAGGCTGTGTGATAACTATCGAGCCCAAGAGCTTTTTGTAACCCTATAGCACTTACTCCATTCTTTTGATTCAACAAATACTATATGATCTGAAACCATAGGCAAAGAGGTTTATGTGTATCTTGAAAGATTGTGCCCGCTGTGACAGAACATTCATATCCACAATCACGGTAACAAAATAATCTCCGGGCTTTTTTCCAATAAGAAGGGCAAGTGCAGCGTATGCATTTATAGCCTTCAGGCCAACGCACTACAGCAATATTCCAAACAAGCGTTCTTGTTTGGAAACATGTCCATAAAATCTATCGTGGTCGCAGGATACTGACCCATTATCAAAAATACTATATCTAGTATCCACGGGACTCCACTACATAGCGACGTAAAAAAATTGTAAGATCAGTAAAAACAAAGAACTTTAATAAGACTTGATTTCTTTGTCTATGTTTAGAAAATAATCAAAGGACCCGCTTATGTCTTTTTCATTACCATCATCATGATGTCTTTTAAATTCTTGTAGTCTTTGTAATGTATTGACATGTGCGAGCGATTTCTCACTTACTTTCTCTAACAATAGGTAGATAGCAGCCTTATTTTTTTCATTTTCTTCTTCTTCAAACATTTTTTTACATGTTTGAGAAAACAAACTAAAGCTATGGTGTTTTACTCTATCCATTGTATTTTCATAAAATTGATTAAAAGTAGCAGGCTGCTTATACTTTTCATCATAAGCATCTTTATCGCTTAAAAAACATAGGCTTTTTCTAATCATTTTTTCATCGCTAGCGACTCCAGACAATATTCTATGATGGTATGTATCGGCTTCCATTTCCAAACGTTTAAAATTAATTGCATAACTAGAAGAAGTTATATGAGAAATCATAATAAACATTCCTAGTATTTTAATATTCATGGTATGTCTCCTTTTTAATATCTAAATCCCGCATGAATCATCCCTAAGGTAATATCATCAATATCCAACCATGTCCCAAACTCTTTTAAGAAATTAAATAACTTAATCGCTTGCTCAATTAAAGTGCCATCTGGGTTTTTTAGAAAATTACCTTCCATTTCTGAAGGTAATTTACTTTTTTTAAGGAACCAATGCCCTACATTTTTGATATTTCGAACTTCTATAATTGCTTCTCCGTATTTTTTGTCTTGCTCTGACAGGTCATCTTTAAATGCCCCCATCGAATCTTCTATATTCAAAAAAGAAGGGGGTGACAGTTTATCGTAATCAGAAACAATCTTTCTTATACAAGCACTATCTACATCAAATATATACTTTTCTTCAGGAAGTGCAATAGAATTTATTATTTAGAATTTATTATTCTCACAAATTATTCTCCCGGGATTTTCTCAAAATTATTCCCAGAGTCATTTAAAGTCGGTAGTAAACTGTCTGGATCATGCTGCTCTTTTAAATTTCTTAACATTGCTGTGCTGATAACCCCTTTCTCAAGAAGTTGACTTAAAATTAAGGCGTTTTTAGCTACAAACTCATCTTGAAAAAGGGGTAATAAATGAGAGAGAGTCCGTATTTTACCTGTTGCTGAGTCAAAAAATTGTTCTGCATAGTTGGCTTTGTGAAAAAGAAAAGGAACGTTATAAAAATGCACAAATCCAGTATTGGAACATCCATGAGGGTTATAGCACATCGCTTGTCCAAAAAAGGCTGTGTAATCTATTTTTGTATCTAACTCCCTAAACATAGAAGAAAAGGGACGTCGAGACATAAGCTTGAGTTTCATCTTAGCATCGATTTGGTAATAACCAGTTAGTGATTTATGAGTTTCTTCCAAGTATGTTCGATCATCACAATCTTGATTTGGTGTGATGCTTACAAGAGTCATTGCATGAAGAAACGTTAGCCCAAATATTTTAGAGCCATATTTTCCCATGAGTTGCCTTAAATCTCCGGAATTTGCTTCTTCACGTAGCCTAACAAAAACGTTCCGAAGGGGGAGACTTGCCATAAAGGGCATCATGGTGCTAGCGTCCTTGAAGCCAAACAGTCCAAAATATAAAGGAATAGAATATTCTAGGGGGTGCTGAATCGTAACTTGAGGAGAAAAGATAGGCTCCCAATCCGGAGAAGGCTTTATAATTGGCTGATTATGTATTAAATCAAAACAAGGTAAGATAGCCAATTCCTCATTAAAGCGTTCTTTTATGGCATGAGTCCATTCTTCAAAAATAACTTCTTCCTTTTGCGCAAGAAAACTCCGAAGAATAGAAAAAGATTCAAGAAGAGTGAATATACATTTTTCTAAAGAACCTTGTTCTTTATAAGAAAAAGGCCTTGTAACAAACTCAATATCACTTGTATCAATAACAACATGCCATAGTTTTTTTGAGTATCATGATCCTTAAATTTGAAGAATTTTTTCTTTTGAACGTTATTATTCTCTAGAGCCCAAGGACGCAGGCTACTTCCTTCTTGAAATTCAAAACCCAACCTAAACTTCATATGAGGAAGAGGTCTTTGATTATCTTCTTCTTCCATCCCGTAACAAGGTGAGAAAAAAAATAAGGACCCCATAAAGATTAAAAAAGTAGCAAACAAAAAAGAAGAAAAACGAGTACGTTGCATAAAATCTCCTTGGCTAAATAATACTGTGAAAAGATCCTTAGTACTTATTATAGAAATTTAAAACTAAAATAAAAGGGATCCCCGCCGCAAGCGGCGGGGTATTTCAGAAGAGTCTCAGCTGACGGTCATCATGTAGCTTATTGTATTCGTTTCCTTGGTTCTTTACGTAATTAGCTATTTTCCCTTCATCTCCATGTTTTCCTACGGTGCTTGTAAAATATCCATCTGTCCAAAATTCTCCTCCCCACAGTTGTTTTTTTACTTGAGGACAGCGCTTGAATATTTCTCGAGCTGTTAAGCTCTTTATAACCGTTACTATCTTTGTCACATTGTATGTCGGTATGGATTGCACGAGAAAGTGAACATGATCTTTATCTGTACCTATCTCCAAGAATTTTAACTCGTAACGCTTTTCAATTTCTAAACATATCTCCTTGAGAATATTATCTACATCTTTGTCTAATACCGCTCGTCTGTACTTCGCTGGAAATACAATGTGATACATCAATACGGTTACGTTATGGCTCTTATGGCTATACTCGCTCACGCGAGTATTTTACGCCGCAAGCGGCGGGGAATACAACCCTAAGGAGATTCAATAATTTTTTTAATAAAAATATTTGTGAATAATTTATTACTATTCAATTGGCGTAAAATATTTTTCTTTTATAATCATCAGCTTTTCCTTTTCTTCTTTCCAGCAGAATGCTTGATAATTATTAGGTTGTGTGTGCTATTTAAAAAGCACAGGGGGCGCTTAATTACGTACGCTAAAGAGAATCTTTTTACATAATTCCACACCTGAATGGATTGCGGTGAGTTTTTTTCAATGGAGATTTCTTTGTTTTTTCTTCTTCGTTCAGCAAGGACAGAGTAGCTTGAATATCAGGATTAGCAAGAAAGCTTTCCATTTTTTCTGGTTTTGTAAGACTAATAACATGGGTAAGTTTTTCAATGTCCTTAACAAGAAGAGCGAGTTTCTTTTTATGCTCTTCTCCATATGAGCGTGTATAGCTCAACACAAGGTCTTCTACTAAAGAATAGTTTACATAAGAAGTAAAGAGGAATGGTCCAAGAACCCCACCTATTGAAAAGATTAAGCTATATTCATGGGGAAAGATGTCGTGTAAAATCTCCAGAACCATAGTTCTGCCAACGTATGCTGTTACTCCTGCTATAGCCACGCAAGCGATAGGCAGTGTTTTCATAAGTTTGGGATAAAGTGACTGTGCTAAGGATGGCGAAGATACTCCGGTCATGGAGTAAAAAACTGAATCATATAATGCATGGCCCGTCTTAATAGTGGCTTGGAGTTCAAGAACGAAAGTAGGGGCAACACTTAAGGTCGCCATAGGTATAATGAAAGCTGGTTGATCGTAGAGGAGTTTCCATGCTGCGTAAGCACAATGAAAATTATGTACCACATTCATCAAAGCTGATATGCTAAGAGTCCCTACGAAGGCTGTCCTAGGTAGACCTCCTTTCCACTCCTCAGGAGTTTGTTGAAAAGACGGACTAGCAGAAGGAAGATTTAACAAAGAGCTTAGATAGTTTTCTACCGTTAGATTACCTTCCTGGTGAAGTAATGAAATTAATTCGCTTCTTTCCTCATTTTGCATAGCGATCAGGGATGGAATTGTTTTCTTTGAGAGATGTTTTACTAAAAGTGAAGGTATTTCTAGAAGTGACGGATTTATCTCTGCTTGGTTTTTTGCCAATAACGGTAGCTCTTCTTCTGATGGAAGTTGCTTAACTTTATTTTTCTGGGAAAATGCGCTTGTAAAGAAAGCTAAAAAACCATTTGTTTTAAGGCTATATTCCAATCCGTAACTTATGACCGCGAGCCATTTATAAGTATTAAATCTAGCAGCTATGTAGGCTGTTGGAACAGCAGCAGCTAATCCAAGCATATGAGATGAAGCATGAATAGGAAGAAGCCATTTATTTTTTTGCACAAGATCTTTTTCTTCAGGAGAGTAAGGGTCAAGGCCTTTTAAAAGATTGAGATAAGACCACGATCCTGTTCCCGAGATTGCTATAGCGGTTGTAGAACCTACTATCCAAGCTGCAATTTCATTTTTGCCACCTGCTTGTCGTCCTGGTTCAAAATAAGGTATCCCTGCTAAACTACCAAAAATTCCCCCTGTCCCTTTTGCACTGATACGCAGGGTATTTCTAAGTTGTGATTCTGGGGTTCTTTCCTGATGAATAAGATATTTTTGAATAAAAGAGTATAAAAGGTCTTCATCCTCTGCAGCAAAAGAGATGAGTTCTATCCCATGTTGGCTTGAGTTATCACTTTTCTTTACCTTTTTGGCGGAGCTGCTTACTTCTTCATCTTCTTCAAAAGGTAGTGGGAAAGCACTATTCATACATATAAAAGTAAAAAAGCAGGATATAAAAAATAATTTTATAAGTTTTTTCTTCGATTTCTTACTTTTTTTATTCATTTTGACTTCTTTTTAAGGTTGTCGAGGTTAATTTAGCTAGCTGCAATCCTTTTAAAACCTTACACTTAAAAACTGTAATGTTTAAGTTGATTGCAACTAAACTTTTAAATAAAAGAAGAAAAATTCAAATGAGTTTTTATAAAATTTCGCAGCTTATGCGAAAGCGCGAATTTTTTCTTGAATCTGGTTCTAATCTTGCCTCTTGTATATTTGAATATTCTTGTCTTGTTTCATCTCTTCTTAATACAGATAAGGTATTTTGAATACTCATATTTCCAAGAAATTTTTTCATTTCTTCTGGTCTTGTAACACTAATAACTTGAGTCAATTTTTCAACATCTTGAGTGAGTAAAGCCAATTTCTTCCTAGGTTCTTCTCCATAGGATTGTGTATAGCCCACCAGAAGATCTTTCATTAAAGAATAATTGGCATAAGAAGCAAAGAGAAACGGCCCAAGAACGCCACCCACTGTAAGGAATGTGGCAACCCCTTCAGGAAGTACGCCCGTTAAAATATCCTCAACCATAAATCGACCCACATAGGCTGTAACCCCTGCTAAAGCTACAGAGACCACCGGCGCCACTCTCATAAGTTTAGGATAAAGTGTGTGTTCTAATGAGGGTTGAGGCGTTCCAGTAACACGGTAAAAAACCGTATCATATAATGAGCGTCCCGTCTTAATGGTAGCATTCAGCTCAAGCATAAAAATAGGTAGAGTACTCAAAGCAGCCATAGGCACATCGAAAACTGGATTATCGTAAAGCATGCCCCATGCTGCATAAGCGCAGACAGAGTTATGAATTACATTTATAAAAGCCGATGAACTAAGAGCGCTTACAAAGGCTGCTCTAGGATAGCCATTTTTCCACGTCTCAGGAGTTTCTAA
The DNA here is from genome assembly GCA_019752515.1 of Alphaproteobacteria bacterium. Taxonomy (GTDB): domain Bacteria; phylum Pseudomonadota; class Alphaproteobacteria; order UBA9655; family UBA9655; genus UBA9655. Next base: position 9,785 of record JAIEMB010000020.1, on the reverse strand, counting down.
AGGAGAAGCCTCAGAATGAGTCAGGCTCAAGAGAGAGTTAAGGTAATTTTCAACTGTCTGATTTTCGGTTTGGTAAAGTGAAGCAATGAGGTGTTCTCTTTCCTCATCACGCATGGTAAGAAGGGTAGGAATGGTTTTTTTAGATAGATGATTTATTATAAGTTGCTGCGTATCCAGAACTGAAGCTTCTATTTCGCTTTCTTCTTTATCTTTCAATGAAAAACATTTTTTAACACGACTGCCTGGAGCGGTAACGTGATTCAATAAAGTTAGGAAACCATTTGTTTTAAGAGTATAATCCGTACCAAAACTTATAAGGGCGAGCCATTTATAAGTGTTATACCTAGCGGCCATATACCCAGTTGGAACAGCTACAACTAAACCTAAGGCATGGGATGCAAGATGTGCAGGGAGAGTAAATTTTCTTTTTTGAAGCAAAGCTTTTTCCTCAGAGGATTGAGGATCTAAGCCTTTCACAAGATTAAAATAAGACCATGATCCTATCCCTGATATTGCTACCGTGTTAGTAAGCCCTACACCCCAACTCACGATTTCATTGTCTCCACCGGCATCTCGTCCAACTGCAAAGTAAGGAATGCCTGCTAAACCACCAAGCACAACAGAAACCCCTTTTATGCCTCTGCGCAGAATTTTGTTAAGTTGGGCTTCTGGAATCTCTTCTTTGTTGACAAGATATTTTTGGATGAAGGAATAGAGATAGCTGTCTTCTTGTCCGGCTTCCTTCATAACCAAGTGCGCTAACTCTATCTTAGGTTGCTGGTCATCATCCTCTATTTGAATAAAAGTTCTTTCATGGGGATCATCATTGCTTACCTGAATTAATTCTATTGCAGAACGTTTGGAAGGGTCTGGTCTCTGAGATTTAATAAGGACCTTAGGTGTTTCTTCTTCTTCATTAAACATTGAGAGAGAATCGTTTATACTCAGTATACTGCAAGCAGAAAATGCCAAATATATCTTAGTAAAGTAAATGTATTTCTTTTTTTGAAGGTTTTCTTTTTTATTCATATATCTCTCTTCTTATTTTATTTAATGGGTACAACTTTTCATAAGGACTTAAATTGGATTAAAATTTTTTATTGATATGCGTCAAAAGCCCTGAGTGTAACTCAAAAACAGTTTTATTTTTTAATTCATAATTATCCCATATACTTTTGTACGCATACATGTAGAAGTAGACAATATAATAATGAGTCCAATTTAGAAATTCGTAAAAGTAATTTTTTTATAAAGGCATCTTTATTATTCTACCTTCGGATGTTGGTCTATTCTGGCTTCAAGTGCTGTGATGTCTGGATAATCATTATCTCTCACTAATACAGCTAAGCGATAATAAGGACTGACGATCTTTCCAAAAAGACCTGTTAAAATCCCTTGTGTACTTTCATAGTTAATAATTTTAAGAGGAGACTCAGAACCTTTCATTTGAGTTAAATTCCGATTAATATCAGCAAAGATAAATCGTGTAAAAAAATTAACGCACCTACGTGCATATGAAATCGAGGCTTTATCATCTACCAGCTTTTCAAGGATGACAATCTTTCCATTAGGGAGGAGAACACGCTCTGCTTCTCCAAGAGCTAATGTTGGGTTAGGGATTGACCCTAAGGATAAAGGAAAAAATATTTTATCAAATTTCTCTTCATTAAAAGGTAAAGCTTGGGCATCTCCAGCAATGCATTGATCTTCAGAAAATCCTAATAGCTGCGCTTTTCTCTTAGCGGCTTTAACCATCTCCGAAGAGTAGTCAAGAGCCCATACATGTTCCTTTGTTATTTCTTCCGGCAAAACCTCAAAATCTAGTCCGCTGCCCTCTCCTATAAATAAGATTTTATCATTAGGCTGTAAGTCAAGGAGATCCATGGCTTTAACACGTGCGGGTTTAAAACCATCAATAATATAATCCCAAGCTCCTGTCGCGGATAACAGTTGATAAGACCAGTTTTGTACTTTTCTAGCAGCTCTACTACAATAACTTGTTTCTTCAAAATCATTTCCCATAGCCATTACCTGAGAAGTAAAAAGAAATAGAATTAGAAATGTGCGATATATCATATGCTCTCCTTATATTTTTTATTAATTCTCAAGATATTTATAATGAAAGTCAATTAGAAAAAATAAACTTTTTTACCCTATCATTTTCTCTCAAAACATCTAATAATTGAAGGTTAAATCTTTTTTAACATGAAAAAAGGCATTAATAAGCTTAGCTACCTACTCAAATTCGGGAGGTCGCTATGCGTCTCAGGTAAAAGCATTTTTCTTACAAATCTCGATGTCAATTTTCTTATTTTTTCTAAAAAATCTGTTCTTGAATAATCTTGAAACATCTCACTTACTACCTTATCAATAACTTGATCAATATCAGATAAAGGGACAGATGATTGATTTAATGCTGACAAAACACTTCCTGTTAGAAACATAGCATAAATATAATTTATGGAAGCTGGTTCTTGCCTCATAATTAATTGATCTGTTAGATGTAATTCGCTACGCAACCATTCTAAGTAATTAACCCCGTAAGAACTTAATAGATATTCAACGGTTTTAGGAAAAACAAATCTTAATAAATCTAGTTCCATAAGTTGCTCAAAATTTTTAGCTGCAAAACCCCTTAAAAAAAGACGTTTAAATTCAACAAAAAGTCGTTGCGGGTCACATTGGTTAAGTGAAACCGCAGATTGTCTCATTAATCTTTTAATTTCTAATGGAATTATTAACTCATTTTGAACTGCTAGCCGGGTTGCTCTTAACATTAAATAGGGATCTTTCTCAAACCAATTGCTCTCAACACTAATTAAACGTAGTGTTGGATAATATAGCAGATCAGCAATCCCTCTTTGAGTAGGATCATATATCTTACCATTGAGATCACAATATAATGCATTCACTGTAAATACCCTCGATATTGCATCTTTTAAAAATGCGGCCTCAGAATAAAACACTTCTGTATCAGAGTAGGATATGTCAATTTTTAGACCTTCAATTGACATTTGATAAAGCCCAGAAACATAAGGATTAGTATGGATACAATATTCTTTTAATTCCTCTATAAAAATATATGGTGGCATACTCGTAATGATATCAATGTCTGCGGGAATCCTCTTAAGGATGTAATCCCGGACAGCACCACCTACGATTAATACATGATGGTTTTCACGTATAAAGTGTTGTAATACGTGGCGAACGTTATAAGGTAATTGAATGACTGGTGTTGCTTCCATTACAATAGCTGGCTGTACAATCAATGTCTGCTGATAATTTCTTGTCAATTCAGCTCGCAAAAAGTGTATTTTCTGCATTTGAGTATCACAGAGCTCTTTTAAAGAGCCGTTTTCTGTGACTTGCTTTAGAACTTCTTGCAATTGATGCCTCAGACGTTCATTTTCTTGCTCTTGTAGTGAGGTCAATTGAAATTGTTGCTCTATTTTAGAGCTTAAAGAAGCGACTTTCTCTAATGTCTCTTTTAAATTTCTTTCTAAATCAGTAACTTGTAAGGAGGCCTCTTTGACTAACTTTGTTTCTTCATCTAATTTTTTTCTTAAAATATCACTTTTTTCCAGCTCAACTTGCTGCGTTGACATTTTCTTTTTAGCAATACGGATTTGTTTCTCAAGAGTTACTATTTTAAAATTTTCTTTCTTTAATTCTTCATCTAATTGAGCTATGTGTCGAGAGCTTCCCTCAAGAGTTTGTTTTTGAAGCTCATATTGTTTTTTTAAAGTACTATCTTGTTCTAAGTTGCTTTGAAGAATGACTATTTGTTGTTGCAAATCTTCAACTTTTTCATTTAATTCGTAGATTAGTCGATTTTGTTTTGAAGTTAATTCTGTTGATCCATCAACCTTTCGCTTATATTTTTTTAAATCTCCTTCTAATTGCCTAATTCGCTCAGATTTTATTTGAGATTGGTTTTGTTGTTTTTCTAAATTCTTATTTAATGCACTTACTTGTTGAGTAGCTTTAGCTAAATCGCTTTCCAAAGCTGTTGAATATTCTTTTTGTTCATCTAACGATTCCTCTAAACGACTAGCTCGTTTATATTCTTGATCCAGTTTTTTTTTCTGTCTCACGAGTGCATCTTTTAAGGTATTCGGAGGAGTAGAAACTTCAGGTTCATGTTGTCGCCATAATCGATTAGGCAAAAACTGCAACCCAAAACCTAAAAATCTTGTAATAAGGTTATATGGAAATAAGAATACAGTTCTTGCAAAAGAAAAATTGAATATATTGAAATTTATTTCATGTTTTTTGTTGTGAATAATTGTATGGAGGATGCTTTTTTTATTAGCTTTTGCAGCTTCAAAGTTTGGTTCCAGCTCTAAACAATAATCACAATCAACTAAAGCGTCTAAATAACGTCCAAGGTTATTAAGGGTTCTGGATCGATTATTCAACGTGATTGCATGATTAGGACGTAAATTTAAGGAATATGTATAATCAACTAATGCTTCATCATAATGGCCCAGATTATCTAACACCCAGCCACGATTAGAAAGAAAAGTTGGATTGTTTTGTTGTTCTTTTCTTGAATGATTGTAATCCTCTAAAGCTTCTGCATATCTCTCCAGTTGAGCTAGAGTATTTCCACGGTTAACAAGTGTAAAATTATGATTAGGCCGATGTACTAAAGAATGATTCAATTCTAAGAGCGCTTCCTCATAAAACCCTAAATGATATAGCGCTATTCCTAAATTAGTAAGCGTTTGTGAGTCTGGGTGATGAAAGGTTATAGAATGTTTAAAATCCACAACGGCTTTTTGATAGTAACCCAGATTATAGAATATTTGACCTCGATTATTAAGTAGTGCTGGATTGTTAGGATCTAATTCTAAGGCTTGTGTATAATCATCTAACGCTTCGTTAAGACACCCAAGATGTTTAAATAAATTCCCTCTACTCATCAACGTAGGGACGTCATTAGGCCTTAGCTTTAAGGAATCATTATAATGAGCAAGCGCTTGCTTACTACAATCTAATTTATCTAATACAATTCCTCGAAGTTTCAAAGCTTCTGCATGGTTAGGCCACAGCTCCACAAAACGATTACAATAAGGAAGAGCCTCATCAAGGCGCCCAAATTTTATTAGCAAATCGATTATTTGAGTTAGGTTAGCAATATTTGGTTGATATTCTAAAGACCCTTTAAATTTAATCCAATCTTCTTTATAAATTTGAGCTCTATTGGCTATGAATGCAAGACACTGATCTGGAATTTTGCTGCTATTTTTTTGTAATAAGCCGATATGTCCACTTCCAAATCTCTCCAATTTATCGGCTTCATGACAAAGATTGTTAGCATTAATAATCTGCATATATTCGCGATCAATTGCTAAAATTGCATTAATTATTTTATGGAAAGAATCACTATATAGGCTCTCAATTTTGTCGATTATACGGGGCTGGTTAATTTCATTAATTGTATAAACATGATGAGGAAATAGTATAGAATTAGATCGATCTATTTTTAGACAACAGATAAATTTTTCAAAAGCTTCATTGTAGCGATCAAGTATATAGAGTTCGACCGCATGCCTAAATAAAGCAATATTATCATTAGGTGACAATTCAAAGGCATAGTTTGCCTCTTCACAAAGTAGCTGAGCCATATCTAAGTTTCGCTGAATGTCAATCTCCCAGAACCCTTGATAAATTTTGCTGAGAGTTATTAGAGCTCCTAAATTACTTTGTGCCGCTGAACAAAATAAATAATCTTTTGCTTCTTCCTCTTGTCCTTGTTGATAGGCAACTAAAAACATCTTATATTGAGCACCCGCATGACCCATTGTTGCAGCACGTTTTACATGGGTAAAGTTTTCAGTATCGTTACCTTGCATTCTTCCAATTTCATAGAGCATATTAGCTAAAAAGATCATTTGCACATCTAAAGCAGATGGCTCTTGTGAATAAGGCTGAAATAGTTCTTGTAAAGTGGCGTTTTTAATCTTACTTGCTTGAGGTATCCATGCTTTTTCTTTGAATAGCTCTTCCGTCATTTTTTCAAAATCGAGCAATTTATATGCTCTAGCTGATTCCATCTTCTTAAATAGCTTAGTATCCATTTGCAAACTAGTAGTAGAAAGAAATCTTCTCAAGTAAGGTTTAAGGGATCTATCTTGCTCGAGAATTTCTGGCAAAGTAGCAGTTGCATCATTAGGATTTAATAACAGCAAAACACCAAATAAATATGAAATGTTTTTTTTCATTTTTTTCTTCTCCGTTTCATTAAAAGGATTACACACGGCGAGAAAGTAGAAAAGTTTAAAAATCGTACAAGCTACTTATAGACCTAATACATAACCCGATATTTTTTTTAAAATGCTTCCTCTTGATTTTTCTTACCCCTGCGGCCAGAGAATAAATAGCTATCCGCAGCTGATGGGAGAAAACGCTGGGTATTTTAGTAGTTTTATGGCCAAGTTCACGCGTATATTTGACATTAGAAAGTGAGTAAACCATAAACAAACATAAAAAAATTTATGAACGGTTCAATTTATTTACCTTTTCTGATGAATATAAAGTGTAAATATATCTATAAGATAATGTTGATGCAATCCATTATTTAACAGCATCTTTCCCAAAAAATTATACTTGGTAACTCCACAAACAAAGTATAAGAGTCGAGTAAGAAACCTGTATTTGATCTCTCTAAAGAAGAAGTATTCATGTTTCAGTTAAAAATCCTGAAGCAGCTTTCCATGTTTTGTGAATGAAAAGAGGTGATGAAGTTCATCCTGACCACCCATGATGCGAATTGATTGCCTGAACATCTATAGCTGCTTCTTTGGTTCAGAGAAAACTCAAACGGCAAGATTAGCAGCGTCGAATCAGTCCATCTGAAAACATTGTTTGCTATATCAGGGTTCAAAAACCTTTACAAAAATCGTCACAAAACAGAACGAACTATCGTAATCATATTTCCATTGAAGTATCTCCATATGTTTTACAAAACAGAAAATCTCTAAATTTTTTCAGTTAGTTAATCTCATTTCTTAAATATAGTTCGGGTTATTATAGGAGTTTTTGTAAACTCAAAAGCTTCAAGTGCATGAAGACGAGCTTTTGCATGATCAACAAGAGGAAAAGGATACGTATCGCCTAATTTAATTCCTGCGGATTTAAGAATATGTGCTGGGGCATTCCATGGATTATGAATATATTTATCAGGAAGAAGAGCTAACTCAGGAATCCAATGGCGCACGTATTGTCCCTGAGAATCAAACTTTTGTCCTTGAGTCACAGGGTTAAAAATACGGAAATAAGGAGCAGCGTCTGCTCCACAACCTGTAACCCATTGCCAACTTGCAGAATTACTCGCAAGATCTGCATCTACTAAAGTATCCAAAAACCATGAGGCTCCGTCTTGCCAAGGAATCAGCAGATCCTTAACGAGGAAAGAAGCTGTAATCATTCTAACCCGATTGTGCATCCATCCTGTATGCCAAAGTTGGCGCATACCTGCATCAACGATAGGATATCCTGTCATACCCTTTTGCCATTTATAAAGAGAGTTTTTGTCCGTGTTCCAAGGAAACTGGTTAAATTTCTTACGTAAAGATTTTTGAGGAAGTTCGGGAAAATAATAAAGTAAATAATAAGAAAATTCACGCCATGCAATTTCACTTAAAAAAGTCCATCCATCATCATTAAGCGTTCCTAAATAGCTATTCAAGGTAGAATGCCAAATTTGTTGAGGACTTATCTCACCCCAATGAAGATGAGGGGATAGCTTTGAGGTTGCCTATAAATCTGGGAAATCACGGTTTTTTTGATAGGTATGAAGAATATTATCTATAAAAAAAGATAAGTTCTTCTGTGCTCCCTCTTCCCCTGGCATCCATTCTTTTTCTAAACCATGTGACCAATCGGGATGAAGAGGATGTAGAGCCCAACTTTCTAAGTCATCGGAATAGATAGCTTCCTTGTATCCTTTAAGGTTTTTTGGAAGTGGTAAAGGAATAGAAAAACCTCCTAAAGCCTTTAATGCTTTCCAATAAGGAGTAAAAACTTGGTAGGGAGTACCCCCTTGGGTTTTAAGTGTCCAGGGTTCAGCAAGGAGAGAAGCATTAAAGCTTTGACATTTTAGGCGAGAGTTAAAAAATTCCTTAATTTTTTTATCTCGTTCTATAGCATAAGGTTCATAACTACGATTCCAGTAAAGTGCAGATACGTTGTGAGAAATGATTATTTCTTCAAGGATTTTTAAAGGAGCTCCTCGCCGTAAAATCAGTTTTAGTCCATATGCATTTAATGAATTTTGTAAAGAAATTAAACTTTTATGAAGCCACCATTGGGAAGCGCCTCCAGGATTATAAGGGTCTTCATCATCCAAGATAAAGAGAGAAATGATAGGAAACTCAGCACCTTGAGTTAGAGCGGGATTGTCCCAGAGCCTTAAATCCTTGCGGAACCAGATAATAGCGGGGGATTCTGTTTCATTCATCATACTGTATGTATAACTTATTTATATAAGGCTGACGATGTTTTAATGGAGGTAGATTCAGAACATTAAACCTCACAATTTGAAAAGGTACTTTTATGATAATTGAATTTAACTTGGATCTTTGATACCCTATCCATTATAAAGTTAAAAAATAAAAATACAGGGAGTTTATGGGCCGACGACAAAGTGTGGTACATTCTTTTTCAGTTATAGAAATAGAGAAACTCTATCTGGAAATTTCTTTCCTTTTTCATCAGGTACAAGTCCCTATTTTACAAGGGTCTGACTTTCTCAACCTCGCTCTCCATTGGAAAATCGGTAGACTGATTGTTGAATATGAACAACAGCAAGTTACGAATGATGAAGATCATCATGAGTTGTTATCCCAACTTTCTGAGCGCTTAACAAAAGAGCTGGGAGAACAATTTGATTTTTTAACTTTGGAAGAGAGTTGCAAATTCTACCTTACTTATTCACTTTCCTCTCAGAATAAAGCTCTAAATAGAGTCATAGGAACTCCCTATTTTCAATCTTCTCTTACTTGGAATCATTACCGTCTTCTAATACATGTAAGATGTCCTCAAGCTAGAAATTTTTATGAAAAAGAAGCAAACAATAGCAATTGGCCCCCTTCTTTGCTTAATCACTTTATCAAAAAACGCTTATTTGAAAGGCTCTCCACCAGCACAAATAAGGAAAATGTGCTGCGGTCTGCCCAACAAGGAAGCTTAGAACTGTTTTCAAATGATAACGAGACTTTATCAGACTTATGAGTGAAGAAAAAAACGACAAGGAGATTTTATGAGTATTCTTAAAAAGTCACTTTTAATGTCTACAGCTTTACTGTGGGGAGTACAGGGTACATGGGCAATGTTTACTGAAGGTTATCTTGATGATCAACGAGCTATACCATCATCACAATCCTCGCCCCTAGGAAAAAGAAAAGAGATCGAAGCAGAGAAGGAGTCTTCTCATCTTCAATTCGGAGAAGAAGTAAATGCTAAGATTCCTTCTATTGTAACTGCACAAATTCAGCATGTAGGACTTGAAAGAATCGCTCATGATATTATTTTTCATGGTCTAAATTTTAAGACAGAGCAAAGAGAAGGTTTCCTACAGCATCATCAGATCTATCCTTATATAGAGAGAACTACCCAGCAGTTTATTCGCGATGCTCTTTTGGGGTCAATTCCAGAAGTGTTTCCAAATAATGAAGAAGAAAGGAAATTAACTCACAAAGATGGAAATGAAGGGGCTATGGTAAGAGCGTCTTTTTATAATGTCTTAGGAGATGGAGATTGCTTACTTTATGTCTTAGGAA
>JAIEMB010000030.1 GCA_019752515.1 Alphaproteobacteria bacterium | reverse complement strand
TTTGCAAAGGGCCTCTACATTATTGCGAACGTCTCAGCCCAGCTCGGCAGCGGCCAAAACCTCGGCGATGCCCTCGTTAGGGTGGGGTATGATTTTTAGAGGAGGTTAATTAGAAGGGTATCTTTATTCTATTCGTAAACGGATTCCTTCTAAATCGGCTGTATTAGGATCATAGAAAGCGTTTGTTCTTGCTCCTTCGGTTGGATTCAGCCTCAATCGCGATTGAGGAGCAAGATTTTTCAATACAGAGTAGAAATTTTCAAAGAAATCTGCCCTCTTAGCATCATAAGGTAGACCTTTTGTGCGAGAAATTGTGATTTCAGATAATAACGCTCCTTCTTTCGTTCCTAGGAGCGTGCCGATGAGCATGTCCAGTTTTTTATACTCGTCTTTAAGGTGAAGTTTGATGGCTAGGAATTTTGCCTCTTCTCTCAGTTTGTTAAGGGCTTTTTCTCCTCCGCTAACTAAGATTCTCTCAAATTTTTCTTCAATTTCTTTTTGAGATAACGTTCGGGAAACCTTCCCACTCATCCGTGAAGGTCGCATGTTTTCTAAAAAAGATCGTGCTTGGGAACAAATTTTAAGATGGCTAATAAATAGATGGTCGCTCTCCTGAAGCGGCATTCCGATCCTTGGTTTGAGAGTATAGACTGCAAGCAGTACATCTCTTTTCCTTTCAGAAATTAAAAAGATCGATCCATCTTTAGCGGGTGCATTTTCCAAAGCTGTTCTACCGGCAATAAGTCCATCTGGAAAATATTCAGAAACAATGATCTATAAATGCTTCTTAATAATGTATTCAGGAGAATCTCTAAGGTTTGTTGTATACAAACGAGGGCCAATCTTGCGGATGTTACCTTTCTTGAGCTCTCGCGCAGTCTTATTTGCAATTTTTTTGTTTGAGAGAAAAACTTCTGGAAATTGATTCGTGAGCATTTTTGTTTCTTAATTCTCCTTGATAGCACTTAAGATGACATTATTTGTCATTTAAAAAGCAATTCATGGAATCTTTTGCAGAATAATGCTTTGGAGAAATGTTCTCAAGAGAATTTTACTTTTATTTTTATATTTCAGAAATTTTAGGAGGTATTGAGGCAATACATAACTGAAGGGATTTGCCCTTTTTTAAAAAATCAAATGTTTACTTGTTTTCACAGCTAATATGCCCCCTACTTTTTTTGTCGTTTGAGGGGTAGTATATTACGTCTCTCTTTTAACCCGGATGAAAAGAAAAATAAAAAGGGCCAGGACTAAATCCTGGCCTCGAGAAATATGGAGGCTAAAAATCTCGAGAGGTTGCAGTCTCTAGGGATCCGTAGCTTTAAACGACAGAAACGTATAACACAACCACCACCATCATTCTTCTTTAAAACACCAGACTCATTACCATCTAAAACAATCTTACCAAGCGATACCAACTACAAGAAGAATAAAAGCAATAGGAATTGAATCCAAGTGCTAGTATGATATTTCTGGTATGCATAAAAGACAAACTGGTAAGAAACACCAGCATATCTGCGGTCTAGAAGGATTCATGAAACTTAAAATTTTACATGGTGTCAGAAGAATTTCCTTGAAAATGAAGCTCATGCGTATCAAAAAAGCATTCCTTTCGTGTGGTATGTCTTTTTTGCAAGAAAAAATATCCTCGGTTTTCTTACGGCAACTCCTAAGTCGTTTTTAGTTTTCCCTGGGCTTCCTTTTTATTGAGAATTTCTTGTAAATAGGTATTAAGAACCTCTATGCGTTTAAACCCCTTCATTTGTTTAGGATATGAATAATATACTTTTGTTCCTGGCCCTTCATATTCTTGCAGAATGGGAATGAGTGAAGATTCCTGAACCGCAGGATATTGATCGGACATAGCTAAGACTCCCATACCTTGCTCCGCCATTTTCAAAAGTCCAGGGCCTGTATTTACCCGCAAGAATGGTTTTCTCAGATTCTCCATCGTTCTTCCCGCATTCAAAACCCAATGAAGGCTATTGCCATAGGGATGGACATGATAATCAGCATAGGTGAGTAGGCGGTGATTATCCAAATCTTCGATTGTTTTTGGTTCCCCATGTTTATTAAGATAGTTACGGCTTGCAAAAAATTTAGGGGTAAATGTGAGGAGGTAGTTTTGGATAAGGTCAGGCTGTTGGGGAATAAAGGTTCTAATTGAAACGTCAGCTTGTCTTAGGTTTAAATCCAAGTTGTCATCATTACCTGTAATAATCAGCCGCATATCAGGATATTTTTCACAAAACCCAGGTGTATAGTAAGGAAACCACATGGAGGCAAGGGAGATTGTTGTTATAATACGCAAAAGTCCTGCAGGATCATTTTTTTCTTGGGTAAAGAGGTTCTCTACAGCTTCAGCTTCATAAAACATGCGTGTGGTTACTGTGTACAAATTCTTACCTTGTGGAGTCAGCTCTAGACCATGGGGCAAGCGGTGAAAAAGACGGGTTTTTAATTCATGTTCTAATTGCATAATCGTGCGACTTAAGGAAGATTGGCTGATATTCATTTGAAATGCAGTGTTTGTGAAACTTCCCGTTCGTGCAACCTGATGGAAAACTTTAAGCCTTTCCCAATTCATTCTAACACCCTCCCCCCAAAGCAACCTAAAATTTGATACATACACTAAAATCATTCTTGATTGTCTTAAGAAAAAATGCAACTAAATTTAGGAAAAATATTGTTTATGATAAAACTTTAAAGAAATTCACAGGGTAAATATGAAAAGAAACCTTATTATTTTTTCCACATCAGCTGGACACATCGTTGAGTATTTTGATAGCTATCTCTATGGCTATTTTGCTTTTATGTTGGCTCCTATTTTTTTTCCTTCTGATGACCCAACTGCCTCCTTGGTTTCTAGTTTTGGAGCTTTTGCCGCTGGTTTTATTATGAGGCCCTTAGGGGGCATTTTCTTTGGTCATTTGGGCGACCGGTTTGGAAGGAAGATTGCGTTCTTGAGTTCAATCCTTCTAATCTCTATCCCAACTTTTGGAATTGGGTGTCTCCCATCATATGATACGATTGGGATCGCTGCTCCTATCCTGTTAATTATCTTCCGCCTCCTTCAAGGTGTGTCTTTGGGAGGCGAATATGGCGGAGCTGCGATTTTCATCCGTGAGCATGTGCAAAAGAATGCGGCGGGATTTGCAGGGAGTATTCTTGTGGCTATTGGGTTTGTTGGAGCTCTTGCGGGCACTTTTGTTGCAGCTACTTTTACAATGGGCTCCATGCCTTCATGGGCTTGGAGAGTTCCCTTTTTCTTAGGAGGTACTTTTGGTGTTTTTGTCTACTTTCTCCGCCGCAAACTCATAGAAACGCCTGCTTTTCAAGAAATAGAAAAAACAGGGTCCATTTTAAAAGTGCCTATTTTTACAGTGTTTAAAGACCACTTTAAAGGCATTTTATCAGGTGTAGGAATTGGGATGAATACGACAATTCCTTATTATTTAACTGTTATCTATATGAATCCACAATATAAAGATAAATTTAGCCTCACAACCTCACAAATCATGATACTTAGCACATCGTTGATGCTCTTGTGGGTGATCATTCTCCCCATAGCGGGTTATTTTTCTGATAAAATTGGACGGACAAAACTTATGTCCTGGTCCGCTATAGCAACGATTCTAGCCGCTTTCCCTCTATTTCACATAATGCAAGATACTCAGAGCTTTACCTATTTCCTAGCTTGTCAAACGCTTATTTGCTTAACAAGCATGCCATATGTGGCAATCTGTTCTTCAGTCTTGCCTATGTTGTTTCCCCCGGCTGAGCGCTACAGTGGCTCTGCTTTTAGCTATTCTTTAGGGGTGGCTGTTTTTGGAGGAACGGCTCCTTTGATTGTTTCCTGGCTTGTCGCGCAGGGTTTAACCTTTTCCCCAGCCCTCTATCTTATGTTTTCAGGACTATGTGGCTGGATTGCCGTAGTCTCCATAAATGTTGCGGAGAATGAGGGTTTAGATTTTATAGAAGGGGCGCCTAAAAAACTTGCCGCCTAATTCTTTTATGTGATAGGTAGTGGCAAAGATATTAAAATTTTCTAAAAAGACAAGTTAAAAATAAAGGTTGGTAGTATACATATGGAGCTGACTTTAAAGTTAAATTTACCATTAAATGCTGAAGAAGAGCGAGAAAGGCAACTCTATAACCTCGTCCCTACACTGAATGGGATGGGGTATATGTATGAAAGATACAGTCCTTTCGTGAATGAATATTTAAGAACGTATATTGAATCCCTTCCCCACATTAAAGATCCTGTTCTTGATATTGGTGTTGCTTACGGTGTGACAGTGTTAGACTCTCTTAAAATGGGAGCTTATGTTATTGCGAATGACATATATAAACCCCATTTAGATCTATTGGCTCAAAATATTCCTGCGGAGCTGAAAGATCATGTCACTTTCAATTTAGCACGCTTTCCGCAGGAAACCAATTTTAAAGAAAATAGTCTTGGGGCTGTTTTGATTTCTCGTGTTCTCAATTTTTTAACAGGAGATGAGATTGAGATGGGGTTGTCAAAAGTCTTTAAATGGCTAAAACCCGGAGCAAAAGTTTATATTATTGCGGAAACCGTATACAAGGAATTGTTTAGAAAAATCATTCCAATTGTTCATGAACGGATTGCACAAAACCATAATTGGCCAGGTGAACTTGATTGTGTCAGACAACACATGAGCAAGAGACAAGAACATTTGCCTGATGCCATTCATTTCCTTGATGATAAAGTGCTTAAAAGATCTTTTCTTAAAGCAGGGTTTAAAATTGAAAAATGCTCTCTCTTTTCTAAAAGGAACATTCCCCAAGATGCTTGCTTTGATGGAAAAGAAACGGTTGGTATTATCGGTGTAAAACCGGTCTAATTTTTAAGAGAGACCCCCATTAAATCTACGAACTATCATTCTTATAATCTTTAGCTTCTTGTTGGCCGCTTAAATTTTAGGAAAGACAATTTCCTATAGAGAAGCAATTTGAGGGAGTTTTATCCAATTTTAAGGGACGGAAAAATGCCCAGTTTACGTCGTTTGTTTTTTGCGCACTAAATAAAAAATAAATTAATTTAAATTTTAAATAATATTTAAATGAAAGTTGTTGATTTTTCAATAAATCAAAATTATTGTTTCAGTTTCTTAATGCAAAAGGAGTATACGATGGTTAAAAGTAGTATTTTATTAATGAGTGGTTTGGTGTTAGCTCTAACCTTGGGATCAGAAGCTGAAGCTGGAAAAGACGTCATTTGGGGGCCGATGGATGCATATGTGACAAGAACTCCGGTTAAGAAAACGGGGAAATCTCAACCCTCAAAAAAAGAAGTTTCGCGAGTAGAGATTGTATTTGAACAGATGAGGTTTGTAAGCGCCATGAACGGTAACACGGATAATCTAAGTCCATTTGAAAGAGCTTATGCTTTAAAACATCAATAAAATTGGTTCTCCCCCCTCCCAAAAGGGGGGATTAATCCTCTTACGGAGGGTTATGACCTTTTTTTTCTTGATTCCTCATCAGGGCAGTGCAAAACCACAATACTAATACCTTCGCTTTTAATTCCTTCTAAATTTTGGTAAGTGTGCTTACGGTCTCCGGGAAATGCCATCACATCTCCCTCATCAAGAGAATAGCTATCCCCTTCAACAGTCACAGAAATGCGCCCTTTAGTGCATGTAAAATATTCTCGTGTTCCTTTGGAATGGGGTGTTCCTACTAATAAGGCATAGTTTTGAAATTCAAGCCGTTCGAATTGAAGACCTGGTATGGGCCTAGGAAGCAACTCTACTTTTTTGACTTGGCCTTGTGATCTTAGATGTTTTATTAGCTCATGGTTTCGGATCAAAATACAAGAGGGCCTGGGGGTTATAAGGAGTTCTTCGTAAGGCACGCCTAATGCGAGTGCCAACTTACTCAGTGTTTTTAGAGAAGGGTTCCCTCCGCCCGATTCCATATGAGAAAGAGTTGTGCGCGGGATTCCTGAGATCTTTGCCAATTGATCTTGCGTAAGTCCACGGGCTTTTCTCAAGTATTCAAGGCTTGAGCTCAAGTTTTTACTGATCTCAGACATTCTATCAACTTAATTACGATATATTGTCAGTTTGGTCAATAAATAATCATTTCAGAGTAAGATAAGTTTCTTCACCACCAAGGAGATAAGATAATGAAACCAGAAAAGTGTTTTTATGTAAAAGGATCAAAAATCAAAAGACCTGATTCTAAATGTACAATCTATGTTGATGGAACGGCGGGAGCAGATTTTCGAGAAGGCGTTGACATTGAGCTCAGCCATTGGATCCCTAACCGAACTGAAAAACGTTTTAAAGCAGGCACTTCGACAGAAATCTGTTTTAAGTTTCTTAAAAGCCAGAAAACACCTTCCTATGATTTAGTTATCAACAACCATTTAGATATTGATGGGCTCCTATCCGTTTTTGCCTTAAGTTACCCTACGGTGTCCCTCCAGTATCGGGATGTTCTTATCAATACAGCAAAAGCAGGTGATTTTTGGGCGTGGTCGGAAGGAAAGTCCCTCACGCTCTTTCAGGAGCTAACTCTTCTTTATCGTCGTCTTGAGACACAAAAGGTTGATCTTCAAAAAGCCTATGAAACTTGCTTTGAATCAATCTTAAAGATCTTAAAATTGTCTGAAATTATTTCCCCTGTGCAAGAAATGCTTGAAAAGCAAATTTCTTTAGTCAAACAGGGAACAATTCAAAGGCAAGAAATTTCCCATCGACTGGTAACATATTATGTGCCCAAGACCCTCTCAAATAAGAATGTCAGCTCATATTTACAAGTTCCTCATTTTAATGAACCCCTCTCTGAACGGGTTGCTTTTTGGCCGCAGGTGCGCAATCGGTTGGATGAAGAGAAAATACAATTGCTTGCAATCGAAACGGATGGAGGTATCCACTATAGTCTTTGGTATCCAGGGTATGTGTGGGCTGATACGTGTAATCTATGGCGCCCACCTGGGCTTCTTCTTTCTCCCTCAATGAAAGATCCTCATCTTATTGACTGGCCTGAATTATCACATGTTATACAAGAACTTAATGAAATCGAAAGCGGATCATGTACGTGGAAATTATTTCCGGGTCTTAGCTTTTCAGGAAGAGAAAATCCAAGTGGATTTCCTGTTGTTGCAGTAACCTTGAATGACAAGAATGAAATGAAAGAAAGTCAGTTAATTTTAAGCAGAGTAAATCAATCTTTTAAGAAGTTGTTTTAATCAGAATCCTGACATACTTATTTTATGCAGGTGATAATTGCTCCCAATGGAAATGTCTTTCAAAACATATTGACTATGTAGTAAACTTGTATACAATATATAGGGTTGCATTATGGAGAAGAAAATGTGGATACGATCTCACAAAGTAATATGCAAAGACCTAAAAAAAGAAGACATTTGGCAAATATGGACGGATATTAATCATTGGCCTCAATGGCATGGAGACTTAGATTATTGTAAAATGGAAGGCCCCTTTACCGTAGGTAATCATTTTATGTTAAAACCTAAAGGAGCCTCTGCCGTTAAAATTGAAATTACCGAGCTTGAGGAAGGACGAAGGTTTACAGATTGTACGACATTTTTTGGTGCCAAAATGTATGATACCCATGAAGCAGAGGAAACAAAAGAGGGACTTATGCTCACAAATACCTTAGTCGTAAAAGGGCCTCTCACATTTCTATGGGTCAAGCTCGTTGCTCAACATGTGGCTGATTCCGTTCCCCAAGAAATGGAAGCTCTTGTTAAACTTGCAAAGAAGTCCCATGAAGGGTGAATCTGCCTTTGGATATGAAGCCCCTGAGGACAGTCCTGGCTTTTTACTCTGGCAAACAACAGTTACGTGGCAAAGGTTGATTAAGAGAGCTCTTGATGCTTATGAAATTTCGCATTCTCAATTTGTCATTATGGCCGTTCTACTCTGGTTTGAAGAACATAAAGAGGAGCCAACTCAAGTCGCTATTTCCCGCCTTTCAAAGTTGGATAAGATGTCCGTTTCCAAGTCTCTTAAGAAACTCATAGCAGGAGGATATATCACACGGATGGAGAGCCAGAAAGATACGCGAGCCAAATGGGTGAGTTTAACCTCCAAAGGAAAAGATCTTGTCTCAAAACTTGTTCCTGTTGTGGAAGGAATTGATGAAGATTTTTTTAGTATTCTAGATCGGGCTGAGAAAAGTAAATTGATTGCACTTTTGAATAAGGTTGTATGAAAAACAAAAGAATAAACACAAGTTGCTAACGTAGCTCCTTTGTTTAAAGATATAGAGCAGTTCATGTTTTTTTAAGAAGGAAGTGTTATTCGCAGGGTTATATTCTGATGCTTACGAGTAACATTTCCTTCTCCAAGCTAGAAAAATACCTTATGAAAACAGAAAAACCCCTCAAGTCTATGTGGAGAATAACCGAGAGATAAAAATACTCTCCTTTCGAGATTTAGATCTTATATCTCTACATTTCACAGCATTGCCACAGACAGTTTTCAAATTCATCATTACTTATACAAGAATTCCAGCAATTATCATCACAACTTCGCTGAGCATTGGCACATCCTGCGCTCAGCCCCCCAACAGTGATCGTTAGAACGAAGAGTTTGATAAATTTCTTTTTCATAATAATACTTCCTTTCTTTTTACGAATGAAGTTATAGGAAATATAAGTGAGATTTTTGTGTCTTGATCCTATTTTTCCTTAGTCATCCCTATAATATGGAATAACTCTTTCGATTTCCTTAAGGGATATCATTTTTATGGAAAGCACGATGTAATGCTTTAAGAAACCAGCCACTTGAAATTAAATGTATGTTTGATCTTAAATCTACTGCCTAAAGAGAAATATCTTTCCAGATTGGCCTTCTTCTGCTTTTGCGGAAATGACTTTAATTTGATCCGGCTTAAGACCCATTTCAATGAGGACGTTTTTGACATCTTGGCCTTTTTTCCCATCGCCAACGCTTACAATGTCAATACTGTCTGTGGGTCTTTTGAGTCCTCTTTTTGCTGACGAAAATAGAGTCCATTTTTGGCTTCGTACGTCTTGATTGGGTTCTAAAAGTCCTAAGGGTGATCGGTTGTTAACTGCTGTTGCATAGCTAACGTCTGTAGCTCCTAGGTCTTGTTGTTTTTGAGAAAGAACAGGTTGTTTTTCTTCTTTTACTTCTGAGGATGCATTTGCTTTTTCAGGTAAAGCTTGAATTTTAGGGTGAGCTTCTAAAGTTACCTTGGGTAAGGGTGCTTTATCAGGAGTACGAGGTGTGAGAGATAAGGGACTAGATGAGTCTTTTGAAAGCTGTTTAGTTGCTTTATCTTTGGGCGAAGTTTCGCCGTCATGGACGGTAGATGAAAGAGAAGGTGGATTGGTTTTAGGTTGCACTTTACCCTTCTCAATAGATTGAGGCTCCATCTTGTATGAGGCGAGTGGTGCTGGCGTCAATGGTACAGGTGAAGTTTTTGAGATTGGTTTCTTTGAAGAGGGCTCCTTCTCCAACTCCGCTTTTATAAGGTTTGAAGACTCATGAGCACTATGAGTGTGGGGATGCTTGTGTGCATTATGGATCTTCTTATGAGATTTTAGATCAGGAAGTAATTCGGGGCTGGGGAAGACTGTGTTTATGGCTAACCCCTGAGCTGGAACCTTAAATTGTCCTCTATCAATGGCTGAAGAAAGGTTAGCAAATCGTATGCGTTCTTCATTTAGCCATTCACTTTGTCGTTGGGTGTTTGTAGTCAAAATATTAAGAATTTGAGCAATAGCTCCGTCAAGTTGTTTTAATTCGCTTGAAATTAAAAGGAGATGGGCATGATCCTCGTCCACAGCACCGGGGACCTGCAGGGTAGCCTGGGTTTGAGAAATGAGAACTTTAACTTGTTGAGACGTATTCGAAAATCCTGAGATAAGCCCATTCATTTGACCAATTGTATTGGCGATTTGATCAAGTTGTTGTAAAGCCTGGTTGCGGAGTTCTATGAGTTTTGGATTGGCAGGCGTACTTCCTAATTGAAGTTTAGCTTCTATTTCGCCGGTTGCTAAGTAATACTGGTTTACCTCTGTGATGGCCTTTTCATATAGGTCACGTGTTGATTGGGTAAGGGTTGCCGACCCTGCTTCTGAAGTTTGCAATATTTTTTTGAGTTCTACAACTTTGGCTCCAACAGGAGTTCCTGTGGGATTAACAGGATCTGTATGTGTTGAGATGGTGGGGAGTGCGTAACGAGCAATGGCTAATCCAGGGACGGGAGCATTATTACCTTGTGCCTCATGTCTCTCGAAGCAAACAAGGGCAAGTGCCACGGTAGAGGAAAAGAAGAGATTGTTTGCGAAACTTAGAGTAGTTAATTTATAATTTTTCTGCTTCATTGATGAGCCCCAAGTCACTTTTATAAAAATCTTAGTTAAGTTATGGTTAAAATACAACTACCGCAAGTCATAACTTTTGAAAAAGAATCTGGCAAGCTTTATCATCTCGTTTTTTTTTGGATAAAGGGTAAAACAATGGCTGAAAAGGCGGAAATGATAGCGCTTGTATAGAACATGTGTGTCGGTCCGGCTACACTCCAAACCCACCCTGCAAGTGTGTTTGCGATGATTAAAGCGACTCCATTAACAAGATGGAAAAGACCAAAGGCTGTACCTCTTACATCTTCAGGAGTAGAGTCAGCTAGGAAAGCTGCTAAAATGCTTGAGGTAATACCCATTTGAGCTCCCCAGACAAGAACGCCAGCTAAGACCATGAAAACAGAAGCACTTTCAGCCAAAAATAGATTTGAAATAACAGTGAGAAAAATACCTAGGCCCATCATAGAACGTCTACCAACTCTATCTGAAAAGTAGCCCACGGGATAGGCTGTTGCAGTTGTACCAAGGTTCTGAATAACCATGACGAGCGGTATCAGATGGATGTCAAACCCAGCCTGTTCAGCTCGTAAAATAAGAAATGCGCCCGAAAAATTAGACGTCATAAAAAGACCGCTGAGAAGGAGAATGAGCCAAAAAGAAAGGGGGAGGGCAAGGGTTTCAGCCAAAATGTCCTTAAATACTAATTTTTTCTTAATTTTTCTATGCTGGAATTTTTCATTCACAGGATCCTTTACAAAAAGAAGAAGGACAATCAAAGCAAGAAAAATAGGAATAGAAACCAATAAAAAAATAAAGGAATAGTCATTTTGAGTATGCCATAAAAGGGCAATGGCAATGAGAGAGCCAAAAAAAGATCCTGCTCGTGCTAATGATTCTCTTAGGCCATAGCAAGCTCCTTTAACGTTAGGAGGTGCAAGATCCCCAACAAGAGCATCTCGGGCTGGGGCGTCTAAGCCATTGCCAATACGATCAAACGCTCTTCCTAAAAATACACCACCTATACTGGTTGCAAGGGATAAAAGGGGCCGAGAAGTGAGTGCGAATAGGTAACCTATAGCAATAATCATTTTTCTTTTGTGAAGAAAATCACTTAAAATACCAGAAAAAATACGTGTTAAAAGAGTAATGGCCTCTATAAAAGCTTCAAGAAGCCCTATAATAAATGTACTTGCCCCTAAAACTTGTGTGACAAAAAGAGGGCTAAGAGCATAAATAATAACAGAAGAAATCTTCAATAAAAAAGAAACGCTTCCTAAGGCCCAAATACTAAAAGGAATGGAAAATTTAGGTTTAAATGGGTGTTTCATATGTTCATAGAAAAACTCAAATGAGGTTGCAACTGTGTCTCATAGATAAGACCCCTCTGTCCAGTTCAATTTAGCAGATGTGTAACTTATATGACACTTTTGGTGATGTTTGTAGAAAAAAATAAGAGTGATGAGTGACTTTTGTAAAATTTATGTTAAGTTTTTCCCTAATTATCTAAAATATTAATTGTTTGCCAGGGAGCATCGATGAAGATCAGCAATATCTTTTATATAATAAGCTTTGTATCTCTTGCAGGTTGTGCATCTGATTTGCTTTCTCCTCCTTCTGAATATTGTCCTAATTTGCAGGCTGCAGAGTTAGCTCGAGCTAGAAGAGATATTCCTCAAGCTATTCATGATTATCGCGGAATTATTAAAGCAAACCCTGAATGTGAAAAAGCCTATGTCGGCCTCGGGATGTCCCTTCTAGATGGGAATTCGATTGATGAGGCAAAAAACACATTTAACAAAACAATTGGTCTTTTCCCTAATTCAGCTGGAGCATATGCTGGTTTAGGAGCTGTATTTCTCGCCATCGATCAGCCTGAAAACGCGATTAGTTCATATGATCGTGCCTTACAAATTGACCCACGAAGTGCAAAAGCTTGGAACGGTCATGGTATTGCAAAGGATATGCTTGGGGATCATGAATGTGCTCAGGCGAATTATCGTGCAGCCATGGAGATTGATCCAAATAATCCTTCCTATGAAGCAAACCTAGCTCTATCGATGGCAATTGCAGGGAATGTGACAGAATCTATTCATATATTAGAAAGACTATCCCGGTGCCCAAATGTAACGCCACGAGTGAGGCAAAATCTCGCATTGGCTTATGGTCTCGCAGGTGATATGAGAATGGCAAAAAAAGTAGGAAGAGTGGACCTTTCAGATGACATGGTTAGAAATAACGTAAGTTATTTTGAAGCGATTCAGCAAACGAAAGAGTTTTCTGGCCTCATCTCAAAGAATCATGACATTCCTCTTGATGAAGCGCGTAAGTGGCAGGAGAGGCAATAGGGGAATCCAGCATGTTAGTTAGCCTCATATCAGTCATCTATTGCATCATCAATGTGATTATTGCAGTGTATGATTTTAGTTTTTTTCGTATACCTAATTTACTTCTTGCTATGTTGTTAGGGATATACATCATAGTTGCACCATTTTACATAAGTCTTGAAGATATTTCGTCGTCTCTTATTATTTTTGCTGTTGTTCTTATTATTAGCTTTGCTCTCTTCTCTTTTAAATTTATTGGGGGGGGAGATGCAAAATATATAGCTGTGAGCTCGCTGTGGGTGGGGGCGCAGGGTATTCTGCCCTTTCTTCTCATTGTATCCATAATTGGAGGTGCGCTTGCTCTGCCGTATTTGTTCTTAAAAGATCATATGGGAAGGTGTTCCGATTGGGTTTGGATTCAGATCCAAAAAGCAGAGACACGTTATTCTTTTCTTCAGTATGTGTGGGCCGGAAGTGGGATAGGGCCAGAAATGGGTAAGCGAGAGAATATCAGTTCTCGAATGATTCCGTATGGAATTGCCATTGCAGGAGGATCCATCCTTATGATGGTATATGAACCGTTATTAACTTTGATGAAGGGATGATGGGAATGAGACTCAGAGATATTATTGGGTTAGCCATTGCTCTAGTATTAGCTGTTGGTGTGGCCTTATTAACGAGATTATTTCTTACAAAAGTTGAACAACCTAAACCTGTAGCTGTTTCACAACCCATTTCCCTTACAAAAATACTTGTAGCTGGAAAAAACCTCTTAGTAGGTGATAAAGTTCGGCAAGGTGATTTGGTTTGGCAAGAGTGGCCTCAACAATCTTTAAATCCTGTTTATATTATGGAAGGGACAGTTAAGTCTGAAAGCTTAGTAGGAGGGGTTGTTCGTTTTAATGTTCTGAGAGGCGAGCCAGTTCTCCTCATGGACATTATCCGACAAGGCGAACACGGTGTTTTAGCAGCTGTGCTAGATCCAGGGAAACGTGCTATTTCCATTGATGTAACGCCTGCGACTGCAAATAGTGGCCTTATTCTTCCTGGTGATTACGTCGATGTTATTTTATCAAGTGTGATGGGAGGAGAAGGAACAGCAACGAAAGGTAAAAGTGAAACTGTGTTGAAGAATGTAAAGGTTGTTGCAATGGATACGGAAATTGCGACATTGGATGATAAAACAAAAACTCCCCCCCATGTTGCGACTCTAGAAGTCAATCCTGAACAAGCTGAGATATTGCTTGCAGCATCAAAAGATGGGACCCTTAATTTAAGTCTGCATAGTTTCCATAAAAATGTTATTGCGCAAGAAATTAAAGCTGCATTGAAAAAGAAAATTGATAAAGTTCTCCTTATCCGTGGGAAAGAAAAAGCTGTATTAGAATTTCAGGAGAAATAACTATGGTTGATTACAAAATATTTAAAAAAAATATAGTTACTAAAAAAGAACTATGGAAAACAAAGTTAATGGAAAAAAATATGAATTTTGGAAAAGTTAGCTTTCTATTTTTAACCATAATAGGGTCCGTTTTTCTATTACTGACGGGAGTTGCAGCAGAAACGAGTCAGTACGGAGCAACGGGTAAAAAAACAAATTCTGAACCCACAGTGAGTAAAATAACACCACTACAATCCTCCGCGGGCTCTGCAAAAGAAGCTTCTTCGGACTCAGGAAAAATGCCTATGAAGGCAGGTGGAAAACAAACCTTTCTGAAATCAATGACCCTTGAGCTTAGTGATGCCAAGGTTATTCATTTTGGATCGCCTGTTGCTGAGATATTTATTGTCAATCCTGAAATTGCAGATGTTCAGCTTAGTAGTCCTCATACAGCATATGTTTTTGCTAAGTCACCAGGCTCTACAAAGTTATTTGCAATTAATGATAAGGGAAAAGAGATAATGAATATTGAAATCTCTGTCATTCATAATATCAGCAGACTTAAGGAATTGATTTCACCGTTTGATCCCTATGATTTAATTGAATTAAAATCATTGCCGGGATCGATCCTTATAGAAGGCCAAGCCGATTCTCCAAAGACAGCTGAAGAAGTTCGTTCGATAGTCGAAAGGTTCATGAGCCAGGGTTCATCTGCGAGTAAAAGTGGTGATGCGTCTCTGACAAATGTTATCAATCGTCTTACAATTAAGTCACCGGTGCAAGTTAAACTTCACGTGAAAATAGCAGAAGTCGCAAGAGATGTTCTTAATAAATTGAGTATTAATTGGCAAGCGACCATATCAAATACGGGTGGATTTAATTTTGGTGCTTTGACAGGAGCTTCTCCTTTTACAACACTGCCTATCCTTACAAATAATGTGACGAGCATCAATCAGCCTGCATCAGTATTACCTGATACAAACGTTAGTACGCTTGGATTCAACTATTCAAATCAGCATGTAAATATAAACTCAGCCATAGATCTGCTTTCTCGCGAAGGTTTGGTAACCGTTTTGGCTGAGCCAAACTTACTTGCAGTTTCGGGAGAAACAGCTAGTTTTCTAGCCGGAGGAGAGTTCCCCTACCCTGTCCCGCAGCAGTTGGGGAATATCACTGTTGATTTTAAGCAATATGGTGTCAGTTTAGCCTTTACCCCAACTGTTCTTGATGGTGGTCTTATTAGCATGAGAGTGCGACCAGAAGTCAGCGAACTTGATCCGACAACAGGTATTACAATTGTAGGGCTTACAGTGCCTGGTATTCTAACAAGGTGGGCAGAAACGACGGTTGAACTTGCAAGTGGACAGACATTTGCAATTGCAGGTTTGTTAAAAAATCAAAACCTAGCTGATATTAGTGCTCTTCCAGGTCTTGGGGATTTGCCGATTATTGGTCCTCTTTTCCGTTCGAATCAGTTTCGCAGGCAGGAGTCAGAACTTGTTATTCTCATAACACCCTATCTTGCTGAACCTGCTCCTGGTAAAGAAATGCTCCTTCCAACAGATGGTATGAACTTTGCAACTTTTGTAGAACAGATCTTTGAAAGACGCTTAGTTAAGGAAGGTACACAAAAAGGTCAGGCGCCTGCTTTTGGCCCTGGCGGTGTACGTTTAATTGGTCCTGCAGGCTTTAGTGTTGAATAGAATCTGAGTATCACGTTAGAAAACTAGGTGAGAGAAAATGAAAATTTATAATATTGGGGTTGTAGCTTTCCTTTTACTTGCAGGATGTGCTCCGCAGATTGCTGAATGGACACCAGCTGAGAGTCCAAAAGAGAACAAGGTTGATCGTGTTGTCTTTACACATTCTTTACATTATCCAGCTCATGTGGAACGTATGGAAGCAGAAGACAAGCGCAAATTTAATCAGTTTTTAAGGAATCATGCGCCGTCGCCTTCTGCGGTTAGTGTTATCATCCAGGAATATGGTGGACACTCGGAAAAGCGAATAAAAGATGTAGAACGTGAATTGATAAAATATGGTGTTTCTCCTGATCTAATCACCGTCGATTATGATGAAGTAGAAGTACCACATGAATCTTATCATAGAAGTAAGAAACATCATAAGCATAAAGAATCTAGAGGCTCTGGAGTAGAGATTATTATTGAACGATATATTGTGATTCCGCCCTCTTGTGCCAACTTTTCTAGCAAGATTGGAGATGCTCAACAAGCTTACAATTCGAGCAATTATGGGTGTTCAACAGAAGCTAATTTAGGTATGATGGTCGCTAATCCACGTGACCTGATAAGAGGCCGTGACAGGAGCGCTTATGACGGAAAAGTCATTGCTGCAGGTGTAAATCGTTATGAAAACGATAAAATTAAGCAGATAACTGAGATAGCGACAACAACGATAACCCCTCCTGGGAATCCTTCGACTACATCGGGTGGTGGTACGGGTGCAGGAGCCTACTAGGACATGGTGGTTGCTAAGACCGAGCCAAATCAGTTTATAGCTTTTTTAGAGAGTTCTCAAGATCTTGAAATTGCTCGTGAAGCTTTTAAGTCGGTTAACTTAAAAAATGTTGAAATTATCCAAGGTGGTGTTAAAGAAGCTATTACTCTTTTTTCCCAGCGAACTTCCCCTCGCTATCTTATTGTTGATGTGTCGAAGTCTGACTTACCCGTCAGTGATCTGAGCAGGCTTTCAGAGGTATGTGAACCTGGTGTAATTGTCCTTGCTGTAGGAGAAAGAAATGATGTGGGACTTTACCGAGACTTAATGAGACTCGGTATATTTGAATATGTGGTTAGCCCTCTTTTTCCTGAAATACTTACACGAGCAATTAAGTCTATGATTTTTGGAGAAGAAAAGACAAAAAGTGGTCAGTCAAAAACAGGTAAAGTAATTTCGTTTGTTGGTTCTCGCGGTGGTGTAGGAACAACTTTCCTCTCAACAAATTTCGCTGCTATTTTATCGAAGGAAAAAGCCCGACGTTCAGTCGTTTTAGATTTAGATCTTCAATTTGGAACGGTTCCTTTATATTTTGATCTAAAACCGAGTTATGGCTTACGAGATGTTCTTGAAAATCCAGATCGCATTGATAACG
The DNA here is from genome assembly GCA_019752515.1 of Alphaproteobacteria bacterium. Classification (GTDB taxonomy): domain Bacteria; phylum Pseudomonadota; class Alphaproteobacteria; order UBA9655; family UBA9655; genus UBA9655. The sequence goes on along the minus strand of JAIEMB010000030.1, from coordinate 57,765 downwards.
TTTTTATTGAACGTCTTCTCACTCCAGTAAATGATCGCTTATTTATCATAGGATCGGAAGAGCCTCTTGATGAGGTTATGAAATATAAGACCGAAGGTCTTGAGGTGCTCATCAGCTATTTAGCAAAACAATTTCATTATGTTATTATAGATGTCCCTCATTATTCAAACGCCATAACACGATCAGTTCTTGGGAGCTCTCATATTCTGGTTCTTGTAACTGATTCATCTCTTGGAGGTTTGCGAGATTCTGGGCGACTGATTTCTCTATTTGGAGGCGAAGGGACGGGACGGCGTGTTATTGTTGTAATGAATAAAATGGGCAACTATGTAAAAAATGAAGTAAAGGTCACTGATTTTGAGCAAGCCTTGAATCATAAAATCAATCATGTTATTGATTTTGATAACTTTAATCCACTTGATTGTATAAATAATGCTAAAACCCTAGTTAATCAAGAAAGTGCTTTGTCAGGTTCTATAAGAAAGATTGTGGATGATGTTATTGGGGCCAGGCCTATGTCAGATTCAAAAAATATAATTACGAATTTTCTTAAAATGCTGAAATTAAAATAATTTTAAGTTTTAGAGGTGTATTATGAGAAATAATTTGTAAGATTATAGACAAAGAGGGAAAAACATGGGGATTTTCGGCAGGAAATCAGGTGAGTCTAATGGATTGGGAGAATCTAATGATTTTCCTAAAACTAATGAAGGGTCAGACCAACCCCCTTTGATAGCACGTGCTGAATCATCATCCTCCCTTCTTCAACAAGAAAAACTAAAGTCATTTAAAGCAATAGCCTACAAAACTCTTATGGAGAGAATTGATTTAATGGCAGCTAATCAAATGACTCCCGATTATCTACGTCATGAAATTGAGCAATTTATAGGTGAGTTAGCATCTGAACAACATGTTCAGATGAACGCAAGAGAACAAAAACAAATTGCTGCGTCTCTTGTAGATGATATGCTTGGTTTAGGTCCTTTAGAAGAAATTTTGCACGATGATTCAGTAACCGATATTTTGGTTAATAGCCCGAGCAGTGTATATGTTGAACGCAAGGGGAAACTTGAAAAAGTAAACGTAAAGTTTGTTGATGAAGCTCATGTCCAGCAAATTGCGCGACGTATTGCAAGTCGCATTGGAAGACGTATTGATGAATCAAGTCCGATGGTGGATGCCCGTCTTGCAGATGGAAGCCGTGTGAATATTATTATGCCTCCACTTGCTTTAGACGGAACCACTATTTCTATTCGCAAGTTTTCTCGGACTGATATTACTCTTGATAACATGATAGAAAATGGGAATCTGTCTCGACCTATGGCAACAATGCTTAAAGTTGCTGCTGCCAGTCGACTTAATATGTTGATGTCGGGTGGAACGGGCTCTGGAAAAACGACTCTTTTAAATGCTATGAGCCAATTAATTAATCCGAATGAGCGGATTGTTACAATTGAAGACTCAGCTGAGCTTCGCCTTCAACAACCTCATGTCGTGCGTCTTGAAAGCCGCCCTCCTAATATTGAGGGTGAAGGTGAAATTACGATTCGTGATTTGGTGCGAAATGCATTGCGTATGCGACCTGACCGCATCATTGTAGGAGAAGTCCGTGGTGAAGAAACTATGGATATGCTTCAGGCTATGAATACGGGTCATGATGGGTCCATGTCTACAATTCACGCAAACCGTCCACGCGAGGTGTTAACACGTCTTGAAAATATGATGTCCATGTCAGGATTTGAAATGCCCATTCGGGCCATACGGACTCAAATTGTAGGTGCTGTTAACCTAATTGTTCATACGGAGCGAATGAGAGATGGTGTGCGTAGGGTTACCGAAATTTCAGAAATTACGGGTATGGAAGGTGATGTTATCATGAGTCATCCTCTTTTTAAATTTGAATTTCAAGAAGATACTCTATCTGAGGAAGGTGAAAACGTGCATATTCAAGGAGTGTTCAAATTTTCTGGAGTGACTCCACAATTTGCTCCCAGAGCTCGTTTTTTTGGATTTGAGAAACAACTAAAAGAGTGCCTAAGGGGAGATTTATGACTTTTGCATTAGACACGCTTATTCCTGTCCTTCTTGGAGCTGTGATATTTTCAGGATATAGCTTATATCTTTTTATAAAATGGAACTTTGGGAAAAGGGATAATGGAGTAGAACTTAGTAAGAGGATAAATAAAGTTCTTGAAAAAACCGAAACTACGGAGTTGGAAGCTTCTTTATCACTTATCAAGCAAAAGGCTCCTTCAGAAACATTCTTTAAAAGTAAACTTCCAAAAATAGAGGGATATAGGGAGTGGCTTCAGCATGCTGGTATAGATATGAGCCCTGTTATTTTTGCCATTGTTAGTGTGGTGCTGGGGCTAGGAGTTGGTCTTATTTTTCTTATTCTTTTCAAGACAAGTTTGTTTTTTTCAGTCCTGATGTGGATATCAAGCTCCTATTTATTGCCTTGGGCTATTGTGATTTACCTTACGAGGAGGCGAAAAAACAAATTCCTAGATAATTTTCCTAATGCTCTCGATATGGTACGACGTGCGTTACGTTCAGGTCATTCAGCTGAGCGTGCTCTCGAGATGGTTGCTGAGCAGGTACATGGACCAGTAGGTGAAGCTTTTCATATGATCACAGATAAAATGCGTTTGGGAGAGCCAGTCGAAAACGTTTTACGAGAAATGGCGAATCGGATAGGTGTTGAGGAATTTCGTATGCTTTCTATCGTTCTTGTTTTACAAAGAGAAACAGGGGGAAGTCTTGCAGAGGCGACAGAAAATTTTGCAAAGATTATACGCGCACGCCAAAATTTAAGAAAAAAAATTAAAGCTCTTACAGCTGAAGGGCGGATGAGTGCTCTTATTTTAACGGCGATTCCCTTTTTTATACTAGGGGCTGTATATGCTACAACGCCTAATTACTTAGATCCTTTATTTTACAACCCTACAGGACAAATGCTACTTACCATTGGAGGGCTCATGATTACTTTTGGAATCGTAATTATTCTCCGCATGGTGTATAAGGAAATTTACTAAAAGGATAAAAACGTGCCTTCTCCTATTGATATACTTTCTTTTATTCTCGCATTTTTGATCTTATACTTTTCCATTTCTCTGTTGGCAAAATTTAGAAGTGAAGATATCTTTAGAATTCGCCTTAAAGAACTCATGAAATATAAACAATATTTGTTAGATGAAGAGTCTGTCTCAAAGAATCTATACCACCGAGTAGAGGATGAAAAGTATGCATGGATAAATCAATTTATTAATAAGCTACAAAGAAGTGGGAGCAAGGAAAGAGACGAGTTGAAACGACTGTTTGATAAAGCAGGACTGAGATCTCACAATGCCTATCTTATTTATGGTACTTCTAAACTCTTAATGAATTTTCCTCCAGCTATAATTGTAGGATTTATTTTATTTTATTTTACTGATTGGAATATTCTTTATAAGGTAGTAGCTATTATTGCTTCTGCCTTATTGGGTTCTTACTTTGTTGATATAGTTTTGGATCAACTTGTAAAAGGGCGGCAAGATCGTATCCGTAAGGCTCTACCGCAGGCACTTGATCTTATGGTAATTTGTACAGAGGCGGGTTTAAGTTTAAACTCTACTATACAACGTGTTGCTCGCGAAATTTCTCAAATTTCTCCAGACTTGGGATATGAGCTTGCCCTATTATCCATTGAGATCAATATGCTTCCTGATAGAAATAAGGCTCTTATGAACTTTAGTGAACGATTAGATTCTCCAGATTTTAAAGCGCTTGTTTCCAACCTTATTCAAGCAGAGCAATATGGAACTCCGATTACGCAAGCAATGAAACTCATTGCTGAGGAATTTCGTCAAGATCGTTTGTTGAAAGCTGAAGAAAGAGCAGCAAAAATTCCTGTCCTTTTAACGTTGCCTATGATTTTATTTATATTCCCCAGTATATTTATTGTTATTATGGGACCTGCTGTTATACAAGTTTTGGAAGTATTTAAGTAATTATTAACTATTGTTAATGTATAATTAATATTAGAAAATAGTTTTTAAGATGTGCCGTCCGGGGGGAAAGCGTCAAAATGTTTATAAATAGTTCTAAACTTAAGTTAGAGAAGAAAAAAATGCGAGCCTTAGATACAAGGGGAGCAACAGCTGTAGAATTTGCACTCCTCGCACCTGTCTTCTTTATTATATTTTTAGGAATTTTTGAAATTGGTGCCGTAATGGCTGTCCAAACTACACTTGAATTGGCCGTATTGGAAGTTTCGCGTTTTGGCAGAACAGGGAGTGTTGTTGCTGGTCAGACTGCACAACAAACAGCAGGCTCCCTTGTTAGTGCCTACAGTTTAGGACTTGTTGATTCAAGTAAAGTTGTACTTACGGTTACACCTTATTCAAGCTTTTCAGCTATGCCTTTACGATCACAAGCTCCAACGAATGGCTCTCAAAATTTTGGAGCAAGCAATCAGCCTGTTCTTTATACACTTTCTTATAAATGGAACTACTTTACGCCTTTAGTTGGCAAGCTACTATCTTCCGCCGGATCAACAACTCTTATCTCAACGGCAGTTATTCTGAATGAGCCTTTTTGAGGAAACAAATGAAAAAGTTTTTTAAGCTATTATTTAATGGAACAGATGAGGGAGTGGCCGTAGTTGAGTTTGCTATTATTTTACCTATACTTGTGCTGACGTTTGTTGGATTGTTTGAAGTTACGAATTTTCTCTATTGTAATAATAAAATGAATAGAACTGCTCAAGAAATTAGCAATATTGTTACAAGAAATGATGTGACTAAACCTCAATTGGATAGCATGTTAAAAGCTTCCGTTTTAATTGCCCAACCTTTTAATTTTACACAGTATGGGAATGTCATTGTAACCTCTGTGTCAAAAGTTTCTTCTATCCTACCTCCTATTATCAATTGGCGAGATAGTTACCCGGGGGGTACGGGTGGGAGTCGAATTAGCCCAAGTAGCTTACCAAACGGAATTAGTTTGAGTGCGGGTCAAACTGTAATTTTTACTGAAGTTTTTTTTAATTATCAGCCTGTTATTGGAGGAAGTGTATTTACATTCGCAAAGACAAATTTATATGCGGTTGCGGCTGCTGTTCCCCGTTTAGGTACAATGACAACTCTACCCCCTAGTTAAGAAATAATAAAAAGTCGACTAAATACGAATTTTATTTGTAAGTAATGTAATTATAATGTATAATTTAAATATAAAACAAGAAAGCAGAATGTTATGCAGAGTTTAAGATTACTAAGTAAATTGATGAGTCAAGGCAAAATCTTCTTTCGAAAGGAAGCGGGGGCAGTAATTCTTATCTACGCTCTTGCTCTCGTACCTATTATTGGTTTTATAGGTCTTTCTATTGATCTCGGACAGATCTATTACGCGCATTCTATTATAAGTGGTGCAGTAGATGCGGCAGCAATTGCTGGTGCTAAAGCTGGTGGGAATGCAGCCAATATGCAGCAGCAAGCAACAGCTATATTTAATGCAAATATTCCTCCAAACTTTATTGGGACAATATCGGGCCCTAATGTGACTATTTCTTCAAATAATCAAACGGTTGTCGTATCAGCCTCTGCGAAAGTAAATACAAGTTTTTTAAAATTATTTGGTCAAAATACTCTTAGTGCGGGCGCTACGGCTCAAACGCAAGCTACAAGTACAGGAGCTGAGGTTGTTCTTGCTCTTGATAATACGGGCTCAATGGCTGGGACTCCTATGCAGGGAGAAATTTCCGCAGCCAAACTTCTTGTTAACACGATTTATGGTGGAGCAGGTAATGATACAATTAATGGGTTATGGGTTGCAGTAGTTCCTTACTCAACAACCGTTAATATTAATACTCCTGGATTGAATCCAACGACATGGTTAACCACTAAAGGACAAGCTCAAGTACAGAATACAAATCTTTATCCTAACATTGCTCCTACTTCAACGAGTGTGGGTGGAAAGTGGATGGGATGTATAGAGGCTCGTACGCCTAATAGCAATACAACGTTAGGTTACACCAATTATGCCTCTGGGATGGATTCAACAGATACTCCACCTACGAGTAACTCAACTAAATTCACGCCTTTTCTTTATCCTTCAACGATGGCTCACCAGTATGTTTTTGGTAAGCCTTTGAATAGGGGAACAACTTCGTCATCAACATCTGCTTTGTCAACCTCAACTAATCCACCTTGGGGTAATACGGGTAGCACAGATGGAGATAACGATTGGAAGTTGAATGGGACTGTTCCTTCAGGATCGGGGCTGCGTTTTGGCGATAATTATGCTTTAGGTGGGGGAGATGGCAATATGGGGGTCGGTCCTAATTTAGGATGTCCAATTCCAATGCTTCCTTTAACTGCTTCACAAACAACTGTGTTGAGTACAATTAATAATATGAAGGCAACTTTTCGGGGAGGAACCATGATTAACGTCGGGCTTGCTGGAGCATGGTGGATGATTTCTCCTAACTGGCGCGGATTATGGCCTATTGATTCTACTTTGCCTCAAGATTATGAGAAAACACTGAAAATTGTTGTTCTTATGACAGATGGTCAAAATCAATGGTACGATTGGCCAGGGGGTGTTCCTGGTGACCCTGACAGTAGTCACAATTACGCGGCTGATGCAGACTATACAGGTTATGGACGTCTTGCGGAAGGACGTATAGGAACAACAAATTTTAACAATACGATTCCTGTTCTAAATGCAAGTATGGCAAATATGTGTGCCACATTAAAAAATAATGGAGTGGTTATTTATACAATTATCTTTAACCATGATGGCTCAGCAGGCGACGCAAGTACCCAAGCTCTTTTTCAGAGTTGTGCAACTGATACATCTAAGTATTTTATTACATTTTCGAACCAAGATTTGATTAATGCCTTTCAAAATATTGGCCAGTCCATTACTAAACTTCGTTTAACATGGCCCGGGAAACCATAAGCACTAGATTAATCTTTGATTATGCCACTTTTTTTGCTTGAACCCGTGTTGCAATATCACAAAAGGTTTTGATAATACGATCTTGGATTTCTGGCTCTAAATAAGGATGCATAGGAAGGCTCATAACACATTCGGATAGGGACTCACTTACGGGTAGATGATCACTTGCACAAGGATAACAATTATAGGCTTCCTGGCGGTGAAGAGAAAGAGGATAATAAATAACAGATGGAATTCCCTCACTTTTCAGTTCTTCCATGATCTCTTTTCGTTTGAAAGGATCAACCTTGAGCGTATATTGGGCCCATGTTGATTGGCAGTCTTGTCGAACATAAGGTGTCACCGCAACGTCGCAAAGACCTTCAGAATATCTCTCAGCGACTTTTTGCCGAGCAATAATTTCATCAGGGAAAATAGCGAGCTTTTCGATGAGTATAGCCGCTTGTAATGTATCTAAACGCCCATTCATACCGACGCGGATATTTTGATACTTGTCTTCCCCTTGTCCGTGAACACGAAGGGATTGCATGACTTTTATAAGCTTATCATCATTAGTAAAAACTGCCCCTCCATCACCATAGCATCCAAGGGGTTTTGCGGGAAAAAAACTGGTTGTTGTGGATTCCGCAAGGGTTCCAATTTTACGGCCTTTATAAGTTCCTCCAAAGCTTTGAGCGGCATCAGCCATAACCCAAAGGTCATGTTTTTCAGCAAGAGCATTGATTTCATCATAATCTGCAGCTTGACCAAAAATATCCACAGGAATAACCCCACAAGGACGAAGACCAAGCTCTTTGGCTTTTTCAATGCCTTTTTCAAGGCTTTTTGGATCCATATTGAAGGTGTCATTTAAAACATCCACAAAGACCACAGAGGCCCCTACCCAGGCGACAACTTCAGCGGTTGCGGCAAAGGTAAAGGCAGGCACAAAAACAGCGTCTCCAGGCCCTACATTTTTTGCCATGAGAATAAATGCAAGAGCGTCCGTGCCATTTGAGCAAGATAGCGTATACTGGGCGCCACAAAAGGCAGAAAGTTGCTTTTCTAACTCGTTAATCTCAGGGCCCATAATATAGCCCCCATGATCTAAGACACAACTTATGGCTGCATCGAGTTTGGGACGTATGCGTTTTTGTTGGGCAGCAAGGTCAATAAATTGGATCATGGTCGGTTCCTTTCTTGTAGAGCATGCTCTGCTTTTTCTAATATTTCTGTAACGCGTAAGCCTTCAAATCCAGAAGTTAAAGGCTCTTCACCATTTTGGATACAGGTGAGAAAATGAAAACATTCACTTTTAAGAGGTTCGGTTTCTGGAAGGGAGATGAGACGAGTTTGAAAGTCGTCATTTGCATGAGGCTGGCCATCTTGCCATGTTAGACAATTTGAGGATATTTGTAACTTTTCTGACCATGGTTTACGGTCATCAAAGACAGCGATGCCTTTTTCGCCAATAACCACAAGCTTTTGCTCTTTAAAGGGAGACAACCAAGAAGCATGAATATGTGCAGTTAGGTTCCCTGAAAAAGAAAGATTGAGAAGAGCACTCGCAGGTTTTCCAGGAGCAAGGTAGGCTTGAGCTGTTGCTGTTACGCTGTGGGGCATCTCTTGAGCGAGGGACAACATGAGTGAAATGTCATGACTTGCCAGGTCCCATAGAACATTTTCCTGCTTCCGAAATCGTCCAAGTCCTAAGCGATTTGCATAAATGTGTTTTAAAGGACCCAGTTCAGGGAGATGTTCCTTGAGAGCAATAAAGGCTGCATGATAATTGAGGATATGTCCTACCATAAGGATGCGTTCTTGAGCTTTAGCAAGAGTACAGAGATTTTTTGAGTCCTCAACAGATAAGGTCATGGGTTTCTCTACATAAACATGTTTACCTGCTTTGAGAGCACTTTCTGCATGATGAGCATGAAAGGGAGCAATTGAAGAAATAACGATAGCATCTAATGTTGGATAAGTAAAAACCTCCTCTTCTGAAAGGACGGGTACGCCATACTGCATTGACAAAGGCTCAGCTTTAAGCGGGTCTGTATCACACACAGCAGAAAGTGCGCCTACTTGTGCGAAATTTCGAACAAGGTTTTTTCCCCATGGGCCACAACCAATAACAGCAACTCGAGGGAGCGGAGGTTCTATTGTTACACGACTTATCATGGTGCCGACTTTAAAAAAAAGGGAAAGAATGGTCAATAAAAAGAAAAGGCCTTTTCTTCACAAAATGTGACAAAAGATTAGGCCACAAGGGGAAAAATACAAGAGCTTCATCTCCTCACTCATTTCTATGGGGTGTCTTAACTCTCATCATGCGTTCTTCTGTATCTTAAAATTGATTTCTGGTATATTTTAACTCTCTAGAGCATAGAAGAGTAAACAAAAGGAATGAAGTCAATGCGCTCTATTCAAGTTTCTCCTTCCCTTCTCGCTGCTGACTTTGCTCGGTTGGGAGAAGAAATTAAGGCCGTTGAACCATTTGCAGATATGATACACTTGGATGTGATGGATGGTCATTTTGTGCCCAATTTGACATTTGGTCCACCGGTTGTAGCAAAATTACGACCTTGGACAACGCTTCCCTTCGATGTGCATCTGATGATAACCCCTGTTGACCCATTGCTTGAGGATTTTGCAAATGCAGGAGCTGATATTTTGACAGTTCATCCAGAAGCAGGTCCTCATATTTACCGCACCCTAGAGATCATTAAAGAGCTCGGCTGCAAAGCTGGCATCGCCCTTAATCCAGGCTCGCCCATAGAAATGATAGAACCTCTTTTACCGATTGTAGATCTTGTTTTGATAATGACCGTTAATCCTGGTTTTGGAGGACAAACCTTTCTTGAGAGTCAGCTCGAAAAGATTAAAAGAGCTCGTTTCCTTATTGAGAAAGGTGACAGAGATATTCTGTTGCAGGTTGATGGAGGGGTCTCTCCTCAGACCATTTCTTTAGTGATTGAGGCTGGGGCGGATATCATTGTTGCAGGAAGCGCCATTTTTAATGGGGAAAAGACAAACTATGAAAAGAACATTCAAATGTTAAGAGGTAAAAATGACTGAACTCCTTTCTTCTGATGAACGTAATGAGTCACTTAAAAATCTTTCTGGCTGGGAGGAAGTTGAAGAAGGAAAAGCGATAAGGAAGGAGTATAAATTTGATACATTTTCAGAAGCCTTTTCCTTTATGACGCGCATAGCCTTGTTTGCAGAAAAAACCAACCACCATCCTGAATGGACAAATGTTTATACTAAGGTCCATGTAAGGTTAACAACTCATGATTGTGGGGGAGTGAGCGCAAAAGATATTACTCTTGCGCTCGCTATGGATGAAGCAGCTTTTGCTTTTCTTAATCCATGTATGTCGGATCAATCCGGTCTAATTTTCTAAGGAGAGCTCCCCAATCGCGAATGCCGAAGTCAGGTTCAAAGTCATGAACATCTTTGGCAGCTTGTTCACAAATGACTTTGGGGGGGACGATAACTTTTTGTCCACTGGAAAGAGCTTTGCACTGAACTTTACACGCCTGCTCCAAAAAATAGGCATATAGAAAAGCTTCATGGACGGTTTTACCACACGTGAGAGTTCCATGATTACGTAAAATCATAGCCTTTTTTTGACCTAAGTCCTCTGCCAAATTAGAGCCCTGACGTTGATAATCAAGGGTAAGCGAATCGTAGCTATGATAGGCGAGCCGATTATAAAAATGAAAAGAAAATTGGCTCAAAGGAAGCAAGCCACACTCCATTGCAGATACGGCAACACCAGCAATTGTATGAAGATGGAAAATAGAGCTTATCTCTGGCCTTTTTTTGTAGATACTCCCATGTATGACATATCCCGTTCGGTTATATTGGCTTTCTTTACCTTCTAAAATTTCGCCCTCTAATGATACTTTTAAGAGGGATGAGGCTGTAACTTCTTCAAATAATAAGCCAAAGGGATAAATAAAATAGGTATCTGAGCCTGGAATACGTGCAGAGAGATGGGTATATGTCAGGTCGTCCATTTTCATTTGTGCAAGTATACGGTAAGCGGCTGCGAGTTGGATGCGAATTAAGCGTTCATTGGAAAGCTCTTTAGCTGCCGAACGTGAAAAAACAGATTTCATAAATTACTCCCTTGATTAATGTGTTAAATTTTTGAGATGTAGAAAAGACATGTTGAATGAAACCCCCACGTCTTTAAAAGCTTATCATATGAAATTCAGAATTCAACGATTTTGATAAAAAAATTATAATTTCTGATAAAAACTAAATTTTTAAGTCCAATAAGCTGGCTTAGCTCGGATGTCGACATGTATAAAATTAGATTTCGGATAGTATCCAACACCCCCAGCTTTCAAGGATCGGGCAGCATGACAGAGCTCCTTAAGAGGGAGTTTTTCTAAACGCAAGTCTATAGCTTTACCTTCGACGTGAAGACTCTTTTTAGCCACACCATGGCTTTTTTTGTGTAGAGCTGAATTGGTTTCTTTGGAACGATACCCACAGATGACGTGAAAGGGATCTTGGCTGTCAACCGCAGATTGAAGACGATGAAGGACGTCAAAAAGCCGTGCATCAATAGGATGTTTTTTGTTATTTCGTCTGTCTCTTAGAAGTGTAAAAAGGCGTGCAAGTGCTTTTTCATCATAGGAACCTTCACGCCAATACGTGCCTTCAAAAGCTTCCTGCGTATGAATATTATAAAGAGCAATCTTACGTGAGGTAAAACGAGGTCGTGATGCTGCAAACAGGGAGGAGCTAAAAGTTGGAGTCGCAGCTGCAGCCACAAAAGATGAGGCCAAAATGAGGAATTTTCTTCTTGAGAAAGTTATTTCTGACATGAGTGCTTTCTTTCTCTATTAAGCCTATTTTTTAAATACAATTCTAAATCACATATGGCAAGGAAAAAGACGTTCTGCCTCTCGACGTGCCTATGGAATTCTGGTAACTATAAGGAAAAGAGTTGCGGCATGATGAAAAAAATAGGTTTTATAATTATTACGGGCTTCTTAGGGGGATGTTCCTTATTGGATAAGGATGATCCATTACCCCTTTATACGTTAAACAGTAATGTCCCTCCTGCTTCACGCACCCTAAGAATACCCCTTTCTATAGATTTACCTACGAGTGAAGCAAGTCTTAATACAGAGCGGATTGCTGTGACACCATCACGTTTCCAGAGAGACTACTTAGCTAACGGTCAGTGGCCAGAGCGCTTGCCAAAAGTTTTCCAAGGTGTTCTTTTGGAAAGCCTCAGTCAGCGGTGGGGGGGAGCTCATGTGAGTCGTGTCAAAGATGGCTTTCAGGCAGACTTTATGCTCCAATCAGAAATTCAAGATTTTTCTGTTTATCATGTAGATAAGGATTGTGCAGAAGTGCACATTAAGATTCTTTTTAAACTTATTGATTTTAGAGCAAGGCGTATTCTTTCTTCTCATACATTTTCGGTAAAAACTCCTGCTGCTCCTCCCTCAATGATAGGAATCGTGACAGCTTTTAATACAGGAGTTCAAACTCTTCTTGAAGAGGCCTTACCATGGATGGAAGATGTGTTTTTAAAAGACAAAAGTATTTCTAAAAAAAAGCACTCTTAATTCCCGTAATGATAAATTGAGTTGCAAGCGCCGTTAAGATAATTCCAAAAACGCGGGTAATTACATTTGAGCCTGTGACGCCTAATAGTTTTTGAATAAATGGGGCCATTTTTAGAAAAAAGAAGGTGATTATAATGACAAGAAGGACAATTCCTATGAGGATCAACTGATGGGTGAGAGAATCTTCTCCCTCTTGCATAAGGAGGACAACTGTTGTAAGTGCCCCTGGGCCTGAAATTAAAGGAATAGCAAGGGGAAAGACGGTAATATCTCTACTCAATGTGGCTTCTTTCTCTTCGTGAGGTGTTGTAGACGTCATTCCCGTATGATGCGCAACTACCATTTCGATGGCGGCAATCATTAATAAAAAACCACCTGCAATTTGAAAAGCAGCGTCACTGATTCCCATCAATTTTAAAAGGACTTCCCCCATAAAGGCAAAAATGAGGAGAAGAATGACAGAAATCCAGCAAGCCCTATAAGCTACTTTATTCCTTTCAATAAGCGAAAGTCTGTGAGTTAAAGACATAAAAATAGGAACGAGTGCTACCGGATCGATAACAACTAACAGGCTGACAAAAGCATTGAGGTAGGAATTTATCATAGAATAAGTTTACACGATGGGTGTTTTGCAAAAAAGAAAAAAGGTATACCTTTTCATTTCTGATGAGTATAGTCAAGATTATTAAAGCAAGGTGTGCTTGTGTCAGAAGACTTGCTGAACCTTTTTCCTCGTCTTATAACATCAAGAAAAAAGGAATTTATTATGCCCTTTCCTCACATTAATCCCGTTGCTATACAAATTGGTCCTCTGGCCGTTCATTGGTATGGTCTTGCTTATGTAGTGGGAATATTGGGGTGGTGGCAATATAGCTTATGGTTGACCAAAAAATTCCCACTTGTGGATCGAAAAATGGTGGATGACTACTTGGTTTGGGCTGTTGTGGGCGTTATTGTGGGAGGGAGGCTTGGATACGTCTTTTTTTATAACTTTCAAAAATATTTAGCTAACCCTCTGGAAATTGTCCAAGTATGGAAGGGTGGTATGGCCTTTCATGGTGGTCTTTTGGGAGTTGTCATCGCAACAGCCATTTATACGTATCGAAAAGGTATACATTTTTTAAATTTTTCTGATCTTGCTTGTTGTGGCGTTCCGATTGGTCTTTTGTTTGGGCGTATTGCGAACTTTATAAATGGTGAGCTTTATGGTCGTATCACGTCCACGTTTTGGGGTATTGTTTTTCCTCAAGGCGGACATTATCCACGCCATCCCAGTCAGCTTTATGAAGGATTTTTAGAAGGATTTGTTCTCTTCTTCATACTTGCGTATGGAGCTTTTTTTACAAGATGGCCGCACAGGCGTGGTCTTTTGACGGGAGTTTTCTTAACCGGTTACGGCATGGCGCGTATTTTTGCAGAGTGTTATCGTGAGCCCGATTCCTTCTTAGGATATTTTGCGGGCTTTTTGACAATGGGCCAGATTCTTTCCTTTCCTGTGCTGGCATTTGGTCTTTTTTTAATCATAAGGGCTGTTTTGAGAGAAGAAAATGCTTGAATCTCTTATATTTCAAGAGATTCAAGAAAAAGGCCCTCTTTCTCAAAGTCGATTTATGGAGTTAGCTCTCCAACACCAAACCTATGGTTATTACCGTTCTCATGAAGCCATCTCACGAGATTTTACAACGGCACCGGAAGTTAACCAAATATTTGGGGAACTCATTGGGGCTTGGGCAATAGATTATTATATGAAATTAAAATCCCCCACGAAAATTTCTCTTGTGGAGTTTGGACCTGGAAGAGGGACATTAATTGCTGATTTTTTAAGAGTAGCCAAAGCATCGAGTTCTTTTATAAGTGCTCTTACTTTATATTTAATTGAGATCAACCCCATTTTAGAAGAAATTCAGTCCAAAACTATTCATTACCCAGCTGTATGGTTAGAGAGATTTGCAGATCTTCCTTTTGCCACAGATCCCCTCATCATTATTGCCAATGAATTTTTTGATACCTTACCAACAAATTGTTATATTCGCAGACATAATGTCCTTTATGAACGATGCATTAAAAATGAAAGTGGAAAATTTGAATTCATGCTCGTTCCTCGTCATAAAAGTCGAGGAGGTGACAGAATTTGGGAAAGAAGTTTTGTTGCTGAAGCGCTTATAGAAGAAATTTGTTCCCAACTTTTAAAACGCACAGGTGTTTTTATAGGTATTGATTATGGTTACGAAAAAGGGGAAGGAGATAGTCTCCAAGCTCTTTATAAAGGAAAAATCTCAGACCCTGTTACATATGTAGGAATGTCAGATCTTACCTGTCATGTAGATTTTGGGACCTTAAAAAAAACGGCCCTTTCAAAAGGGCTGGGGGTATTGGGGCCTATTCCTCAAGGACTGTTCTTAAAAAATTTGGGCCTTGACTTAAGGCTTCAGATGCTTAAGCATCAAAATCCATCCAAGAAAGCTCAATTAGAGGCATCTGCACAGCGTCTTATCCATCCTCAGCAAATGGGGTCCCTTTTTAAGGTGATGATTATTTTTTCACCACCCTCTATAAAACCTGAAGGGTTTAAAATATGAAAATTCATTGTCCGCATCTTTCTCAATTTTCATCCGTAAAACATGCTTTTTTTGAAGCAGATTCTGAGCTTCTCTCTTCTCGTCGAGATTGGGGAATGGAGATGATGACCGGAAGTTCCCTTCCTCTTGTTACCCTTAACCAAGTTCATGGAACGAAAGTCGTTCGGATAGAGAATTCGGGAAGAGAACAAGAAGCAGATGGATTAGTAACACATATCAAAGGAATAGCCCTAGGAATTCTCACAGCTGATTGTGGACCTGTGCTTTTTTATGATCCGATCGCAGAAGTGATTGGAGCATGCCATGCAGGATGGCGCGGGGCTCGTCAAGGCATTCTTCAGTCAACTCTTAAAGAGATGGAAGAACTAGGAGCAAAACGTTCTCAAATATATGCAACCATTGGACCAACGATCCAACAAGTTAATTATGAAGTGGGTTCTGAATTTCCAGAATTGATAGGGGGGGTGTATGAAGATTATTTTTACCCCTCTAGGACGTCTGGGTTTCATTATTTTAATTTGCCTCTCTACATACAAAGCCAACTTTTAAAAGAAGAACTTGCTCAAGTGCATGATCTTGCAGTGAATACGTTTACTGGGCCTTTCTCAAGTCGAAGGCGATTTTTATCGGAAAAGAGTGAAGTGAGCAAATTTAGTAACCTTTCAGCGATTGCAATTATCTAAGTTTTGTGGCAATCTTTTTTGTGACCGGTTATATGCTATGAAAGATAACTACGAAATGAGTTTCCGGCAACTCTAACTAACGAGGAATAAAAATGAAGTATACGTTTTATGTAGCCTTGGTTGCGGTAAGTGCTTTGACTCTTGCTGCCTGTGGTGAGAAAAAAGCTGAAGCGCCAAAGCCAGCTCCAGCACCTGCTGCAAAGCCAGCTCCGGCACCAACCCCGGCTCCAGCACCAACCCCCCCACCACCGCCACCAGCTCCAGAAGCTAAGCCAGAAGAGGCACCAGCTGCTCCAGCTGCGCCTGAAGCTGCGAAATAATAAGCTTCTTAAGCATTAACCTAAAAAACCCTGCTTAAAGCGGGGTTTTTTTATGTTGAAAAGATAGTGTGAAAGCTATACTTCTTAAATAATACATCTTTTTTGTACCCATAAGTGGAAAATAAAAAGCGCGCTGTGGTCTATAAATTTAGGAAAGTAAGAAAAGTATGCTCCCTTTAACGTTTCAACCCATGATTCAACTCATACGATTTTTAAATGTGGCGGAAAAGCTTAAATGTGAATTGCGCCATTCATGGCTATCTTCTGGAAGACAAGAGAGTGTTGCTGAGCACACCTGGCGGATGAGCTTGATGGTGATATTATTTGCCCCTTACTTAGATCAACCGATTGATCTGGAAAAATGTTTAAAAATGGCGATTATTCATGATTTGGCAGAAGCAGAAGTAGGGGATATCCCTGTTTTTGAAACCCAATCGCTTGAAGCAAAAAAAAGAAAGTATCTTCTTGAACGGGATGCTATGTTAAAACTCTGCGCGTTTCTGGAAGATAGTATGAGAAAAGAACTATTGGGTTTATGGGAAGAATATGAACAAAAGGAAAGTTATGAAGCCAAATTCCTCAATGCTCTTGATAAACTAGAAGTGCATTTGCAGCATGTCGAGGCTCCTCTTTCGACCTGGACGCCTCAAGAAAAAGACATGCTCTTTCAGGAAAAGTGGTTGCGAGCCCATTGTCGTTTTGAACCCACTCTTTTGGCTCTTGCTGAAGAGATATTAAGTGAGGGTATTCAGAAACTTGAGGAAGCAGGAGAGGACGTTTCTTTCATAGCGCAGCAAGCAGCTTCACAGTAACAACCGTTGATCTTCATTAAAATCGATTTGTTCGTGGAAAGCCAGTTGGAGGAAGCTTGCCTCCCTGACCGCGTTTTCCGAGCCAAACCATTAAATTTGTTTCGATGCGTGTTTTTTCTCCGAGTTTCCAAGAAAGGCCTTCTGAGAAGGTGAAAAATTTAACATCAGATAAGCCACCATCTTTGTAGCGCTGCAGAATAACACCTTTACCTCGAGCTATTTCAGGAATTTCATCGACCTTGTAAATCAGAAGTTTACGATTTTGTCCAATGATGGCAATGTGATTCCCGGAAACAACGCGACAGAGTGCGGCTTTCGTTCCTTCTACATTTAGGACTTGTTTCCCCCCCCGCGTTTGAGCGACCAAACCTGCACGTGTGGTAATGAAGCCTCGACCATCTGAAGAAGCTACAAGAATTTTAATATCTTGTTCTTGGGGGGAGTGGATGATGAGATCTACCACATCTTCCTCAGGGGTTAGATCAATAAGGAGCCGCAACGGATCACCATGTCCTCTGCCGCCGGGGAGCTTGTCAATCGTGAGGGTATAAAACCGCCCTAAGGTTGTAAAGACGAGGAGTTTATCCGTGGTTTCAGCTTTTAAAATGAACTGTTCTGCATCGCCATCTTTGTATTTAACGTCCTCAGCAATGATCGTATGCCCCTTAAGAGCTCGTATCCACCCTTTTTTTGAGCAGATAATGGTTACGGGCTCACGCTCTATAATGGCTTCAATGGGAACAACAACATCCTGGGGTGCTTCAGAAAGAAGTGTCCGACGACGTCCCAAATCTGTGTTCTTATTAAATTGAGTTTTAATCTGCTCAAGCGCTTGTATTATTTTATTTTGCTGCAGAGAGGGTGTTTGAAGAAGAGTCAATAACTCTGATTTTTCTTGAGAAAGAGTTTCATGTTCTTGCTTGATTTCAATCTCCTCGAGTTTACGGAGACGCCGAAGGCGCATATTTAAAATAGCCTCTGCTTGAATTTCAGAGAGGCCCCAACGTTCTTGCATAAGAGGGCTTGGATTTTCCTCATCTCGAATCAACCGAATGATTTCATCCAGGTTTAGATAAGCAATTAAGTAGCCCTCTAAGATGATCAAACGATGATTAATTTTGTCAAGACGGAAGTAAGTTGTGCGTTCTAATATGTCAATGCGATGTTGATAAAAAGCTTCAAGGACTTGTTTAAGGTTCTTAACTCCTGGAACTCCTTTACCATCAACCACATTCATATTTAGAGGAATGCGTGTGTCCAAATCCGTATGTCGGAAGAGCGATTCCATTAACACAGAGGGGTCTACAGTGCGAGATTTGGGTTCAAAAATGAGTCGAATTTTGTCGGTTGATTCGTCACGTATATCGCCAAGGAGAGGAAGCTTCTTATCGGAGAGAAGTATGGCAATCTTCTCAACGAGTTTTGATTTTTGAACAAGATAGGGAATTTCTGTCACTATAATTTGATATTGGCCGAGTTCAAGACTTTCAATTTCCCATTTGGCTCGTAAGCGAAAACTCCCTCGTCCAGTCATATATGCATTTAGGATATTTTCGGGGCTTTCAACAAGAATTCCTCCCGTGGGGAAATCGGGTCCTGGAATAAGTTTGACAAGATCGCCTATCTCCATATTGGGATGACGAATAAGAGCAATTAAGCCGTCGCATACTTCACTTAAATTATGGGGAGGAATACTGGTTGCCATTCCAACGGCGATACCTGTTGCACCATTGACCAAAAGATTTGGGAATGCTGCTGGCATGACGATTGGCTCCTCATTTTCCCCGTCATAAGTCGTCTTAAAGTCGACTGCATTTTGATCCAGCCCTTCCATAAGGGCTTCAGCAACAGCAGTTAGACGTGCTTCTGTGTAGCGCATTGCAGCTGCTGAATCGCCATCAATGTTTCCGAAGTTTCCTTGTCCATCCACGAGAGGAAATCGTACAGCAAAGTCCTGCGCGAGCCTGACCATTGCATCATAAATTGCTGCTTCTCCATGGGGATGAAACTTACCTATTACATCTCCTACCACCCGAGCACATTTTTTATAGCCTGATTTAGGGTCCAGTTTTAACTCACGCATTGCATAAAGGAGTCTACGGTGAACGGGTTTTAAGCCATCTCGAACATCGGGTAGAGAGCGTTGCATAATCGTCGAAAGAGCATAAGATAAATATCGTTCCCCTAAGGCCTCTACCAACTCAACATTGCGAACTGTCATGCACATTCCCTTACTTTAATGAACCTCTCTAAAAGCCGCACTCTAGCAGAAGGTAATGTGCGGCCTAAAAGATATCTTTCGAGAAAATAGCCTGATAGTTGTAAGGCGTCGAGAATTTCTTGATCCTCTGGGATTCTTTTATCATTTTTTTCGCAAATAAAAGAGGGCAAAGGAAGAAGTTTTCCTTGATAGGGATTTGCTATAGTTTCGCATACAGCCCTTCCTGTACGAGGAGAGACGGCGATAAGTTCTGTTATTGCACCTGTTACAGCACATTTTTCTAAATCCAGGCCATAACCGAGCTCTTCTAAAAGAATCAACTCAAAAAATACATAAGAACGTGCCCAGTAGGGTGTTAACAGGTCTTTTAAAAAGGCCTCAAATCTTGCATAAAGGTAAGGATAGGCATGTCGTTCAGGAAGGGCTATTTGGCAGAGAGTAACAGCACTTGAGAGAGCAGATAAGGGTCCAGGTGTGTCTAAGAAAAAGGCTGTACTGTTTTGAAGAGGTTCAAGTGTCCAATAGCCAATATGGTTTTCAAGGCGAGCTCCCCATCTCGCCTTTACTTTGCTTCCACACTGTACCCAGCCTTTATTTTTTTGACTCAGAGAGAATACGCCTGAACAACGCCCATGAGTGGCTGTGAAAAGGCTTAAAATTTGCTTACGTTCTCCAAGGTTTTGTACGTGGAGAATAAATCCATCATCCTGCCATTCCATGGGAGGTCCTTCTTGCGTTAACCGTATGCGTGGTGTTTTTTCCCTTGCTTATCCACCTTTACCTTAGATTATATAAATTGTCTTTGTAAGATTACGCGTAATTTCTAAAAAATTCATAGATCTCTGAATGATTTCTTAAGCTTTCCATTTACATACGCCTGATGTGCTGCTAGGCTGCAGCAAGAATGATTTTTAGCTTAGACCCATGAAACTTATTGCAGGTAATAGCAATCGGCCTTTGGCAGAAGGAATTGCACGGTATTTAAAGACGCCACTAACCCACGCTACGATTCGTCATTTCTCTGATGACGAGGTCTTTGTGGAAATTTTAGATAATGTGCGTGGACAGGATGTTTTTATTATACAGCCAACAAGTAAACCAGCAAATGACCACTTAATGGAACTGTTGGTGGCGATTGACGCTTTGAAAAGAGGGTCAGCCCGGCGTATAACAGCCTGTCTTCCTTATTTTGGATATGCGCGTCAAGATCGCAAATCAGGCCCTCGCACCCCCATTTCTGCAAAACTTGTGGCTGATATTCTAACAACTGCAGGTGCAAATCGGGTTCTAACATTAGATTTGCATGCAGGCCAGATCCAAGGGTTCTTTAATATTCCAGTTGATAATCTTTTTGTTACGCCTCTCTTTCAAAAGGATATACATGAAAGTTTAACCCAAGAGGATTTGCTTGTCGTTTCTCCTGATGTGGGAGGTGTGGTGCGTGCGCGAGCTCTTGCAAAGCGAGTTCCGTGTGGTTTGGCAGTGATTGACAAAAGACGAGAAAAGCCGGGTGAGTCTGAAGTGATGAACATTATTGGCGATGTAAGGAAAATGCATTGCTTAATTACAGATGATATTGTGGATTCAGCTGGAACGCTTTGTAATGCGGCTGACGCTTTGATGGAAGCTGGGGCTGAGTCTGTAAGAGGCTATATTACGCATGGGGTTTTTTCTCCAGGAGCTCTTGAGCGTATTCAAGACTCTCAACTTAAAGAAGTGGTGGTAACGGACAGTATTTTAGCGACAGAAGAAGTTAAAAAATGCCAAAAGATTCGCCAAATCCCACTTGCCCCCTTGTTTGGAGAGGCCATTGATCGTATTAATCATGAAAAATCTGTTTCAATTTTGTTTGATTAGTGTATGACTACTACACCATATGACGTTTAAAGGAGTTTATTATGACAGCAACTCAACTGGATGTTAAATTGCGAGAAAATACCGGTAAAGGTTCTTCTCGTGCATTGCGTCGCGATGGCAGGATTCCTGCAGTTTTGTATGGAGGTAAGGAGTTACCCATTCATTTTTCTTTAGAACCCATTCAACTGAATAAAGAAATTCATCAAACTGGTTTTTTGTCGAAAATCTATGAAATTGCCGTAAATGGAAAGAAAGAAAAAGCTTTGGCTCGGACAGTTCAATTTCATCCTGTGACGGATCGTCCTTTGCATGTGGATTTTCTGCGTGTCTCGAAAGATGGAAAAATTACAGTTGCCGTACCTTTGAGCTTTATCAATGAAACAAACTCTCCAGGTATTAAGAAGGGTGGTGTGTTAAACATTCTTATCCACAACTTGGAGATGACATCGGATATAGACCATATACCTTCTAGCATTGAGATTGATCTGACTGGCCTTGAAATTCACGATACAATTCATCTTGCAGGCCTTAAGCTGCCTCAAGGGGCTGTTCCAGCCCATCCTGAGAGAGATAATGACATTGCGAATATCGTTGCGCCGACTGTTATGAAAAAAGTAGCTGGTGAGGAAGAAACGTCAGCAGAAACAGTAGCTGCAGAAGGGGGAGAGGCATAAGTCCTTCCCAATTTTGAAATATGTATCTTTTGGTGGGGCTTGGAAATCCAGGATTAGAGCACGCACAAAACCGTCACAATGTGGGTTTTATGTGCATTGATGAAATTCGAAAAAGCTATGGATTTTCTTCTGACAAGCCCAAGTTCTCAGGGTTTTTAGCCGAAGGACAGATTGACCATAAGAAAGTTTACCTCTTCAAACCACTTACCTATATGAATCGATCAGGACGATCTGTTGCAGAAGCAGCGCGGTTTTTTAAGATTCCATCTGAACATGTCTTTGTTTTTCATGATGATTTGGATTTAGCTCCAGGAAAAATTCGTGTTAAGAAAGGGGGAAGTCATGGGGGTCATAATGGCCTTAAAGACTTGGATACTCATATAGGAAGAGATTACTGGCGAGTAAGGATTGGTATCGGCCGTCCTCTCCACAAGGGAGCTGTGACTTCATATGTTCTTTCTAATTTTTCAAAAGACGAGTATGTATGGTTGGATCCTCTTCTTTCCCTCTTGGCGGATGAAGCTCATTTAGTGATGACATCAAATCCAGAGAGTTATGCAGCAAAGGTGATGCAAACCTTATCACCCCCTAATTTGAAATCGGAGAAAACCCATGGGATTTAAATGCGGTATTGTAGGTCTTCCAAATGTAGGAAAATCAACTCTCTTTAATGCTTTAACCGCAACAGCAGCAGCAGAAGCTGCCAACTATCCCTTCTGTACAATCGAGCCTAATGTGGGTCGTGTAGGCGTTCCAGATAATAGATTATATGAGTTAGCCCGTATTGCGGGTTCGGGAAAAATTATTCCGACACAACTAGAATTTGTGGATATTGCTGGGCTTGTTCGTGGAGCGAGTCGAGGAGAAGGGCTCGGGAACCAATTTCTAGGGCATATTCGTGAGGTTGATGCGATTGTCCATGTGGTAAGGTGTTTTGAAGATTCTGATATTACCCATGTGGAGGGAGAAATTCACCCTATTCGAGATATTGACATTATTGAAACCGAACTGATGCTTGCGGATCTTGAGAGTCTCGAAAAGCGAATGCCCGCTCTTGAGAAGAAACTCCGATTAAAAGATCCGCAAGCTCTTATCCAATATCCTCTGATGGAGCGTGCGTTAAACCTCTTGAAAGAAGGTAAACCAGCACGTTTTGTTCAATGTGCTCCTGAAGAAAAGATTGAGTTGCAGCGTTTACAGCTTATAACGACAAAACCCATTTTATATGTGTGTAATGTTGCAGAAAACGAAGCCAGAACCGGTAATCGTTTTACTGAGCTTGTTAAGGAAAGAGCGGCAAAAGAAGAAGCTAGAAGTGTTCTTATTTCAGCGGCCATTGAAGCTGAAGTCGCTTCATTAGAATCAGAAGAAGAAAAAGTGGAATTTCTTGAAAGCCTTGGCCTTCATGAAACAGGGCTTGCGCGTGTTATTCGAGAAGGCCATTCCCTTTTAAATCTTATCACTTTTTTCACAATTGGTCCTAAAGAAGCGCATGCGTGGACAGTTGAGAAAGGAGCTAAGGCTCCTCAGGCAGCGGGTGAAATTCATACAGACTTTGAACGTGGTTTTATTTGTGCTGAGACGATTTCTTACGAAGACTATGTTGCTTTTCAAGGAGAGCAAGGCTCAAAAGCTGCTGGAAAGCTTCGACTTGAGGGTCGAGATTACGTTGTTCAGGATGGAGATATTTTTCATTTTCGATTTAATGTATAGGACAAATACCTAGGATGGTGAGTTAATGGTCAATTCAATTCATATCCGTGGAGCACGGGAGCATAATCTTAAGAATATTGAGGTTGAAATCCCCCGTGATAAACTTGTGGTGATTACGGGGCTCAGCGGTTCCGGAAAATCTTCTCTTGCCTTTGATACCATATATGCTGAAGGTCAGCGACGTTACGTTGAAAGTCTTTCCGCCTATGCCCGTCAATTCTTACAGTTGATGCAAAAGCCCGACGTTGATTCGATTGATGGCTTGTCTCCTGCGATTTCGATTGAGCAAAAAACCACTTCAAAAAACCCGCGTTCAACCGTGGGTACGGTCACGGAAATATATGACTATTTGCGCTTATTATTTGCACGTATAGGCATTCCCTATTCTCCAGTCACAGGGCTACCTATTCAAAGTCAGACAGTTTCTGAGATGGTAGATCGACTGATGGCTTTACCAACGGGGACTCGTCTTTATCTTTTGGCTCCTGTTGTGAGAGGACGAAAGGGTGAATATAAAAAAGAAATATCCGACTTGCGTAAACAAGGCTTCCAACGTCTTAAGATAGATGGAGCACTTTATGAAATCGATGAATCTCCCCCTTTAAATAAAAAACTGAAGCATGATATTGAAGTGGTTGTGGATCGCATCGTTATTCGACCCGATCTAGGGCATCGCCTCCCAGATGCTATTGAAACAGTTCTGCGGCTTTCTGACGGTCTTCTTTATGCTGAAAATGTGGATACAGGAGAGACGCACACCTTCTCAGCTAAGTTTGCTTGCCCCGTTTCTGGTTTTACAATTGACGAGATTGAACCGCGACTTTTTTCATTTAATAGTCCCTTTGGAGCGTGCCCTGGATGTGATGGACTCGGCGTAAAAATTGTCTTTGATCCTCAGCTCATTATCCCCAACCCTCAATTATCTCTTAGAGAGGGAGCTATTGTTCCGTGGTCAGGAGCTTTTGCTCATTATTATATTCAGGCCTTGAATGCGGTTGTTACTCAATACGGGGGACAAATTGGAGAGCCATTTTCTACGCTTCCTCAACGAACAAAAGATATTATCTTACATGGTTCGGGGGGAGAAATTGTTCCAACTACGTTCCAAGATGGTTCCCGGACATTTACACAAAAGAAACCTTTTGAAGGTGTGATTCCCAGCTTGACACGACGCCAGAGGGAAAAAAAAGAGAGATATGGGCAACCCGAGGAAATGGATCGTTATCAGAGTACTTTGCCGTGTGAGGATTGCCAAGGGTACCGCCTGAAACCAGAAGCGCTCGCTGTGAAAATTGATGGACTACATATTGGCCAAATTACTGAAATGTCAATTGGTCACTCGCAAAATTGGTTTCTAGGCTTGGCAGAAAAATTGAGCCAAAAAGAAAATGATATTGCAGCTCGTATTTTAAAGGAGATTCATGAACGTCTTGGATTTTTAGTCAGCGTAGGACTTAATTATCTTTCTCTATCGCGGGCATCAGGTACTCTTTCAGGCGGAGAAAGTCAACGCATTCGTCTCGCTTCTCAAATTGGATCTGGTCTTATGGGTGTTTTATATGTGTTGGATGAACCCTCAATTGGTCTGCATCAGCGAGATAATGACAGGCTTTTAGTCACATTGACTCGTCTTCGAGACCTTGGAAATACAGTTTTAGTGGTAGAGCATGATGAAGACGCCATCCGTGGTGCTGATTACGTAATTGATATGGGGCCTGGAGCGGGGATACGGGGCGGCTATATTGTTGCTCAAGGAACACCAAAGCAAATTATGGAAAACTCTAAAAGCCTAACGGGACAATACTTAATCGGGACGCAAAAAATTCATTTACCCAAAGGGCGTCGTAAACCAAAAAAGGGACAATTTTTACGTGTGGTAGGTGCTCGTTGTCATAACCTTCAAAACGTTACTGTTGATTTTCCTTTGGGGACTTTTACATGCATTACAGGCGTATCTGGAGGTGGAAAATCTTCTCTTGTCATAGAAACACTTTATAAGGGATTAGCCAATCTTTTAAATGATAACTCTGAAATGCCTGGTCCTCATGACCGTATTGAAGGAATTGAGCTGATAAATAAAATTGTGGACATTGATCAGTCTCCTATTGGTCGTACGCCTCGGTCCAATCCAGCCACATATACGGGAGTCTTTACGCCCATTCGGGAATGGTTTGCAGCCCTCCCGGATGCAAAATCCCGTGGATACTCTCCAGGTCGTTTTTCCTTTAATGTGAAGGGGGGAAGGTGTGAAGCTTGTCAAGGAGATGGAGTGATCAAGATTGAAATGCACTTTTTGCCTGACGTCTATGTGGAATGTGACCAGTGTCATGGAAAGCGCTACAATCGGGAAACACTCGAGATTAAGTATAGAGATAAATCCATTGCTGATGTCTTAGATATGACAGTTGATGAAGCCCTTGTTTTCTTTGAAGCAATGCCGAGTATTAGGGAAAAGCTCTCTACCCTTTCTCAGGTGGGACTCGGTTACATTCATGTGGGTCAACGGGCAACAACGCTTTCAGGAGGAGAGGCTCAACGGGTTAAGCTTTCGAAGGAACTCTCTCGTCGTGCGACAGGAAAAACGCTTTATATTTTAGATGAGCCGACCACAGGATTGCATTTTGATGATGTACGTAAGCTTTTGGAAGTTCTGCATGCCTTGGTAAGTCAGGGGAACACAGTCATTGTCATAGAGCATAACTTGGAAGTCATTAAAACGGCTGACTGGATTATTGATTTAGGCCCAGAGGGTGGGGATGAAGGAGGCAAGGTTGTGGCTTTTGGACCTCCTGACGCCATCGTTAAAATTCCTGAAAGCTATACGGGTAAGTATTTAGCGCCATACTTGGTATGATCACAGATAGACTCGATAAAGTCTTTTTCCAAAACCTGTTGAAAGCTCTCGAGAAATGGTCCCTATGTTGTGAGCTATGGAATCGAGGGTAAGAGTTTTGTTTACGAGTTCAGCCCATCCCCCTGTATAGCAGAGAATTTCCGGAATATCTGTAACATCAATGACGGTGTAATCCATAGATATGCGCCCTACAATAGGTGCTTTAAATCCTTGGATTTCAACATGAGCATTATTGCTAAAACGACGGTCGTATCCATCTGCAAACCCGATACCAAGGGTTGCAAGCTTGCTTTCCCGGGAGAGAACATAGGTGGCTCCATATCCGACACTTTCACCTTTATGGGCGGACCGAACTTGAATAATGCGGCCGCGCACTTTTGTACATTGCTGAAGTGGAGTCGTTCCCTTGGGAGAAGGGAAAAGACCGAAGAGGCCCTTTCCTGGGCGCGCGAGATCATAATGGTAGGACTTTCCTAAGTAGATGCCACCTGTATCCGCAAGACTCGCCTTTGCTTTTGGAAAACGTTTTCTTATGCTATTAAAAAGGTCGTTCTGCTTTATATTTAAAGGATCTTGAGTATCATGAGAGGATACAAGATGGCTGAGGATGAGCTTTACTTCTAGGAGGTTCAATAAGTCAATTTCATCAAAAAGCTGAGCTAAGTGTTGTTGATCAAAGCCATTTCGATGCATGCCCGTATCAAAGTGCAATGCACAGGGAAGTGCTTTATTCACCTTTTTTGCTTCTTTTGCCCACTCATTCACCATCCAAAAATCATTGAGAACAGGAATAAGCTTATGCTCAACAAAAATATCTGATGTTCCGGGAAGAAGGCCAGAAAACACATAAATAGTGGGATCTTTTAGCTGCTTCCTTAGAGAAAGTCCTTCTTCAAGATGGGCTACAAAGAAATGCTTACAGTCTTCTTGCCAGAGAAGTGAGGCAATCTCCTTTGCTCCGAATCCGTAGGCATCAGCTTTAAGGACAGCTGCACAAATACTGGGAGTTAAAAAGGCTTGGAGTGTTTTATAATTTTGGGCAATAGCTCGCGTATCAATCTCCAATACACCCGTAACATAGGAAGGTAAGGAATTTTCGGGAATAGCGAGGGCTGGTTGCATGGAGAAGGTCTCTTTTTTAAAGGGGGTAACGTCTTAAACGTTGAGTAAGGAGGTCAAAAAAGCCCTTTGTGTTGACCTCATTTATGACTGTGGCATTAGGCGTTCTGCCTAATTTATTATACCAATCTACGGTTGAACGGCCAGCCATAATCGTTAAAGAAATATCAATCTCAACATAGACATGTCGACCTTTGTATAAATCAGGTCGTATGAGATAGGCAATAACATTAGGATCGTGCAATACCCCCCCTGAAACACCTGGCTCGAGTAATGCATCGGAACGATGATAATAAGACAACATATCAACTACAGCTTGAGCGACTGGGGTTTTTATGGCTTGAATTGTTTGAAGCCATTCTTCTGAAGTCTGGGCTTGTCGGGTTGCATCAAGGCTTACCATGGTGATAGGGACGCCTGATGTAAAGACTACATAGGCGGCGTGAGGGTCCGTATAAAAATTATATTCGGCTGTTGGGGAAATATTTCCAAGGCCGATAGCGCCTCCCATGATAACAATTTTCTCAATTTTTTCTTTGATGCGAGGGTCCATAATAAGGGCACAGGCAATATTGGTAAGAGACCCTGAGGGGGCAAGTGTAACCTTCGTGGGGGAACTCAAAAGAGTTTCAATGATAAAAGATACAGCATGTTGAGCTTGAAGAGGCATAGTGGGAGGGGGGAGTTTGCACCCTCCAAGTCCCGTTTCACCGTGAATATCCAGTCCCGTATATGTGGATTCAAACTGAGAAGCTTTGGAGAAAAAAGTGCGAGGGCATCCCCTAAAAACCTTCATATCAGGGCGTCCTGCAAGCTCACATATGCGACGCGCATTTTCTTGAGCTTGGTTCACAGAACAATTGCCGACAACAACCGTTACCCCTAAAAGTTCAATTTCGAGAGGGGAGGCGAGTGCCAATAAAAGAGCAATGGCATCATCTAAGCCAGGATCACAATCTATGATAAGAGGGATTTTTTTCATGAAGATCCTCTTTGCCTTGATGATTGCCCTGTTTTCTTATAACGGGATAAAAGTTCTGTCAGTAGATCATAAAATCCTTGCGAATTAATTTCATTAAAGACGTGAGCTTCAGCAGGAATCCCCCTCTTGTGCCACCAATCAATGATGGATCGACCTCTCCCCATTCCAAAGGAGGTATCGATTTCAACGTGGACATCTTTTCCTTCAAAGAGAGAAGGATTGAGAAGATACCCAATAACACAAGGGTCATGTATAGCTGCACCCGTGGTTTCAAAATGGGTAGAATCATACGCATGAAGACCATGCAACATGGAGGCGACCACTCTCGTTACAGGCGTGTCCAGGGCTTCAAGATGGGAAAGCCATGGTAAGGACGTCACGGCCCGATGGGTAACATCAATGCTGACCAGTGTTATCTTTTTTCCACATGTAAAGAGGATAGCAGCAGCTTCGGGATCAGCATAAAAATTATATTCAGCTGCGGGAGTAATATTACCCAAGGTTATTGCACCGCCCATGGTCACAATTTCTTCGATATTATCTAAAATGCGAGGTTCACGGAGGATAGCAACAGCTACATTTGTAAGAGGACCTGTTGTTGCCAATGTTACCTTTTGAGGTGATTTCAAAATGGCATCTATAAGGAAATCGACACCATGAGTTTGTTGTAAAAGCATTTTAGGAGAGGGGAGATTAGCCCCTTTAAGGCCATCTTCTCCATGGACTGCATCTTCGATAATCAGGGGGCGTAGCATAGGGCCTGGACAACCTGCATAAACCTTAACATCCGCTCTGCCTGCAAGTTCGCATGCTTTAAGGGCGTTTTTGGCCGTGCCTTCTAAAGAAACATTTCCACCGGAGACTGTAATTCCAAGAAGGTTGAAACGTTCAGGTGCAGCAAGAATCATAAGAATAGCGATAAAATCATCGATACCAGGGTCACAATCAAGAATGATGGGAATTGGCTCTGACAACCCTACCTCGTATTTAAGGAGAAAATCTAATTTCACCCCTATCCCATTCCCGTTCTCACTGCAAGAGAAGATTGCATCTCAAGGTGGTCTGTGTTCATATTATTAAGAAAAATAACATAGATTAATTTTGTTAGGGGAGATTCATGCCTGTTTTTGGCGCGGTTGATTTTGATGCTCATGAGCAAGTTACTTTTTTTCATGATAAGGAAACAGGCTTAAAGGCTATTATTGCTATCCATAATACAAACCGAGGACCTGCCTTAGGAGGCTGCCGAATATGGCCTTACCCAGATGAGCAACAAGCCATTACAGATGTGCTTCGTCTTTCTCGAGGGATGACCTATAAGGCTGCCATGGCAAACCTACCCTTTGGGGGCGGTAAGGCGGTTGTAATTGCTGATTCTCATAAAGATAAATCTCCTGCTCTTTTACGAGCTTTTGGCAAATGCGTCGAGAAGTTGGATGGTTGTTATATCACGGCTGAAGACGTGGGAACATCAGTTGATGATATGGTGTTTATAAGGGAAACAACTTCCCATGTGGTTGGGCTTCCGGGGGGGAGTGGGGATCCCTCACCCTTTACGGCTATTGGGGTCTATGACGCTATTTGCTCTGCTGTTTTATATCGTCTCAAAAAATCCACCCTTAAGGGTGTTACAGTTGCCGTTCAAGGATTGGGCCATGTCGGCTATCATCTCTGCAAGCTCTTAGCAGAATCTGGGGCTCAGTTAATTGTTACAGATATTGAAACAGAGCTTCTCGAGCGGGTGGTCAAAGAATTTAAGGCGGAATCTGTGTCCCCAGAGAAAATTTACGGTGTGGAGGCAGACGTATTTGCACCGTGTGCCCTTGGAGCCATTATCAATGATGTCACTCTCCCCCAATTTAAATGTGTCATCATTGCAGGATCGGCAAATAATCAGTTGGAGTGCCATGCTCATGGAGAAATTCTAGCAGAGAAAGAAATCTTATACGCACCTGATTATGTGGTAAATGCAGGAGGCCTGATCGATGTTTATTATGAAGGGCCCAATTATGATCTAGACGTGGTGAGGGCTCATGTGAGAGGTATTCATGATACCCTCCTCGATGTTTTTCACAAAGCAGAAGAGCTTAAAATTTCGACGAGCGAAGCTGCAGATCTCATCGCAGAAGAGAGATTTCGATCAATTTCCCACCCTGAAATTGCAGTTTCATTATGATGGAAATCAGACATTGTCTTAAACATTGGGTCTCTCCCAATTAAGGGGGCTAATTTTCTCCAGAGCCACCTCATGAGAAATTTTACCTCTCCCCTTGTGGGAGAGGTCGTCGCGTAGCGGCGGGTGAGGGGTATGTAAGATCGTCTGTAATACCCCCACTAAATTACTTAGCACCTCATTATTCCAAAAACGTATAATATGATCCGTTCTTTTCGAGGGCTTGCGTACGATGTCGTATGCTTTTTGGTCTACATGTTGTCCGCCATCAAGTTCAATCACGAGCCTTTTTTCAAGGCAAACGAAATCAACAATGTAACTTTGCAGTATACGTTGATGCCTAAACGTCCATCCCGGAAATCTCCTGCTTCTTAAATGGTACCATAGGCGACTTTCAACGTCTGTTTGGTTTGTGTACAATATTTTGAAATTTTTCAATAACTTAAAGTGCCCCTCACCCGCCCATTTGGGCGACCTCTCCTACAAGGGGAGAGGTAATTCATTTGACCAGAAAAATCAATTCCATCCTTAGGAAAAGACCAAAAATTTTCATGAAGTGGCCCTGGCTTTTACCTTGCTTTACGTTGTTTTACGATACGTGGAAGTCTTGTTTTCTTAGCTGAAAGGTTTCTTTTTACGGAACGCTTGCCTTTAATCGTTTTTGCAACTATACCTTTTCCTTTAGCGGGAGCTACACGCCTTTTATTAGCTAAAACTGTATTCTGGTTATGATGGTTTGCATTTCCTTTAACCCGCGTTGAAACTGAATTTTTTCCTTTAGCGGGAGCTACAATCCTTTTTTTAGCTAAAGCTACATTCCGTTTATGATGGTTTGCATTTCCTTTAACTCGCTTTGCAACCGAACTTTTTCCTTTAGCGGGAGCTACATTCCTTTTTTTAGCTACAGTGGCATTCTGATTATTATGGTTTACTTTGCCCTTAACCGGCTTTGAAGCTGCACCTCTTTTTTTAGCGGTAACAGCATTCTTTTTAGCTTGAGTCGTTTTGCTTGTAGCTGTCTTTAAAGCTGGTTTTCCTTTACCAACGCTTGGAGTTGGTTGGAGAGGTGCGCTCAACACATCATAGCCATAGATTTGTGTTAGCATTCTTTTTAAATAGCCCACGAAATGAGTTTGCTGAGAGTCTTTTTTTGCTATTTCATAAGCTTTTAAAAGGTCCCTATGAGAAAAATGGTATTGGCCATTTTTATTGGGTTTAACTCCGAATTGGGTAAGAATTGATTTAACCAGGGTTCGATCTTCCGTGTCTAGTTTCCCAAATTCAGCCTGTCCAAATGTATGTATGGAAGGGGCGTAGCGAATGGCTGGTTTTGGAGCAGGCTTAAGGGCTGGTTTGGAAGGAGGTGGTGGTGCCTTCTCACTGCCAGGCTTTTTGATCCCTGCGAGACCAAAAAGGTTGACCCCATACTCTTTGGCAAATGCATCCCGAAGACCTTTTGTAGTAGAATTTTTTTGAGAAGTATTAAAAGTTTTAATCAATTGTAAAAGATCCGAGTAATGAATTTTATATTTTGTATTATTCTTTTGAAACCATGACTGATTAAGATTCTTTAAATCCGCAGGTAAAGCAGAACTATCAAATTCAAGTACGAGAGGGATTGGTTTTTTAGGTGCACTGTCAATGTAGTCTGCAAGGGTGTGATATTTTTGCTTAAAAGCGCCTTCGAGCTCTTCACAAATTCGATAAAATTTATGATCTGCTGGAGCCAAAAATCTATTTTTACTGTTTGTTAATTCACGCAGTGTCTGAAAAGGAATTTTGTAATCACCATCAGCATCGGGTGCCAAATTTCTTCTGGCGAGAAGTTCTCTCACCGCAGCAAGATTCAGTTTTGAGCTAAGGAATAAATTATCATCAGCATTGTAATCTTCAGGGTTAAACAAGTAATTTTTCGTAATTGGTGGAACTTTGACATTGCTTCTGCCAACCTTCGAAGTGAGAAGATCAATACCGTATTTCGACCGAAACTTTTCCTTTTCTTTTCTAACAAAATTCTTAACTTCTAAATCTTCTTCTTCGTCTCCTTCAATCACTCTGACAAGATCAATCAATTGATTATGGGTAATCGTATACTTATGGGGATCACCAGCAATTGGACTAAACCCAAACGCTCTAAGTTCGTTATCATCTAAGTCTAATTGAGCCTTGGCTTTAGTAAGATCAAAGGTATGTTTTGCAGGGACAGATCTATCAACGTAATCAAAACGACTCGTTTCCGTATCTTCCCAACCAGCTTTTACACTAACCGTTGCCGTACACGTCATTAACACATAAAAAAATAAACGTTTCATAACTAATTAACCCTCCTTCAAACTAAAAAACTTGTGACTTTACTATATATTAAGAGCGCCTTGACAGCCTTAAAAATTTGTCCACATTTCTGGCCTATCATCAATGATCTTTAAAAAGAAGTAATGATTTGTTTTGTAAAAATCAATAGAAAAATATTCTTTTTCTTAAATAGTTAATAAAATGATTTAATTTTTCAAAGAATCTATAGTTTTAAACAAGAGCTAATCCACTGACAAAAAAAGAAAGTAATCAATAAAGGAATTTTAAAGTTAAGACAATTTATAGCGACATTTACACAAAGTTCTGATAATTGATAAGAGAGACTTTTTTATAGGTAGGATATAGAAGTGTTTTATCGATTTCTAAATATTTTATGTATTGGATTATTTCTTTTTTGCGGGAAAGAACAACTCCATGCAGAAGCATCTAAAATTGTGAATGTATACTCATGGGCTTATGTTTTCTCTCCTGAAATTTTAAAACTTTTTGAGGAAGAGACGGGTATAAAAGTTAATCTTGATGTTTATGATAGCCCCGAAGTTATGGAAACAAAATTGTTCGCTGGTCACTCAGGATATGATGTCGTCATGGTGACAGTTTGGCCTTATTTGCCTCGCCAACTAGAAGCCCATATTTACCAGCCCCTTAACCGTAAGCTTATTCCGGAATGGGAAAAGGTGGATACGGATCTTCTTCACCGAATGCAAGAAATCGACCCAGGGAATCAGTTCGCTCTTCCTTATTTATGGGGGACGAGTGGATTTGCCTATAATAAAACAAAAATTCTAGAGCAATTACCGTATGCTCCTCTTCAAAGCGATGCCATGCTTTTTGATCCTTTGGTGGTTTCGCGTTTAAATTGTGGAGTGATGTTAATTGATTCCCCCGTGGATGTTTTTCCAGCTGTTCTATGCTATCTAAAACTAAATCCTCAATCAGGGGAGGTAGAAGATTTAAAAAAGGCTAGCACTGCCTTAAGTCAGGTTCGCCCATATATAAAAAAATTTCAGCCCGTCCCTTCTGCTCGAGATTTAACTTCAGGAGATTACTGTCTTGTAGAAGGATTTTCTGGCGAACTTTTGCAAGCGCAGAAACTGGGAAAGGAAATGGGAATGGAGATTGAGTATGTTATTCCGGAAGAAGGAGGAGCCTTATGGGTTGATGCTTTAGCTATTCCCCAAGATGCTGCTCATGTAGAGGCTGCTCATGAGTTTATAAATTTTGTTTTAAGACCCGATATTATCGCTAAAATTACAGATGAATTATCTACAGCCAACAGTGTACCAGCTTCATTTTCCTTAATTGAAAAAGAAATTCGAGAAAATCCCTTAATTTATCCTTCAACAGAGGTTAAGAAAAAGTTATATGTAGATAAGGCTCATCCACCTCAATATGAGCGATTACGCTTGCGTGAGTGGACACGTGTGAAAATTGGACGTTAGGAAAATGGCGCAAAAGCCCAAGAGAATAGAACTTCAACCTTGGCAAGACCCAAAAGCGAAACCCTATATTCATTTGGAGGGGGTGTCTAAGGATTTTGGCGGGAATATGGCTGTTGATGCAGTTACACTTTCTGTTTATCAGGGAGAGTTTTTTTCTCTTCTAGGGCCTTCAGGGTGTGGAAAGACAACACTTTTGAGGATGTTGGCTGGGTTTGAAATGCCTAGCCAAGGCAGAATTTATATTGATGGCGTTGATGTCACCCGCAGGCCTGCCTATGATCGACCTGTAAACATGATGTTTCAATCTTATGCTCTTTTCCCGCATATGACGGTCGAGCAAAACGTTGCTTTTGGACTTAAGCAAGAACGTACAGCAAAAGCTGAAATTAAAGATCGAGTTCGAGAAGTTTTAAGACTTGTGCAGATGGAAAAGTTTGGACCACGTCAGCCTCACCAGCTTTCAGGGGGACAACGTCAAAGAGTAGCTCTTGCGCGAAGTTTAATAAAAAGACCGAAGCTTTTGCTTCTTGATGAGCCTCTTGCGGCCCTTGATAAGAGGTTGCGTGAGCAAACTCAATTTGAACTCGTGAGTATTCAAGAAGAAGTAGGTGTAACCTTCATTATGGTTACACACGATCAAGAAGAAGCCATGACAATGTCAACTCGCTTGGGCATCATGGATCATGGTCGTATGCGCCAGATTGGGACACCAAATGAAATTTATGAGTATCCCAATTGTGAGTATGTGGCAGATTTTATGGGATCAATTAATAAGTTTGAGGGACGTGTGATTGAGGATGAATCCGATCATGTTCTTGTCGAGTCAGAAGAAGCAGGATGCGATCTTTATGTGAGCCATTCAGCAGAGGCACCCGTTGGATCCCAAGTGAAAGTTGCCATTCGTCCTGAAAAAGTTATGATTGCAACAAGTCCTCCTGAACATAAGAGGAATGGGACAAAAGGAATTGTAAAAGACATTGGTTATTTAGGTGATGTGTCTATTTATCACGTTGAACTTGAATCCGGAAAAATTGTGCTCGCAACCCAGCCAAATCTTGTACGACTTGCAGAGAGGCCTGTTACATGGGATGATGAAGTTTACCTCTATTGGCGTGCAGAAAACAGTATTGTATTAACAGCATGAGGAGGACGCTGAAAAAGACATACACTTTTTTTATGTCACCTTTTTGGTCCCTTATAATTCCTTATAGTTGGATCCTTCTCTTTTTTCTTGTTCCTTTTTTTATTGTTTTGAAGATAAGTTTTGCAGATCTCAAAATGGGCCTTCCTCCTTATGGTCCTTTGATTGAATGGGTTGATGAAGGTGTTCTCCTCATTAAGCTTAATTTGACAAATTATGGGTTTATTGGAACAGATATTCTTTACATCTTCTCTTATCTAGAATCCATATTGATTGCCCTTTTAGGTACGATAGGATGCCTTTTGATTGGTTATCCTATGGCTTATGGAATTACAAAGGTTCCATCGTCTTTGCGAACAACACTTCTTATGTTCGTGGTTTTACCCTTTTGGACGTCTTTTTTACTTCGTGTATACGCCTGGATAGGAATTTTAAGTCCTCATGGATATATTAATAATATCCTTATGAAACTCGGGATTGTTTCAGCACCCTTGACCCTTCTTGACACTACCTATGCAACGGTTTTGGGTATTATTTATTGTTATTTACCATTTATGATTTTACCTCTTTACGCATCCCTTGAAAAAATTGACCGTACCTTGGTGGAAGCTGCCTATGATTTAGGAGCGCGCCCTTATCAGGCTTTTTGGCGAGTGATCTTACCTCTCTCGGTGCCTGGCATTATAGCAGGCTCAATGTTGGTTCTTGTTCCTGCTGTTGGAGAGTTTGTCATCCCTGAACTCTTAGGAGGGTCACAAACCTTAATGATCGGAAAGGTCTTATGGAATGAGTTTTTTACAAATCGGGATTGGCCAGTGGCCTCAGCCTTAGCTATTTTAATGTTAATCTTCCTTATCGTCCCTATTGTGATCTTCCAACATTTTCAAGAACGTCAAACGAGGTTTTTGGATGCAGAATAAGTTATCCCCTTCCTTAAAGACATTTATGATACTGGGGTATGGATTTCTATATTTGCCTATCATAACGCTTATTGTTTTCTCTTTTAATTCGTCGCGCCTCGTTACAGTTTGGCAGGGGTTTTCGATAAAATGGTATGTCTCCCTTTTACATGATGAAGTTCTTCTTAAGTCTGCTTGGGTTAGTCTGCAAGTAGCAATATTTGCTGCTACTTTAGCTGTAATTTTGGGGACATTATCGGCTGTAGCACTGGTTCGTTTGGGGCGCTTTAAGGGACGTAAGCTTTTTGGAGTCCTTACGATTGCTCCTCTCGTTATGCCCGAAGTTATTACAGGGCTTGCCCTTTTACTTCTCTTTGTAGGCTTTGAGCAAATAGTGGGGTGGCCAAAGGGAAGAGGAATCCTAACCATAACGATTGCCCACACCACTCTTTGCATGGCGTATGTGACGATTTTAGTGAGAGGCCGCCTTGCTGAGATGGATCTTTCTCTCGAAGAGGCAGCCCTTGATCTTGGTGCGAGACCTTTAAAGGTTTTTACGGCGATTACATTACCTCTCATTTTTCCAGCCCTCCTTTCAGGTTGGCTTTTAGCTTTTGCCTTATCCTTAGATGACCTTGTGATTGCAAGTTTTGTGGCAGGCCCTGGCTCATCCACCCTCCCTATGGTTATTTTTTCGAGCATTCGCTTTGGTATCAGTCCTCAAATTAATGCTCTTGCAACCCTTATTATTACAGGTGTTGGTATAGGAGTTATGCTAGCTGGGTGGCTTCTGCATCGAAAGAAGTATTGAATAGATTATAATTTCTTCCGTAAAGTTATGGTGTTTTACGTATTAATTTCATTAATTGATTATAGTAACAAACGGGAATGTAATGAGAATTAATATTAATGGGAGCTTGCTCTATTTTGATATAGAAAACCCTGGATTGATACCAAATCAAGAGGGAACTATGTATGAGTTAACCCCCTTAATTATCCTTCATGGTGGACCAGGGTATGATCATACTCCCTATAAGTTCTTCTTTTCAACACTGAGAGACCTGGTTCAAATTATTTACATTGATCAATATGGCAATGGAAGAAGTGAGCCAGGAATTCCTGGAAACTGGAATTTTGAGAGGTAGACTCTTGACATTTATGAATTTTGTCAAAAGCTCCATATCCAAAAACCCATTATTTTTGGTCACTCTTGGGGCAGTATGGTTGCCCTTGAATATGCTATTCGCTACCCAGACAAACTTCAAAAGTTAATTCTGTGCAGCACAACAGCAAAATTGGATGAGAATGAAATTGCTAATCGGTTCTATAAACGGGGGGGAGAAAAATCCAAAAAAGCTTTTCTTAACTTTTTTTCGCAGCCGAATGAAGAAACAAAAGAGGAGTACAGGATTTACTGTGTGCCTTATTATAGTGGAGAAAAACCCATTGATGAAGCCTTTCTATTCTATAAACGAGTGATGTTCAGGATGGATCTCGTTTCCTATTTTTATACTCATCTTTTTAAAGAATATGATTGTCGAGATAGGGTTAGCCATGTTCACGTACCTACTCTCCTTATCACAGGAGAAGAAGATCCCATTACGGGAGTGGAGAATGTCAATCAAATTGCCGAAAAATTGGGCCCATATTGTAAAGGAAACGTTATCATTCCTGAAACTTCTCATAATGTAATTTGGGAAAAACCAAAAGACGTTCAAAAAGCGATAAGAGAATTCCTAATACACACTCCCCAATAAACTCAAGAAAACCGCTCTTACTTTTCAAAGGGGCATCCAGTAGGTTCATCAATTTAATAAATGGCGTGATGACGTGCTTAAGATTTTAAAGTATACTTTTACGATAATTATCAATGGCAGGGGATAGCGGTGAGTCGAGAACATTTTGAGCAAATGTTGGATTATTACCAACAGGAAATGATGTATTTGCGTCGTGCAGGCGCGCGGTTTGTTACTCAATATCCGAGAATTGCTCAAAATTTAAACATTTCTGCAACAGGTTCTTCCGATCCGCATGTTCAAAGGCTTCTCGAATCTTTTGCCTTTCTTACAGGTCGACTACAAAAAGAGCTGGATAACAGATATATTCAGTTTACGAACACGCTTTTAAGCGTTCTTTACCCACAATTTGTATCCCCTTTTCCATCTGCAGCGATTGCTTCTTTCCGTCTTTCTCCCTATTTAGGAAAAACAACAGCGGGTTATTCAGTTCCTCGAGGAACCCCTCTTTTTACTGAAGCCCAAGAAAAGAAAATATGTCGTTTTCAAACATGTTATCCTGTAGAACTCTGGCCTTTAGACGTTTCTGGAGCCCATATTATGAATGTGGATCAAACTCCTCTTTCTCCTCATCTCTTACAAACTCAGTGGATACTAAAAATTCGTGTTCGTCGGTATGATGGAAATTTAAGCGAACTTAATCCTTCCTTCTTACGTTTCTTTATTGCGGGCGATCCCATTACGAGTGACTCTCTTTATGAGAGCATTTTTAGCTATCTTCCTGAAGGGGAAACACCTATTTTTCAACAAGTAGATACGGAAAATTCTCCGATTCAACTTCCAGATGGATCATTAGCTTCTGTGGGATTCAATTCTGATGAAGTCCTTGTTCCCTATCCACATAAATCTCTTGATGCCTATCGTCTCCTTCATGAGTTCTTTGTGTTCCCTGATAAATTTAAGTTTATTGATATTCAGAATATCTCTACGGCGGGAGCTAACGAACACATTGATTTTTATATTCCTCTTGCAGATAGAACCAGAGCGGATCAGCTTCGTATAAATGCGAGCAATTTTGTTCTTGGTTGCACTCCCATTATTAACCTTTTCCCTAAAATTACCGAACCTATTGATTTAAATTATCAATCCGTCTCTTATCGCTTAATAGGAGACCAGCGAAATGAAGACTCCACAGAGATTCACACAATTTTAAAAGTTGTAGGTGCATTGGAGGGAGGAAAAACAGAAACTTACAATCCTTATTTTTCCTTTGATTATGACGTTGAAACTCAGGACAATGGTCTGTTTTGGGATTGGAGTCGCACTCCATGTGAATCTCCGGATATTGAGGGTTCAGATGTTTTACTTTCTTTTGTTGATTACAACTTTAATCCACAAAAACCTAACCATAAAACAATTTATGCTTATACCCTGTGTACAAATAGGGACTTAGCCTCTTACGTTCAAGCAGGTGGGGCTCTTCAAGTGGATGGTGTCATTCCTTCCACAACAATTACTTGCCTTGAACGTCCAACTCCTGAAATTCCTCCTTCTTTGGATGGTGCCTCTCAATGGCAGCTTATTTCTCAGCTGCGTTTAAACCACCTCAGCTTGAGTGGAGATAAAAAAAGCATCTTAGCTCTTAAAGAGCTTTTACAACTTTATTCTGGCTTTAATAGAAATACATCTCATCCAGAAATTAATAGCTTAACAGAGGTCAAATATGAACCTGTAATGCGTCGCCGAAAAATAGAGGCTTGGAGAGGGTTTGTCCAAGGTTTAAGTGTTACTTTATCTGTTGATGCGGTGCCTTATAGTGGGCAAGGTGTATATTTGTTGAGTTGCGTTCTTAATGAATTTTTTAGTCTTTATACATCGATAAATTCTTTTACTGAACTGACTCTTGTGAGTACTCAAACTGATGGAATCTGGAAAAAATGGCCCGCACAAATCGGAAGTCAATCCCTACTATAAGAGATATTCTCTTCAACGAGCCGTATCGGTTTGAGTTTCATCAAGCCATTAAGCTACTCGAACATCTTTATCCTTCTGCCAAACCCTTTGGAGAGACAGTAAGCCCCCTTGATGAGGTTGTAACTGTCAAGTCTCGCGTTTATTTAGAATCAATGGCGAGCGATATTTACTCTCTAGAAAATATACAAATGGAAATGGGTTCTTCTTATAAGCCTCCCATTCTTAATGTAAATTTTATGGGTATTGCGGGAATTCAAGGGCCCCTCCCATTTCCATATACTGAAATGATCATTCAACGCCAACGAAATGGTGATTATTCACTGAAGGATTTCTTTGATATTTTTAACCATCGATTAATTTCTATCCTACATCGAATTCGCAAACAGTATTTAATTAGTCTTAATACCTGTCTACCTGAAAAAACCGAAATTGCTGAAGGACTAAGATCTTTTGTAGGGCTAGGTGCGCGTGCACTTCAAAATCGTTTGCATGTCCCTGATCGTAGTCTCTTAGATTATGCTGGTTTTTATTGGACTCATCCACATTCAGCGCAAGGGCTTGAGCTTATCTTAGCTAATTATTTTCATATTCCTATTCGTGTGGAAAAGTGTATAGGCCTTTGGCGTTCTATCCCTCAAGATCAACAAACGTTTATCGGTCGAAAAGGTCAGTGGCAAAAACTTGGAGAAGAAGCTACCATAGGTAAAAGAGTTTGGGATCAGAACAGTCACTTTCGACTTCATATTGGCCCCATAGATACTCCACAACTTGATCTCTTTCTTCCAGATGGTAAGTGTTTTGATCGGTTAACCAGCCTCGCAAACCTTTACGCTGGTCCTAGTATGGATTATAGTATTTGTTATATAGTGAAGAATCCACCGTCTACTTGTCTTGGAAAGAAAAGCTATTTAGGATGGAGAAGCTGGCTCGGAACAGCTCTTAAGACCGGTGATCCGGTTAGAATTATGGTATAAAGAATAATTTCTTCAAAGAATAAGTATATCATATTCTATATTTATTTTTTAATCATTTCAAATATAAATGTAAAAAATACTCAAGAGGGAAATTAAGAACTTCTTTCGCCTTAAAGAAAGACGAAAAACTATATTAAGATGAGTTAAGCACAGTTCTTCGAATGAGAGATGAGGTCGTTATGTGCTATCCAACTCAGTCTGTTGAGCAAATAGGATTCTATCTTCTATTATTTGTATTCCTGGGTGGAGGAATGCTGAATCTCCTTAATTGGAATTTGGCAAAAAGATATCTAGAAATTAAGGGGTTCTCTAAAAATGCACAATTTGTATTAACGTTTGCAGTTATATGGCAATTTATGGGGGTCATTCTCTCTATTGTTCCTGGATTCACAATATATGGTTATCTTCTTTTGATTTTATTTATAGGTGTTTCTAGTTTTTATCTCTGTCAATTTTGGAAAATAGAAGGACTGGGAAAATACACAACAGCCATACAATTCCTTGCCAATATAGGTGTTATTGGTGGGCTTGTGATTCTGGCAGCTCAAGTTCAGGAATATGATTTTTTTCCTATTGAAAACTTCAAATGAACTATTCTTCCGTTAAAGTTGTGTTTGGAATAATTTTATATCGCTCAAAGTAATATGTTTTGAGTTTTTTTAATATAGCGACATATTGAGAAGGAGTTTAAAATCTATAAAAAATTCCCGTTATAATTAGCTTTTCCTTCTTTTAATATCTTTTGTGATCTTGAAAATCCATTTAAACTAACCCTATGAAGGGGAGAACGATCTCATGACTTTTTCAGACCTCATATCCGTCAAAAAAATTGATCGCAAGGTAAAACCCCTTTCTCAAACTATTTCAACTGTTGAATCCTCTCTGCTTGGTAATTTTCAAAAAGAAAAACTTATAATTAACAAAGACACTGAGAATTTCCTCCAAATTTTCTTACAAAATGTTCCAGCTGCCGTGGCTATTTTTGATAAAAGCATGAACTATATGTTTGTAAGCAATCGATGGGGACCAGAAACACAATTAAATAGGAAAGATATTATTGGGAAATGTCATTATGATATCGTTCCCGATTTACCCTCAAAATGGAAAAAGTTGCATGCAAAGTGTTTAGCTGGAGAGCATTTTAAATGTCCACAAGATGTATTTAGACGTGAGGATGGTACGATTGAATGGCTAAGATGGGAAATAATACC
Organism: Alphaproteobacteria bacterium; assembly: GCA_019752515.1. Taxonomy (GTDB): domain Bacteria; phylum Pseudomonadota; class Alphaproteobacteria; order UBA9655; family UBA9655; genus UBA9655. The sequence goes on along the minus strand of JAIEMB010000030.1, from coordinate 15,576 downwards.
ATGGTATCGTAATGATTGTGAGGTGGGCGGCTTGGTTATGTTTGTAGAGCATATTACGAAGCATAAAGCGTTAGAGGAAAAAATGATGGGGATGATTAAGACCCTAAATCAATCAAATGCAGAACTTGAAAAATTCGCCCACATTTGTGCACATGATTTAAATGAACCTTTGAGAACGATAGCGAATTATAGCCGTATCTTGGAGCAAGAGTACACGCATGAATTAAGTTATGAAGCAAAAAGGTGCTTACATAATATTACGAAGAGCGTAAAGCATATGAATACACTTGTTAATGGGATATTGGCTTATTCACAATTTGGAGCTTCAAGCCTAACGAAGAATTTTTTTTCTTTGGAGCAGGTTGTTAATTCTGTAAAATTAGTTTTGGAAAAGAAAATAAAGGACAAAAAAGCATTCATTTATGTGGATGGCAATCCAAAAATATATGGAGATATGGTTTTAATAGCACGTGTTCTCCAGAATTTAATAAATAATGCTCTAAAATTTAATGAAAGTGATATGCCAATTGTATATATTTCTGTAAAAGAAAAAAAATCTTACTGGCTATTTTGCGTAGAAGATAATGGGATTGGGATACAGAGAAAATACTACAAAAAAATATTTGACCTTTTTTCTCGCTTACATCCTCCTTCAAGATATAAGGGGACGGGAATTGGACTTTCAGTATCAAAAAAAATTATAGAAGTCCATGGGGGGAAAATTTGGGTAAAATCATTAATTAATTCGGGAACGCAGTTCCTTTTTACCCTTCCAAAAACCTCGGAAAAAGAACTCGTTACATAAAATATTTAAAGAGGAACAACCTACATCTCTAAAAAGGAAGGGATTTTTATTTATCTCCTTCCCATTAAAGTGGTGATTTTTTGGGTTACTGTTTAAAAAATAAAAATAATATTTGATTTTTATTATAAGTTAGTCGAATTTTTATCTTCTTCCTCTAACACTCCTACACAATTTTTTGCTCTTTCAAATACTCTTCCAATGACTTTATCAATTATTTCTTTATCATCTTCATAAGTTTTCTCTAAAAATTCAACAAATTTATCTTTCTGTTCGATTATTTTCTTCTGATCATCATCACTTAAATCTTCCCAAGTATCCTTAAGACTATCATTAATATCGTTCCATTTAGAGGAAAGTGTATTAGGATCCTTAAAAAGATTTGCAACTTGTTCAAATTGTTCTATAAAGTGCCTGTCGCTCATTGTGTCCTCCGTTTGCTTAGATCACCAAGCGTTATATAAGGTTTTCACCTTAAAATAATTATAAGTTACGACCAGATAAGAAACATATTAGAATTTTATTTGAAAATTCTAATGCTGCAATTTAGACAATGTATATCTTAAATAAATTTGAGAAATATTTATTTTGCATCAAAGTGGGGTTGTTTAATTATTATTGTATATTCAACTTAATTTTTTTCTCTTGGGTGCCTAATATTTTTTTATAACTTCCAAGAACTTAGGAAGTTTATAGCCAAAAAAAGTCAGTTATTAAGCTACTGAAAGGAGACTCAGATGTATAAATTTAACACAATGTGTATTAGCGCTATTTTTGCAAGTTGTTTGCTTTCAGCAACAGCACTAGCAAGTGGCAAACAAGAAAAGAAGCCTACTATTGAAAAAGGAGGAGAAGACATAGGAAAAACAGCTAAAAAATTAGAGCATGGATATAAAAAACATATTGTTCAACCCGTCCGTGACTTTGCAGAAGGGGTAAAAGAAGGAAAGAAAAAGCAAAAAGGAAAACACAAGAAAAAAGGAAAAGATAACGATAAGGAATAAATTTGGATATGAATGCTCCTCCTTCAAAACAGAGGGAGGAGTTCGTGTAAAATTAAAGTAATAGTGAAAGAAAAATAACTTTATTTTTTAATATCTCGGATGTTGTTTAAATTTGTATATATTAATAGTTAGTAAAATTTATTTAAGTAAAAAAGTCAATAGGTTCTTGGTTGCGAAGTGGCTAAATCATCTCTTATTTTAAACTTTTACTCCCTTTTCTCTTTATGGATAATAAGGATGAAAAACGGAGTTATTCAATTTATAATAAAGGGAGGTAAACATGATCAGGACACGATTGAACCAATTAGAAAAAAAAGAGATTAAAGAAAACCATTCTTATTCTTTTTTAAGTAAAAGTGAATATCTTGATGAAGATATATATTTGCTAAATGATTATTTTGATTTTTTATATCCTCATAATAATACTCTCGTTGATGAGGAGCCGGAAGTGCTTTCAATGCAGCCTAATCTGCAAGAAGAAGATAAAAAAATATCTTCAATTACCATACGAATTAGAGGGGAATGAATAAGGAGAAAAGACTAAAAGATGAGACTCGAGTTGAGTGAGAAAAAATCAATTTTATAAACTGTTTTTAACTCATTTATTTTAGGATTCATCAGAGCAGGAGGGGCTGCTCTAAAAAAGATCTCTATGAGGGTCGCCCCCACTAGCAAGTGTAAGCTTAAAGAATTCCTTTGAAAATTATTGAAAAGGCACGACACTGAAAAAAGTTATAGATTGTATGGAGCTAGGGTAGAATTTTGTAACGATTTTAAAATTGAATGCGAATGAGTCCTGTTATAAAATTTAAAAACAATAGATGAGGGAATTTGTCATGAATAATGATCGGCCTTCTCTTGAAAAAAGGGAGCAAGATACCCGGTTCTTTAAAGAGAACGAAAAAGAGGTAGGTATGGGAAATAATCTACCCCTACGTAAAAAATTGACTATTGATGAATATGTGGGACAAAAACTGAGAGATTTTCGAGAAAGAGCGAATCTCACCCTTCTTGAATGCGCTGAAAAAATTGGAGTTTCCCATCAACAAATTCATAAATATGAAATCGGTCAAACAAAAATATCTACGAGTATACTCTATAAGCTATGTAAGATTTTTTCTGTCACCCCTAATTGCTTTTTTGAAGGATATATAGCGGAACAGGAAGAAGTCTCCTCTGCTCAAGACAGTGATATTCCTTATTATCAAAGTTTGGATAAAATCAATGTCTTGTTGGTAGAAGATAATTCAGAAGATCAGTTTCTCATTCGTAGAGCTCTTGAGGAGTATGACCTTAAAATTAATTTTTACTGTATTCATGATGGTGAAGAATTTCTTGATATCATTAAAAGAAGGGTAAGCATAACAAGGATCCCAATTCCGGATATTATTTTTTTAGACTTAAATATGCCTAAAATTAACGGTGCGGAAATATTAAAATCAATTAAACAAAGTAAAGATCTTAAATATATACCTGTTCTTGTGCTTACAGGAAGTATAAGTCGAAAAGACGTTATAGATTCTTATAAAAACTATGCGAGTGGATACATACGAAAGTCGTTTGAGTATGAAACACTTAAGAAAAACATTCACATTGCAATCAATTATTGGACCGAAGCTGTCGTACTTCCCCATCATGCCTGGGCCTAAAAATTTTCAGGTCTTTTCCCATAAGTATCGCTTCACTCTTTATAAATATCATATACCTATTTTGCGTTCTGCTAGAAAGCCTTAACTATCGTCAGGTTTTCAAGGACTTTTTCGGGTATTTCAGGTATAAGTAGTTTCAAAACGAAAGGCATGAACATGGAGATTCTTATCCCTTGGCTCATATTAGCAGGTCTTCTTGGTATCTTTTTAGCATTGGACTTGGGTATTTTTAACCGCCTTTCTCATACGATCTCACTTGCTGAAGCATTAAAAGCCAGCCTTATTTGGATAACTCTTGCTCTCCTCTTTAATCTCTTCATATGGTATTGGAAGGATGGGGAAATGGCTCTAGCCTTTTTTACAGGATACCTCCTGGAGAAAATGCTGAGCCTCGATAATATTTTTGTTTTTTTCATGCTTTTCCAGTTTTTTGAAATTGCGCCCCGTCACCAACATCGGATTTTGTTTTGGGGTATCATAGGAGCTATTGTTTTCCGTTTAACTTTTATTCTTATTGGCATTAAGCTTGTCGGTGAATTTGACTGGATTTTGTATGTTTTTGGGTGTTTTCTTATGTACTCGAGTTATGGCTTATTTAAAGCTCGCCATAAGCCTATAGAGATTGAGACACATACTATTTTGAGATGGGTGCAAGCCTGGTTGCCTTATCAAAGAAATTACAAGGGGCGGCGTTTTTTTCTTCGTCAGAAGGGTAAGTGGGTTGCAACGCCTCTTTTCTTGGTCCTTCTTGTCATTGAGGTAAGTGACATTATCTTTGCTATGGATTCGATACCAGCAATATTTGCAATTACACTTGATCCTTTTCTTGTTTTTTCTTCAAATATTTTTGCGATTCTAGGTTTAAGATCACTTTATTTTTTATTGGCTCAAACTATTCCTCGCTTTTATTACCTTCAACATGCTCTCTCTCTTATTTTAGGTTTTGTTGGAATTAAGCTCATTCTTATCAATCATTTTCCATTTCCCTTAGGGTTTTCCTTAGGTGTCATCTCCTCTATTCTCGTTGGGGCGATTATTTTGTCTCTTGTGAGAGAGAAAAGGTGAGGTTTAAAAATAAAAACGGAAAAGACAGATGTACTGAATATTAATAGCCTTTAAGTGAAATAGAATTGCATTTTTATTTAAATTCGATTTTTAAATGGGATTTTTGTTAACTATATATTTAAGCATATACGAAAAAGATTGCTTTTCGTTGGTTTTTTAGTATTATTCTTGAATAAATATACATTTAGCAACGTAAGCGATAAGAGAGCGGGCTAAAAAGAAGATTGAAAAAGGGGTTATAAGGAAATAAACAATTCTGAAATTTTATATTTGAATTTTGTATCAACAAAAAAGATTTTGTCAGCGATTAACGTCTTCTTAACCAAGCTAGAGTTATATAAGAAGACATTATAACGAATTTTAGATAATTTATATAAAGTGGGGAACTAAAAGATGAATACCACAAGTAAGCATTTTCTAAGATTATCGGGTTTAACGGGCTTGATATTGCTTGCAAATTTAAACGAAGGTCATACAGCAACAGCTACGACAAATATGAACGTTAAAGTTAATGTTGTGGGTCATTGTACGATTTCAGCAACAGATTTCCTTTTTGAGGACTATGATGGAACAGGCGGTCAAGCTTTAATTCAAAGTCCGCAAACCCCTATTACGGTGACTTGTGCAAACGGTGTAGGTTATACTATAGGGGCAAGCGCAGGGAGTGGAAGTTTTACAACTCGCACAATGAAAAACGGAGCAAATAGTATAAACTATAATTTATACACAGACAATGGTTATGCTACTGTATGGAATAACTCAACACAGCTTGTTAATGGAAACGGAAACGGATCTCCCCAGACTCCGACAATCTATGGTCAAATACCTGCCAATCAAACAGTAAATACAGGTCTTCTCTATTCAGATATACTAACTCTTACATTAAAATATTAAATGAAACATTATAACTATTTTTATTGTCAAGCAATAATATTGACATTTTATTCTGTGTTTGTTGTAAATCCTTTGTGGTCAGCTTCGCTGAAGATAAGTCCCATGTCTTTACAGTTATCTGCCAAGGATAAAATTTCCAGTTTAAAGGTTACGAATGTTTCTGATGAGCCGGTTGTTTTGCAGATGGAACTTAAAGATTGGCAACAGGAGAACGGGGAGGATATAAACACTTTAACTAGAGACATTATCATCTCCCCTCCTATAGCTAAAATTGGACCGCAAGAGCGACAAATTTTTCGCTTGACTGTTCGTAAGAAACATTCTTCGGATGAAGAAAAAGCTTATCGGGTTTTTTTGAATGAGGTTCCTCAACCAACAACAATGCAAAAAAGTTCAATTCAAACACTTTTAAGCATAAGTTTGCCGCTTTTTATTAAACCGAATCAATTGGTTAGTTCAAATCCAATTTGGTCGATTTCTCGGGGGGAGAAAAATATCATACAGGTGAGTCTTGAAAATAAAGGGAATGAACATCTAAAGATTACAAAAATAAGACTTCAAGAAGGAAATAAGACTAAACCACTTGTTGAAAAGGAAGCCTTAGATTATATATTGCCTTTAAAGAAAAAAGGATGGAACCTTGCATTACCTACCTCTTTTAAAGGCAAGGAAGTTCTTGTATGTATTGAAACGAGTCAAGGGGAGCTTTCTGAAAAACTTCAACTTCCGTCTTTCTAATATAAAAAGAACATTTCTTTTTATTGCTTTTTTTTTGGCGATTTTCTTTTTTTCAAAAATTGCATTTACCGCTTCAATAGAAGAACAGGAAAAGCACTACACAGAATATCTTTTAAACGTCGAAATTAATATGCTAGAAACAGGAGATGCATCCCTGTTTCTAGATGATGGGACAGGCGAGATTCTTGCAAACTCACTTGACCTCTTAAAATGGCGATTTAAGTTGCCAAAAAATGTAAGTACAATCGCTCACGAAGGTTTAACCTACTACTGGCTTAAGGATTTTCCTGATCTAACTTATTTAGTTGATAAGAAAGAGATGGAAATTAATATCTCGGCTCCAGCTTATCATTTTAATCCAAATGTTATTGAAGTGCGGGATTTATCTTTTGTTACTCCTATGGAGCCTTCCCTTGGAACTTATTTTAACTATGATTTACTTGGGCAAAAAAGTAATCACTTCACATCACTGGGTGGTTTGTTTTCTGCCAATCTTTTTAGTAAATATGGTACAGGGTTTTCTGATTTTTTAGCTCAGCATGAAAATGGGCATAACCATAAATGTGAAAATGGAAATGAAAGAAAGCATAAGCATAGTCATCATTGGAAAAGAGATAGGGTAGTGAGGTTGAATACAAACTGGAGGTATGACCAACCCGAAGATATGGAAACACTTGTTCTTGGAGATTCTTATACAGTTCCAGGATTATGGGGAAATTCAATTGGTATGGGAGGAATTTTATGGGGCACAAATTTTCGAACTCAACCGAGCTTTATTCCCTATCCCCTTCCTTCAGCCAAGGGGATTGCTATTAATCCCTCCACTGTAGATTTGTATTTAAATAATAATTTGATCGGCAAACATTCAACGTATCCTGGACCATTTTCTATTAATGCTATTCCTGCTACAACGGGGGCTGGAACAGTTAATTTAGTAACGACCGACCTTCTTGGTCGCGAACAGGTAATGAGTATCCCCTTTTACGTGGCTACGACGCTTCTTACCCCTGGGCTTCAAAAATATGATTATTCGTTGGGTTTTATAAGAGAAGATTATGGCATTAAGAGTAATGATTATAGAAATCTTGCTTTTTCAGGAAATCATCTTATTGGAGTTACGAATAACCTTACTCTTGAAGCTCATGTAGAATTTTTAAAAAAGCAACAAGCAGCCGGAATGGGAGCGAATTATTTATTATCAACACTGGGGGTCTTTAGTCTAGCTGGTGCGATAAGCCATAACTCATATAAATATCATCGCAAAAAGTACCATGATAAAAATTCTTATGTTCTATATAAAAATGTTGAGGATATACTTCATAAGTATAAACTAAATAAACCTGGAAGCCTCATATCTCTTGGATTCCAACGACAATCTTACCAAGATGTGAATTTCGGTGTAAATGTGCAAAAATTTTCAAAGACTTTTGTTCAACTCGGTAGTTTCATTGGAAGAGCTCCTCGCCATCAGCTTACAGCGTTTCTTGGACTTAACGTTTATGATGGGACTTCTCTTAGTGCTGGATATATTAAGCAAAACAATAGACACTATCCAAATCTTAATCTTTTAAATTTAACCTTTAACCAAACGCTTCCATATAATTTATTTCTTAACATATCGGCTTTCTCAAATGTTAAAAGCAGAAGAAATCAAGCTGTTTTTTTGACAATAACTTATAGTGTTAATGACAATACAACTTTAAACGTAATGGGTAATGGGCAACGGAATGCTAATCAAGGTGCAGTTCAGCTAACACAAAATCTTCCAAAAGGACCTGGATACGGGTATAACCTTTATGCAGCAGCTGGCCAGCAGAACAATTATCAAGGAACTTTTCTTGCACAAAACGATATGGGAACCTATTCGGTAGGCGCAGCTAAACAAGGAGAGGCTATATCAGGTCAAGCTCAAGCTAGCGGTGCGGTAGTATTTCTCAATAAAAATCTATATCTTTCTCGCAAAATTTATCAAAGTCTTGCAGTTGTTGAAGTTCCTGGGTTTAGTAATGTAGGGGTTTACTCACAAAACCAAATTATTGGAAAAACAGATTCTGATGGGACAGTTCTTGTTCCTGAACTTATTCCATACCAAAATAATCCCATCCGCGTAGAGCTTAGTGATCTTCCTATAGATGTTGAAGTGGATAAAGAAGAAATAAATATTATTCCTTATTATCGAAGTGGACTCGTTGTTAAATTTCCGATTAAACTCGCCATCGGTGCTACAATGAAACTCCTTCTTCCTTCAGGAAATCCAGTTCCTATAGAGGCTGTTGTTAAAAAGAAGAGTGAGGAAATTCCGGTGGGACGAGATGGGGAAGTTTACATTTCTAATCTTGAAGATTATAATGAATTGATAGTTGAAGTTAATGATGAAATTTATAAATGTAATTTTACTTATATTAAATCTGAAGATCCTCTTCCTGACTTAGGAACTATTCAATGTCAAAATTAAAATTTTTTTTTCTCTACATTCTTTTTTTACCACAGAATATTCTTGCTATAACCTGTAGTATAACTTCTCCTTCTCTTGTTTTTTCAAATTATGATTCTTCACAGGGTGCTTCGACGACAACCACAGGAACTATAACTGTTAGTTGTGGTAGCAATAATACTATAAGTTATACAATTGCTATGAGTTCTGGGAATGCTGGAATATATAATTCCTTTTCTCCTCGTTATTTAACTTTAAATGGGGCAGGAGCGCCGCCAGCGTTATCTTATAATCTTTATTATAATAATTTTCCTCCTTCTGGAACCATATGGGGGAATGGCTCTCCGGGTGCTCCTGTTTTGACGGTATCGAATGTAAAGTGCCATACTTCCGCGTGCGTACAAACTGTTTATGCAAGTATTCCGGGTTCTCAAAATGTAACTCCTGGTCTCTATAGCGCTAATATATTGCTTACGTTAAACTATTAAACATGTTGACTTTGTGATTTTTAGGAAAATAGGGAATCTTTAGTCTTTAAAGAATAGTGGTATGTTAAATTTTTTTGGTAGTTCACCTTTTAAGATTTGAGTTACCTTAAGTATAAATATTTATTGAATTCTCGAACGACATGTAATATTCTTGAATGATTCGAAAAAAATACTTATATAAATTGTGTCCATTAATTAATTTTAGGTTTTATTATTATGAATAAAGAAAGCTATGATACACTAGATATTTTAAGAGGATTCAGTGCTCTTTTTGTTATTGTATATCACTACTATGTTTATTTTTTTACTCAGCCTGAAATTTCTGCAAATTTACTTGAAATTGAACCTATTTATTTACCAGATCCTTTTTATTTGCAACCCCTTCTTAGCATTCCTATAGATATTGGACATCTAGGAGTTGCTTTTTTCTTTCTTATCTCGGGCTTTCTTATTCAACCCTCTCTTGAGAGATATTCTTCTCTTAAGACATTTTTGATCCATAAAATCTTCCGCCTTTGGCCAAGTTATGTTTTTTGCTTTTCTTTAGGATTGGTCTTTGTTGCTCTTTTTTATTTTTTCAAAAACGACCCTTTTCCTTATTCTTTTGGTCAAATTCTGTCTTATTTCTTTTGGGTCAGAGATATCTTTAATTATCCTATGATTGATGGAGCCATATGGACACTCGAGCTCCAAATAAAATTTTATATTTTTGCTGCAATTGTTTGGTCTTTTGGGAAAAAGAATTTTACGGAAAAAATATGTTATTTGGTTCTCTTTTTGAGCGTTGCAGTATACGGGCTTTATCTATTCGGAAAAGGGGAAGAATCCTCATGGTTTTATTTCGTTGTTCTTGCACGAAAAACACTAAAGTACTTTCTCCTCATTCTCTTGGGAACCTGCATTTACTCTTATTACAAAAAGGAACTGTCGGGTGTCAAAACTCTCTTTCTTTGTAGTCTTTTGGTGATCTGTTTTATTTCTCCTTTATTCAGCTCGCCAAGTTATCCAAAAACAGTAAGCTATCTTTTAGGATTTTTCTCTTTTGCTTATCTGGCCCTTTACCATGGAAAGAGCAAGTTGAAAGAGGGCATTCTACGTAAAACCATAAAGTGGGTCTCAAGCATAAGCTATCCTCTTTATATTGGACACGTACTCCCCGGGTATACACTCATGTTTTTTATGTTTGATCAGGGTATAAGTGTTTTTTGGGGGAGCTTTATGGCACTCTTTTATGTATTTCTTATGTCTTATTTTGTTCATGAAAAAATTGAGTTAGTCTTTATTAAATTAAATAAGAAAATGTCGATAAAGAAGATAGAAAATCCATGACTCTAAAAAATCAGATTGAGACAAAGCTTGATCGACTCTTTTCTCCTTCCTACTTAAAGGTTGAGGATAACACCTCGAAGCACGTGGGCCATGAAAATTATAAGCCCGGTGGAGAAAGCCACTTTCGTGTGGTTCTTGTCTCTGCCAAATTTACAAATACAACACGTATTCAACGGCATCAAATGGTATATGCATGCCTTAGCGAGGAATTAAAAAAATGTATTCATGCTCTGGAACTTAAGGCTTTATCTCCTGAGGAGGTGGTGGAGTCAAACGAACTTGTGTAATTTGATGTCGATGTCTACGTAGGATATCGATCCGAAAACCATGAATCAAAAAAGATTGCCCGACTTCTGGTATTTCCCGTGTTTCGTGTAACACCACTCCTGCAACGGTTGCAGCATGCTCATCGGGCAAGTCCCATCTAAACTCACGATTTAAATCTCTGAGTGTAACTGTGCCATCAACAACATAGGTTCCATCAGAGGAAATTCTCACACCTGGAATTTCCACATCATGCTCATCCACAATTTCTCCCACGATTTCTTCCAAAATATCTTCCAAAGTAAGCATGCCCTGAAGATCACCATATTCATCAATAACCAAGGCAAAGTGTTCATGTCTTTGGCGGAAGGCAGATAATTGAGAGAAAAGTGTTGTTGACTCAGGAATAAACCAGGGAGAGCTAGCTATTTTTTCGATATCTAATTTTTCTATATCTCCTTCGTGAACTTGAGCGGCTCGTAACAAATCTTTAGCATGAAGGACCCCCACAATATTGTCAGGGTTATCCCTCCAGACTGGAATACGTGTATAAGGTGCTTTTAAAACTTGCTCGACAATATCTTGATTGGGCAAATCAATGTTAATCATGAACATTGTTTTACGGTGGCGCATAATTTCAGTGACGTCTACTGTTGTAAGATCTAAAATGCTCCGTAACATAGCCCGTTCTGTTTCTGCTTCTCCCGATGATCCTGCGTGGAGCTCGATTGCTCCTCTCAACTCCTCCGCTGCAGCGGCTTCTGAAAGATCATGCTGACTTTTAATTCCTACAAGAGAAAGGGAAGCTTGGGCTATAAAGTTAATTGCTTTTGTTAAAGGATACATGATGATTAAGAGAGGCTTGAAAAGAGGAGAAAACATCATGGCAACTTTATCAGGGGATGTATAAACATACATTTTTGGAAGAACCTCTCCATAAATTGTGATTAAAGCGCCCATGCCAACAGCTGCATAAACAGCTCCTATAGGACCAAAAAGGTAGGTTAAAATCCCTGTAACAAGAGCCGTAACAAGGGTGTTACACCATGTGTTTAAAAGAAGAACAGAGCTAATAAACCCTCCAATCTGCGCCTGAACATCGAGAACAATGGAAGCTTTAGTGTTTCCTTTTTTTGCTAGGTGATACAGACGTACACGTGATGCTGCTAAAACAGATGCTTCCGATGCTGAACAAAGGGCAGATAACAGGATGAAAATACAAACAGCAATAATAGAAAGAAGCACTTCAAGCGTGGTCATGACCCCCCCAATAATTTGCTGATAATACTACCCTTCAGAGGTTCATTTGTCACGGGGTAAAGAAAATGGGGTAATGACCAGATTATGTTGTATTCCCTTCCTCATGTCCCTTCTCTTGACATCAGAAGCCCCCTCTTGGTACAGCATACTCAAGCAAACGGAGATTTTGCATGCTCATCGGGGTTCCAAAGGAAATTAAGAATCATGAATATCGCGTGGGGCTTGTTCCTTCTTCTATTCGTGAGCTTATTCACAATGGTCATCAGGTTCTTGTCGAAAAAAAGGCAGGAGTGGGCGTTGGTTTAAGTGATGAGGACTATCAAGCTTCAGGGGCTATCATCGTTGCCACATCTGAAGAGCTCTATGCGTCTGCGGAGTTGATTGTCAAAGTCAAAGAACTGCAGTCTAGTGAGTATAAACTCTTACGTCCTGGTCAAATCCTCTTTGCTTACCTTCATTTGGCAGTTGATCCTCAACAAACGCAGCAACTCATTGATTCTGACTGCATTGCGATTGCTTATGAAACCGTAACCTCATCACGAGGAGAGCTCCCCCTCTTAATGCCAATGAGTGAAGTTGCAGGGCGTATGTCCATTCAAGTCGGAGCCCATTGCCTAGAGAAAGAAAAAGGAGGCTCAGGCGTTTTGCTGAGTGGTGTTTGCGGGGTTAAGCCAGGAAAAATTACCATCATTGGTGGGGGTGTTGTCGGAACGAATGCAGCACGTATTGCCATTGGTTTGGGGGCAAATGTTACGATTCTTGATAAATCTATTCATCGACTAACCGAGCTTGATACCATTTTTGGGACCCAGTCACGAACGCTTTTCTCTACCTTCGAAGCCATTGAACACTGTGTGGTTGATTCCGATCTTGTCATAGGAGCCGTTCTTATTCCCGGTGCAATTGCACCTAAGCTCATTTCAGAATCAATGATCAAACAAATGCGTACAGGATCAGTCCTTGTTGACGTTGCGATTGATCAGGGAGGGTGTTTTGAAACCAGCCGCCCTACAACTTTTGATCAGCCAACCTATATTGTGGATGGAATTGTCCATTACTGTGTGACAAATATGCCTGGAGGCGTTGCCCGCACCTCCACTTTTGCCCTTAACAATGTCACACTTCCTTTTGTTTTGGCCCTTGCTTCAAAAGGTTATCAATCTGCATTTCTTGATGATCCTCATTTCATGAATGGACTTAATGTCTATCGTGGTCATGTCACTTGTGAAGCCGTTGCTAAGGATCTAGGTTATACTTATAAAGACCCCCAGTCATTTTTAAAGAGCCGCCATACTTAAATTTTAATAGAAGGAGATTTACTCATGCGTTTTCCCATTCTTTTGCTAACTCTTCTCTTACCCCTCTCAACTTGGGCAGAGTGTCCAGATCTTGTTACGATAAAAGGATCTCTCAAGGATATACGGGAGCATTTGAGAAAAAATTCTGAGGAAAACCTTATGATTAAGGGAGTAAAATATAAGGTTCGACATGAAGAAGACAGTCCCGCCGTTGATGACCTTCTTGCTGGTAATTTTGAGGGATATATTATTGACCGTCTCAAGGAAACCGTTCCTGGCGAATGTCATTATCAAGTGCGGGATGACAGAACCCCTGTTCGGGGCCACTTTATTTTATATCAACAGAAATAGAAATTGAGGGAGATGGCGGGAGTGACGGGACTTGAACCCGCGGCCTCCGGCGTGACAGGCCGGCGCTCTAACCAACTGAGCTACACCCCCTTATATTCAAAATAAGGATAAATTCTTTGTAATGGATTCTCAGCATTTTTGTCAACAGCTTTCTCCTCAAAGTCAGGAATTGCCCTAAAAATGTCCCTTATACGTCTTATCATCTCTGAATATTGAATGAGTAAATTGACAGAGCCTCTTAAATGTACTAACAATAAAAACTTAAATTAATTAAACAATTATTACTTAGATTTAATTTATATAAAAATATTTTTATAAATTTATTTAAAATTTTATACAGGAGCATGAATGCGCTGGACAAAATATAGCCTTCTGAGTTTTTTCTTGGCCTTTTTGACATTTATTGTTATCTACCAATGCCAAACAAGGCATCTACTAACTCCCGTTAAGGAAAAAATCTTTTTTGCACGCCGCATCATTCACATCGGTAAAGAATCTCACTTAAGCGTAGATCCAAATATGCCAGCCTCTGAATTAAGGCAAACCTTTTATAACAAAGAAATCATTTATCCTGACTATATACATAATGGGCCTTGGGTCTTTAGACCTGTCCTGGAAGAAGGCAAATACGCAGACGCCCCTTTAAAAAACCTGAATCCAATGGATGTTTGGGAAATCACCAAAGAACAAATTAACAAGTGTGATGTACTGGTAGCTGTTGTTAGCCCAACAGCATATGGTACTTTGGCCGAGGTTGCTTATGCAGTCGGACGCGGCGATATCGCTGTTTACGTTTTTCCAGATAACAACATGACAGAAGAAGAAATTACTGACTTATGGTATTTGTTTCAGATGGCCTTAAGCACAAAACATTTGTGGAAAGAAAAACATTTTAAGTATAAACCGAACATTTTTCCGAAAGAAAACCTAAACCCTCAAAAGTATGAGGAATCCATTAGGAACATCACTCCAATGTTTGCAAGGCCTTAAAATGGGTTTTTATAATATTACAATCCAAAAAGTATTATCGTTATCAACTATGTTTTTAAATTTTTAAAATGAGGCATAACGAACCTTGTTCGAAGATTCACAATCGAGACTGACCGCTTGATTGACCCTTGTGTCAAGCACAAGGGAAACTAGGATTTTAGTAAAGAAAAACTCCAAAAGAGTTAGTTTCCCTGTGGTTTAACCATAAGGGGCCATGGAAATACAGTTGAGATGCTGATTTATGGGGAAATCCATATAGATGATGATTAATGCAGAACCATTACCAAAAAGCTCCTTATAAAAAGCATTTTTCTTTGCAAAGCCTATTTTTTATGATTTAATCATCTTTAATAGACAAAATGCTTTATATAAAAAGCAAATTATGACTTTTTCACCGCAATCTTATAAAGAACTTTCGAAAATGCTTGTTTGGCATCGTAAAAAGAGCAAAATCACCCAACAGACTTTGGCTGATTTGGCCGGCATTAGTCGCACAGCCATACAACGCCTTGAAAATGGCACAGCTCCTGTTCAATTGGATACTTTGTGGAAAGTTCTTGAAATTCTAAATATTAAAATGTCTTATTCCAGCCCTATTATGGGGCGGTATAAGGAACATAGAATGGTAAATGAAAAGTGACGCTGTCCATAGACATACACCCTCAAGATTTAGACATTGTTCTAACAGTTTTACGTAATTATTTACCCAAAGGAGCTAAAGTGAGGATATTTAGCTCTCGCGCTAAAGGTACGGCTACTCGTCGATCCGATCTTGATCTAGCTATCGATACCAATATTCCTTTGACTTCAAAAGAAAAGACTCGGCTGAAGGATGCTTTTTATGAATACACTCTCCATTACAAGGTAGATATTGTAGATATGCGAAATGTCAGTGCTACATTTTGTCCTTATATAGTACAAGGAGGGGGGGGGGGGGGGGGGGGGGTGTTGGGTTGGGAAAAAAAATGCCTGATTTAAAACCACCAAAAAAAAAAATAAGAATAAAAACA
>JAIEMB010000018.1 GCA_019752515.1 Alphaproteobacteria bacterium | reverse complement strand
CAGGAGCAGGTGGTGTCACAGATGCTGCGGGTTTAGGCACAGCAGGCGGTGCTACTACAGGTGTCGCTGGTACTGGCACCGCAGGTACAGCTGCTGGAGCAGACAGAACCGCAGGTTTTGCAGGAACCGCAGGTAGTGCCGGAGCAGGAGCAGGTGATGTCACAGATGCTGCGGGTTTAGGCACAGCAGGCGGTGCTACTACAGGTGTCGTTGGTACTGGCGCCGCAGGTACAGCTGCTGGAGCAGACAGGATCGCAGGTTTTGCCGGAACCGCAGGTAGTGCCGGAGCTGGAGCAGGTGGTGTCACAGATGCTGCGGGTTTAGGCACAGCAGGCGGTGCTACTACAGGTGTCGCTGGTACTGGCGCCGCAGCAGGTACAGCTGCTGGAGCAGACGGAACCGCAGGTGGTGCCGGAGCAGGAGTTGGCGAAGCTAAGGGTTTTGGTAAGGGAGGAGGCGCATCATTTTGTTGGCGAAGGTAAGCAATGAGATCGGCACGTTCCTTATCATCTTTTATCCCCGCAAACGACATTTTTGTACCTGGCACAAAATCTCGAGGAGAATATAAATAAACATTCAAATCATCATAGCTCCACGTCCCCCCTTTCTTTTCCATAGCAGCCGAATAAGTATAGCCAGGGTGTTTTGCTTTTGGAGCTCCCACAATACCATAGAGATCAGGACCAATCTTATTAGGCCCTCCCTTTTCAATTGTATGACAACTTGTACACTTTTTAAAAACGACCGCCCCATTTTGAACATTTGCTGCAATTAAAAGGGGCTCAATAGGTGCAGGGCCTTTCTTTTCATTCCCATTATTAGAGGAAGGAGACACTGCCACTCCTTCAATTTGAAAGACGTTTTCTTTGAGCATTTTGGGATGGATGAGATTTTCAGCAATGAGATCAGCCCCTTTAACGACAAGAAGGGCAATGAGAATTGCTGCAGCAATTTTATTAAACTCGATGCTGTCCATGTTCTTTATTGTTTTTTAACCTCATGAATTTGGACTTACTATATATGGCTTCGAACAAAGATGGTAGTCATTCTTCTCGCATCTTTTCTGGCTTTTTATAACTCCCATATAAAATTTGGCAAGAGACTTGTGGATTTAAATCAAATGTTTCCGTTACCTTTTTAAAAGCTCTATATGGCAAGGCCCTATGACCAGGGTGAGCTACAGCCCCCCCCATGGATTTCAAGACATGTATAAATTCAAAAGCGTTGGAAGACGTTATTGACATCCATTCTTCATTTACTTCCCGTACTCCCGAAACAGGCAACCAAGCTTTAAGTTGACCAAAAGTCATGAAGTCCAAAATCCCACAAGGTTCCTCCAAAATACGATGTGCCGTACGCCATTCATGAAATGAATTATTCCCAAGCGTACTTAAATAGAGCCTTCCCCCGGGCTTTAAACATGCAATAAGGCGAACAATAGACCGTCGTGGATCCTGAAACCAATGTAGGGCAAGACTTGAAACAATAATATCAAAACAAGCTGTAAAACACGGATAATCACCATCCACAATTACGGGAAGGATATGATCTCCCCTTACTTTTTCTCGTGCTTTTTGAAGCAAAGACGGAGAAAGATCCGTTAAAACGTAATGGGTCGCTTTGTCCATGAGGTAAGAACTTAAAATCCCTGTCCCACACCCCACTTCTAAAACTGTCCCTAAACTTGAGCCTTCTTGAGTCATAATTTTCTTGGCAAGCTTTTGAGCAACGAGTCGTTGAATCACAGCTGTCCTATCATAAGTCTCCGCTGCATGAGAAAATGCTTGGGAAATTTTCACAGATCGATTCATTTTACAATCAACTCAATTGTCAGTAAGTTGAGGTACCCTACCCCTTTGATGTGGACTTTTAAAGCCTTTCAATAAGATATTTTTATGAAGACGGGGCTGAATACATTTTGTTCCCATACAACCTCACCGATAGGACTAAAAGCATCCTAAAATTTTTTAATAAAGATCTTCAGAAAAAATTAAACTCTCTTTCGTCTTTATTAACCATTTAGTAAGATCTTTTCGCGTAAGCATATGAGTTAGATTAATAACTCCTTTGGAAAGGACACGAATGCTAAGTTTTTTTTGGATGGTAGGCAGACCACTTTTAATCTTTTGTATTGTGATAGAGGTTGGGTATTGTGCAATCGACCTTTCTTTTAATTCCTGTGCCGTTCATGTGGCCCAATATGAGAAACAACATAAGATTCCAACGGGACTTTTGCACGCAATTTCAAAGGCCGAATCTGGACGTAAGGATGATACAGGTCACATCGTTGCATGGCCATGGACTGTGAATGCGGAAGGGCAAGGATACTACTTTGCTACTAAAGAAGAGGCCATTAGGGCTGTAAAGAACATGCAACAAAAAGGCATTCAAAGCATCGATGTAGGTTGCATGCAGATCAACCTTTATTATCACCCTAACGCCTTCACAACTCTTTCTGACGCCTTCGACCCGGTTCAAAATGTGGCTTACGCAGCTCGCTTCCTCACAGGTCTTAAGAATGAGCATGCCTCATGGCACACAGCTGTTGCTCACTATCATTCGGCCAATCCTGTTCATCATATCCCTTATCGAGAGAATGTTTTAAACATATGGGACCGGGATATCAAAGATGGAGGCATATCATTAGCTGCAGGGGTTTTTGAAACAACACGATTCACTCGTTCTTTTCCTCAAGCCAGCCGTATCCGTCGTTTAATGCCCATGAAGACGTTAAAACTAAAGGGCAGCCAAGTTATTTTTAACGCCTCCCATGGGGGAGCTGTGAGAAAAGTAACGCGTCACTCGTCTCATATTAGAAGAGCAAACATGATAAAGAAGTCTCCCAGTTAGGTTATTTTTACGAAAAAAGTAACCCATACAAGAGCATCGGCAACTAAGGTTTAGAAGCTAACTTCGCAAAGAGATAACGCGTTGCCCTGCTGCACTTTCTCCTTGCAGTTTTAAAGAGATTCAACTAAGAAGAATTTATCTGGAAAGCGCCCGTAGCTCAACTGGATAGAGCATCTGACTACGGATCAGAAGGTTAGGAGTTCGAATCTTCTCGGGCGCGCCAGGAAAATCAAAGGATTTTTGACAGCTTCAAAACAATCAATTTTAAAATTGTCTCCATATTATCACCAACAGAAAAATTTTCTAGTTTAGCAGCTTTTTATGTGTAACGTTCATCTCATTATTGCTAAATTAAAACACTCTTTTACCAAGAAAAGCTGAGAGCGAAATGCCAAAGTGATTATCTTACAAACTTTACTTGTCACGCATGAAGCTTAACCTCTTTGAGAAGAGACAGAAGGACTTTGTTATCTCTGAAAGCTTCATGAAAAACAAAAAATACGTCTACTATCATGGGTTCTATATTTGTGAGGAGGGGAATTAGGTTCGAATCTTTTAAAAAACTCAACTCTTCACACAAACATCCAATTCCTACTCCATCTTTAACTAATTGGTACTCTCCTATGGTTGAATCAATGGAAACTTTTTGCCTTTCATTTGCATTTATAAACTCAAAAAAATCTGTAGTTTTATAAAAACCTGAAACTCTGCGAATATTAAATTCAATAAGTCGATGTTTCTTTAAATCTTCTATCCTTTTTGGATATCCATGTCTTTCAATGTATTCTGGGGAAGCATAAAAATTATAATGAAAACCTTTTATAAACTTATAAACATATTTTGGATCTTTTTTGAATATCTCCCCCATATATACGTCATACTGATAGAGCTCAAAAGCTGCCAGGGATGTTAAAGAAGAAATTTCTAAGGTAAGTGTTGGATGCTTTTTAAGAAACGAGGGAATAAATCTAGCAATCCAATCAGAGGTAATACCAGCTGTAGCCAATATCTTAATGCAGTTTAGTTCCTGATTATTTAATTTAAGAGTTTGTTCTAGAAGTTTGTCTTCCTTAAAAATTCTGGCCGCTCCTTCAAAGAGAATTTGTCCTTCTTTTGTTAATGTAAGTCCGCGGTACGTTCGTCTGAAGAGCATATGACCAAGAGCTTTTTCTAAATCTCTTACGTTTTGGCCTACTGCTACTGCTGATCTATTAAGTGTCTTACCAGCAAGTTCATAAGTTCCTTTAAGAACCACCTCATAAAAAAATTTTAGCTTATTTAGATCCATATATTATCCTTCTCAAAATACAAGCTTTTTTGACGCATACATATAGTTTTACAAGGTAAATGCTAAAAAATAACTATCAAATCAAGTTAATTAAAATAATAAGACTAAAGAATAACTTCTCTTATATAAAAAGCCTATTGATTTTCGTTGTCAACAAGATAAAGTATTATATTGAAGTTTGTAGTCTCCAAAGTAGATAACAAACGACTTGATGAGAAATCATCCAAAAAAAGAGCCAAAAGAAGGCAATTTTGTTCACCATTTTTGCGAGAACAAAAATTGTCAGAGAAAATACAGGAAGGAAAGAAAGATGAATCTTCAAGAAAAAATATAGCACCTGCAATTGTTTTTCAGGACCATCACAGGTGCTTAGTACAGAACCTAGAAAAGCCTATACGTTGAAAACGTATCGTAACATCCTCTGGATGTCTACTCTTTTTTCTATTTTTTCCCAAGCCCTTTGCTGCGTTCCCGTTAATACAACATGTTGAATAAAAGCATTTAACTATGGGAGAACATACAATGTTTCAAAAAATTACTTCAGGATATTTTGATGGTTCAAGCTTACTTTTTTTCGTTTGTTTTTTTTCATTTTATCTGAAGACTTGTAATTTTTCATCCCATCTCATTGGTTCTCATTGGACTTACGTTCGTTCTCATTGGTTCTCATTTACTATCATTAATTCTACGTAACTACTTGAATGTTATTATTTTTTTTTAAAAAAATATTGACATCTTCAATTAACAAATGATTTAATAGCGTTAATTGTTGAATGGCATAACCTGCTAAACATAAGAAGGAATAAACTTATGAAAGAAAAGCGTCTTACTCCTGAAGAACTTTCTGAGCTATGGAACGTTCCTCTCGCTACGTTAAGCCAATGGAGATGGAATGGGCGAGGTCCTGAATTTATAAAACTTGGTAAGCACATTCTGTACCGTCTTCAAGAAGTTGAAGTTTTTGAAAAGGAAAAACTTCGAAAAAACACCACACGTAAGGGCTAGAAATTGACCTCTAAAGAAAAAAGGAGATGAGAGTGATTATAAAACTATAAAAACCACATAAAAACGCCTGTGACAACTGTTCAAGACCATCACAGGCGCCGTACATCCAGGACTTAGCAAAGTCTGATGCAGAAGAATCTTACATGCGTGTTGTGTTCAAATGCAAGAGTTGAATACTTCATGCAAAGTTCTCTCCTTATATCAATCCTTTGCTGGGTTTGAATTTGAATCAAATAAATAAGCAAGGGAATTTTATGCTTAAAATTATAGAACCCAAAGATCATTACCTTCATAAATCAAGGATTGGAGCCTTATTAGACCTCTTTGAGATTTACCATAATTTTGAACTTTCTTCTGAAGAAAAAACCAAAACCACCTTCGTCATTGCTGAAGATGAAACAAATGGTGTTTATGGAGGAGCCCTTCTTTATAAAAAGAAAGTCGGAGATCTTTATGATAAGATCAGAAAAATTATTTCAACTTTTCACCCCATGGGACGTAAAGTCTGGGTTGCCCATCTTTGTCTTTCTTTAGATCAAAATGAGCCGTTTTCGGCGTTTAATGAGCTGGAGCTTTGTCAGAACTTTTATAAAAGCTTGCTCAAGCGATTTATAAAGTTTGGCAGAAAGAAAAAGACTAAATTTATTATCCTCTCTTTACACCCTATGGCTTCTTTTAAAGAAAAGCTCTATGGGCAATGGTCTTATCTCATAGAAGTTCCTCAAAAAGAATCAACAGATAGCCTCTTTCACGGAATACTAGGCCTAAGCCCTGAAAACCCCAGAAGCAATCGATCATTCTCCACGTGCCTTAGCAAATTGGGGAGGACTGATGTATGACAAATCTTATGTATAATGAGGATAAACTCCGGAAGACGCCCTCTTCCTCTCGTCCTTCTCAAGTTGCTGTTATTCGTCGAGAGTTTGTGGATCTTACAGGTGATCACTTTAGTGCCGTTATCCTCAATCAACTACTCTATTGGACCCAGAGAGTGAAGGATTTTGATCTCCTATTGGAGGAAGAACGAATCTTTAACCCTGAGTGCAATGTCTCTCCACGTCATGGATGGATCTATAAATCAGCCAGTGAACTTAGCGAAGAAACAATGCTCAGGGTCTCTCATACGACAATGCGAAAGTATTTAAAGGGCTTAATCGATCGAGGATGGATTGATGAGCGGCCCAATTCTATCGATAAATGGAAAAAGACCACTCAGTACCGGGTGAACCTAAGAAAGATTCAAGAAGACCTTCATAACATTGGGCATACACTTCCTGACGTTTATAGAGATGCATTTTCTTCTTCATTAGAAGAGAGAATTCATATCCATGAGCCTTCAAAAACACTTTTTTTGAATGAAAAAAACTTGGATGTAAACTTTTTACCTTCGAGTGCAGGAAATTTACATCTCAATACAAAAAATTATGACTCGAATGTAAAAATTTCTCCTTCGAATGAAAGAAACTTGCATTCATATACCTATACAGAGAATACAGGTAAGAATAAAAACAAAGAGCACACACAGAGAACGTGCGCGCGCGAGGCTCTTGATAAAAATTTTTTTGATAAAATTCTCGGGACTTGGAAAAAACACATTGGCCAGGACGTTCATCTTACTGAAGAGCGACAATGTAAGCTGACATTTCTCCTGTCTTCTCATTTCGGCAACAACCTATCTCAGTGGGAGCAATTCTGTGAACGGATCAGTGCATCTCCATTTCTGATGGGAGGAGGCTTAAAGCGCTGGAAAGTAAGCTTGGATTGGATTCTCTCAGAAGACAATGTTCTCAAGGTGCTAGAAGGAAATTTTGATGACCCCGAGAGCTTTGAGCTTAAAAAATCAGAAGCAATCAACAAAAACCAAAATGAAGAACGATCAGACATTTTGGCATCCATTGCAGATCCAATTTGGCAAGATTGGTGTACTCAACTCAGCCTCCTTGATGAGCGAGAAGGACTTTTATCTCTCTATGAGCTCAAGGAAATCGCTTCTGCGCGATTTGCAGAGTTTGATGGAAGACTTATCTGGATTGAAAGTGAAGATAGACAAGCCCTCAATCGTATTGATGACTTACGCCTAAAAATTCTCACAGTTGCTCAAAAAACCTATCCAAAGGCTCGAAATATTCGAACCCAGTTTTCTACTTTTAAAGCAGAAGAAGATTTTCTGGGTTCAAATGCTTGTCCTTCTTCTGAGCATTCTCTGGCCTTTTTGCCAAAGACCAAACCCAACAAAAAACAACCCATAGGAGAAGAATTATATGCTGAATAAAGTCATTTTAACAGGAAATATAGGCCCCGCTCCGAAAATCTGGCTTACGCCCGATAGACGAGAAATTGCTACTTTTTCTCTAGCAACCAGCAAGTCGTGGAAAGATGATTTAGGAAAGTGGCAAACCTATACGGACTGGCATCGGGTGACTGTGTTTCGAGAGTCAATCGTAAAGTGGATAAAACGCTCTCTCAACAAAGGAGATACGGTCTATCTAGAAGGAAAACTGACCTATCACTCCTGGAAGGACTCTCACAATCAAACTCGTCAAACAGCCTATATCGTTATCTTTGGACAGGAAGGACGTCTTGAATATCTCCGTTCTCCTCAACCCAAAGAACAAGAAGAGACAATTAAAACTTCTGCCTCTTCCGTTGAAGTTGAAAATAATCCCCCTTCATCCCTTTCTCTAAACTCTTAAAAAAGGAAAAACTACAAATGAAACCCCTTTTATCAAAAAATTCTCTCACTTATCGTTCTAACAACTTGAGTCCAAAGTTGGATTCTTCTTTCTCAAGAAGAAAGAAAGTTCTTCCCTTCCCAAGACAGAGAATCTTCATGTTCTTTCTTTTTATTTTAGCTGCTTTTGTTCTTATATCACCAGAGGTTTTAGCCGTGAATGCTCAGCAAGAAATGGGCGCAAGTACGCAGAGGCTCAATACCCTTTTGAGTGGCAACATTATGAATGTCATTATGGGTATAGGAATTGCCGCTTCTGTTGTTTTTGCTTTCATGAAATCAAGCCTCATTCCTCTGGGGATTGGCATTAGTTCAGGCGTTTTATATGGCTTTGCTAAAACCTGGATTGATGCTGTCTTTGCTATTTGCGTGTGAGGAAGAAAAACCATGGATCGCAATGAGAATTATCTCCTTAACCGTCTAGATCAACCCCTTCGCTTCTTAGGCGTAAATAAAGATGAAGCTTTAGCGTTTATGGGACCGACTGTGTTGGGTTTCTTTATGGGGTACATACTTACTGGGCTTAGCTTGGGTATTCTCTTTTTATCAGTCTATCGCGTCATAAAAAAAAGAAATGAAGGAGCCACACTCCTTCATGCCCTTTATTGGCACCTTCCTACATCTCGTCGGTCTTTTAAAATTTATGTACCTTCCCATATCCGGGAGTATATTGGATGAAACTGGATTTTCTCCAACATAATATCACGAAGCTCCTTTCTCAACGAAATGGCCTCCTTGTTGTTGTAGGTCTGTTAGCCTTAAGCACTGTGGTTTTAAGTGCAGGTTATTTGTATAAAAGCGAAAAGATTATCCTTGTTCCTCCCCACATCAAAAAAACCCTTTGGGTGCAAGGTGGAGAGGTCTCTCAAGAGTATCTCGAAGAAATGGCGCTTTATGTCGCAAAGCTTCTTCTTGATCTCTCTCCTGGGAGTTTTACTTATAACCACGACATCCTTTTAAAGTACGCGACTCCAGAATCTTACGGTTCATTTAAGAGGCAGCTGATGGAGGATGGAGAGCAATACGTAAAGTTTCAGCTTTCAACCAATTTTAAGCCTATGGAAGTTGTGGCTCATCCACAAACCCTGGAAGTTGAAGTCAAAGGCACATTGGCAAGCTTCGTTGCAGGAAAGCACATTCGCGATTCTCAAGAAACTCTTTTCCTTAAATTTTCTCTGAGGGGAGATGGACTCCTTTTAGAGCGCGTTTCTGGAGGAAAACCCTATGAACATTAAGCTTTTACCCTTTTTCTTTCTTAGCACAGCAGCCAATGCTGCAATTATAAAACCGCTTGATAGTTTAAGAACAATCGAAATTCCCATTGCCAAAGAAGGGCTGACACGTATTGCTGTCCAAGAAGACAGAATCCTCAATGTCTTTGGTGTTACGGGAGAATATGTTCTGGAAGCAGATGAAGACCACGGCCAAATCTTTATTCAGCCTGCAAATTTAGGAACCTCAAAACCTCTCAGTTTGACGATCACAACGGAAAGAGGGCATACACAAGACCTTCGTCTTGTTCCTAAAGATCAAGTCCCGGAAGCTTTAATTCTTGAGTCGAGGGAAGAGGAAATAGATCGTAAACATCTCCCTTACGAAAACTCAAAGTTCTTAAAAAGGCAATTACCCTCCCTCTCTCCCTCTCAGCTACTATTATCTCCAACTGCTCATCCTCATTCCTCTATTAGTAGGCATGAAATTGAAGAGCTTCTTCAGGCCTGCAGGCAAGAAAAAATCCCAATTGGATATAAGCTTGTTCCTGTCGATTGGAAAAAATCTATTTCTCGCAATTCTCAAACTTCGGGGAAACATTATAAGAATGGACTTCAGCCTATCTCCACTAATGATGACCATCAATCGGAAGATGCTAAGAATTTTCCAATGGCTCCTCTTCTAATGAGAGAGCTCAGAGGAGAGAAACTTCAAGGCTTAACTTACGAGCTTAAAAATACAACGGAGACTTCTCTCATTTTATCTGAGGCTGAGTTCATCAAGAGTCTCGATCTAGAACGCAGCAGCATTATTGCCATTTTGATAACCAAGAAAGTTTTAGTCCCTGGAGAAAGGACGTCTGCTTATGTCGTTGCACAATCTCTTGAGTAAATTCTGGAAGAAAGTTTCTCACATGAGAGAGACTTTTGATTTACGCTCGTTTAAAGCTGCTCTTTTTCAAAGAATTCCTTTGAAAAGGATATTCAATCCCCCATCAACTTCTGGGATTCGACGACTTCAATTCTTTTGGGCAGGATTAATTCTGCTTGCTTTTCTTGGAGCCTTTTATAGCGCTCTGCTGTTCTTTTTTAGTAAAAAGCCTTCTTTAAGCATTCAAGAAGAAAAGAAGTCTGTTCCTACCCTTGTTGAAACTCTTCCCCGTAAAGTCGATCTAAATGAGGTTTTGCATCATAAGGTGGAAGGTGAAATGCAGAAACTCTCTGAGGAAATATTGGAGCTGAAGACCTTCTTTCAAGAAATCCGTTCAAAGGACGATCCTGAAGAAAAAGAAAGCAGTGAACTTACCCTTCCCAAAGACAATCTTGTGCAGACCGATAAAGACACGGAAATACCGAATGCTTATGCTCATGAGCTTGAAACTAAAATTTCTCAATTAGAAAGACGTTTAGAAAACCCAGCGTCCCCAGTTCAAAGAGAAAACAATCTACCATTTCCTCAAAATTCTGAGGAAGAGCGTGATAGAAGAAGCATTCAAAAATTCTCCTTAAGCC
Source organism: Alphaproteobacteria bacterium (assembly GCA_019752515.1). Lineage (GTDB taxonomy): Bacteria > Pseudomonadota > Alphaproteobacteria > UBA9655 > UBA9655 > UBA9655. The sequence continues at coordinate 69,408 of JAIEMB010000018.1, read as the reverse complement.
TTTCAGAAAATAAAAAACTGAAAGAACTTAAAACCATTGAAACAACAATACCCGCTGGAGCTTTTGCGAAAACTGTTCTGCTTTCTGGGCTTGATGCCTCTGCTTCCATGAATGCTTCTTCTGATCCAAGGCCTATGTTGCTGAGATTGGTTGATCCTGGGACTTTACCACGATCTTTTCAGAGTGACTTAAAGGATTGCCATTGTACAGCGAGTGCTTTTGGAGATTTGTCTTCAGAGCGTGTTTATGCGCGCCTTGAAAAGCTCAGTTGCATTACAAGAAATACGGGCGAAATTATTGAAACGCAAGTGGCAGGATATATTGCCGGTTCTGATGGAAAAGCAGGTATTCGAGGTGTTGTAGCTTCTAAGGATGGGCAATTCTTAGCCAGAAGCCTTGTGGGAGGGGTATTTGCTGGGTTAAGCAATGTAGCAAATCCTCAAAGTCGTCAATCACAAGCCAATCCCTTTTATCCTGGGGGTTCTCAGATTTCTCCTCCCAACGTAGGAGATATGTTCACAGCAGGCATGGCGGGAGGAGCTTCAACAGCCCTCGATCGTCTTTCTCAATATTACATTGAACGTGCTGAGCAGCTACAGCCTGTCATTCAAATTGCAGCAGGGCAAGTCGTCGATATCGTCTTCACGGAAGGAAGCTTCATTGGTAGCCAAGATGTGAGGGAGAAAATCGAAATCCAGAGGAACGACAATGCTCAGTCTTCAGCATCCAGTACAGCAGCAGACAGATAAAAGAAAGGAAAATCCATGACTCAAAATCAAAATAAGACAGTGGTACCTCAGTGGTCCAGAAGAATTTCTGCAATACTGCTACACTGCTATACTGGCTTCTGCTTAAGCGGCTGTATGGGAATTTATGAAGGAGGGTTTGAATGCCCACCAGGAAAAGGAGTTGGCTGTAAGTCTATTACAGAAGTGAATGACATGGTTAACCAGGGAGAGTTTCCTCTTCCAACAACCAGCAGTCAAAGCTCAGAAGCTGTGGAGAGTGACGAAATCAAGGATGGTTCTTGCAAAAGCAATTCTTCTAAAGCATGTCCCCTAGCGTCTGATGCTTACGATATTTGGTATGCCCCCTGGGCCATAACAGAACCTTTACCTCTCCTCGTAGGGAAACCTTAATGCAAGATTCCAGCAGCTCATTAACTTTCCTCCGGAACAAACTTAAAGGAGAAGCAACACCTTTTGGAGCCGGTTCCTCTACCCTTCGCTTGGCCAATGAATTTCTATATTCTCATAGTTTAAGCGAACTTCTTCCCTATCGAGGTTTTGATCCTGAAACCCAGATTTTTATTAATCAAGCTAGCTTAGGGTTTGTCATTGAAACGCTCCCTTTGGTTGGATGTGGAGATGAAATCCCCAGACAACTCACAGGACTCTTTCAACATGCTTTGCCCTTAGGGTCAAGTTTTCAATGCCTTCTTCTCGGAAGCCAACGAATAGAGCCTTGGATTAAAACATGGGAGAATGCCCGGAGGGGGCGCTCTGAAATCCTTGAAGAGTTAGCCAAGGAGCGTGGAGCTTATTTAAGAAGCTTATCACAAGGAGTGAATCCTTCCTGGAGTAGTGTGAGAACCTTTCGTCTACTTCTTTCTTATAGTGAGCCTTCTTCAACTTCACAGTCTATTGAGGAAATCTTAGCTTTGCGAGAGCAGCTTTTGACAACGCTAAAAGGATGGGGACTGCCTGTTAAAGTTTGGCAAGCTGAAGATTTATTAAGGGGCCTTGATGAACTGCTCAACCCTTGTGAGGGATTACCAGATTTTAATTCTAACCAGAATTATCAATCCCCAGAAGTTATCTGGAACCCTTATGATGCCCTTTCTCACCAATTGATCGGTCCTGCAACACGAGTTGAGATAGCTCCTTCTCAATTAATCTTTGGAGAAGCAGAAAAGGTGATGCGCCTTTATACACCACGGCTTTTTCCTCCATTTTGGCATCAAGCAGGTATGGGAATTTTGATTGGTGATCCTTTTGATGAATTCTTGCGTTTGCAGGGAAGCTTCTTTCTTGCCCATGGGGTGCATATTTGCAGTGAGAAAACCCTTAAAACTCAAATGCTCGCTAAATGCAGCAGTGTAGAAAAGCAAGCTGCAAGTTCTATTGCAAAATATGTCCCTTCCCTCAAAAAAGAAGAGGAAGAATGGCGATTTGTCAGAGAAAAGTTTGAAGAAGGTCAAAGACTCGTTAGAACCCGCTTTCAAGTGGGACTTTTAAGTTCCCCTGATTTCATTGAGCGAGAGCAACAAACTCTTTTTAATCTTTATCGCTCCCAAAGATGGGAACTTGTTCTTGATCGCTACCTTCAGCTGCCCGCTTTCTTAAGCTGTTTACCGATGACATGGGGGGTAGGGTCTGCAGAAGATAGTCATAAATTTAACAAGACAAAAACGACCCTCAGTCATGAACCAGCTAACCTCTTGCCTCTTCAAGGAGAATGGCAAGGAACTGAATCACCTGGAATGATATTGGTGGGAAGGCGTGGTCAGCTCTTCTATTGGTCTCCTTTTGATAATAACGAAGGCAATTACAATGCATGCGTTGTTGGACGATCAGGATCGGGTAAGTCCGTTTTTATGCAAGAACTCTTAACGAGTGTGCTAGGCATGGGAGGTAGAGTCTTTGTTATTGATGTAGGAAGATCTTTTGAAAAGACCGTTAAACTCCTCCAAGGAACCTACGTAGAATTCTCAACTCATTCCCCTATCTGCATTAATCCATTTTCTTTTATCCCCTCCAATGACGACAAAGCAGCTTCTGATGCTTTGGCCATGTTAAAGCCCGTTCTCTCCCTCATGGCAGCCCCTAAAGAGGGAACAACAGATTTAGAAGATAGTTACCTTGAACAAGCCATCCAAGAAAGTTGGAATACAAAAAGGAACAATGCCACCATCACAGACGTTGCAGCTTTTCTTTTAAATCACCCTGATCTCACAGCAAATATCTTGGGAAAAAGGCTCTATCCTTACACAGAAGGAAACTACAGTCGCTTCTTTAATGGGCCTGCTAATATTGATCTAACAGACACTCTTGTGGTGGTAGAGCTGGAAGAGCTCAAAGAGCGAAAAGATCTTCAATCGGTTATTGTTCAAATGGTAATTCTTCAAATCACTAATTCTATTTACCTCGGAGATCGAACAACCCCTTCCTGTCTTATTCTGGACGAAGCATGGGATATGTTGAGAGGCAATCAATCCGGTATCTTTATTGAAACAGCAGCCCGTCGTCTTCGAAAGTACTTTGGAAGTCTCATTGTGGGAACTCAGTCGGTTAACGATTTTTATGCGACTCCTGGCGCTCAAGCGGCTTTTGATAATTCAGACTGGATGTGTCTTCTCTCTCAAAAGGATGAATCTATCAAACTTCTTAAAAACTCTGATCGCTTAGCCATGGACCCTGCAATGGAGAGAACTCTCCGGTCTCTTCGAACAGAACAAGGAAAATATGCAGAAGTGATGATTAAGGGTCCCAAAAGCTTTGCTGTAGGAAGGCTCCTCCTCGATTCATTCTCGAAGATCCTGTACTCCACTAAGGCAGAAGAGTTTGCAGCTGCCCAAAACCTTGTAAGCCAAGGTTACAGCTTAAAAGATGCGATTCAAACAATAGCTCAATCCAACTAAAAAAGGGAAACCTATGACAGAAGAAAAACATCAAAAAGCTCAGGGAACAAACGAAGCAACTTTCTCCCTCATAGATTCAAAGAGAAAAATTAAGTGGGTGCTCTTTTCTACAGGAGTGTTAGGAGGAATGGGAGGTGCTATTTTCATCAACGCAATATTGTATGTGACGCCACATTCATGTCCCTTCCGGGAAGAGAGCGCTTCCAACAAAACCCCCTTGGATGTTGCCTCTTCGAATGATTGGTTAGCAACTCATTTGCTCATCAATAGGGTAGGAAGTGTGGATCGAGACGAGATCATTCACGATTATGCTCAGTCCCTTTCTAACACCAATATGTCTGATAAGGAGTTTGAAGATAAATTGTCTTCTTTTGTGATGCTCTATGATGAAGTGGTTAAAAATGTCATGGCAGAAAAGAAAGTGCTTCTTTTAGAGCGTGATGCTTTTGCTACTCATACAGTTTCCGATTTTACAGAAGAAGTGAGACAATGCCTTCAACAGGCTCAATCCCAGCAAACAAAGGATCAGTCATGAAAGCAAAGCTCTTTAAATTAGGCTTAGGTTTGGGAACGCTTTTTCTTCTTTGCTGGGTGGTAACTTTTTACACAAAATTGGCCCTGTGTGCATCGGACAGCTTAAAGGGAATTCATTATGCTCTTTTTTTGAAAAGCGCTTCAATTAACCGTGGAGATATTGTCCTTATCCCCAATTACCCTGTTCCTTATGTGGGGGAGAAGTCTCTCTCTAAGCGAGTCTTTGGTCTTCCTGGAGATAGAATTTCAAGAGATAAGGAAGGTATTAAAATTGCTTCTCAGGATCCAGATCTTAAGAACAGTAATCCTAAGCACCTTCCTCTCCTTGAAAAAACAAGCAAAGGAGAACCTCTCACTCCCCTGTCTGAAAGAGTTATTCCGGCGGGATATGTTTTCGTTGCGGGAGATAATACCCGCAGCTTTGATTCTCGATATGAGGAATTCGGACTTGTTCCCATAGAGAAGATATGGGGAAAAGCTCTCGCAGTATTCAGTGCTCAGGATCCAGTGTTCAAATGGGGTTCTCAGATTTGGGAACCAAACAATGAAGGTGATAAATTAAGACCTCTCGTTTCCTCCTCACTTTTCTGAAAACGGAACACTGTATCCTGATGACAGCCTTTCTGAGCACTGAATACTGGGCACTGAACACTGCGTCAGCACGTGACCTAGGAACCCATGGCGTCATCTTTCCCATAGAGGAGGAAGACCCCATCCAACTGATTCAACAAAAACTTAAAGTGCTGAAAGAGAATGGCGAGATGGAACGTCATAATCGCATTCTCCAAAAGAAAACAATAGCTGCCGTTAAAAGACCTAAGCCTGTTGAAGGCATAACAAGAGCAACTGAATCGCGCATATTTTATTACGATCCCTCTTATATTGTAAAAGAGGATATGACTGACCATCAAGGTCGCGTTTTTATCAAAAAAGGCACCAAGATAAATCCTCTTGAGACGGTCAGTCTTTCTCAAAACCTCTTGTTCTTTGATGGGGATGATCGAGAGCAAGTCTCTTGGGCGCAAAACTTTCTTTCAGCTAAAAAATCAGAAGGAAAACATCAAAAAGAAGCTGTTAAGCTTATTCTTATTAAAGGAGCCCCTTTATCTCTTTCTGAGGAATTCAAGATTCCCGTGTATTTTGATCAAGGAGGTCTCCTTATCAAAAAGCTCGGTATTCAATATGTCCCTGCGTTTGTAACACAGGAAGATCTTCGTTTGCGTATTGAGGAAGTTCCTCTCTCTTCACAAAAAGAGACTGAAAAAGGAACCACTCAATGAAGTTGATTCCTTTTCCTCAATATTCGTATTTGAAACCACAAAAAGTAACTCGGTGGTTAAGCTCTTTCGTTTACCTTGAGAAAAGCCACAAGAATATGAGCCATCCTAAAAAGCTAAAGCTTAACATCCGATCAGAGAATAAGAAGTACTCTGAATGGGTTGAAAAAGGGTCATTGGGTTCTGAGGGTTCTTGGTTAAAGAAGGAATTACTGAACAGTAATGAAGAAAAAAAAGCAGAAAAGGTCAGAAAAAACTTTTTCCACTTGGAGAGCGTGAGATCTAAAAGGGTGTTACGCATACATTGGTTTCTCCTTTTTATTGCTAATTGTTTTGTTACATGCACAGCATACTTGCCATACTTTCAACACGGTATCCTTCCCCATAGTGAAGAAAGCAGATCTGGAGGAGTTCGATGAGCTTTCTCTCCTATTTAACTTCTTCAACGTTCATCCATCGAAAGGGCTTGCTTTCATCCTCTTTCCTCTTCGGTTGTTGGGTTCTAAATCGGCTTTCCAAAAACAAAGATTTAGGTTCAAATACTTCAGGCTTTTCTTCTTTGTTTGACGTGGAGAAGAATACAAATAGTTTCTGCCAAACTCTCCAAACCCTTTGGGGGCAGCAGTACGTATATAAAATCCATGCCAAAACACAAAAGATAAACAAAGCATCAAAGGAAATAAGAGCCTGCCATCCTATAGGAACGGGTAAATCCTCCGCCCAAGCAAGGCTGTCCTCTAAGAGAAGATCCGATGTAGCTAGTCCTGATGAATATAAAAGAGGAGAAAGGGATAAAAAGAACAAAGTCGAAAAAAAAGGGAAGACGCGCAAAAGGTTTTTAGTCATACATTGTTGCCTCCTGATTATGATGACTTTTATTGGTTTTTTTAGTTCTATATCAAGTGTTCAAGCGTGTTCAGGACGCTTTGTCAACCCCATCACAGATATTTGTTGGTCTTGTTTATTTCCTATTAGTATTGGCGCTATCAACGTGAGTGGAGGAGGACGAGAAGACACTCCTAATCCTCCTCAAATTCCCTGCTTTTGCCCAAGACCACCCATTCCGCTCGTTCCTGGCGTTCCTGTGGGCTTTTGGGAGCCGGTAAGGTTAGTAGACGTGACACGCGTTCCTTTCTGCATGGTGAATATGGGAGGTCTTCAATTAGGACGGAGTACAATTGGCTACGGGATTCATGGAGTAAGAGGAGAAGGGAGAACACAAAATAGCTTCTATCAGGTCCATTGGTATGTTTATCCAGTCATTTACTGGCTTGAGCTTATTGTAGATTTTCTGTGTCTGGAACAATCAGACTTTGATGTAGCCTATATAACAGAGCTTGATCCTTTGTGGAATGAAGATGAACTAGCTTTTATCTTAAATCCAGAGGCAGCTCTTTTTGGAAATCAAATAGCACAAGCAGCGTGTGCGGCAGATTGCACAGCTGCAAGTGCTGGGTTTCCCCTTGATCCTCTCTTTTGGTGCGGAGGATGTCAGGGAAGCCTTTACCCCTTTACGGGCAATAATGCGGCTCACAATGGAGGTGTGCAAGCAAGCCTCCTCATGACCCAACGCATGATTGCTAAGCTTCACCGAGAGCTTCTTCTCTGGGGGACAAGTGGACAAGAAGCTTTATGTCAAAAGATTGTTTTGCCCATTATCAAGAAATCTCAATACAAAACTCAAATGACTTATCCCCGCCCTACCACACGAGGACCTATGGCCTGTAATCCCCTAGGACGAACAGAAGTTATTTGGGGCTCAGGGAGGGAATTTCCTTACAAAGGTGAAGATTTTGGCTACTTAATTTGGAGGAAAGTCAATTGCTGTATTCTCTGATTTTTAGCCTCTTAATCTTGTTTTTCTCCTTTGCATCTGGAGCTATGGGTTCCCCCCATGTTTTCCCAGCAAACCAAGGTTTCAAACGTGAAGAAGAATATCAACGAGATGGAGTTCTTCCTCAACAGTTATTCTGCCAAACAAACTCCTATAAGGCCGTTTCTTTAGGCGAAACAGACATTAAAATACTGCAAGAAAAGTCAGCGCAAAAAGTAGACGAACTTCAGCCAGCTAAAGACTTTCAAGATTTTCAACAAGAGCTGCTTCAGAAACAAGATCTTGTCTTAGAGAGCAAAGAATTTCAGGACTTTGTTACTACCCTCCATGAGAAACTCCCCCATTCACACCCAACTTGCCAAAACGCAGAAAAAACAAATTTGGGAGGCTCTCAAGCTCATAACTCAAAAAGGAATTTTTACATTTTTGTATCTTTTTCCCTGGGAGAGAAAGCTCTCCTGAATCTTGCTCATGAAGCTCAACATTATGGAGCAACCCTTGTCTTAAGAGGATTTAAAGAGGGAAGCTATGCTAAAACAGTCCAGGTGTTGCAGAAAATCATCTTAGAGACAGGACAAGGTTTTGTTATTGATCCTGAGCTTTTTACTCTTTTCTCCGTAACTTCTGTCCCCGCCTTTATTCTTGCAAAGTCATGCCTTTTTAACGTCTTTGAACGCATTTCAACCCCTTTTCATGACCGTCTGCAAGGACATGTCAGCTTGAACTATGCCTTAGAAACATTCGCCAAAGATGGCGATCTTCAAGATGAGGCAAAAGCACTTTTGGCAGAGACGACATTATCTAAACATTCGCAGGAAAAGGGAAAGACAAAATGAAGAGCTCCCAATCATCTTCTTTCTTCATTTTTCCAAAGGTGTTTTTTAAAAGGCTATCATTGCTGTTCTTTATTTTTCTATTCTCCTTATTTCTTACCTTTTCAGCCTTTACGAGTCCCTGGAAAAACCTGAAAGAAGGAGACCAAGCTGCTCAAGAACTTTTGCATCAAATGGATAAGAAAAAAGCTGAAGGAGGAGCACACCCCTTCTATAATGGCAAAACACCTCCAGAGACTCATCTTAAAAGCAGCGATCTTGAGATTAGATCTAAAGCTGCCGCTCACAAAGATTCCGCAGATCACATGATTGTGGAAAGCATGGAAGCAAGAGCACCATTTAAGCTTGATCCCACAACAGATCCTCTTCTTAGGGGATCTCAATTTTTTATTGATAATCCTCTTTTGACAATTGGCGGTGAAGGAACACGCCTTTTAGAAACAACCCAATCAGAAAAAGATCAAATCTTTTCTTGTGATGAATCAGGAGAAGGCGTCTCAGAACAGTGCATTGCGAACCTTCATGTCCAAGTGGTGAAGAAAAAAGTAAGAAATGAAATTCCTGTTGTGATTCGTTTAACAGGCTGCAAAAAATCTTATAGAGAAAGACACCTACGCGCTTGCGAGGCTCTCCTTGGTGATATTTTGCATTGGAGACGGAACAGAGTATGGAAAAACAATCAAGGCCTTATTGATATGACTCCCACCTTTAAATCCTGCCTTCAAGAGACTTTGAGTGGAAAGTATAATCGATGTCGCAAATGCACGAAGCCAAGAAATACAATTCCTACAGATTTGACCAAAGAACAGATTCAACGTGTTCTTCTTACCAGAGATATTTCAGGAAAGCCTAGAATTGAAGGAAGGACTAGGTATTGCAGCCATAGAAATTTGAAAGGATATGATCTTACAGCCCACCTTATCCTCGTCCATGAAGAAGAGGTTCATGAGGTCCTTCCTGCTGAATGGATTTTAGATTGTGATCGCTTAGAAGAAAAAGCAGATCAAGGACTTTGTGTCTATAGGTCCACCGTGTGTACGCAAGGAAGAGAAACGCGTCTTATTGATGGAGTTCCAGTAACCCAAGACTGTTGGCAAGAAGCCCGTATGTATGACTGCACCTACCCTTCTAAAGATGATTGTGGTCCTTTAAGAGCTAAGGGGTGCGTACAAATTGATTCACGTTGCAAGAAAATGATTGGCAAGACATGTGTTGTCTATGCTCAAACCTACCAATGCAAAGGAGGAAGCCAAACCACTCATAGTATTGTAGGAGGAAATACGCCTTTTTGTTTGGATGGGACTTGTCGAGATCAAACTTATGAGAGCAATGATGAGATGATGTCCACTCTGTCTCAACTGACTCTCTTAAAGGAAATACAGGGGAATTTTAAGAAGGGCATGATCTTTAAGGGAAATGATGAGCGTTGTTCAAGATATATTTTCAGCTTTAAAGATTGTTGCGGGTCAGGGAAAGGCTGGGGCAAAGATCTGGGCCTCTCAAGCTGTAAAACAAAAGAAAAAACTCTGAGCAAAAAACGTAAAGCAGGACTTTGTCACAGGATTGGAACCTATTGTGAAAAGAAAATCTTAGGACAATGCGTCGAAAAGAAAACCACCTACTGCTGTTTTAGTAGCAAGCTCCTCAAAGTGCTCCATGAACAAGGACGACTTCAAATTAAACTCGGGTGGGGTAAAGCTGATAAACCTCTTTGTCGTGGATTTACAATTGCCGAAATTCAGAGAATTGACTTTTCCAAACTTGATCTTAGAGAAGTCTTTGAAGATCTCATGAAGAACTTCAAATCTGGCAAACAAGAAGGGATGAGACCAAAGGGGAGCGAAAAAATAGAGACAGCTGATTTTAAGAAAACCTTTCAAGATATCAGAACAAAATCTAAATCTACTCAGCTTCAAGACGTGGGAAAAAGAGTTGGTGAACGATTAGAGACCCTTAAAGGGGGGATGAGTTCCCATGCAAAGTAGCAACCCTCAGCAAGCCTTTATCTGCCGCAACCTGGTTTTAACCATCCTTGCTGTTCTTTTAGGCTCATTCAATAATCTTCCTTCTCTAAAGGCAGATTCCCAAAATTTCCCCACAGCTCACCAGAAAGATGGTTTGTCGAGTTCTTCCAAGGATGCTCTACCTTATCACCTTGACAACCCCCTTCGAAATAAGAAGAAAGCTCAGCTCTCGAATCATTCTTCAAACCAACTTTCTTTTTTCCAAAAAAGAGCCGAAGGCTGGCATTGGTACCAGTCGCTGAGAGATAACAAAATAGAGGAAAGAAAAACAGAGGAAGAGAAGAAAGGATATGGTCTCTCCCCTTCCTCTGCACAGACCCCAACGGAGAAAATTGAGGCTCAAAGGAAACAACTCGAGACAAAGCTGCACACAGCCATTCTCGAGCCTTCACAGCATAATATCATAACTTACATTCTTGCGCAAAAAGCATTGATGGATCAAAGCCAAAGGTTTTCTGAAGCATGGAAGCAAGTTGTTCTAACAACACCTTCTTTGGATGAGACGCTAATTCATCCTATCGATCAAAATGCCCGCCATATTTATTATGATGAGCAAAGACGTGAGCTTTCCAAAAAGATTCAAGGCTTAGCCCAAGAATATGGACTCTTTTTTTTCTTTCGGAAGAATTGTCCTTACTGTCATCAGTTTGCTCCCATCGTAAAGAGATTTACAAACAAATATGGTTGGTCAGCCTTAGGCATTTCTCTGGATGGAGGAAGTCTTCCTGAGTTTCCCCACGCTAAACGAGACAATGGAATTTCTGAGCGCCTTGGCATTACCCACGTCCCCGCTCTTATTGCCCTTCATCCTCAGACAGGAAAGCTCATTCCTTTGGCTTATGGAATGATCTCAGAGACCGAGATTGAGGAAAGAATTGAGCTCTTAGTGCGGGGTGTTCATTCTGAAAGAGTCAAAAAATGAAACTTCTAATCATACACACGGCTACGATGAGCAATGCGAACAACCAAGATAATCAGCTCTTTGTCTTCAATTTTACAAATCACTCGGTAATCTTCAATACGATAACGCCAAAAGTCGGAAAGATTACCAGAGAGCGGCTTACCCAAAAGTCGAGGATTTTCGGCTTGCAACAACCTCTCTCTCAAAAACTTTTGAATCTTCTTTTGAGTTTGTTTGTCAAGTTTTTCAAAATTCTTTTGAGCAATCTTGTTAAAATGGATAGACCATTTAGTGCTTATTGTCATGCAATCCAAGTTTTTTTTCGAGTTCTTCCAGAGAGATACTTTTCTTGCCACTTTGCAAATAATCTTCGTAACTGGCTAAAGCAGCAAGATAATCTTCTTGATCATCAAGAAACTCTTCAATGGCGCGTCTTACATAATAGCTTTTTGAGCGATGGGTATCTTCAGCTAGTTTGGAAAGTCTTTTTTCCGTTTCTTCAGGTAGCCGTATCGTCATCATGAACTTAGTTCTCCTCCATTCATATCATCTAGTATTAATGTATTACGTATATATCAAAATGTCAATAAAACACTTGGCAGGAAGACAAGAGGTCTTTTGCGGGTTCTTCCTATTGTGGGCCTTAGGAATCCTTTTTAGCTCTTCTCTCTATGGTAAAGGCATGCAAGCTAATCTCGAGAAGGCTTTTGGTGTTTTAGGTATGGCCAATGTAACACCAGGAGGAGCCTATCAAGATCAAAGTGGAGGTTTTTATACAGGGGGGAGTGTTTTTGCGCGCTCGAAAGCCAATAACGCAGAGATCTTTTCTTTGCAGATGCCTCACTATCGAGCGGGATGTGGAGGTATTGATCTCTTCATGGGAGGAATTAGCTTTATCAATGCCCGGGAGTTTACCCAGCTCTTACGAAATATTGGCAGTAATGCCAGTGGGTATGCCTTTAATCTCGCTCTCGCAACCGTGACCCCTCAGATTAAAAGTGTACTCGATGATCTTTCTACAAAAGTTCACAACATGACCAATCAAAACATCAACTCTTGTGAAACGGCAGCAACTCTTGTGGGAGCTGTGTGGCCTCAATCTGATCTTTCTTCTCAGCATCTCTGTAATGCCATTGGCAATAGCTATGGCCATGTTAGTGATTGGGTACAAAGTCGTCAGAAATGTGGGGTAAAGGGAGAAAGAGACGTTATAAATGACCAAAAAAAAGCACTCCTGGCTTTCAAGACATGCTGGGAGATGAGTTTAATATGGCTTGGAAAGCTATTAAGAAGAATGCCTTTTTAAGTGCAGACCATGATCTAGCAGAATTCTTTATGACTCTTTCTGGAACAATTGTATCTCAGAGAATTCAACAAAGAGGAGGCGCTCCCCACCTTCATCTAAAATACTACCCTTCAAAAAGTTCGGATTCCGAGCTCATATCTGCTCTCCTTACAGGTCATAGGGACGTTCAAATCTATAAATGTGATACTCACGAGCCAGATAAATGTCTAAACCCACAGTTGAGGTCCGTTAATTTAAGAGAAAAAGCTCTTTCTCACAAAATTGGTTCTATGCTTGATTCCATCAAATCTCATCTATGGCATGACAAGTCCCTCTCCGAACCCCAAAAGGCCTTTGTGAATTCTACCATGATTCCTATTTTAAAGATCATTGCTGTGGAGATGGCCTTTAAACAAGGAGGTTCTCCTATCTCCATCGGCTCATACCAAGAGGCCATTGCCCACGACATACTTCTTCAATATTTGGATGAGGTTATGGAGCTTGTCTGGACAAGCGTGACCCAGCTTAAGCAAACCCAAATTAATGATCAGATGATTGAAAAATTCCGTGCAGGAGTTGCTTCCTCTCGCAAACGACTTTTTGCTGAAAGAACAAAAATGTTTGAGCAAATTTCTCTAACATTGGAAGCCATTGAGCGCACCCATCAGATCGAGGCGAAGTTACAGAATATGTTCATCTCCACCGCCAGCTCCCAAAGGTCGCAGTAATCAGTGTTCAGAAAAAAGAAAGGAAAAAAATGATTCGATACCATAGGAATCTAAAACAAGTACACTGGTGTTTCAGGCACTCATCTGAACACTGGGTACTGAATATTGAACACTGAGGAGTAATAACATGATTCATGTTATTACGACGTACGGTGGTGGAGAGCTCTTCACCCTTGTCTTTAATGGGATAGCGGCTCTCTTTGAGAGCCGAAATGGTATCCTTTATCCTTTGATACGAATTGGACTGATGGTTGGGTTGGTTTATGTCGTTATCCTAATGCTTTTCCGAAATCAATTGATTGAAGGGGTCAAATGGTTCTTATGGGTTATCGTTGCAACAAATCTTATTTTTTTACCTAAAACACGAATTCATATTCATGATCCTTTGACTCAATATCATCGGGATATTGATCATGTGCCGCTGGCTTTAGGCGTTTTTGCAAGTCTGACGAGTCAGGTTGGAAAGACCGTAACTGAGAGGCTTGAGTCTGTCTTTACTCTTCCTGATTATATGCCTTATCACCAAACAGGAACTGTCTTTGCCTCTTCCTTAATGAGTCAGATAGGACAGTTCCGCATTGTTGATCCCATCTTTAAAGGAAACATGGAAAGATTTGTAAACCAATGCATCGTTTATGATGCCATGGTGGGTCACAAATATACGATCTCAGATCTACAAAATACCTCTGACATCTGGGCTCTTGTAGGAAGCAACGCATCTCCTGTTCTAGGGTTTCTTTATAAAGAAGGGAATGCTCCTGGAAATATCATAACCTGTCGAGAAGGATCTCAAAAGCTTAACGCGCTTTGGAATACAGAGATTGAAAGAGCAACGGCCATCTATGGCACACGTGTTCAAAATCAAAATCTCTCCAGAGCTGCATTTTTTACTCATCTTCAAAATGGTTATCAGCTTCTCACAGGGATTGCTGAGTCAGCTACCAATATTCTCCGGCAAGAAATGATGATTAATGTCTTAGAAGAAGCTTCCAACAATAAACTCTCCGAATTAGGCTCACCTTCCAACTATGCGGCAACAAAAGCACTATTGCAGCAAAGATCTGCTTATGCAGCCGCTGGAGAGATTGCCGCACGAACACTTCCTTTGTTCAAGAATGTCATTGAAGCTCTTACCTATGCTTTGTTCATCTTTATTGTTGTTCTTGCCCTTCTTCCCAATGGATATAAAGTCCTTCTGACCTATTGTGGCATTCTCGTTTGGACACAACTATGGGCACCACTCTATGCGGTTCTAAATCTCATTATGACTCTCTATGGAAAATCAGAAACTGTTGCTCAAGGAACTCAGCATGGTCTCACTCTTTTGAACTCAGCAGCCATTATGAATGCGAATGCGGATATGACAACTTTAGCTGCATGGCTTTCCGTCAGTATTCCCTTTATTTCCTATGGAATTTTAAAACAAGGTGCTGGAGCCTTTGTAGGACTCGCTCAACATTTGGGCTCAGCTATGCAGAGTGCTGCGAGTGGAGCAGCCGCAGAAACCGTTTCAGGAAATATCAGCTTGGGGAATATCAGTATGGGAACCCAAGCCTATCAAAACACCACAGCCTTTCAACATAATACGAGTCCATCTTATACAGCCTCCCAATTTAGAGCTTTAAATACCTCAGGTATTGAGCAAAGCACTTTTGCGGATGGGACCCAGTCTTTTCAAGACCAGGCTCTCTCTCGCTTGAGTGTTCAGATTATGGGAACAGAAAACACAAGCTTTGCTCAACAAACGAGTCTTAATGATGCCAAGAGTCTGGCTCACACAAAAAGCATCGCAGCCAGTAATGCGGCAGAAGCTTCTCTTCAACAATCAACAAACTTTATGTCACGAGTTGGAAAAGACGTATTTTCTGGAGAAGACTTCAACAAAACTCTTAACACCTCAGAGGCTCAAAGTCTTCAGAGTTTTAAGAACTTTGTCAGTGATATACGGCAACAGACAGGCATGAATGAAAATGAAGCTGTTGAGGCTGCAATTGGAGCCAGTTTAGGAATGTACGGTATAGGTATCAGTGGAAAAGGCTCAGAGACAGCGGCTCGCCAAAAAGCCATTGACGCAGCAACATCCGTTGCAATTCAAACAGGGTATTCAGAAAATATTGATAAAGTGCTTTCTGCTGCTAAAGCCCTTTCTGAAGGAGCCCGTGATACTAAAGGTAGTGAATTAGGGACATCAGCTCTTGCAAGTCTCAATCACGCGAAGAGCCTTCGTGAAGAAGCCTCTGTTGCTCAAAGTCAAGTTAAGACCCGTTCAGAAGAGATCAGCTCTGGCCATAGCAAAAACCTTATGATTAGCAAGGAGCTCACTCAAGAGGTGCTAAAATTTATTGCTCATCAACCTAACAATTCTGGACATAGTGGTTCCTTAAGATCAGAACAAATAGGTTACGAAAAAGCCCGTAAAATTCTAGAAAATGGGGGAGAGGAACGAGCAGCCTACCTCAGACACTTCAAAGAAGAAAACCCGCAGTATTCCATTCAATCTATCAAAGCTCCAGGAGAACAAAAATCGATCGATGCTCAATATGAAGATAAATCTCAGCAGCTCAGAAACCAGAATAATCCTGCCTCTCAGAACATTACGGATATTCAAAATGTTCTTCAAAAAGGCAAAGAAGAAGGCCTTGGCCCAGGTCAAATCCCTTCCCAAGGAATCAAAAAAGAAGTAAGTCAGCTTCATGAGTCTTTTGAAGATAAAGTTAAACAAAGAACAAAAAAGCTTTCTGATGAGGAACAAAACCTTCAAAAAGCAGCAGACGAGTCTAAAACAAAAAGCTTAATCGGTACTGTCCTTAAAAACGCTTCTGCCTCTGTAGTAGGAGAAGAATCCTCTCCCAAACATCTGTCCACTGACCCCTCTCTCCCCATCATTCTCCCTTAACCAGAAAGAAAAAATATGGCGTTCTTCAAAACCATGACCCAAGGAGGACAAGTTCACATCCATCAGCTGAGGATGTTAAAACAAATCCTCATAGCAGGAGGCATTGCTGCGCTCCTGGCAGGAGCTGGCAACTTTTTCTGGAAAAGCTATGAACTTCCCTCCCATGGCTGGCAAATCCTTCGAGAAACCTATTGGGCTCAATTCATGCTGGCAACCGTTCCTGAGGAAAAGCATCAAACCTTATTGCAATCCTATAAGCCTCTTAAAGGAAAACCCTATAAAAGAAGTTGCCTCAGTATCACCCAAGATCCCCTACTTCAAAAGGCAAGGGAAACTATGGAAGAGAGACTTGAAGAAATTTCAAGGCAAAGCCTGAGATTTACCGGAGGGACTTTCTTTGTCATCATGGGGTTCTGGTTTTTTTTTGGGCAGGCTCAAAAGCGAAATCAGCACCGTCGAGGAAATACTTTCATGCCCTGGAGGAAACTTGCGAGACTGATCAAACAAAAACAAGAAGCCTCTGATTTAACGTTAGGAGAGCTGCCACTTATCAAAGATAGTGAAACTTCCCACATTCTTATAACAGGGACCACAGGATCGGGAAAAACCAATTCTTTTCACAGTCTTCTCCCACAAATCCGGCAAAGAGGGGATCGAGCTATCATTGTAGATATGACAGGAAGCTATGTCTCTCGGTATTATAATGAGAAAACAGATATTATTCTTAATCCTTTAGATATCAGATCTCATTCTTGGTATCCCTGGATAGATTGTCATCTTGATTCTCATTATGACGTATTAGCAGAATCTTTCATTCCAACGAAAGATCACGTAAAAGATCCCTTTTGGGATAATGCAAGTCGGGCTGTCCTTAAAACAACCCTTCGAAAATACGCTTTTCAAGAAAATTACGATATACAAAAACTTCATGATTTCCTTTTGAGCTCATCAGAGAAAGAATTTGAAGACTTCTTCAAAAACACAGAGGCAGCAACGTTTTCTTTCAGAAACAATGAAAGAACGACCGGCTCAATTCGAAGCATTCTCTCTTCTCAAATTGAGTGTCTCAGGCATTTGGATTCCTCAGCTGTTTCTCATGAACAAAAGGAAAAAACTCTACCAACAGAAGAAACCTCAATAAAACCACAAGAACAAGTTTTTTCAATTCGAAACTGGATCATGAAGGGAGCTCAAAGAAACGGCTCTTATCCTGAAGAAAGTGGGGAACGAGAAGAAAAGACAAGAGGTTGGCTTTTTCTTACAGCCAGGCCTGATCAACGAGAAACATTAAGACCTCTTCTTTCTGCCTGGATAGATATTGCCATAAATGCCTTAATGGTTTTGCCTGAGAATCAACAACAACGTCTCTGGTTCGTGGTGGATGAATTATCCTCTTTGCAAAAACTTCCCAAGCTTCAAGCAGGTCTTGCAGAAGCACGAAAATATGGAGGGTGCTTTCTTGTAGGATTCCAAAGCAAACCCCAGTTGGAGGAAATCTATGGAAAATATTCAGCAGATTCCATGCTGGATCTTTTTAACACCAAGCTCTTTTTTAGGTGTACCGAACCCTCCACTCAACAATGGGTTTCTAAAGTCTTAGGCGAGAAAGAAGAAGCTGAACCCCAAGAGAATATTTCCTTTGGAGCTAACAGCATGAGAGATGGTGTTTCTCTCAGTCGCCAGACTCGGCAGAAACCTGTTGTAATGCCGGCTGAGCTTTCTCAGCTCAGAAACCTGGAGTGTTACGCTAAGTTCCCTGGCGATTATCCTTGCACAAAGCTGCAAACGGAATACCAAAAAGCTTCACACTCACAGAAGGAGGCTTTCCTCCTTAAACCTGAAAAGAAGAGAGTGTATCTAAATCACGTCACGGAAGAAACCCTTGAAGAAAAAAAGGTAGAAGATCTGATATAGGAGCCAAAGTTCCATGCTTTTAAAAACTTCAACACTCTACTTGAATTCGACTTTTCTCTTTGTTATCATAACAATTATTAAAACATAAAAAACGACACTTATAGGGAGTTTATGGGCCGCCGACGATATGCAGTATGTAATTTTTCTCTTTCATTCCCAGATATAGAGAGACTCTCTTCCGAAATCTCTGCTCTCTTTTATCAAATACAAAATCCTCATTTGCAAAAGTTTCATTTTAAAATCCCCCATCTTTATTGGAAGATTGGTAGGCTAATTGCCGAGTACGAACAACAGCAAGCTATAAAAGAAGAGGATCGTTCAGAACTTTTATTCCAGCTTATTGAACGATTTATCAAAAAGTTTGGTAGTCAGTTTATGCAATCAATGTTTGAGGAAAGCCGCCAATTCTATTTTCTTTATCCCTCTGCTTTTAAGACACAAAGAAAACTAAATGCAAGTGGAGACAATTCTCAGCTTCAAGCTCCTCTCAGTTGGGAGCATTATCGTCTTCTCATATATATCGATTGTCCTAAGGCTAGAGTTTTTTATGAAAAAGAAGCCTTTAATAGTAATTGGACACCTTCTCTCCTTCAACATTTTATTAAAAGCCGTTTGTTTGAAAGACTATGTACGAGCGTAAACAAAGAAAGCGTACTACGATCTGCTCAACTAAGGAGTTTAGAACTGCTTTCAACCAATACATAATGATTTAGATAAATCTATAGTACAAAAAAAATAGTAAGGAGCGTTTATGAAAATTTTTAAAAAATCACTTTTAGTATCTACAATGGTACTTTGGGGAGTCTCTGGAGCGTGGGGGATGGACGAGCAAGACAATAAGCAAGCTCCAAAAAAAATACCTGCAACTCTAAAAGCACTTTCTATAGAAAAAGGGATGCTTGACCCTCTTCGCTATGTTCTACAATTTACAATTCCTGCTGACGAGGCAGCAAAGCTGCTTTTGCCTCATTGGAAGCATAATTATAAAGGAAACCTTTTAAAAAAAATTAAGGAGGATTCACGATCAACTCTTTCACGATCTCCATTAAAAGCTTTAATTGAAAAGAAAAAATCAAACAAAGCCCTTTGAAGATTCAATTTAGCTTTAATAGAGAAAAAGGAAGTCTGGAGACTTTTTTCACCAATTGAGCAAAGTCAAATTATTCTAGGTCAGCTTATTCGCATAACTTCTGTGGAGGATGTTGCGCTGCAACTAGGGATTAGCATAGATCAACTTCTCTCTTTTCAGCAACATCCTGCTAATCAAGAGATACTAGGTCTTTTACCAAAAGTGGAGATGGAAAACTGGGAACTTGGCGCTGCTGCAAATCCACAGCCACTTTCAGTGAACTCAATAATAAGAGTAAAAGCAACTTATGATCAGAAGGCTGTTCCAGGTTATGGATGCGCTAATAATCTTAGAGCTATTATGCATATAAATGGAGAAGATAAATTTCTCTATGGCTCTTCTGATAGAGAAGAAGGTCATATTCCGCCTGATATAAGTACCTTAAGTATTTTGGGTAAAAAGCAACAAAAATATCTCGCAGACTTTGAAACTGTTACAGATGTATTTCATTCTGCTAAGCCAGGAATCCCCCACAGCAGCTAGTAAAATTAGTGAATGACTTACCAATTCAATCAAGTCCTTCTCCTGGAAATGGAATAATGTATATAGAACTACAAAGAAAGAGCTACAAAAGCATAGGCATTTTGAAGCAGCAATGAATGCAAAGCTCTACACTGACGGAGTGATCCCCCCTAACTTCGTCTCTAGAACAGGAGAAGACATTTCTGAAACCCATGCAAAATGTCTCCCTAAAGGTTTAACTTACAACAAAGAACGGGAACGAATAATTCCATGTAGCTATCAACATCTACTTCCAACAGGGCGTACGCTTGTCTTTGATTGGGGTCATGGTTGCGATCATGCGGATACCATTGAGCAACACGGAGGAATTTTATCTACAAATGATCCTGATAATTTGGTGCCCCAAAATAGATTTTATAATCGATATATAAGGAACCCATTGGTCCAGAGAATCCGAAGTGCGGGAATAGGAGGAGAATATAGAGAAATTTCATTTTACTATCACACGCCGCACGTAACAAATAAGACAAAAATTCCTGAAGCCTTTATTTTTATTGAATTGTATAATGGTACTCCAGAGGCCGCTTACTTCTTTCCTAACCTTATTGATTACGAAGCTTTAGATTTTGAAAAGTTGTCTAGATCTAATTATTTAAACTATTTAGACCTTTTTCGAATCAATGAGCTTATTAGTTATTTTTATATTCCCTTTGTTCAAGCTCAAAACCCAATTCCGCACATGGAGCAATGCAATAAGGGAACAATCCTCTCTCATTCTATTCATGCTGATATAACTGCTTTATTTAATAACCTAACAGAACATGCTTTTCCCCCAAGAGCACGTGCCACTTTAATCAAAACCATCATGAGTCAAAGTATTAATAAGGCTGCTATCCTTGATTTTGAAGGACTTACGAGCCTTGAATCGGCAATTCATTATTACTCAAACAACCGAATTTACTGGGAACTAGATGATCGATCGGAAGGAGAAAGGCAAGCAACATTTCTTACTAGTTTTCCTAACCTTTCTGAACCCGTTCAGCGTGCATATGAAACTACAAAAGATAAATTTCCTGAGAAATATAAAGAAGAGCGTGCCTTTAGAGAAGCTATTGTTCGAGGTTTTGGCTCTCTTGTAGATATGATGGGAGAAGCCGATCAAGAAGTTATGAGGACTGTTATAGGAGGGAAAAGCATAAAAAACATAAGGCTAGCTCAAAAATATCTTAAAATGGCCCATTATAAAATTGAAAGTGGTGACTATAATAATCGAAACTTAAGAGGTATTATACACATTCTTAACTATACGCCCGAATTTGAAGATTTAGAAACGGCAAGGGTATTGTTTAATTTAACCCGAGCTATGGATAAGGGATGAGATTATCCAAAGAGTGAAGTGATGGTTTGTCGGATCTAAGTTGATAGTTAACGAGGCCAGCAAAGAGATGAGTAAAAGCATTCATTGGACACCGATGCCGATGATGGATCAGTGTATTCAAACATTTGAGAGAAGAGAAAATAGTCTCAATGAATGACCTCCTCATAAGCATCAATTTATCTTGCATTTCCATTAAGCAGTTTTTCATATTTTTCCTGATCTTAGTAATCAACTTAACGCCCTTGTCAAAGAGTTGATTGAATAGATTTTGTGAAAGATATCCTTTATCTCCCAATAACTTGCATGTAATTCCATTAATCATATCAACAACAGGAGTTCTATCACTGATATTGCCTGGTGTAATCACGAGGCGAATAATTTCTCCTTTTGTATTGAAGATCATGTGAAGTTTAAATCCAAAGAACCACCCAGTAGAGGTTTTGCCTTTAGCCGCAAGAGCTTTAAAAGTCTTATGCTTTCTCTCTCGTAAATTGTGGCATACGGCCATTGGTGTTGAGTCTATGAACATATACTCAGTCTTCTCCCCTTCTAAACTTTTTAAAAGGCAGACAAGTGTGGGGAAGGCTGTTTTGATCAACGTAATAAACCGATCATAATGAACAAGTTCATGGAATAGGCCCTTAGAGTTACCATATAAATCAAGATAAAAATACTTAAAGCAAGCCATTCCTGATTGATGATAGGCAATGAGGATGGTCAATATCTCTGATAATTTTAGGCGACAAGGCCGATTACGTCGTATTAAGCCATCTGAAATAAGTTGTCTTTTGTACCATGGTTCAAAGCCTTTACAAAAGTCGTCGACAAAGCAGAACAAAATATCGTAATCTATAGTCATTGAGGGTCCTCCTTGTTTTTTGCAAAAAAGAGGATACCTCAATTCTTTCAATATGTTAACTTAATTCCTTATCCATAGCTCGGGTTAAAATACTAAAAGACTTCAAGGGCATACCTCCAAAAATGAACAGCACCTACATTAGCTTACCTGATTACCAATGAGACTCAGTTAGCTTTAGGAGTCTTCTAGGCATTGGCAATGTTCGTAAAGTCACAAGCACCAATCTTTTAATCATGTTTCCCAACACAAATTGACAGGAACCTTATCACTATCCCTTCGATAGGAAAGGTTAGATTCTTTCCATAAAAATGCCTCTCCTCTGGCAAAAGCCTAAAAAAACCATCCCATTCCGTCACAAATGAACATGTTCCTGTATCAATGGGAGATACACTTTTGGGCGCTGACATCGCCACGATGGCCCAATTCCCATCCAAGAGGGCCACGCACTACCCCATTAATGGCTGGCCAAATCCATACTTTGTTTTTTTCCCATTCACAAAGTGCCAAACTTCATCGATCATAACAATATCAGAGACATAAGTTGAGTTAAGAGGAGCTACATCTAAATCTGCTGCACGTATCCGTTTTAAGACAGCGACGATGCTTATTTTATAAAGATCAGGTAATTTTTCCCATTGATACGCCACAATAGGCGTAAAGCGCGATGGCGAAGATTTTAAAGCAGGATAAATCCCCGGCGTTCGTATCCGTGTATCCATTATTGGTAGCCGCACTTTACATTTGTATCTTTAAAATCC
This sequence comes from Alphaproteobacteria bacterium, assembly GCA_019752515.1. Classification (GTDB taxonomy): domain Bacteria; phylum Pseudomonadota; class Alphaproteobacteria; order UBA9655; family UBA9655; genus UBA9655. The sequence continues at coordinate 46,956 of JAIEMB010000018.1, read as the reverse complement.
TCTCACATGACCGCTTTTAACACATCTTGTTGATTGGCATTTCTTGCAACTTAACTCAGGTATTTATTTGCCTTCTCTTTATTTTTAGAAGGCTATCTTATCATAATATCGTTCTTATGTTAAGTGCCCCATAGATTATTTTATAAGACTTTAGCTCTTTTTTTGCATTTGTAAGAACTTATAAAAATAGTATACGCTATTTTTTAATTGAACCTACTTGAGAATCAGGTGCTTTTTTGTCTTATAGATTTAAAACCTTTTGGGACACTCATGAGGAGGGCCAGGATAGCAGCATCCATACGTGCAATTTGCATGTTTACTTGAAGAGTAATTATTAGATTTTTGTTGACGGCTTTCTTCTGCTCTTCGTCTAGCAGCTTCAGCTTCACGCTGCTTATTCGCTTCACGCTGTCGTTTTGCTTCATAGTATTCCTTTAACTTGTTCAAGATTTTATCTTCTGGCTGTAGATGTGGTGGTTCTTGCATCCATTGCATATATGTCTTTTTTTTATATGTTTCTATGGTACCCATTCCCCCAATCTCACCCTTATCATTTTCTTCATAAGTCCAACCCCAGTTAGCATGATCTGGAAATTCTCTTTCTTTTTCTTTTACTTTTCTATCTCTTTCTTCCTTTTCCCACATATCACGTGCAGCCCACCGACTCATTTTTTTCTTGTTATATGTTACTGTTTGCTGCCAATTCCATAATCCTAAAAAATAACTAACCTCTCCTTTGATGAGTCTGCTCGTATCAGCATTACTTGTACCATAGGTAAATTTTCCTTTTCTTTTTATACGTGGGTGTACCTCTTCTTCCTCATTATGTAAGAAACGACAGAAGCAGCTTCCACATGTTCCTGGTTTTTTGATCTTTTCTTGTTCTATTTCTTCAGAAATATTTTCTAATTTTCTTAAAGAATGATGGGAAGATTCATCTTCTTCCTGATTATCTAAAAAAATATCTATAGATTCCATAGATAAAACTGCTAATGGAAATGTCACTAGAATAAAGACAGCTAATAATTTTAGTGATCCCTTTAATTTCATACTCTATTTCCTATTTTAATGAAAGAGAAAAAACTATAGCAAAAAATTTAAGAATTAGCAACTAGAGGCCATTGCGTAATAGGTAATTTTTTGTGGGCAGTGGTGGGAAGGGCTTAGTTTTTGGTTGTATGGCTCGGTTTAGTGAATTTTTTGCCTTTTTTTCTTTTATTTTCCCTCTAACTTTTTCTTGAAACACCTTTTATAAGCGCCCACTCACCCATAAGAAACCTTATTTGAAGCTTTCAAAAGATTGAAAGCTATAGCCTTTAGAGCCATCTGGCCTTGGACTTTAAAAGTTGTAAAATAAGCCGCCCGGCTAAACTTAAATCTCCTCTTCAAAGTCCCAAAACCTTGCTCAATTCGATAACGAACTTTGGAAATCATCCGATTAAATACTTTCTGCCAGGAACTCAATGGCTTATTTCTTTTTGCTTTTTCCATGAGACCGTTTTTAGTCTTTTTAGCTCTCAACATCTCTTTGTTACTCTGAGAGGCATATCCCTTATCTCCATAAAGGCGCTTATCTTGACGATCCTTTATGATTTCTTTCAATTCGCTCACTTCAGATATATGAGCAGGAGTCACATGAACTTGATCAATGTATCCATCTTCTTGATCAACGATCATAAATCCCTTATAGCCAAAGTAGCTCCGTTTTCCCTTCTTAAGCCATGTTGCATCTGGATCTTTAGAAAACTTCTCTTGCTCTTCAATGCGGTAGTGATTTTCTTCCTGGCGATCAATAGCTATTCCCTCCCTCTCTTTACGAGAACGAGCAGCGGAACTTATAAGAGTGGCATCAACAATAGCTCCTTGGGAATGTGTCACCTTTAGCCCTTTTCCTTCAAGTTGATCGTTAATTAAATTCAATATCTTGTCCCACAGATTTTGGCTCATCAGTAAATTCCGAAAACGACAAAGAGTGGTATGGTCGGGAACCTTCTCTAAGCTTGTGACGACCATAAAATCCAAACGAACTCTCAAGGCCTCTTCTAAACCTTCATCACTCAAATTATGCCAACTTTGTAATATCAGGGCCTTTAGTAAATCTATAGGAGCATATCCATTTGGACCATAGCCAGACCTCCCAAGCTTCCCCAGATGCTCTCTTATAATCTCCCACTCTATAAGACTAAATGCTTGAATAAGGGCGCTCTGTCAATTGGCAAACGTTATAGCGACCTTATTAATCATGCCCGACTGCACATCAACACTGATATGCTTTTTATAGCCATACCAATACTTGTTCTTTCCCTTGCATCCAATGCGGGCTTGTTTATCATGAGCTACTTTAGGAAGAACTTCATTGTTGAGTTTTTCATACTTTTGCTTGAGAACTTTGTCTCGTTCTTCCCATAGAGAAGCTTTAGCAATATGATGGCTTGCATCCACAAACGTAAAGACTTCATTTATATAGCCTTGAGTTTTCAGTTGATCTCGAAGATTTGTAAAGATCTTTAAGAGAAGATCCGTCCCTATTTTTTACGAGCCCGGGAAAAAACTGTGTGATCTGGCGTATCTTCATTTAATAAAAATCCACAAAACCATTTACCGGCAGTATTTTCTTGTAAGAATACCTCTAACTCTCGATCGCTTAAATCTTCTAGAAATTGTAATAAGAGGCAGCGAAATACCCTTGTTAATCCGTAACCTTCATGGGTATTATTACTTTTTACCTGTTTCAAGAGACAATCAACCTTTCTAAAATCCTAAACCTTCATGAATCTCCCATTTCTATGCAAATCATCTCAAATTCATTCATTGGAGCCTCGCCAATCGTTTCCTTTCTTTATAACAAATTTCTCAAATCTTGTCAGTTCGCAACAGCCTCAGTATGTTTCCAAGGAAGTGAAGAAGCATGTTCCAATAGTTCCTTTGGAAGTGGTCCCCCTTCAAATCGCAATTGGTTTATAGCCTAACGGTAATCAAACATTAACAATCCTATACTGTAAAATTTACGGTATTAACCTCAGAGGCAGATAATGTATCATAAGCTAACTACTTTATGGATGATAAAATATGGATAAAAAATCTATGATTGCGGCATTAATAGGCCATGCTCTTGAGCGATATGACGTTGTGTTATATGGATTTTTTGCATCCATGTTGACTCCTATTTTTTTCCCTGAAAACGATATGCTTTCTCTTTTTTCCAGTATGGGAACTTTTGCAGCTGGGTATCTAATGAGACCTTTTGGTGGGATTGTGTTTGGGATTCTTGGAGATAAGTACGGTCGCAAGCAAGCTTTTATGTGGTCTATAATGTTGGTTGTTCTTCCCACATTAGTAATGGGGCTTCTACCAACCTATGAGCAAATAGGGTTGGCTGCCCCATTGCTTTTAATATGTTGCAGGCTTATGCAAGGCTTTTGTGCAGGAGGAGAGTTTAGTGGGGCTGCTATCTTTATTGGGGAACACACTTTAGAAGAACATGCTGGCCTTTCTGGAAGTTTTGTATGTGCAGTAGGATTCTTGGGGGTAGCATTGGGCACGACCATAGGTAGCTTTACAACTTCTCCTTTTTTCCCTGAGTGGGGCTGGAGGATTCCATTTTTAATTGGTTCATTTCTCACTTTGATGAGTTACTTTTTAAGGAAGAAAATGTATGAAACTCCAGATTTTATTAGATCAGTTCAACATGAGTCTCTCTTAATAAATCCTCTAAGGGAAATTTTTAAGTACTGAAAAAAAAGTATCTTGTATGCTGGAGCCATAGGTACTTGTGGGCATATTTATTTATATACTACAACTGTGTATATGAATAATATTTATAAAAATACTATTAAAATTTCTTCGCACTACATTATTTTTATTGATACTTTGCTTGTTCTTTATTGGTTGATGATTGTTTTATTAATGGGATTTTTGTCAGATAAGCTTGGTGTAAAAAAACTCATGGCGGGATCTGCTCTATCTGTTTTTTTTATAGCTTATCCCGTTTTTTTTTACTTCGATCAGGATCTTTCTGTTGAGAGGATATTTATCTCTCAAATTACATTAATTACATTTTGTGCCGGCTTTTGTGGACCAGCCACAGCTTTGTTTAAGGAATTATTTCTTACTAAGGAAAGATATACAGGAATTGCTTTTGGTATTACGTTAGGGCAGGCCCTCTTAGGTGGAACAACGCCTCTCATTGAGGAACTTCTTGTAATTTTTACCCAAGATCAAAAAACTCCTGCATTTTATGTAATGTTTGGCTCAGCGATTGCGCTTTTAAGTCTTTTAGGAATGACAAAGATAGAGTTATGGAAGAAGAAATCTGTGCTGGCATATTCTCATAAAAAAGAATTTCCCATGGAGGCTTAAAATCAGACAATAGTAGTAAACCTCAGCTTCTTTAATAGTGCTTAAGTCAAGGGAGAGCTCCTTCTTTTTTCCCAGCTCTTGCTGAAAGTTAGAGTTTGTAAGCACAACATCCAAAGTTCTCTTCGAGCACCTCAACCACTGCGTTGCGAAGTACCATCCCCTGAAATAACTTGAAATTGTTTCTCCGTTTATCATATAGCTGGAAAAAAATTAATAGATTGTAAGCAATTGAGACCTCCCTTGGTCATTATAAGGCGGATAGTAAGATATTCGTCTTTGCCTCTTAACTCAAACTTAAAACAGTGTTTTTTATGGGAGATTAATTACTGTTCGCTACACCAAAACCCGAAAGCTTGAGGCAAAGGCCCCCTTTACTTTTTAGGTAGCCTTTGCAAATTTAATATTGATTTATTGGTCGTGTGGCAGCTTAAATTTTTGAAGCCAATCAGTTATTATATCAAAGTTTTCTGCATTAATCCTAATGCCTCCATTCCCTTCTATTTTTGACCCAGTTACATGAATCCCGCAGCACTCTATTACGTTGCTATCATTCAAAATCCATACACCAGCGCCACTTTGACCGCCTGATGTATCAATTTTGTAATAAATTTTATGTTTTGTAGAAATTGTAATAGGACCACTCATGCTATACATTTTATTAACTTGTCTTTTTAATAAAGTGCTTAAAATACCTTTATATGCTGGATAACCTGCCACAGTAACAACTTTTGATTCCAGTTCAGCATCATTAGCATCTACTAAGGAAGCCCAGCCTGTTTCTGAGCCTACCGGTTTATCCAGCTTAATAACCCCAAAATCATAAGCCTCATCATTATTTATATATTCAGGATGAACATAATAGCGCAAGCTATTTGCTTGCCATGTTGACATACCATTAACAATACCTGATGAAAATGAAACTCTTGTAGCAGGAATAAACTTATGCCTAGGACCTGAACGGTCTAGAAAATATAAACAATGAGCTGCTGTAATGGCAGTATCATTGTCAATGAGAGTTGCCGTCCCCCTTGTCAAAATACCATTTGGAAATTCGGCTGTAACGATACCATGAATGCTCCAAGGATACATGCTAGAATTGATGATATACCGCCTTCTATCAAAAAGGGAGTCTAGAACAATTACTTTGGAAAAAGGATTACTAACAATAGAATGAGTGCTAAGGCTTTTATCTAATTGTGTTGATTGGTTTACTTTTTTTTTAATCCCTCATCCATTAAATTAACAACAATAGTATGATCTCCTTCTTGCCTTACGTCTGAAACTTCTGGAGTTGGCTTACTCATTGATGGGGAGTAAAAATATTCACCTTTCTCATCAATAGGTCTTGCGTCATTGGGCAATCCTCGAAAAGGTACTCTTTGATTAAAATGTTGATGTTCAGGTACATATCCCTTTGTTTTTCTTTGGGTTGAGAAAGTTTGCTTTTGCATTAAAGTCCTCCGTAGAACATTAAGTTCATTCCTTGTTGATGGATTAGCCATCCTTGACATCCCCCCACCTGCATAGGCAGAAGATGCTAATATGGTAAAGATAAAAGAGAGCAAAATAAATTTTTTCATAATTTAATCCTTAAGTTACAAACAATAAAGTACCTATATAAGGCATGAATGTATATTAACACATTTTTAAACTTTTTCAATATATTTTTTATTATTATATTGTATAGGTCCAGATAGATGTGGGACAAATTGATAGTTGCTGTTGAGGTCTATAAGATGGAGTGTAAGGTGTAGCCTTATCCTCATTTTACAGACCCTTTTAAGCAACAAAAAAGGCCTATAGGATAGGTTTTGGAAATAAACTTAACCCCGGAGGCCTTTATGCAAATAAAAGGATTGCAAAAAATATATATAAACTCTCTTCCTACGCTTTGTCACAAGAAAAACTCGAAGAACATCGAAAAAAATATGAAACCCCCGTGAGAAAATGGCAAACATTAAAGTCTCAAGGTCTTATAGGTAAAGTATGTGAGGACATCATAGGGATCAGTCGCTCAAATTATTATCGCTATAAGGCAACCCTTAAACAGCTAACAAAAGGCATTCTCCCCCCTACAAAAAAGCCAAAAACTCTTCGAAAACAAACTTGGGGAGAATCTGAAAAACAGTTTGTCTTAAGAATTCGAAGGGAAAATCCTACCTATGGAAAAAATAAAATTGCTGTGATTTTAATGCGAGATCACAACCTTAACCTTAGTGTGAGCATGGTTGGTCGCATCCTTAAATATCTTATGGAAAAAGGACTGATTCAAAAGTCTCTTTCAGCTCCCAAGCAAAAGAGAAAACGACGCTTCAAAGGACATGCTAAGCCTTGGAAATACAAGCTAAAATCAACAAAGCCTGGTGAGATGGTGCAAATCGATCATATAACAACAACAAAAAATCAAACCTCAGGAGAGCACTTTCAAGCCTGGGATCCTCTTTCTAAATTTATTTATGCCAACGTTTATTCAAATGCTACAAGTACTACAGCCAAGCGTTTCTTAATGGAACTTATGGATAAAGCTCCATTTAATCTCTCATCAGTTCAAGTCGACGGAGGTTCAGAATTTATGAAAGAGTTTGAAAAAGCTTGTCAGGAGCTAGGCATACAACTCTATGTTTTACCTTCTAAAAGACCTCAATATAATGGGGGAGTAGAGCGGGGTAACAGCATCTTCCGTGAAGAGTTTTACGCCAAACCAAATCTGCTGGCGGATTCTATCGGGCGCCTAAGAGCAGAACTCTCTCTGGCGGTTTCCAAATATAATTCCTATCGACCTCATTTTAATTTAGACGGAATGACCCCTCTCGACTATATTAAACTCAACTATCCTTTGGCTGCTTGAGTCTCATAGGCAATGAACTCATACATATCGGCGTTCGCAACAAGCCCTAAAGAAGAAAAAGACCATCGTTCAATTTAAAACAATTCCGAACACTTTCTTCTAAACTCCCCTGATTTCCTTTTAAACCAAAAACATAATCAGCTTCTTGCTCTCGAATTAACTTTGCTATTTCTTTTTGGCATCCCATGGCATCTATTGTAACAATAGCTCCCTTAAGCATGAGATGTTTAATGAGTTCAGGAATCGCCGTAATCTCGTTACTCTCCCCATCAGCTTGAAGTTGGCCAAGAGAAAGGCCATTGGCGCATGACCAAGCACTTACAGCATGCAATCCTTTTAGTCCTTTTGAGCGTTCATGCGATCCACGCAAGGTTTTGCCATCAATAAGTACAATTTTTAGGGAGAAAATCCTTGACCGTTTGGGCCCATTGTAAAAAAGTTCTTGTAATGTTTGAGGATTTAAGCTCTGAAAAACACGTCGAATTGTGTCATGAGAGGAAATCCCGTTTTCCAAAGTAAGGTAGGTTTTTAACCAGTCTTCATGGAGATTACCAAAATCTTCAATCTCTTCGAAGCCCTGCGCAACCCAAGCCAATTTCATTTTAGTAAGATAAGAGGTTATAAAATAAAATTATTTAAGGTTTTTGTAGGGACTTAGATGAAAAAGAATCAAAGTTGTCACCATCTTGTTCAAACTCATTTCACAGGGTCGGTTGCGTTAATTAAGCGAGGTTTTTCCCATTCCTCATAAATTTTTGAATATTCATCAATGTAAAAAATTATGCTATGCTACTATACCTAATTGCTTAAGCTCCCTTCTTATTTTTTAGCCAACTTGAGAATGGCTTATCCTACACTATTTTCTCTCTTATCCAATCTCAGGTTATGTATATTCCTTACTTAATCCTCATATCTCGATCTGCGTTGAAGAAAGCTTCCATTACGCTGCCTGTATCAGGATAACTTACACTTATTGTTTGGCTACTTATGGCTTTTGCTTTCTCAACCTTTTTTAAGCTATCTCCAAATTTTTTAGCTACTCTTTCAAAAAGCATAAGGATAGCAACTTTAGTTGCTGTAGGTTCGCTTTCTTCATAAACTATTTTACAATCTTCCATGAACTGACAAAATCTTGAGTCAGACAGCTTTGTCTTAAGGTTTTCATAAAAGTCATTGAAACTTCTAATCTGAGTATATGTTTGTGGAAGTTGATCCTTATCAGATAAAAATTGCAAACGATCTTTAAGTTGACTGCCTTGTATACGTAGACCCGCCCATACTTTAGTTGTGCATTCTTCTGCTTCCTGCTCTAATCTTTTAGGATTATAACTATGTGCTGCAGTTGTAAGGTAGGACGCCATAATTAAAGCTCCACATACTTTTTTAAACATTTTTATCTCCTTTCTTAATAAGTTCTTAAGGCTGAAGGTATTCCTAAATAAAAAATTTCTGCACGATCTGTCTCTGTCCCAAAATTAAAGAGAAAATCAAACAATTTAACAGCTTGTCTTTTTAAATTATCGCCTGGCTGTGTAAGAAAACTTCCCGTTAGTTCTAGAGATAGACCACATTTTCTGAGAAACCATGCTTGCACATCTCTAATTCCTCTAACTTCTATAATCGCTTCTCCATATGACTTGTCTATTAACTCCTCATCTTTGAATCTTCCCATCGAATTCTCAAACTCTAGAAATAATGGCGGAGATAGTTGGTCATAATCAAAGGGTACAGATCGAACATTTAAATTATCTGAGTCTATTATATAGGTTCTATTAGGGTTTTCAACACTTTCTAATGACTCTTCAAAATATTTTTTAAGTAAGTCTGGACCAGAAAAAGAATCATCCACTCGAAATTCTTCTTTAAAATTTCGAATCATTGTTGTGCTAACCACTCCTTGCTCAAGTAGTTTAATTAAGATGCCTTCATTTTGTGTAAGAAAGTCACTCTGAAAGAAGGGTAAAAAACCAAGTAGCGCTTTTGGCTCTCCAGTTTGGGAGTCAAAAAATTGCTCTGCATAGTTGTTTCTACCAAATTGTCGAGGAATTTGATAAAAAGCACTGTTTCTGGTCATAACCTGCATGAAAAAGTTAGCATAGGGTCCTCGTGTTGGAATATCTTTTAACATAGCAGAGAAAGGTCGACGGGACATAAGAGTTAATTTTAACTTAGGATCAATTTGGTAGAAGTTGGTTAAGTGAGTATAAGTTTCTTCTAAAAGTTGAGAGTCTGTACAATCTACGTCTGGTGTCATTTGAACAAGCGTTAAGGCATGCAAAAAAACCAATCCATTTACCTTCTGTTGATAAGCATTCACAAAAAATTCAAACTCGTCCCTAATCGCAGTTTTCTGAGCGTCTAAAAACATATCACGGCAAGGTAAACTTGTTGAAAAGTCAGGCATGTACCGAGAAGAAAATCCAAATAACCCAAAGTATAAAGGAATAGTATATTCAAGAGGATGTTGTATCGTAACCTGAGGAGAAAATTTAGGAGCCCAGCTATGAGAAGGCCTAATGATGGTCTTCTCTTTTACGTCGCTAAAAAGGGGAAACTCACTTAAATAATCACCAAAGTGACTTTTTAAGCGATTTATCCATACTGAGAAAGTAATTTCTGGTTGTTCATCAAGTAGCTTTTGCAGAATCTTAAATGACTTGGAAATAGAAGCAATACAACTCATTAGAGGCTTACGCTCCTGATAAGAAAAGGGTCTCGTTACAAATTCAATATCGCTTGTATCAATAACAACATGCCATGCATTTTCATTTTCTTCTTCTGTTTTAAAAGAAAACAACTCTTTCTTTTGAATATTAGTGCTTTTTAGAGCCCAAGGACATAAGCCACTTCCTTCTTGAAATTCAAATCCTAGCTTAAATTTTAGATGAGGAGAGGATTGTATTTCTATTTTCTCTACATCCATTGCGTGGCAAAGAGAAAAGGAAAAGAAGCAAAAAGTAAAAATCAAACAAAATTTTTGCTTGAACAAAGTATCTACAAAAAAGGGTTTCATATAAAATCTCACATGCTAAAAATATTTAAAACACATAAACATTAATTAAATTCAATATAGGAATAAAAAGCGATATATACAAGAGTATATTTATTTCTATAAAATTTAAAGTTTTTACTAGTGTGCTCTGCAGGCTATTCTAATATGACTCAATGGGACGACACTGTTTGTTTGGTCTGAGACAGTGCAGGGCTATTCTTATTAGATTAACTATTTGTTGTTTAGGATAACAAAAGCGTTGGGTTTTGGCTGAGACGGTCTTTGTATTAAGGATGTTTGTAAGAGATAATACGCTCAAGGAGAAGGGTTTGTTGCCCTCGAAGGAAGATCATAAAATTAAATCATAACAAATATTATATACATATATTAGTAATCATTCCATCGAAATTGTCAGCGGGGTAGCTAGTGCGAATATTAAAGTCAAATACAAGTCGAGACTTAAAAAAGAAGTTTCCATTTTTGAAGGACGTCTACTGTGGAACAGCTGGAACATGGTCAAATGGTTATATTGTATTCACTGTAGGAATAAATGAAGAAGTTATAAAGAAGTATATCGAACAGCAAGGAAATAAGATTCGGGGCAAGTCCAGCTTGTACTCGGGCTATAGTTTACACAAAAGTTGGAGAGGTTACTGTGAATATTTATTTTGAAAAAGCCACTCTTTCTCATAAAGATCTTATTTTTGAATGGCTTGAAAAGTCTCATATCAAAGAATTCTGGGATAATAGTTCAGAGCATCGGGAAGACATCAAGAATTTCTTGGAAAGCCGAAAAAATTTTTCAAAGTCTTTTGGGAGCATTTTTACTTATTGGATTGGCTCTATTGAAGATGAGCCTTATTGCCTGCTTATGACCTCAGAAGTAACCCCAGCTCCTGAGCTTCCAAAGGAATGGAATCCTTACCTTTCAAAAACAGGAAAAACCTTTAGCATTGGTTTTATGATTGGAGAGGAAAACTTTCTTGGAAAGGGGCTTGCAAGCCCAACGTTGAGAGCTTTCACTCGATTTATAAGATACTATGTTGATCCCTCTGTAGATACTTACATCATTGATCCTGCTGACACAAATCCGAGAGCAAAGCATGTGTATGAGAAAGCAGGATTTGAAACTGTTACAGAATTTATGAGAGAGAGTGATTTTTTTAAGGACATCAAACACTTTCTGATGATCAAAAGACTACATCACAAAAATTATATCATCCATTCCTTCGTTCAAATAAACATGAATCCAATCGTTGAAATTCTCAATAACGTAGGATGGGCACCTCAGTATGTAGAAGGACAGAAAAGGTCCATTGAGAAACTTATCTTAGATGAGGAAGGAGATGTGTTTGTTGCAAAACATGACGATCACGTTTTGGGTTTTATTCAGGTTCAGCATCATCAGTGGAATCGCCTGAGTTATATCCACGGCCTTGTTGTTTCTCCTGATCATCGTCAGCAAGGTATTGCTGCAACTCTTCTCACCCATGTCGAGCAGGTTGCACGTGATCGTGGAAACCGAGGCGTCTTTGTTGATACCCCAGGAGATAACTATGGAGGACGAGCGTTTTATAAAGCTCAAGCTTATGCAGAAGCCTACATCATGCCTGATTTTTACGAAGAAGGCTTAGATGGCGTATCGTATTTAAAATTATTTAAGCAAGAGAACAGAAAGGCTCTGCCCTCTGCAGTCATTCGACCCGTAACCACAGCTGATATTATCTCAATGGTATCCTTGTCCGATCAAAAACGTCGTATTTACGAAAAAGCTCAGCCTCAATTTTGGCACAGGGCAGAAAAGGCTAATGAAACTCAATCTCAATGGTTTAAAGAGTTGCTTTCTCAAGAAGATCATATTCTTCTTATCGCTGAAGCAAATCGCCAGATTCTGGGTTTTATTATAGGTGAACTTAAGAGGGCGCCTGAGGTTTATGATCCAGGAGGGCTCACGCTCATGATTGATGATTTTTGTGTGAAGGATCAAGAACTTTGGGCAACTATTGGAAAGAAGCTTCTGCTTGATCTCCAGCAACAGGCAAAACAAAGAGGAGCCATTCAAATACTTATCGTTTGTGGCCATCATGATGTCTCTAAGCGCCAGTTCCTGAAAAAAGAGAACTTTATTCTTACAGCAGAGTGGTACGTAAAGGAAATGGGAACGTTAATTAATAGAAAGATATGAAATTCTTCCTAAAGAACGGAATGTTGGGGGAAAAGCAGGCACAACCATAATAGAGAGGGATAATGCGAACATTCGACACCATTTGGGCCGGATGACCCGGCGAACAAAAGTCGTTTCCAAGAGTGTGACCATGCATGATCTATCTCTACGCCTCTGGTGCCTTCTTCAAGATCCTTAAGCCTTTGAATGTATTTGCTCTAAATTCGCGTCTCTCTTTTGATTACCACTCCAAAATAACAAGTGTCCAAGGCTCTCTAGAGCTGAAACTGACTGAATTCTCTTAAAAAGAAGCAAAAATTCAAAAAAACCACCTAAAATCCCTCATGTGTGTTTGAAATTCCCTCAAGGTAACCTACTTCGTTTCATTCTTAGACTTTTGCAGTTGGTTCAAGAGAGTATTTCTTTTTTTATCGGCATCGGACAGTCCTTTTTTAAATCTACAGACATAGCTTTTTAAAAATTTTCCTTAACCTTGCTTTAACTATTTTCCTTTTAGTCTTTTAAAGAAGATATGAAAAAGAATTTTTAAACGTATGTATAAAATTTAAAGGATTTAAGGTGGAAAGGAAGATCATTATGCTAAAAAAATACATTCAAGTCATAGGGCTAGTTAGTACTACTCTCTTTCCAACGGCAATCTTAGCCTGTAGTTGCATTTGGAATGATTCACTATGTCCGTGTATTCATATCAATGTCAACACTGTCATGATAACTGTCACAAGGCTTGCGATAGAAGCTGTCATGGCCTGAAAGGCCACATTCGCCTAGAACAATGCCATATTAGCTGCAATATTAGAGCTGATTTGTGCCTAAAAGGTTTGAGTGAACGTCAAGGGGAGAAATACTCCTGCTCACCAAAATCACCAATAATGAGTGGCAACTATAACTGGGTCTGTAAAGCTCAATAAGGGAGGCTCTGTCCAATCTCTTAAAAGGCTTCTTCATCAGTCTCGGAAGATTCAAAACAGGCTTGTTTAAAGATTAATCGATCTGGTATTCCATGCCAGGGTTTTGAAAATGAGTCCTTAGAAATGTGTTACGTCTTCTCTCCTCATTGAGCTGAGAAACCAACGGGATTAGAGCCTTCTGCTTAAATTGTTTTGATAAAATATTGCCAATTTCTTGAAAAACAGGAAGATCCATTTTTCTGGTGCCGAAGAGGTGAATCGAACACCCGACCTACTGATTACGAATCAGTTGCTCTACCAACTGAGCTACTTCGGCGCTACACAGTCTATTAAAGAAGATACGAGCTGTATGCAAGTTAATTCATTTTGAAATAAGCTAAAGTGGTGTGAAAAAACAACATATTCACTAAGAATAATAGCCCATAAAGCATGGCTTTAATTGACAGAATTTAATAATTGTAATAATATTTTTTTTGGCGAAACGCTATTAAAATTAAATATTAAAGGGGACGTTTAAATGAAAATTCATGCTATATTGCTAGTTACTGCAGCTGCAATTACTTTTTCAGATAGTGTAGAAGCAAGTGTACCTGATCCTTCTGTTGACTTAAATACGTGTTTGTCTTGGGCTCAAACTCAACAGGGGAAAGCTGCTTTTATGGCCGCATCAGGAAGGTGCAATGCTCTTGATGATTGTAATAAAAATTATTCTGATAATGTAGAAGATTGGCGCGACTGTAAATTCAAAGCTGAAAGCAAATTTCTTGCGGAAATGGAAGTCATTGAAGGTGTTGTGCCTACGAGCAGTGAGGGAGCTGCCCCTGTGAGTAGTTCTGGTGTTACAGATCCTGCTAATTCTTTTTATGAGATGAGAGGGCCTGAACATAAAGGATTTGAGAACTCTACACAAGGACCCAACTAAAATCCTAAACTCAATTAAAAAGCCCCAAGAAAATCTTGGGGCTTTTTTATATAGAGATTAAAGAGTATTTAGTGTCACTTAGTCATGGTTATGATCATGCGGGCAGGAACATTTTTCCAGTTGACGTTTAATCTGTCGAGCAGCTGCTGTTAGCTTACGATCAGCAGTTGACTTTAGATATGCATCAATGCCGCCATTCTTTTCAACTGTTCGAATACCAGTAGTGGATACACGCATACGAACTTTACTGCCCAATGATTCACTCAAAAATGTAGCTTCTTGAAGATTAACAGCGAACTTTCTCCGAGACTTATTGTTGGCATGAGAGACGTTATTTCCGCTCATAACCTTTTTTCCCGTGATTTCACATTCTCTTGCCATGATATTTTTCCTTAATAATCCGAATGCAGTAAGATGTATGCGAGATTCGTTAAAAGGTCAAGAAAGAACTACGGGGTGTATAACCTTTACAATTCGTTATTGGAATGAAATTTATAGTTTTCAAGTGAAGGGATTCATTGTAAGAATAGGGGCAAAGAATATGTTGAGGCACAAAGGTGGACCTTAGTTCAAGCCAGTTTTTGAAAACATCATTGAATGGGTCGCTTGAAGACTACTTCAATATCCTTGTGTTTATGTGTGTGGCCTTTGGACTTTCTCTACTTCTTGTATTGCTTTCTTTCTGGCGAGGACCAAGACGACCTGATTTAGAAAAACTTTCACCTTATGAATGTGGATTTGAAGCGTTTAGTGATGCACGCTTAAAGTTTAATATTCGTTTTTATCTTGTTGCTATTCTATTTATTATTTTTGATTTGGAAATTGCTTTTCTTTTTCCATGGGCTATTAGCTTAAAAGATATAGGTATCTATGGCTTTGCTTCTATGATGATCTTTTTATCAATATTAACAATTGGATTTATTTATGAGTGGCGAAAAGGGGCTTTGGATTGGGAATGAAGAAACCGTTTTTAAATGAAGAAGCCTTAAAGGCTGGTTATGGGTTTGAAGCTATTCCTGAGGGATTGGATCAAGATAGCTTACTCCAAGCTATGAGTGAAGAAGTGAGTCAGAGAGGATTTATAGTAGCACAGCTTGATAAAGTTGCCGCTTGGGCCCAATCGGGATCTTTGTGGCCAATGACATTTGGCCTTGCTTGTTGCGCTGTTGAAATGATGCAAACCGCAGCAGCGCGATATGACTTAGATCGCTTTGGTGTGGTCTTTCGCCCTAGCCCTCGGCAAGCAGACCTTATGATTGTGGCAGGAACGTTAACCAATAAAATGGCAGGTCCTTTGCGAAAAGTCTATGATCAAATGGCCGAACCTCGTTATGTCATTTCTATGGGTTCTTGTGCAAATGGGGGAGGCTATTATCATTATTCATATTCTGTAACGCGAGGTTGCGATCGAATTGTGCCTGTTGATGTTTATGTGCCGGGGTGTCCTCCAACAGCAGAAGCTTTGCTTTATGGTATTTTACAATTACAACGTAAAATCCGTCGGGAAAAATATTTTTCAAGGTATTAACGAATATGAATTCAATGACAAACCTTGAAGACTTAGGACACCTGATTGTAGAAGAGATCGGCACGGATATTCTTTCTTGGTCAGTGGCTTATGGTGAACTTATGGCGATTGTTGAAAAAAGCTCTATTGCTCGCATTCTAATTTATCTACGAGATTCTGAAGCTCTTCAATTTACTCAGCTTATGGATATATGCGGTGTCGATTATTTAGGCCGTGAACCTCGCTTTGATGTTGTTTACAATCTTCTCAGCATTTCTCATAATGAGCGACTTCGCCTAAAAATTGAGGTGGAGGAAGGATTACCAGTTCCTTCAGTTACGTCTGTTTACAGTAGTGCCAATTGGTGGGAAAGAGAAGTTTTTGATCTTTATGGGATTCCTTTTGATGATCATCCTGATTTGCGCCGCATTCTTACAGATTATGGCTTTGAAGGCCATCCTCTTCGCAAGGATTTTCCTCTGACAGGCTATATGGAAGTTCGTTATGATGAGGCACAAAAAAGGGTTGTTTATGAACCCGTTAAACTTCCTCAAGCTTTTAGAAACTTCGATTTTGAAAGTCCATGGGAAGGGATGGAGCGTACCGTGCAAGCTTCTATTCCTCCAAATACTCTCCAGGAGATAAAATAATGGATTCGACCTTTCAATCAGGAGATAAAAGCACACAAAGTTTTACATTAAATTTCGGTCCACAGCATCCTGCGGCTCATGGTGTTTTGCGTCTGATTTTAGAAATGGATGGAGAAATTGTTGAGCGAGCCGATCCCCATATTGGTCTTCTACATCGCGGAACGGAAAAGCTGATTGAATATAAAACCTATCTTCAAGCCATCCCTTATTTTGATCGATTGGATTACGTTTCTCCCATGTCTCAAGAACATGCGTTTGCCCTTGCGGTTGAAAAATTATTGGGACTTGAGATTCCTATCCGGGCAAAATATATACGCGTTCTTTTTTGTGAAATTACACGCATATTAAATCATCTTTTGAATATAACAACGATGGCTATAGACGTGGGGGCTATGACTCCTCTCTTGTGGGGATTTGAGGAGCGAGAAGTTTTAATGGGATTTTATGAGCGTGTGTCAGGTGCAAGAATGCATGCAGCTTACTTTCGGCCTGGAGGTGTCCAGAAGGACTTACCTAAGGGACTCATGGAAGATATAGCCGCCTTTGTTGAACGTTTTCCAAAAGTTATTGATGATATAGAAGGGCTTTTAACAGACAATCGTATTTTTAAACAGCGAACGGTTAATATTGGTGTTGTGACTTCAGAACAAGCATTAGATTGGGGGTTTAGTGGTCCAATGTTACGTGCTTCTAATGTTGCTTGGGATTTACGTCGTACACAGCCCTATGAGGTCTATGACCAAATGGAGTTTTTAATTCCTGTTGGAAAAAATGGAGATTGCTATGACCGTTATCTTGTCCGTATGGAAGAGATGCGGCAAAGTGCTTTGATTATGAAGCAGTGTTTAGAGCAAATGCCCGAAGGTCCTGTTAAGATTGATAATTATAAGGTTACGACCCCGCCACGTATGAAGATGAAAACGTCGATGGAAGCATTGATTCATCATTTTAAATTGTATTCAGAAGGATACCACGTTCCTAAAGGGGAAACATATACAGTTGTTGAAGCACCTAAAGGAGAATTTGGGGTCTATTTGATATCAGATGGAAGCAATCGGCCCTATCGTTGTAAAATTCGAGCGCCAAGCTTTGCCTTCTTACAAGCCTTGGATTTAATGGCAAAAGGCCATATGTTGGCAGATGTGCCCAGTATTGTTGGATCTCTAGACATTGTTTTTGGAGAAATTGACCGATGAAAAAGGTTCCGATTCAGAAAAGAGAACCTATAAGGTTGACTTCCCAAGAGGATTTTAAAACTTTTTCATTTTCTATGGAAAATGAAAAGAAAGTTAAAGAAATTCTCCGCCGTTACCCAGAGGAACGACAAGCAAGCGCAATTCTGCCTCTCCTTGATCTTGCTCAACGCCAATGTGGAGGATGGCTTCCTAAAAGCGCTATTGAAGCAGTCACAGAAATGCTGGCCATACCTCTCATGAGAGGCTATGAGGTTGCAACTTTTTATTCTTTGTTCAATTTAAACCCTATTGGAAAATACCATGTTCAAATTTGTGGAACCACGCCCTGCATGCTTCGAGGCAGTGAGGATTTGAAGAAAGCATGTGAAAACCATTTAAGGATAAGGTGTGGTGAAACCACGAAAGATGGGATTTTTACGCTTAGTGAAGTTGAATGTATTGGCGCTTGCGTCAATGCACCTGCTGTTCAGATTAATGATGACTATTATGAGGATTTGAACGAGGAAAGCTTTTTAAACATTATTGTAGATATAGAAGAAGGACGAGAGACCAAACAAGGCTCAGCAATTGGGCGACAAGGCTCAGCACCCCTTAAAAGAGATGAGCATGTTAAAAAATAGCGATAAGATATTCACAAATTTATATGGCGAATATGATTGGCATCTAAAAGGTGCTCAAAAACGTGGGGATTGGGACAACACTTCAAGTCTTATAAAAAAAGGTCCGGATTGGATAATTCAAGAAGTTACTGCGTCCTGTTTAAGAGGAAGGGGAGGGGCAGGGTTCTCAACAGGTCGTAAGTGGGGATTTATGCCAAAAGATGACGGCGTTACAGCCCGTTATCTTATTATAAACGCAGATGAAAGTGAACCTGGAACCTGTAAAGACAGAGATATTCTTCGCAATGAGCCCCATAAGTTAATCGAAGGGGCTCTTCTATCAGCTTTTGCTATAGGTTCTCACGTAGGCTACATTTATATTCGTGGTGAATTCTTTCGCGAAGCTGAACGTCTTGAAGTTGCGATTGCGGAGGCTTACGAGGCAGGACTTCTGGGAAAAAATGCTGCTAAGTCAGGATGGAATTTCGATCTCTATGTGCACCGGGGTGCGGGGGCTTACATATGTGGAGAAGAAACAGCTCTTTTAGAGAGCTTGGAAGGGCGAAAAGGAATGCCTCGGCTAAAGCCTCCTTTCCCTGCTCTCATAGGCCTTTATGGATGTCCGACAATTATTAACAATGTTGAGACTATTGCGGTTATTCCTGCCATTTTAAAGAGAGGGGCAGCGTGGTTTGCTGGAATCGGAACACCCGAGAATACAGGCACAAAAATTTATTGTCTTTCTGGACATGTAAACACACCGTGCAACGTAGAAGAGGCTATGGGCATTCCTCTTAAAGAGTTGATCGAGAAATATGGAGGGGGAGTTCGCAGAGGATGGAATAATTTGTTAGCTGTTATTCCAGGAGGTGCATCTTTTCCCCTTTTACCTAAGGATATTTGTGAAACGGTTTTAATGGATTTTACGTCACTTGCTCAGGCTAAAAGTGGGCTTGGAACGGCTGGTGTTATTGTGATGGATAAGTCAACAGATATTGTTCGAGCTATTGCCCGCCTTTCCAAATTCTATATGCATGAGAGTTGCGGTCAGTGTA
Organism: Alphaproteobacteria bacterium; assembly: GCA_019752515.1. Classification (GTDB taxonomy): domain Bacteria; phylum Pseudomonadota; class Alphaproteobacteria; order UBA9655; family UBA9655; genus UBA9655. Next base: position 27,735 of record JAIEMB010000018.1, on the reverse strand, counting down.
CTCCTTGCCGTGAAGGTACGGGATGGATGTGGCGAATGCTGATTCGTCTTGCTGATGGAATTGGCTCAGTTAAGGATATTGATCTATTAGAAAAAGTAACATACGAAATTGAGGGGCACACGATTTGTGCTTTTGGGGATGCAGCTGCCTGGCCAGTACAAGGTTTAATTCGACATTTTCGTCCAGAACTTGAGCGTAGGCTCAGTATCGGGAAGGTAGCTTAGGAGATAGAATGCCAAAGCTTAGAATTGATGATCAAGAAATTGAGGTTTTAGAAGGAATGACGGTTCTGCAGGCAGCAGAGCTTTTAGGGATTGAAATTCCCGTATTCTGCTATCATCGCAAACTTTCCATCGCAGGAAACTGCCGTATGTGTCTTGTGGAAATGGAGAAAAGCAATAAGCCTATCGCAAGTTGCGCAATGCCTGCATCGGAAGGCATGGTTATTCATACCCAAACGCCTATGGTAAAAAAGGCTCGGCAAGGTGTTTTAGAATTTCTCCTTATAAACCACCCCTTGGATTGTCCTATTTGTGATCAAGGAGGTGAGTGCGACTTACAAGATATCACGATGGCTTATGGCAGCGATGCAAGCCGCTTTAACTTAAATAAACGGGCAGTTCCTGATAAAGACTTTGGTCCCCTCATTGAAACAGCCATGAATCGATGCATTCATTGTACACGTTGTATTCGATTTGCGAATGAAATTGCTGGCGTTCCTGAATTGGGCGCGGTAGGTCGGGGAGAAATGATGGAAATTACGACCTATGTTCAAAAAACAATCACTTCCGAACTTTCCGGCAATATGATTGATATTTGTCCTGTAGGAGCTCTTACCTCTAAACCTTATTCCTTTCGGGGGAGGTCTTGGGAGCTTTCAAATACGCCTTCAGTTGATGTTATGGATGGGGTCGGAAGCGCTATTCGCGTCGATGTGCGAGGTCGTGAAGTCATGCGCATCCTCCCACGACAAAATGATGCGGTAAATGAGGACTGGATTTCAGATAAGATTCGTTTTGCTTATGATGGTCTTAAATATCAGCGCCTAGATCGCCCTTACGTTCGTGGAAAGGATAGACATCTTCATTCCGTAAGTTGGGAAGAGGCGTTTGGCAAGATTGCAGAGCACCTACAAGACATTCCTGGTGATCATATGGCAGCAATTGTCGGAGATATGGTAGATGCCGAAGCTATCATTGCTTTGAAAGATTTAATGGCAATGATAGGCTCATCCCATATTGAATGCAGGCAAGATGGAGCGAGAACTCTATCATCTCCCCGTTGTAGTTATCTTTTTAATACAACAATCGCAGGCATTGAACAGGCGGACTTTTGTTTGCTTATAGGAACAAATCCCCGTTGGGAAGCTCCTCTTGTGAATGCAAGAATACGAAAGAGTTACTTACTTACAGGTTTGCCTGTTGTTTCTGTGGGGCCATTCCATGAACTCGGATATCCGGTAAACCATTTAGGGGATGATCCTCTCATCCTTGAAAGGATTTTAAAAGGACGCCATCCTATTTGCACACAGCTTCAAAACTCAAAACATCCAATGATGATTTTAGGGCAGGGAGCTTTAAGGAGAGAAGATGGCCAGTCTATTCTTTTTCTAGCACGCCAAATGGCAGAAAAATATGCATTTGTGCAAACAACAAAGCCACAACTGCTTGAACATTGGAATGGATTTAATGTTTTACAAACAACTGCAAGTCGTGTGGGGGCGCTTGATTTAGGTTTTATTCCAAGTAGGACTGGTTATGGGCTAAAGGAAATAATGGAGTCTATCTCACAGAAAAAGATTAAAGCTGTTTATCTTTTAGGCGCAGATGAAATTGACATGGAACTTCTAAAATCTGCATTTATTATTTATCAGGGGCACCATGGGGATCGTGGAGCAGCAGTGGCTGATGTCATATTGCCGGGTGCGGCTTTTACGGAGAAGCCTGGAACTTATGTAAATATTGAAGGCCGCGTGCAACGTGCATTGAAGGCGGCGTCTCCCCCCGGGGAAGCTAAGGAAGATTGGAAGATTATTCGTGCTCTTTCTGAGAAATTAGGTTTAGAGCTGCCCTACAATACATTAGAAGAAGTAAGAGCTCGACTCGTTGAAGTAAATCCTCTTTTTGATGAATTGGATACGGTGCAACGTGCCCCGTGGCAAGAATTTGGTGAGAAAAGCGATATTCATGCCGTTCCTTTTAAATCTGTCATTGAAAATTTCTATATGACTGACTCTATCTCACGTCATTCAATTACGATGGCTAAATGTAGCCTTGAGATTTTAGGTGGACAGAAGAGAGCGAATGTCGATGGGTAATGCTTCCTACTTTTGGAATGAAGTTATTATGCCTGTGCTTAGTTTGACAGGGTATATTTTATTAATTCTTATACCTTTGTTACTTGCGGTGGCTTATTTAACTTTTGTGGAACGGAAAGTTATTGCAGCAATGCAGCTTCGTCTTGGACCAAATGTTGTAGGCTGGTTTGGTCTTTTGCAGCCTTTTGCCGATGGTCTAAAACTCCTTCATAAAGAAACGATTATTCCGACGCGATCAAATCCGATTTTATTTTTGCTTGCCCCTCTCATTACCTTTGGATTGAGCCTTTCTGCATGGGCTGTTATCCCCTTTAGCCCTGGTTGTGTGATTAGCAACATAAACGTTGGGATCCTTTATCTCTTTGCAATTTCTTCTTTAGGAGTTTATGGCATCATAATAGCGGGTTGGGCAAGCAATTCTAAATATCCTTTTTTAGGTGCCCTTCGTTCAGCAGCGCAAATGGTTTCTTATGAGGTATCAATAGGACTTGTTATTATAACAGTCCTATTAAGTGTAGGTTCTCTAAATCTGTCAGAAATTGTAACAGCTCAAGAAAAAGTTTGGTTTATAATTCCCCATTTACCTATGGCTGTTATTTTTATTATTTCAGCCTTAGCAGAAACGAATCGAGCTCCTTTTGATTTACCTGAAGCAGAAGCGGAGCTTGTTTCAGGTTATAATGTTGAATATTCCTCAATGACCTTTGCTCTGTTTTTCTTAGGTGAATATGCAAACATGATTCTTATGAGTGCTATGGGGAGCATTCTTTTTCTAGGAGGATGGCTTCCTCCGTTTAATTTTGCACCCTTTACTTGGATTCCTGGAATAGTCTGGTTTGCTCTGAAAATTTCATTTCTTCTTTTTATTTTTTTGTGGGTTCGAGCAACTTTTCCTCGTTATCGTTATGATCAACTTATGCGTTTAGGTTGGAAAGTCTTTTTGCCCTTCTCGTTGGCTTGGGTTGTGTTAACGGCATCCTTTTTGGTAATCTTTAATCTTCTACCAGGAAAGTAAAGACATGTCGTATTTTCTGTCGTCCAAGAAATTTTTTCAGACTGTAAAATCCTTTACTTTAGCAGAACTTTGGTCAGGAATGTGGTTGACACTTAAATATATGTATTTAAAAAGAAAAGTAACAATTGCCTATCCGTATGAAAAAAATCCCCTTTCTCCGAGATTTCGGGGAGAACATGCTCTTAGACGCTATGCGAATGGGGAAGAACGCTGTATTGCTTGCAAGCTATGTGAAGCTGTTTGTCCAGCTCAAGCCATTACCATAGAAGCTGAAGAGCGAGAAGATGGGAGTCGCCGAACAACACGGTATGATATTGATATGACAAAATGTATTTATTGTGGTCTTTGTGAGGAATCTTGCCCTGTTGATGCTATTGTGGAAGGCCCAAATTTTGAGTTTGCCACAGAAACGCGGGAGGAACTCTTTTATAACAAAGAAAAGCTCCTTTCAAATGGAGATCGATGGGAGCTTGAAATTGCACAACGTCTTGAACGAGATGCCGAGTATCGCTAGGAAAAAAAATGATTAATATGACTGCCTTTCTTTTTTATGTCTTCTCTATCGTTCTTCTCAGTGCAGCCGTGTTTGTGGTAAGCTCTCGGAATACAGTGCATGGTGTGTTATTTCTCATTTTGGCCTTTTTTAATGCAGCAGGTCTTTTTATATTGGCACACGCTGAATTTTTGGCCATGATGCTTATCATTGTCTATGTGGGTGCTGTTGCTGTTCTCTTTCTCTTTGTTGTCATGATGTTGAACATACAAATAGGTGAGATTCAATTTGTTATTCGCCGTTATTCTTTAATAGGAAGTTTTGTTGGAGTCATATTAGCGATTGAACTTGTCCTCATGCTTGTGAATTGGCACACTTCTCCAGGAGCTTTTGACTTAACTGTTGCCCCTATTGACCTTCAAAAAGGGATACCAAATACTCAAGCTCTTGGTAATTTACTTTATACTCATTATGCTCTTATTTTTCAGGCTGCTGGTCTTATTCTGTTGATAGCCATGGTGGGTGCCATTGTTTTAACCCTTCGTCATCGTGAAGGTGTGCGAAGACAAATAGTTGGAGACCAATTTGCTCGGGAAGTTAAGGACTGTGTTCAGTTGGTAGATATTCCACGTACGTCAAAAGGTTAGAGGAAAAAATGACGATTACTCTTGATCACTACCTTGTAGTAGCGGCTCTCCTTTTTACGATTGGTGGGTTTGGGATTATTTTAAATCGTCGAAATGTAATCGTGATACTTATGTCAATGGAACTTATGCTTCTTGCTGTGAACATCAACTTTATTGCATTTTCCCAATATCTTAACGATCTTGTTGGGCAAGTGTTCGCTCTCTTTGTTTTAACGGTTGCTGCAGCTGAAGCAGCAATAGGACTTGCTATCCTTGTTTCTTACTATCGTAATCGAGGAGATATTCAGGTGGATGACATGGCCACGATGAGAGGTTAGTGATGAATATATTGGCTTTTTGTGTTGTTTTCCTTCCTCTTATTTCATTTTTCTTTGCAGGAATTATAGGAGAAAAGCTTGGAGATCGTTTTAGCCAATGGGTAACCTGTAGTTTTATGGGTTTATCAATGATTTTTGCAGTTTTTCTTTTTTTTAAAATGGGTTTTCAGAGGGAAACCCTCCTTATTTTTCTTTTTAATTGGATTCATGTAGAATTTTTAGAAGTGAGTTGGGGATTGCAGATTGATAGTTTAAGTCTTGTGATGATGGGGGTTGTAACATGCGTGTCTTTCACTGTTCATGTGTACTCGATTGGCTATATGAGGGGTGATCCGGGTATTCCTCGATTTATGTCCTATTTGAGCTTATTTACTTTTTTTATGTTAGTACTTGTAACGGCTCCTAACTTGCTTCAAATGTTCTTTGGGTGGGAAGGTGTTGGTTTGTGCTCTTATCTATTGATAGGCTATTGGTATGATCGAGAAGCTGCAAATGCGGCAGCAATAAAGGCTTTCCTGGTTAATCGAATGGGAGATATAGGGTTTGTTCTTGGAATTTTGACGGTTTTTATTATCTTTGGAACTGTTGACTTTGGAGCTATTTTTGAATTCGTAGAAGAACATCAAAACGATACTTTTGTCTTTTTAAGTATGCCCTTTCATTCTCTTACACTCATAACGATTTTGCTCTTCATTGGGGCTATGGGAAAGTCGGCCCAAATTGGGCTTCATACGTGGTTGCCCGATGCAATGGAAGGTCCAACGCCTGTTTCAGCCCTCATCCATGCTGCTACAATGGTAACAGCGGGGGTATTTATGGTTGTTCGCATGTCGCCTCTCTTAGAGTATGCCCCTTTGGCACGTGAGTTTATTACGATGGTAGGGGCAGCAACAGCATTAATGGCTGCCACGATCGCATGCGTACAAAACGATATTAAAAGGATTATTGCCTATTCTACATGTAGTCAACTTGGATACATGTTCATGGCGGTAGGTCTTTCTGGTTATAGTGCCTCCATGTTTCATCTTACAACGCATGCATTCTTTAAAGCGCTGCTCTTTTTGGGTGCAGGATCTGTTATACATGCCATGTCAGATGAACAGAATATTCAAAAAATGGGGGGAATTTGGAAATTTATCCCCGTAACTTATATTATCATGTGGATTGGAAGTTTGGCCTTAGCAGGAATTCCATTCTTTGCGGGGTTTTACTCGAAAGATATAATTTTAGAAATCAATTGGGTATCTCAGCTTTCCATTGGAAAAGTGGCTTTTGTTTTTGGCCTTGCAGCTGCGATCTTAACAGCTTTTTATTCATGGCGTCTTATTCTTCTTACTTTTCACGGAAAATCACGAGCAGATGAAGCTGTTATGAGTCATATCCATGAATCTCCACTTGTGATGCTCTTTCCTTTGTTTGTTCTGGCTATAGGCTCTATTTTTTCAGGATATCTTCTTTATGATTTGTTTGTCGGCGAAAAAAGCCTTTTTTGGGGACCCGCAATTTTTGTTTTGCCAAAAGATAACGTTCTCCATGCTGCTCATCATGTAAATGGGTGGATACATTGGTCACCAACGTTGGCTGCGTCTCTTGGTATGGCTCTCGCCTATATTTTATACCATTTTATGAAAACCTGGCCGGAAAGACTTTCAACTTATTTTAAACGGGTTTATGTCTTTCTGTTGAAAAAGTGGTATTTCGATGAAGTGTATGATCGCCTTTTTGTTAATCCATCTTTGAAACTAGGTAAACTTTTATGGGAAGAGGGGGATAAGGAAATAATTGACGGACTAGGTCCCAATGGATTTGCGTCTTTATCTCTTGCTGGAGGGCGTCTTTTATGTGCTCTTCAGACAGGCTATGTATACCATTATGCATTTGCTATGATTATAGGTCTTGTTCTCATGATAAGTTGGTATTACTGGCTATACTAAGGAAAAAAAATGGATGTTTTGCCACTTCTCAGTATAACGATTTTCCTTCCGCTTTTGGGAGCTATTGCCATTTCCTCCAGTTGGGGAAGTTTAAATGACGCTCAAGCCAATAATGCACGGTGGGTAGCGTTGTGGACATCTCTCGTAACCTTAGGGATGTCTTTGATTCTCTTGTGGTATTATAAACCCGCCACTTCTGATTTCCAATTTGAGGATAAATTTCATTGGATGCCAGTCTTAAACGTTAGTTATCATGTTGGTTTAGATGGCATTTCTCTTCCTTTTGTCCTTCTCTCAACACTTTTGATTCCTATTTGTATTGTTGCAAGTTGGAGTTCTATTAAAAAACGTGTGCCAGAGTATATGATTGCCTTCTTAGTGCTCGAGACAATGCTGCTTGGCATGTTTTCTGCTCTTGATTTTATCTTGTTTTATTTCTTTTTCGAAGGTGTCCTCATTCCAATGTTTCTCATTATCGGAATCTGGGGAGGAGACAATCGGATGTATGCGGCTTATAAGTTTTTTCTTTATACCCTCTTGGGTTCAGTTTTGATGTTATTAGCTATCATTTATATTTATTTTGAGGTGGGAGGAAGTGATATTCCCTTAGCCCTTACAACGCCTTTCGATCCCAAAGTTCAAATTTGGTTATGGCTTGCTTTTTTTGCATCTTTTGCCGTTAAAATTCCCATGTGGCCCTTTCATACATGGTTACCAGATGCCCATGTAGAGGCCCCAACAGCAGGTTCAGTAATCTTAGCGGGCATTCTTCTGAAAATGGGGGGGTATGGCTTCATAAGGCTTTCTATCCCTATGTTTCCAGAAGCTTCATCTACATTTACTCCTTTGATGTTCACACTGAGTGTCATTGCAATTATCTATACTTCTCTTGTAGCCTTGGCTCAGAAAGATATGAAAAAACTTATTGCTTATTCTTCAGTGGCTCATATGGGATTTGTAACCTTAGGTATTTTTTCAGTAGATCCACAAGGACTTCAAGGAGCTGTAATGCAAATGGTGAGTCATGGGTTGATTTCAGCCGCTCTCTTTCTTTGTGTAGGTGTAGTATATGATCGAATTCATAGTCGAGAAATTGCTGATTATGGAGGGTTGGTTCACCGCATGCCTCGCTATGCAGTTGTTTTTATGGTTTTTATATTAGCTTCAGTGGGATTGCCTGGAACCAGTGGATTTGTGGGTGAGTTTCTCGTTCTTCTTGGGACCTATAAAGTAAATACGTGGGCATCAACTCTTGCCTCATTAGGGATGGTCTTAGGGGCGGCTTATGCTCTCTGGCTTTATAGGCGAGTGATTTTTGGAATTATGATAAATCCAAAGCTAAAAACAGTTTTGGATTTAAATTGGCGAGAAGCTGTTGTTTTTACTCCTCTTGTAGCTGGAACTTTAATTTTAGGTATTTATCCTATGCCTCTTCTTACGATGATGGAGGCTTCAGTTGCCAATGTTATTGATCAGTTCCATATTGTTCTTGATCCAGAGGATGGACTTATTGATCAAGCTAAATCCTTACAAATGGCCTTACACCTCAAAAGGAATTAGCCATGCTTCATTTCTATATACCTGATTTAAAGCTTATTCTGCCTGAAATCATCATAACAGTTACGGCTCTTTTGATTCTAATGGTTGGCTCATTTAAGAAGAATACCTATCCGAGTTTTCTTCGACGTCTGAGTCATTACGCTATTATCGGATTTATCTTAGCACTTGGCGTTTTAGTCTTTCAGCACCACCCTGGAGAAAAATGGGTGACGTTTGAAGGGCAGATTATACAAGATGATTATATTTATTTTGCAAAAATTCTTGTTCTTAGCGCATCGGCCGGTGTGTTGGCTATATCAGTACCCAGCATGTTAAAGGATCAGATTTTATCCTTTGAGTATCCAGCCTTGATTCTCCTTGCAACCGTGGGGATGCTTTTAATGATTGGTGCCAATGACTTTTTAAGCCTTTTTGTTGGTCTTGAAATGCAGTCTTTGTCGCTTTATATCCTTGCTGCTTTAAACCGAGATCAAGTTGCCTCTTCAGAAGCAGCTTTAAAATATTTTATTCTAGGGGCCCTTGCTACAACTTTTTATCTTTATGGTGTAAGTCTCGGATATGGTTTTTCTGGAACTACGAGTTTTGAGTCACTTGTTGCGCTTATTCGTGTTGAGAGTGTCGAGGTTTTACCCATCAGTCTTTTTATTGCTCTTGTCTTTATCGTTGCCTCTTTTTCTTTCAAGGTATCTGCTGTTCCTTTTCATATGTGGACGCCTGACGTCTATCAAGGCTGTCCGTTAGCTATTACAGCTTATATTGCGGCAGCCCCTAAGGTTGCAGCTATGATTATTTTTTTACGTTTGATGGTGATTCCTTTTATGCTGCTTTATGGTGAGTGGCAGTCCATCATTGTGTTTGTCTCTTTAGCTTCTATGATTTTAGGGGCTTTTGCAGCCCTACGACAGACGGACCTTAAACGACTTTTAGCCTATAGTACCATTGGACAAATGGGGTATGTGTTGATGGGTGTTGCTGCTGGCAATGATGAAGGCGTTCAAAGTGTTTTTGTTTACCTTACAATTTACCTTGTTATGATAATAGGAACTTTTGGTTGCCTATTATGTTTGCGGGGCAAGGCCTTTTCTGGTGTACAAAAAATTGAAGATTTATCAGGTATTTCCATTCTTCATCCAAAGATTGCCTTTATTCTAGCTATTTTTATGTTCTCATTAGCCGGTATTCCGCCACTTGCCGGTTTCTTTGCTAAGTTTTACGTATTTAAGGCAGCTATATCTGCTGGTCTTTTTAGTCTGGCGATTGTGGGAGTTCTTACCTCAGTTGTCGCAACATATTATTATATTAAAATTGTAAAAGTTATGTATTTTGACGATATTCCAATGACTCCATCAATTTCCTATGGGGAAGCAATTATACTATCTCCTGAAAAGATTGTTATTCTGAATCTTTGTGCCATCTTTATTTTATTTTTCTTTGCTTTTCCTAATCCAGTTCTGGAGTTAGCGCAGCAAGCTGCCCTTGCTCTTCCTAATTAGAGGACGACTGTGGGTGGATTTTATTTTTACGATATACTTCCAAGCACAATGGATGAGGCTCGAAGAAAGGTTTTAGAAAAGATTCCTGAAGGATCAGTTATTGTAGCTGCCTCTCAAACCGAGGGGCGGGGAAGAAGGGGGAGGATATGGGAGTCCCCTTTAGGTAATATTTATATGACTTATATAACCTATTTTGGTTCTCCCTTAATTCTATCTCCCCAGCTTTCTCTTGTAGCATGTGTGGCTGTCGGAGAATCAGTCCGTTTAGCATTGCCGCCCGGAAATTTATTGACCTACAAATGGCCGAATGATCTTCTTTTAAATAAGAAAAAAGTGGGAGGTCTTTTACTTGAGGCCTTCTTTCTTCCTGATAGAGAAGAAACAGCCTATTTGATTGGTTGTGGTTTGAATTTAAAATGTAAACCGCAGGAGGCTCGCTACCCTGCTACTTCTTTTCAAGAAGAAGGAATTTATATACAATATAATGAAGTTCTTGAGGGAATTTGCTTTTTTCTCAAAAAATACATAGCTCTATGGCAGAAGGAAGGTTTCCTTCCTATTCAGACTTTATGGATGGATAACTCTTTCAACTCTGGGCAAAAGATAATTGTGGATATGCAGAGACAAACCTATTCGGGGATTTTTGAGGGTATTAATGATGAAGGTTTTCTTATGTTGAGAACAGCCCAAGGCCTTATTAAGCTTGCAGCTGGTGAAATATCATAGAGTTAAGGATATTGCTTTGTTATCAAATAAAATGTAGCGTAAAACTTATATTAAATAGAGGCCCTTCTTCTGAGAGAGAGCCAATTATTAACAGGAGCTTTGATGCACAATATTCTTAAAAAAACTGTCATTCTGTTGTTTTTTTCTCTAATCGCCAGTTTTTCATCTCTTGCAGACAAACCATGTCAAATGTGTCCATCGGGTGAAAAATTCTGTGGAGGGGTTCCTTATGTACCTCAGCTCCAATGTGACTGTGCAGGGGTAGATTATGACTTATGTAGCCCTGATGGAATGACTTTTCAACAATGCTGCGAAGGACTTTATATTTGCCCATGTAATGAAGGAGATCTTCTTTGTGGAGGGAACCAATGCTATAATCCCATAACAAGCGGTTGTTGTGGAGGAGATGTCCCTTATAGCAGAGAATGGCAAGGATGTTGTGAAGGTGAAACCTTTTTTTTAGCGTATGAAACATGTTGTGACGGCGAAATTGTTACGAAAGATGCTTGTTGTTCAAATGAAATTATTAATCCTGATAGGCAGGGTTGTTGCAATGGAGTTATTTACGATCTTTCAGTACAGGCTTGTTGTGAGGGTAAGATTGTTCCAGGGATTCCTCGCGTTCTAGTAACGCCAACAGGAGAGGACAAGTGTTGCAAAAAACACCCAGCCTGTTTCTTTGCAACCGTAAATGATTGCCCTGAGGCTTATCCGGTTGTGCCTTGCGAATCTGGAGCCCTTGTTACCTTTCCAACAGCTATTTGCCCAAACTCAGTCGTTCAAATTCATCAATTGGGCAGATGTGGTGAAGACGTTAATATTACGGGTGATGCTAAAAATGGCTTTAAGCTTGAGGGAGTATGTCCTTGGTAAGACGTTTTTTAGAATTTATAAGTTTTTAAAAATACTAAATAAAACAAAAAGGGATTGTATGAGAAAATTGTTAAAAAAATCACTCTTATTTTCAAGTACATATCTCTGTTTGGTTTTTACAATAGAGGCACAAAACTGTCCTATCTCCGATCAAGTGACTAAAATGTATTTTGCATTAAATAACGAATACTATGCCAAGTGTGGAGTTTATCGTGAGAGTTGCTTCATCATTGGAACAAACGAAAGCTTATACCCTGTTATTGGAAGAGGGAAAAGCACTAATAAGAAGATTAATAATGCTCTTCTGACTGGTAAATTCGAGCTTTGGCAACCTGTTTGCCCTGGAACTAAATTATATATTGGAGTGGATGAGACTTGTTTTCATGGAATCTCTCCCGATTTTGAAGGAGAAGGAACCGCTATTCAAGATGGAGTGATCTGGGGCACATGTCGAACTGTTCTAAAAATTGACAATGCTATCTTTAAACCACCTTCATCTGAAAAATAATAACTCACTCTTTAGAAAAAATATGAAGTAGCTCATTAAAATCTTTTAATATTTTCTTTAATAGTTCTTGACATTCATTTTAATTTCTGCTAATGCAAACGCATATTTTCTTAGAGAGGAACCCTATGCCAGAAGTCCTTATAAGCGGTCCTGTTGGTCGAATTGAAGCACGCTATCATCAAAGTAAAACTAGAAATGCTCCCCTAGCAATTGTTTTACATCCCCATCCAGAACACGGAGGGACGATGAATAATAAAGTTACTTACGCATTGTTTCGAGCCTTCGTTGATCAGGGGTTTAGTGCTTTACGTTTTAATTTTCGTGGTGTTGGCCGTTCCGAAGGCAAATTTGATCATGGAGAAGGCGAGCTGAGTGATGCCGCAGCTTGCCTAGATTGGCTTCAAGTTCAAAACCCTGAACCCCGTCAGTGTTGGGTTGCTGGTTTCTCTTTTGGTGCGTGGGTTTGTATGCAGCTCCTGATGCGTCGCCCTGAATTAGATGGGTTTATTGCCGTTGCACCTCCTGCAAATATGTATGACTTCACTTTTTTGGCACCTTGTCCTGTTTCAGGTATGATTCTACAAGGTGGTAAAGATGAGATCGTGCCTAAGGATTCTGTTGTTAAACTTTCCCAAAGATTGTCAGCCCAGAGGGGACTCCACATTGACTATCGTGTTATAGGGGAAGCAGACCATTTCTTCGGAAATGAGATTCCAGAGATGGTCGGTCATGTTCATGATTATTTAGCGGCAGCTTTGAATCCTCTTCCAAAAGTAGCCAACGGTTAAAATCGGCTAGAATATTAAGAAGTTTGCAGAAGGGATTTCCAAATTCGTATATCCTTTCGACTAGAGTTTTTTGCGTCATAGCGCCTTGTCAGTATGGTCGGTACACTCTTCTGTGAGCCTACTACACGCTTCCTAGCAACTCTAAATATCAGTAAGCTTAAACACCATACAACTTCTGAATCCATAGATCTGTTTGCTTTTCTAAAAGACTATTTTGCTTGAGCCTCTGCTGGAGGACATCAAAATTAACTTCGTCTAAAAGTTGATCCTGGTTAGAGCATGAAAAGATAATTTTCGTTTTTCCAGTTGTTGGATTAATATGTGTCTGTATGCACTGGCCACAGATTTCTTTCATCATGCATTGCATGGGTGAGTTAATACTGCCTATGGCATAATGATTTGGGTTTAGGTACGGTTTTAAGATTGTTTTGCGAGCACATGCAACAGCTGCCATCATTCGATCAGAACCTATTGTGATAATGCGCTTAACATCCATTAAAGAAAGAGGCGGGGAGGAGTTAGCATATGCTAAGAGACCTTCGAGAACATTACCCACGTACGAAAAATCCTGTAGTCGATTGGGCTTAAGTTCAGAAGGAGATTCACAACACCAAATTACATGATCTGAGACAGCTTCTATTTCGTCTACTTTGAACCGGTCTTGAGATGATTTATAGCCCGCAACGTAAAGAACACGGTTACCCTTCTCCTTTAACGCACGTCCAATTGAAAAGAGAACAGCATTTCCAAGCCCACCACCAATGAGTAGAACTGTTTCACCTTTGGGAATCTCTGTAGGGGTCCCTGTGGGTCCCATAAGAGATATTCGTTCTCCGACCTTTATAAATTGGCAAAGTTTAGAGGAAGCTCCCATCTCTAATATAATCAGAGAAAGCAGACCCGTTTTAGGATCAGCATGAGCTCCCGTAAGTGCGAGTCCTTCAATGGATATAGGGCCATAAGTTTGAAGCCTAAAAAATTGACCAGCTTTAAAATTGAGAGCGGCTTGAGGGGCTTTGATAATAATCTCTAATATTGAAGGAGTAAGGCGAGAGATTTTGTGAACCCTTGGCCGTAGAATTTCATCAAGTTGTTTTATGAAAAAGGGAGAAGGGGAAGGTGATCTTTGAGAGAGAGTTTCACATACTTTAGTAAATCCATCCTTTGCACTTGCCATTGCTTTGACTACATTGCCATTGTAGGTGGGATGAAGGTCACCAAAAAAACTAACTTTGTTTTCTCCCTTATAGGAAAGCAAAATATCCTTGCTTTCCATACTTAAATGAGGGTCCTCTCTCTCTAAAACTGTATTCGGGTGGGTTCCTATTGCAACAAATAAACTCCTACAAGGAAGTGTTTGAAGCCCATTTTGCGTTGTAACCACAAGGCTTTCAATATGTCCATATTGATCGACTTTAACTTCAAGAGGAGTTGCATTCTCCAGAAAAGTAACACCTTGTTGAAGGGCCAGATTAAGTTCTTCAGCATTCAAATGGTAAGCAGGGGAATTTTGAAGACGGTTTCGATAAACGATTGTTGAAGCTTGCTCTAATATAGAACGATCACCTTTCCGAAAAGCTTGGGCATGTGCCAAGAATTCACCTTCAATTTCACTTTCCTCATCATTAAGAGTCGGTCGTAGTTCCTTTAAAATTTCCTTACGCTTTAAGTACTTTTCGACTTGTATGGGATAATAGGCTAGAGCTTCTGTTGCCGTATCTACAGCTGTAAGGCCTCCTCCTATGATAAGAATGGGTAAGCGAATTTGAAGGTTGGCTAGGGATTTCTCTTGTGCAGCTCCTGAGGATTGAAGGGCCATTAAGAAGTCAGATGCAAGTCGCACTCCTCGGGCTAACCCGTTTGAATGCTCAAGTGCATTAGGACGGCCTGCTCCTAAGCAAAGAGCCACATGATCAAAACCTAACTCAAAAGCTTGCTCCATTGTTATAGTTCCGCCTAAGCGTACCCCATCATAAAAAGCAAAATGCGATCTTCGTTCCAAGAGAAGGCGAACCAGCTTTAAATAATTCTTTTCCCACCTGACCGTAATTCCATATTCCATAACACCCCCAAATCCTTCAGGAATACGGTCACTGAGAGGTTCTTTAAGAGATTGCCAGGATCTTATAGGTTTTTCAAATAAGTCAGGCGGGAGAGGTTCAATTTTGAGGCCATCAATGCCTACAACACAATGACCTTCATTCAAAAGGTAATGGGCAAGTGTAAAGCCAGCCGGTCCCAAACCTGCTACTAAAACCTTGTAGCCAGTGATGGGAGAGGGGAGGGGACGTTTAAGATTTAAAGGGTTCCAACGGGAAAGTAGACTATAAATCTCAACGCCCCAGGGTAAATTTAAAACACTTTCAAGAGTTTGTGTTTCAATACTGGGAATATTCACAGCTTCTTGCTTTTGAAAAATACATCCTCTCATGCAGTCGTTACAAATCCTGTGCCCTGTTGCTGCAACCAGAGGGTTATCAATCATAATAGTGGCAAGAGCTCCTAGGACATACCCTTGTACTCGCAAAGTATTCATCTCTGAAATTTTTTGATCAAGTGGGCAGCCTTTAAGTTTATCAGTGAGTCCCTTAGAACAGGAATCTTTTCCTTGGTTATGGCATAGAATACAATAGCTTGCCTGATCAAGCGCTCTTTCTTGCGATACGCCTGGATCTGTGCAATCAAAGCCTTCTCTATGAACATTATGACACGAGTTGAGGGTTTGCCCATTCTTATGGATAGGGAATAAATTATCAGGATCAGTTTTACGGGGTAGAGTAAAAAGTATCGACGGGGACTCATCATAAAGGCGACATGCTGCATACTTCAGAGCAATTTCTAAAAATATGTCGCTTTGTGGGTTATCATTGAGTGCATTGAGGACATGATTGGCAAAAGTCAAATCTGAATAATCCTCTCCCATGTACTCTTCAAGTTTTTCTTTTAATTGCGCTTCATTTAAAGCATCAGTATCCTCTTTCGTGTACAATTTTGCGACCTGACGTTGTATGAAAAGACGCTTACATCGGTAAATGGGGGCTAATTGATATGTGTTGTTTTGTAGAGTTTGAATCTCCCCCTCGATCTTAAAGAGTGTTCCCAGAAAATCTTCTAAATAAGGGGCAATATCTAATAATAGTTTACTTTCCTGAAGGCCGCTTGGGGGGTGGCTTCTTGCCTTTTTTAACAGAATTGCAAGAGGTGGATATTTATCTTGTAAATAAGCTAAAAAAAATCTGTCCAGTTTTAGAAGAGCTGAATGATCATAAAGATCACTAAAAGTTAACCCAAAAGATAAAAATGATTGTTGCATATTGATATTAATAATTACAAGTTCACATCAAATCAACAAGTTTATCTTGTAATAAGATACTCTTCACTATTAGTATTAGAAAATTGTTAAAATACAAAATGAATAATATGTTCAAAAAGGTCTCAGAACTCTCGCCAGTAATATATATGTGCATCGGAAGTTTCCTCATTGGTACTTCACCTATTTTTGTGCGTCTTTCAGATCTAGGTCCTATGGCAACTGGCTTTTATCGCATGCTCTTTGCACTTCCCCTCCTTGCCTTATGGATGAAATGGGAGAGAAAAAGTATTGTTGTTCAAAACAAACTTCAGGGTAAGGATTTCGGTACTTTGGTACTTGCAGGGGCCTTCTTTGCTTTAGATTTAGGACTTTGGAATTGGTCAATTGATCATACAACAATAATTAACTCAACTCTATTTAATAACACGGCAGCGTTTTTTGTTCCTCTCATGATGTGGATATTTTTTAAAGAAATACCTTCTATTCGCTATATTATAGCAGCCACAGTAGGTTTCTTAGGATGTATCCTTCTTATAGGGGAAAGTATTTCAATAAGTTATGTGAACCTTATAGGTGATATTATAGCTCTGTGTTCAGGAATAATGGTCGCGCTCTATCTCATTTCACTAAAGTATATTAGAGACCGGATTTCGACTGGGTATTTAATGTTCTGGACGGGTTTATTTTCCCTGATTTTTTTGACTATATTTGTATATGTATCAGGAGAATCGTTAGGCCCTTTTACAATTCAAGATGTCATAAGTATTTTCGGGCAAGCAGTGTTAGTCCATACTATGGGCCAAAGTCTTCTGGCCATTTCACTAGGAAAAATCTCATCGTCTTATGCAGCTTTGATACTGTTTTTAGCACCTCTTAATGCTGCTGCACTTGGCTGGTTTTTTTACAATGAATCATTAGGGATAATCAATCTTACCGGTATGGGCCTGATAATGCTAAGCATTGTAAGCGTAAAACAAAGGAACTAAATATTTTCAGGTGTTTGCTAAACTGATTGATAAACTTATGCTAATGAATGAATAACTGTTGTAACAACTCCCCAAATGGAAAATTCATCGTCTTTACTTACTTGAATATCAGGATAGATATCATTTTCAGAACATAAAAAGAGGGAATCTTCATTCTTCTCAAGCCGTTTGACTGTAAGTTCTCCATTTAATCCCGCAATAACGATTTTACCATTGCTGGGCGGAATATGCTTATCAACAATGAGCATATCTCCAGGAAATATCCCCACTTTTTTCATTGACTCTCCAGTAACTCTAACGAAAAAAGTCGTACCTTCATTATAGATTAAGTATTCGTTGAGATCTAATGTCCCCTCGCACAGATCATCTGCAGGTGAGGGGAGACCTGCTTGTATGCGTGATTCAAAGAAAGGAATTTGCTTTGAAGATAATGCCTTTGCTAAGAAAAACTGGCCAAGCTCCCCATCATAATCGGATTTCAACTTATTTTGCTTTTTTAAATCAAGAAGCTTGTTCGCTAATGGTAGAGGTAATCGTACCGCTTTTGTAGGTACTTCATTAGGCTTTCTTCCTGCACCGGGTTTTCTTTTACGTATTCTGAGTTCGGTCATACAATTCTCCTTTTGATCAACTATATTCTAGTTTCTAATTCTTGTACAGAAATAAATTACAACAATATATACCTGCAATCAAAGCTTAATCTAGGAGTGATAGTTGATAGGGGAGATAAAGAAGGAAGCTTATTTTGTTTTTTTCTTATTTGATATATATTTTATATCTAACGATTCAAAAGGAGAATCATCGATGAAGCGATTATACTCAGCGATTATATTTTCCATTCTCTCATTTACCTTCTCATCTTCTTGTGCACAAAATTGTAATGAATGTTAAAGTAATCCTTGGCCCTCTTGCTGTTCTATAGAATGTTGTAATAACCCTACTACGAAGTATTCATTTTGCCAGTATTGTGAGGGTATTGGATGCAAATATTCCTGCAAGGACCCGTCTTCGAATGATTGCACAACGTGTATTCTTAATTGCCTTAAAATGCCTTGTTATCAATCTTAAGTAATTGATCTAACGATATCTTATCTTATTCTCATTAGTGCCCATTCCAACCCATTTTGCATACTTATTTCTGTTAAGCGTCTTCCTTGCGAATCAATACGAGAATACAAATGCAAATCATTGATAAGCGCTTTCATACGTTCTGTTCCGCTGATTGCAAATTGAATAAATTCGTCGGCTTCTGGATCCAATTGGTTTTTATAAGGACGTTGTAGTAATTGGACAAAACTTGAAACCATGCGCAGAGGTTCTTGCAAATCATGAGAAGCTACATATGCAAACTCCTGCAATCTCTCATTACTTCTTTCTAATTGCTTGTTCTTTAACTCAAGTTCCGCAGCTTGTTCTCTTATTTTTCTTTGTCTGTTTTCTTGCTCCGTAATATCAAAACAACCACCAGTCATTTTTGCCTGTTGGTTTTTTTCGTTTGTATTCATAAGTTCACGTGCAGCAATATTATGTTCACTGTCATTAGGCCAAAGAACGCGATATTCCATATTGTATTGTGAGGATTCTTCAAGGGATTTTTTGACTTGCTTATCGACACGCTTACGATCATCGGGGTGGACCAATTTAAAAAAATCATTATATTTTTAGGAAATTCATTTTTATTATGAAGCCCAAAGATAGTGATCATTGTATCATCAACTTCAATGCTGTCATGAATGCAGTCCCAGCTCCATGCACCTGTTTGAGATGCTTGCAAAGCAAGATTTAAACTGTCATCCTTTTCTTGTAGTGATTGGTAAAGACCTTGTAGCAGCTGATTCTTTTCCTCCAATTCCTTGCTTATAGATTCAAGACGTTTATTTGCTTCTTGAATTTCTTGAGCTCTTTGGTAAATTTCAACTTCCTTCCCACCCGCATATGTACTTAATTCCTCCATTAACTTGAGTTGAAGTACTCCTGTCATTTAGATAAACAAACTCCGTAACGTCTTCGACTCGGTGAATAATATATTTAATTGCTTTATTTTTATCAATTACGGGAAAGTTTGTAGGGCTCCAAAAACGTTCTTCAAATCCTCCTCCTTCAGATTGTGGACGGCGAATATCATACTTTTGAACCGCCATAGTATCTGAAATTGAATATTGTCGAACCTTTTCTAGTGAGTCTCGAAGGTTCTTAACACCTGTGGGTTCTGGATCATTTGGATTGTCAGGAAAAACCTCAAAAATTCCACGTCCGATAATTTTATTTCGTTCCACCATTGTTGCTTTATATATGCATCAGTGGCTGTTAGGATATTAAATTCAGGGTCTAATACAAGTTACAAGTCAGGTGCAGATTCAAAAAGGGATTTATAATTAAAGTGGGAATTTCTCCCATTGAAACTCCATTTTTATAATTATTAAGTAAGGTTAACATACTCTAATTAGGTTATATATAAAAAATTTACAAAGAATCGAGCGGGTTTATTGGTATATGCAAATCACTTAGCAATAGATGGTGAATAATAAACAGAATAATTCAAATATCTATAATATATAGACAAGATAAGTATTATTTCTGATTCGCAGCTGTTTCAGTAATACATTCCCGTTCAAAATTTTCACGGATAAGTGTGCAGAGATTTTCATTGCTTAGAGCATAAGCTAGAGCAGCACCTAAGATAACGTTGTCGGGGATGTAATCTCCGCGAATTTGAGGGAGGGAAGTTTCAAAAGTACCATCTTGTTTTAAGACAATGGCCGCATCCCATGGGGCTAAAGTAAGTGTGGTTGACATCATAAAGGTATAACTCCCAGATGCAGTTGCTTTTGTAATTTTTGTCCCAAGATAAAATTACCTTATAGTATGTCTATCAAAGGAGATCAAGCGCTTCGGAGAACTCCTGCCACTCTCTTTTACTCATCCCACTTTCTTCTTGAGTAACCTCTTCACCTTTTAATCGTTTTTTCAAAACTGCAAGAGCATTTTTCGAAAAATGAGCGGCCTCTTTGCGATACTGAATGTAGGCTTCATAGGTGAAGGGAACCCAACGTTCAAGCAAGGTCAACATGACATCTGCATAAGCCCGAATCTCATACTGGGCATGAGAATCCGCTCTTAAGGTAAGGAAGTGCATGAGATTGTGGAGATCAATTTTCCAATACATCTGTGTGTAAAAATTCAGGGAAAGATTTGTTCGCGCAAGTTCTCTTGCCAGTCCTTCTTTGTATGAGTCGAGGGTATTTCCGTCAGGATCTTCATTTAAAAGTTCCTCATAATGGGCATAGGCATTTTCCGCATCCGTCCGAAGCATAGCTATGACATAATTTGAATATTCAGAAGAAAGCGTTTCACCACGGCCCTGTTTATTTGTTGGTGACTGAGAAGCCAAATGTTCTTGAGAAGGAATGTAAAACTCTTTGTCTAAAATTGAATAACGAGCTGAGTATTCATTCACATTAGCTGTACGATGGCGGAGCCATTGACGAGCCACGAAAAAAGGAAGTTTAACGTGAAACTTAATCTCACACATTTCAAAAGGGGTAGTGTGAGCGTGACGAAGTAAATAATGGATGAGGCCTCGATCTTCTGTTTTCTTTTTAGTTCCCTTCCCATATGAAACCCGGGCAGCTTGCACGATCGCACTGTCATTCCCCATGTAATCAATAACACGTACGAAGCCATGATCTAATACAGGAAAAGCATCATATAAAACATCTTCAAGACCAGGAGAAACTTCCCGACGGCTGGGATAAAGCTGTGTTTGGGTGTCTTGAATTTCTTGTTCTTGCGTCTGTGTTAGTGCCATGAAGATCCTCCTTCTTTTCTAAGGAGTAATGCATTTAGAAAAGGGGCTCAAGGGAAAAAGTAAAAACGCTCAACAAATAAAAAAACTATCTATTTAGTTTCTTCTTTGTGTGGTTTTAATGAGTTTATTCTTTAGTTCAATAGAAAGTAAGTTAATGAATAAAAAATAATCTAACTTTTATCCCCGTCCGGAGCTATTTTAATGGAAACATAACGCGACTCTCCATCTCGATTAATTAATAAAAGAGATGATTTGCGATTTTCCTTTTCTGCTTTTTTAAAGTGATCAACAACGCTTTGAGGTGATTTTACCTCTTCCTGGCTAATTTCCATAATGATATCACCAGGACGGATCCCCTTTTCTGCAGCTGAGCTCTTTGGAGACACATCAACGACGAGAACACCGTGCGTATCTTTATCAATATCAAATCTTTGCCGTACGTCTTCTGTGAGAGGTTGTAAGGTCATGCCATGAATTTCAACGCCTTTGATAAGCTCCTTTCCACCGTCAGGTGAAGGGATAACACCTGCTTCTTCAGCTTCTTCAAATTCACCAATTTGAACAGGAATAGAAAGAATTTTTCCTTTACGCCATATAGTAAGAGGAACTTGAGAACCAACGGCAAAATCTCCTACAATACGGGGTACACTTCTCTGATCCTTGACTTCCACATCTCCGATTTTCAAAATGACATCCCCTGATTGGATCTTAGCCTTCGCAGCCGGCCCATCCCGAACAACATTTCCAACCAGAGCTCCTTTCAACTCCTTTAATCCAAGCCCTTCAGCGATATCTTCCGTAACGGGTTGGATACGTACGCCAATCCAGCCTCGTTTTGTTCGTCCATACTGACGGATTTGCTCGACAACTTTTTTAGCAATTTCAGAGGGAATAGCAAAACCGATGCCTACGCTTGCGCCAGTAGGAGAAAAAATAGCTGTATTCAATCCCACGACATTCCCATTCATATCGAACATGGGACCACCTGAATTGCCCATATTAATGGAAGCATCGGTTTGAATGTACCCATCTACGAAATCACCAGAGCGACTATGCTCTCCAATGTCGCGAGCCATGTGAGAAACAATTCCCGCTGTCACAGTGCCACCGAGCCCAAATGGATTTCCAATGGCAATGATCCAATCGCCCGTTCGTAGTTTTTCAGAAGTGCCCCATTGAACAAAAGGAAGTTTCTTTTCCGTATTAACTTTTAAGACAGCAACATCCGTACGACGATCGCGTCCGACAAGCGTAGCCTTTAATTCCGTATTATCATTTAAGATGACCGTAATTTGATCTGCATCGGCCACCACATGATTATTTGTAACGATATATCCATCAGGATCGATAATAAAACCCGACCCTAGAGCCGTGACATTTCGAGGAATCTCAGGCTGCATGCGGTCCAAAAAATCTTTAAAAAAATCTTCTAAAGGGGACCCTTTTGGAAAGGGCATTTCTAAAGGAGATTGAGACTGCTCTCCTCGTCCCCTTATGAGAGTTGTAGTTGAAATATTGACGACCGCAGGTAAAAGAGGAGCTACGAGATCAGCAAAACTACTTGGAATTGTCGTAGGCGTTGGGGTTGCAAAACTTGTTGAAGTGTTTGACAAGCTTGTTGCGACAGCCAAGGAGAAAACAACTTTTCTCAAACAATTTCTAACACGCATTATAACTCACTCCTTAACGATTTAAGTACTTAAAGAAGTCATCCTTTGGGGATAGAATAAAGGTAGTTGTTTCATTATTCAAGGCTGCTTTATATGCATTTAAGGATCGATAGAAGTCATAGAAATTAATATCTTTTCCGTATACGGCTGCAGCTGTAGAAGTAACATAGGCATCTCCTTGACCCCTTATGGTTTCAGCTAGCTTTGTTGCTTCAGCAAGGATAATGGTACGTTCTTTGTCAGCTGTTGCTTTAATTTCTTGGGCAGCTTCATCTCCACGAGAACGAAATTCTTGAGCTTCTTGTTTACGCTCACTAATCATCCGATTAAAAATAGCTTCACTATTTTCTGCAGGTAAATCAGTCCCACGTAACTGCAAATCAACGACTTCAATGCCAAAAGCTTTCGCAGCCGCGTTCATTTGATCCCGTATTGTCTTTGAGATTTCTGCTCTTTTAGGTGAAAGAACATCCGTTAGCTTAACTTGACCTAAGACACTGAGGGCAATGGATTGGTTTAAAATGCGGAGCCGTTGTTCAGCTCCTTCTTCATTCATAACCGTTCTATAGAAAAGAGCTGGGTCAACAATACGATAACGTGCAAAAGTATCGACTAAAAGACGTTTCTGATCTGCCAAAGTGGCAGGTATTGCTGTTAGGTCAAAATCCAAAATCCGTTTGTCATAGTTCCGGACATTTTGCAAAAATGGAATTTTAGCGTACAAACCCGGTTCCTTGATAACCCTAATGAGTTTACCAAATTCAAGTACAAGGGTTTGTTGAGTTTGTTGTACCACAAAAAGTGACCCCATGAGTATACCGAGTATAACAAGCATCGGTATACTGAGAACGATGAGTGACTTCGATTTCATTGAGTTGCCTCCTGAGCTTTTTCCTTAACACGTTGTAGTTCAGGGAGAGGAAGGTAAGGAAGGACTCCTTGGCTCTTTTCCCCATCAACAATCAGCTTTTGCGTATTTTCAAGTATGGTTTGCATATTATCCAAATAAAGTCTAACTCGGGTAACGTCAGGAGCTGCTTTGTATTGATCATAAACCAACTGAAAGCGTGACGTTTCACCATCAATATCTGCCATAACCTTAGCTTTATAAGCTTCAGCATCTTGTGTTATTTTCTTCGCTTGACCACGAGCAACGGGGACAATGGAATTACGATAATATTCCGCTTCATTACGCTTACGTTCCAAGTCAGCCTTAGCTCTCTGAACATCCAAATAAGCATCCATGACCTTAGCAGTAGGAGGAGTTACTTTTAAGAGTTCAACCTGGGAAATTTCCACGCCTAGTTTATAATCATCAAGTAATTTCTGAAGCATTTCGCGAAGTTGTACATTGATTTTACTCCGCCCTTCAGAAAGGATTTGAGCAATAGGTGTTTGAGCAATAACTGAGCGAACAATACTATCTGCAGCAGCCCTTATGGTTGTTTCAGGCGATTTTACATTAAAAAGATAATCACCTAAGTCCTTTATTCGCCAGTTAACTGCAAACTGAACATCAGCAATATTCTCGTCTCCCGTAAGCATTAATGCGCCTTCACCCCCTAGATTACCAGTGGATGCTTGGTTCGCATTCGTATTTGTAAGGATATTAATAGCTGTCACATTCCGAATAAGAGCAGTTTCAATAGGGGTTGGTAGATGATAATTTAGACCAGGATCAGTTGTTCTTACCCACTTACCAAAACGCAAAATGGCTGCTTGCTCATCTTGTTGAACAGTATAAATGCCAGTAAGAAGCCATAAAAATAAAATACCGCCGGCAACATACCACAGCATGCGTCCATTTTGCTTTCCATCTTTTCGGAAGAATTTTTTAAAATTATCTTGGCTTTTCTTAAGTAAGTCTTCGATGTCTGGGGACTCACTAGCATTACGTTTTGGCTTTCGGGTCCAGGGATTGTTGTTGTCTTCTCCTCCACTGTGTCCCCAAGGTCCCTCCTCATCATCCTTCCAACTCATGCCAGCCTGCTCCTTTTCAATCTCATAAATATGAACTATAGATGATCTCATACTTTTAGGCAATCAGGATAGGACTTATGTCGCTAGAATCTGAAGTTATTACAGTTCTAAAGAAACTTGTGGATCCTTTAACACACCAAGACATTGTGAGCGCGGGTATTCTACAAGGCTTACAAGTATCCTCTTCAGGCAAAGTTACTTTTATTTTAGAGATTAGTACGGCTTATATGCAACAAGGGCTAAAACTTAAGGAAGATGCTGCCGCTCTTCTAAAATCTCTTGCTGAAGTTAAGGACATTCAGATTACACTCACAGCTCAACGTAAACCAAAGGGGCAAAACCAGCCAAAGGAAGGAATTCGAGGTGTCAATTACATTATTGCCATTGCTTCTGGAAAGGGAGGGGTTGGTAAGTCGACAACTGCTGTTAACTTAGCCTATGGGTTGCAAAACATGGGTCTTCGAATAGGCATTCTAGATGGAGATGTTTATGGTCCCTCACTTCCTCGTTTATTGGGCGTCAGCCAAAAACCAACTTCTGATGATGGAAGAATAATTAATCCTATTGTTGTCAATGATCTTAAATGCATGTCGATGGGCTTCATGATAGATGAAAAAGTACCAGCTGTTTGGAGAGGCCCGATGATACAAAATGCCTTTCATCAAATGCTAAGGCAAGTGAGTTGGGGAGAGCTTGATGTGTTAGTGGTTGATTTACCTCCAGGAACGGGGGATGTACAACTTACATTGGCTCAGTCTGTTCTTCTTTCAGGAGCCATAATTATTTCAACACCACAAGACCTGGCTCTCATTGATGCTCGAAAAGGCCTGGAGATGTTTTTAAAAGTAAGCGTTCCTATACTTGGTTGGGTAGAAAATATGAGTTATTATCTTTGCCCCCATTGTGAGGGCCGCTCAGACATTTTCGAACATGGTGGGGTTCGCAAAGAAGCTCACGCGTTAGGTATCCCCTTTCTGGCTGAAATTCCTTTGCATATGTCCATTCGAGAAGCTTCCG
Source organism: Alphaproteobacteria bacterium (assembly GCA_019752515.1). Classification (GTDB taxonomy): domain Bacteria; phylum Pseudomonadota; class Alphaproteobacteria; order UBA9655; family UBA9655; genus UBA9655. Next base: position 2,290 of record JAIEMB010000018.1, on the reverse strand, counting down.
AAAAAGGAATGCCCATTGTAAAGGCTTCTCCCTATTCGGAAGAAGCCTCAGTATACAAAGCACTTGCCCAAAAAACTTGGGAGTTACTTACAAAGTTAAGTTGACATTACATTACTAGAAAGTATAAATTTTAAGCCATCGCTTGTAAATTAATAAATCAAAACATAAATATTATAATTATATTAATCATTTTGAATTATTCTAACGAAATGTAATATTTCTTATTGCCTTAGGGAGGCTAATATGATGAGAAAGTTTGCGTTCGCGCTTGGCGTTACAACGTGCTGTAGCCAAGTTCATTCGGCTTATGCTGTGAAAAATACTAATGTTCTAGACGATATGCCAAGGGGCAGTATAAGGAAAAACGTCTTTGATCGGAGTGGCGTACTTCATGAATCCCGCGTACGAAATAACTTACTTAAGCCCGAAATGATACCTCATAATTTCCCATTGTTTTTAAAGATGACTTTCCCAAAACTAATTGCAGACTTAAAAAAACTAAATAAGCCAAAAAATAAAAAACTCTCTCGATCTTCCTCTTCTAAGATATCATTTAATCATAATACCCCATTAGCAAATAAAAAATCTATAAAAAGAAAAATAAGGGCAAAAGCGAAAGAAGAAAGAAAAAAGAAGAGAAAGGCAGCTTTAGCTGCAAAGAAAAAGAGAATCACAAAAATCAGATTAAAAAAGCAAAAAGAAATTAAAAAGATAAACGAAAGAGTTTCTAGAAAGAAAGCAAGAGCTAACTACATAAGAACAAAAAAAAACAGAGTCTCTAGAAAAAAAACAACACTAGATAATAACATAGACATGCGTGTGCTATTAAGCACACTAAGAAAAAAAGGTATGTTGGCTTCTCTATTTAAACCTCATACTACCCATTCTAACCCACCTAAGAGTAAAGTATCAGATCAAAAGAATAGCCCACAGTCTTTGAATCGTCGAATTCCACATGAGAAAAAGCCTCAAAATTCTTCCAAACTAGCGGCAAAAAGTACAAGTGAAGTAAAAAGAATAACCTTGCCTACGAAGCCCTTAGAAACACCATTTAAGGAAACAAGAAAATCTGTATCTTCAGTCCCATCACCTATAAAAAAGGTTGATCAGGAGAAACAAGGAACTATCAGTCCGTCAAAACTACCTAAAATTGTAAAAACACCAACGCAGATTCAACCTGCATTTAAGGCGATGACTCAGATTAAAGCTCTGAAAGAAGCTATCAAAGAATTGGAGAAAACTTCATCTGTTTGTGATCTCGATATGACCAATAAAACAAGATCTTATCTTAAGGGGACTAAGAACCTGAACTCAAGTAATCTTGCTCATACACTAGCTTCACTTTATGAATCAGAGCAAGTCATTACCAGACAGCAGGTAGCAATCGAAAATCTGGAACCAGGCCCTCTTGCAAAGCAACCAACTGTCTTTGATATTACTCCCGAGCCTACTCTTGCAATAAATGAAGAAGCTATCCCAACGTTAAAAAAAACTTCCCCGCCTGAAACACCTCAAGTTATAGTCTCTTCTAATGATCATGTTCTTTCTAAACAAATCACGGGTTTATATTTTCAAAATCCTAACATAGACTTAGAAACGGCCGAAACATCAAATTATTTAATACAAACTCCCCCAAAAGTAAGCTGGGAAAATGACTCTATAGAAAAAGACATTGCCTCTATTCAAAGGACCGATTTAGAGACTTCACCACCGTCTCAGGAAGATAAGGCCTCTTCTCGAGATCACGTCGTTATTGCGAATCTTGAATCAATCCCTCAAGAAAAGAGTACATTTCATGTTGTTGCAAAAGTTTTTGATAATTTAACTCCTATTACAAAAATATCTACCTTAACAGCCCCTAATCGTACCCACGAACAAAAATCAAGAGAGGAAAAGGGCACTCCTATTGCAGAGTCTATTCCTAGCATTACCAAGGAAAACGATTTTAAAGAGGCTGTAATGTCACTTGTCCACGAAAGTTCTATGGATGAACTGAAGATTATTGCTGAAAATTCCTCGCAATTTACTTCAAATGATGAAATAGAATCTAAAGCCAAAATCATAAAATACAGTACTCATAATGCTCAAACAAATAAAAGGCCTGACACGAGTAATATGGCATTAAAAATAGGTGAAGAGCTAATTCCTTCTGTTTCTTCGGTTGTGTCCGAACTGGTTGGCATTGAAAGAACATGGATTGAAGAAGGGATAGTTAGAATCGGGACTCATGTCAAACCTACGGAGCCACAAGATATAGAATTCCATCGTGTAATTGTACAGCCAGAGAAGG
>JAIEMB010000002.1 GCA_019752515.1 Alphaproteobacteria bacterium | reverse complement strand
TTCAATCAATCCTCAACTCGCTACCGCAAGCCGCTCCCCGCGTATCCCTTCTCTCTCTTCACTTGTCAATGATCAACCAGAAACTGGAAAACTCCAGCTCCTTTAGCTTATGTAGCAACTTCAAATCAGGAAGGCAATAGCCTTACTCTTTTTTCTTGCTCTTAAGTCTGTCTCTTATACGGACGAGACTTCTTTTGGTCAACAACCTTTTGTAAAAATCTGTCACTATTTTTTTAAGATGTTGGAGATACAAGATTTTATCAATAGACTTAATTTACGAAATTAAAATTATTTAAAACTATTTTAACAGAGGGGAACTTAATAAAGATGGCCAAATAAAGGGCTGAGACAACCGCAGCTGGCCTATTCTTTAGAGTTATACCTATACCACCCCTTGATTTTTTATTTTAAGTTCTTATATCAAAGCTATCTAATTTATCTATTTTTAAACAAATAATAGCAATTTTTATTTTTGGAGAAATATTTATGGTGTTTAATAAGTTTACAACATTAGTCGTTGTCCTCAGTTTTGTTTTTGCGAGCGAAGCTTTCGCAAATCGCCATGGAAGGCATACAGGAAAACAAGTTTGTCAAAAAAGTGAAAGAGATCCCTCTCACATCAGGAGGAGGACCCCTCGAACGCGACAACATGCCCAGAATTTCAAGCGTGATAACAAAATCCATGGACGAAAGCATATAAGAAGAGACATTCCTCACGAACTTCTTTCTCGCAAACATCAAGCCTGTGCGAAAAAATGGGCAGCTCGTAAAGAAAACAGACGGCTAAGGCGAGGTCCTCAGAGAGCTCTTCCTCCCCTTCACAATGCTCACTTTCCTAATTCAAATGTTTCAGGACGCAAGCACCTTAAACACAATTTTTCTCATAGAAGAAACAACACCTTAAGAAGTAGACTTCAAAAGTTTCAACGATTAACAAATGCATAAATCCAATTAAAACAATCAGATTCTCTTCTCCCAGAAGGCGGCTCTCAATATATTTGAGAGCCGTTTTGAGTTTAAAAATGCCTATGCTTTTATTAACATAGATTTGATTTGTTTTATAAAAACAGATAAATATAACTTTTAACATAGCCTCACTGTAGAGCAAGACTCGTATTTTTTGTATACATAGACAATATTAAATGCTGAAAGTATCGCAATAACTAAAGTGCTTGATCCACGGCGACCTGGAAGCCTTATTGCTCATTATGGATACTCAATATTACTCGGCAAAGGACTGCTTGTTTGATTTCCCATTTTACTGTGTGATCAATCCACAAATTCTAGCCTTAGGCTGAGCGACTTCCTCGAAATAAAATATGGGTAGTAATAGAAACAAATTAAGTGTCTCTCCCTTTCTTATTATAATCTGGCTACGCTCTTAGCTTTCTTGTATATTTCAAATATGCTAGATAAAACATTCCCTTCAAAACAACGCCTTATGGATTGTCTAAAGATCAATTACGGCATTGAAACTTCTACGCTTACACGCCTTCCCTTGGGTGCGGATATGGATGCGTCAGTATATAAAGCTCAGGCATATAATCACCCCCCTTATTTCGTAAAACTAAAGCGAGGATACCCCCATGATATTAGTGCTATCATAATTGAGCTCTTACGTAATGCTGGAATTCAACAAGTTATTCCCATCGTCAAAACACTCCATGGTCAAACAACTCAACGTCTTGGCGATTCTACCCTAATGGTATCTCCCTTTATCAAAGGTCAGAGCGGTTTTAGTCGTGATCTAACGGACGATCAATGGTGCGCACTCGGAAAAGTAGTAAGGCAAATTCATGAAATTAATGTGCCACTCTGGCTCCAAGCCAAGATCCGACGGGAATCTTATGCGCCTAAGTGGCGACAAGCCGTGCGGTCACTTTACCCCTTAATTGCATCTCAGCCGAGCGGTGACAGCGTTGCCGTTAGCTTTTTGACTTTTATAAAGAAGCATGCGGCTACTATTTATCGGTTGGTTGATTGCGCTGAACAATTGGCCCAAAAGGTTCAAAATGAGTCATCTCCATTCGTGTTGTGCCATTCTGATATTCATGGCGGCAATGTGCTCATAGGCGAAGACACTTTTTATATAGTGGATTGGGATGACCCTATCCTGGCCCCTCAAGAGCGTGACCTCATGTTTATTGGTGCAGGTATTTCTAATATTTGGAATAAGCCATATGAGGAAGAGTTATTTTATAAAGGTTACGGGAAGACAGAAGTTAATAAGACACTCTTGGCCTATTACCGGCATGAACGAATCATAGAAGATATAGCGGAGTATGGTCAGAAGTTACTTCTAACAACAGAAGGAGGACAGGACCGGATGAAGTGGTATGAACAATTTATAGCCCAGTTTGACTCTCAAGGTGTTGTGGAAATAGCGTTTAAAACACATGAGAACCTTATCCTCTAGATTTAAAATTTTGTTTAACTCCACTTTCAAAGAAAATCAAAGTAATTTTATAGTTCATAACATAATTTGAATCTTACATATAGCTTATGTTATAATAACTAAGAATTCACATATGATCAAAGGGAGCAATCTTCATGGAAGTCCAGACCATACTTTATCAAATCTTAAATGTTGCTGTCACAGGCATCAATCTAGTAGGCATAACGGTAGTATTTTGGGGATTTGTTGTTGCTGCCATTGCTTTTATCCGCATGAAGCTCCATCGCCATGGAACAGTTTTCTTCCTTGAAGAGGCTAATAGGATTAGAGCCATATTGGGAACTTATATTTTATTTGGGCTAGAATTCATGATTGCAGGCGATATAATTCATACTTTTATTAAACCAAACCAAGAAGACCTTATCGTCCTTGCAACCATTGTGGCAATCCGAACAGTCATCAGCTACTTTCTCGGACGTGAAGTTGACGAAGCTCGCAGCGATCACGGCATTAGCAGAAAATTGAAAGAAGAAATCCTTCCTCAATAAGAGGCTACTACTCTTCATCAAGAGGAAAAGAACACTGGCCACATGGAGGATGCTTATTACGATCACACCCACAGAGTCCCGTATAATAGCGCATAAGAGAGGGTCTACCGCAGATGGTCTCTGCTTCAACACCTGTAAGTTCTACCCAATATTCTTTTTTGTTGGGTGTTTCTCCACATCTGTAAATATCGCATATGCATTTTCCTTCTTCCATATCACAGTAGAATGATTCTTCAAAACAGCAGGTGTTAAGTGTGCATTGGAATTTCTCTTCAACAATAATACCATCATCATCACTCATGATCCGCATTAAAAGCGGTTTAGCATGCCTCACCGGCAATTCTTCAACCCCACCTAAGCAAGAAGATCCTGTCAAAAAAACAAGTAGGAAGAAGATATATTTCATTTTGTCCTCTTAATAAATTTTTAGAGTTTCACGATCTCCCACGATGCCACAAAGGATAAAAAACGTCTATCGTCTTTAGAAATTAAGCTTTAATAGACTTTCTCATATGCTCTTTAACGGCATAAAAAATATAATGCTTTTAAACTAAGATTAGGGTATAAATATAGGATGGTACAAGAAGTCGAAGATTAAGGGGAGGAAAAGAGAGTGACTGACCATTATACAGCTGACGCCCGTATTAAAATCACTGATGCCCTAAAGGGTTATCTTGCTGACACTGCGGTTGTTTACTATAAGACGCATGCCTTTCATTGGAATGTGGAAGGCCCCAATTTTTATAGCACTCATATTATGTTTGAGAAGTTTTATACAAAACTCTGGAAATCACTCGATGATGTCGCCGAACGTATTCGTACTTTTGGAGAAAAGGCTCCATCCAATTTTATTGAACTCCTTCAAAATGCCTCTATAAAAGAGACTGAAACATCACCGGTAGATCATATTATGGCAAAAGTCCTAAGAGACGACTATCTGCTTTTGGCAAAAAATGCTCGAGAGGTAGGTGCACTTGCAGAATCTTTTGGAGATAGGGTAACAACGGATTTAATGACAGAAAAAGAGATGTTTCTTGAAAAAGCCGCTTGGATGCTCCAAAGCACAATGAGTTAACTGATCTTATGAGCAAGAGCGGCCTCTAGAAATACATCAATATCACCCTCTAAAACACCGTGGGCATTTCCTTTTTCTACGTGTGTCCGTAAGTCTTTGACCATTTGATATGGCTGAAGAACATATGAACGGATTTGATGCCCCCAACCAATTTCTGTTTTAGAGGCCTCAGAAGCTTGTATAGCCTCTTCTCGTTTCTTAAGTTCTACCTCATAAAGACGAGCTTTAAGCATACTCATTGCCTGAGCACGATTACGGTGTTGAGAGCGGTCATTTTGACATTGTACGACCACACCTGTTGGAATATGGGTAATACGAATAGCACTATCTGTTTTATTAACGTGCTGTCCACCCGCACCAGATGCGCGGTATGTATCTATCCTTAAATCCTTATCTTCTATTTGAATATCTATAGTCTCATCAACTTCGGGATAAACCCATACGGATGCAAAACTCGTATGACGCCGCGCATTTGCGTCAAAAGGAGAAATACGAACAAGACGATGAACGCCACTTTCTCCTTTAAGCCAACCATATGGATGGTCTGCATCCTTATGAGAAATAATCTTAAAGGTGGCTGACTTTAAACCGGCCTCCTCCCCGGGGCTTTCTTCAATCCATTCAATTTTGTACCCTTTGGATTCCGCCCAACGCATGTACATGCGAGAGAGCATTAACGCCCAGTCTTGAGCTTCTGTCCCACCTGCACCAGCGTGCACTTCCAAAAAACAGTTATTTGCATCTGCCTCACCAGATAAAAGGCTTTCGAGTCGTAACCGTTTAATCTTTTGATGTAACAGCGCAATATCTTTTTCAGCGGCTCCCATAACATCCAAATCATTTTCGCTACTCCCTAATTCAAAGAGTTCTAGAGCATCTTTCAAATCCTTCTCTATCTTCGTAATACGATTTAAAGCATTTGAAAGTTGATCCCGCTCACGCATCACTTTTTGGGCGTGAGCCGGCTCCTGCCATAAGGCTGGGTCTTGGGACTCATCTTCCAACTGTCGAAGGCGCTTTTGTGATTCTTCCCAGTCAAAGATGCCTCCTTAGAAGGACTAGACCTTCTTCAATTTCACGAGTCTGTGTTTCGACTTCAACAAGCATATACTAGCTCCTTTATTTAATAGAGTCCCCCCGTCCCCGTCAAAGAAGGAATAGGGGCAGCAGGTTGTGGATTATGGGAAGGCGGCGGGGTATATTGAGGCTTCTCATAAGTTTCATGATAAAGCTCAGACGCTGGTGCTGTATAACTCGGTGTTGAGGGTGCTATAGGTCTTTCGTGAAGATTTTGATTATCCTTTAAAGCTTCATAAATGACACTCGAATCTCCTGCCTGAGCAACTTGGCCCGTCATCTCTTTCATCCGAACAAGCTTCATACCAGAAGGAATCTTAAAGGGTTTACTTGGAATTCCCTCAAGAGCTTTTCCTAAGAAATCTATTATGAGAGGCAAAGCCACCCGAGAACCACCTTCCATATGGCCTAGCGGTTGAGGATTGTCATACCCTATATAAGTAGCAACAACCAAATCAGGCGTATAGGCGATCGTCCAAGCATCTCGTTCTTCATTGGTTGTTCCTGTTTTAGCCGCTAAAATTCTATCTAATGATTGTGCGCGTCGAGCAGATCCAGCACGTACGGCACCTTCTAACATAGACGTAATTTGATAAACGCTTCGAGGGTCTGCCATTTGTTCGCGATGATCTTCAATAAGGGGGGGGGACTGATTTATCCAAATTTGATCTTTACAGCCAATACAAGTCCTTGTATCTGCAGCAAAAATTGTTTTTCCATGTCGATCCTGAATCCGATCAACGAGCGTAGGTTCTAACTTTTTTCCACCATTAGCTAACATTGCATAAGCTGTAGCAAGTCGTAAAAGAGTCGTCTCACCCGCACCCAAAGCCATTGCCAACTGCATCGGAACATGATCCATAATTCCAAACTTCTCAATTATCTTTGCAACAGGCTTCATACCAACGTATTGATGGACCAACCGAATTGTCATCATATTTAAAGATTTTTGAAGGCCAATACGCAGGGGAACAGCTCCATAGTAGTTAGTTGTCACATTTTTTGGTGAATAAATACCTAAGCCACGACCCATAACAATTGAGATAGGAGAATCCGATACAATTGTTGCAGGGGAAAACCCTCTCTCCATAGCCGCCAGATATACAAATGGCTTAATCGCTGAACCCGGCTGACGAAGCGCTTGAGAAACTCTATTAAATTGACTTGCTTCAAAACTAAATCCCCCTGCCATCGCAAGAACACGTCCTGTATGAGGATCCATTGCAACAAGCGCTCCACTTACGGTAGGAATCTGTTGGAGACTAAAGGTATTTTCCTTTTCTTGAATTTCTGCCACTAACACAACATTCCCAACAGATAAAACCTCACGGGGATGAGAAATAGGAGGTCCCAGAGCGGGTTGATAAACCTCTTTCTCTTGTATAAGTGTTTTTACAAGCGGCAAGGTCTTACGCGCCCATAAAAGTTCGGAAAGAGGAATCTTTCCTTCTTTGCCAGTTTTTAGGCCAATTGTCGCCCCATTATCATTAATTTTTAGCACAACAGCTATTTGCCAACGCCCAATACCGAAGGGCGGGGAAATATTATCAAGTTTAGTATGCCAAGTTTCTTTATTTATATTTTCTAAATCGAGATGCTGAAGAGGCCCTCTCCATCCATGCCTACGATCATAGGCAATTAATCCTTTTCGAAGCACCCAGTCAGCAACTTTTTGAAGGCGCGGATCAAGTGTTGTACGAATTGTAAGTCCACCTTGATATAAGGTGGCTTCACCATGTTTTGCAATAATATGTCGACGGACTTCTTCTGCAAAATAATCAGCTTTAACGACATAAGTGGGATCTGGACGTTTAAGCTCGATAGGTTCGGCTTTAGCGGCAACAGCCTCTTGCCAAGTAATTACTCTTTCTTCATACATGCGGCTAATCACCCAATCACGCCGCGCTTTGGCAGCTTCATAGTTGTGTTTAGGGTTATATTTGCTAGGCGCTTTTGGAAGTCCCGCCAAAAAAGCTGCTTCTGAAATCGATAGTTCATCTAAGGACTTATTAAAATAATTGAGGGCCGCAGCAGCCACGCCATAGGACCCAGCCCCCAAAAAAATTTCGTTAAGGTATAACTCTAAGATACGATCTTTGCTCAAAGCATTCTCAATACGAAATGCAAGGATAGCTTCTTTGAGTTTGCGCTCATAAGAAGTTTGATTCGATATACTGGAAAGCAAAAGATTTTTTGCAACTTGCTGGGTAATCGTCGAAGCCCCCTGTGGTCTTTTGTTTTTTCCCATTTGGCTTAGGTTCACAACAGCAGCCCTAAAAATACCAAAGAAGTCGAGTCCGGGGTGTTCATAAAAATTTTTATCTTCAGCCGCTAAGAAAGTTTGAATAACCCGCTTTGGCATAGCTTCAATAGGCACAAATACACGTTTTTGAGTCGCATACTCCGCAAAAAGGCGCCCATCTGTCGCATAAAATCGACTGACAACAGGAGGCTCATATTTGGCTAGCTGTGCATAGTCCGGAAGGCCTCGGCCGAAGTAATAGAGAACAGAAAGAACGCCGATCCCCCCCATGAGGGCCAGAATAAAAAGGAGTGTAAACGTCCAGGTAAGAAAACGAATCATTGCTGAATAAGTGTTTTTAAATACTTCTGCACTTTGACGAGAGATATCAGAGAGGTCAATAGAAATCTACCATAAGTCTCATGCATTCTATTAAAATTATTTTCCTTGCCTATTTTAAATGACTCTTTTAAAAAATGGCTACCAAAGGTACTTAAATTTATATTGCATGGCAACCATCTAAAGAAAGTAAACCAATGATGAAATTGCTAAGAATGAGATACATCTATATTGGTGGAAGTATTGCATTTATCGTTGGACTTTTTTCTCTTCTCTTTGTTAATGCTTTTTATGGAGGTACTAACTTTCGCGCAATGCAAGATACAATTTACTCCACTGAAAATCTTGACTTGCGAGGGTTGCGAGACATCAAAGCTTCCGGTGGAAATTTACCTCGTTTACATTATCTATCTTGGAAATTAAGCCACATTCAAGGTCCTAAAATTATTCTTGACTTAAAATGTGAGTTTCATGGGTACATTAATGGCATTCCAACGACTTTTCTCGGATACAATCGCGCTAAGCCAAGCTTAAGACATTTTCCTCGTCGTTTATTTACTACAGGATCTATAGATATTTTAGTTGACCAAGTTCTTCCCGAGGAGGATGAGGTCAGAAAGTTTGGGTTTGATTACAAGAGTGTTAATGTGGGAAGTAAGTTTATTGTTGCAGACGAGAAAATTGATGAACTTGTCAATTTCTTCGAAACCTTACCCCCAAATACATGGATTCATGTTCATTGTACGAATGGTGCAGGTCGGACATCTGTGGCCCTTGTTATGTTGGACATCATGAAAAATGCTCCTACTGTCAGTTTAAATGACATTGTGAAACGCCAACACCTTCTTGGATCTATTAATTTATTTGATACAGCGCCTTGGGCTGACGGCACATATACAATTCAACAGCTCGAAAATCGTAAAAAATTCATAGAGAATTTCTACGTTTTTATTAGCCAACGAAAGAATGGTGGCATACAACACTGGTCTGAATGGACGCAACTACAAGGAAATTCATCTCCTTTCCACCCTTCTGTTACACCTGCTAAAGTTGAGGAATAATTATGAGAAGTCCGCTCAATCAAAGACTACTTTTCATTGGTGGAAGCGTTGCAGTTCTCACGGGGTTATTTATTTTTCTATTTTTTGATGCTTTTTATGGTGGTAATAAGTTCCGTACGATGCAAGATAAAATTTATTCTCTTGAAAGCGTTGACTTAAGAGGTTTGAGAGAAATCAAAGCTTCGGGAGGCAATTTACCCCGACTCCACTATGTCTCTTGGAAATTAAGCCATATTCAAGGTCCTAAGACGATTCTCGACTTAAAATCTGAATTTCATGGTTATATTAAAGGTATTCCAACAACTTTCTTTGGATACAACCGTTCTGAACCAGGATTAAGACATATTCCACGTCGTTATCTTATCACAGGATCAATAGACGTTCTACCCGATAGAGTCCTTGCAGAGGAAAATGAGGTTAAAAAATTTGGATTTAATTACAAGAGTGTTAATGTAGGAAGTAAATTTATTGCCAGCGATGAGCAAATCGATGAGATCGTCACTTTCTTTGATAGTTTGCCTCCAAATATGTGGGTTCATATCCATTGTACAAATGGTGCAGGTCGGACATCCACCGCTCTTGCTATGTTAGACATCATGAAAAATGCTCCCCAAGTTCGTTTGGAGGATATTAACAAACGTCAATACCTTCTCGGCTCTGTTGATTTATTTGACACAGAAGTCTGGAAGGGAGGCACCTATACAAAAGAAGAACTTGAAAATCGTAAAAAATTCATCGAAAATTTTTATGCGTTTATTTGTGAGCGAAAGCAGGGTGGTATCCAACTTTGGTCAGAGTGGATAAGGCAGAAGTCCGCAAAAATTATCGCTTGCGCTTCTCAAAGCAAAAAGCAATGAATCTCACGTTTAATAAGATGTCTACATCTTCAAATAAAAAAAAGAATTCATTATTTAATAAGAAAAATTTCTTTATTGGAAGTGGTATTTTTTGTCTCATCGCCCTTATTACGACCTTCTACTTGCTCTTAACCGATGATTATACAGACGCAAAATTTCGGACGATGCAAGATGAGCTTCCTTCTTCAGAAAAGTTTGACATTACAGGCTTACGTGAATTACAAGCATCCGGAGGTCCTATAGTTGATTTTTCTGATCTCAAAAAAAAGCTAAGTCACGTACAAAAGAACATTATTATTGCCGATGGGCTCTGGGAATTTCACGGCTATATTTATAATATTCCCGCAACATATTTTGGCTATCAACGTGCTACGCCTGATTTAAGATATCCTTTACGTCGACTTCTTTTTACAGGAACAACAGAAGCACGTCGCGAATTAGTTATCCCTGAAAGTGAAGTCGCTCAACAATATGGTTTTCATTATATTAACATCAAGATTGACAGCAAAGTTCGAACGCCTGATAAAGCAGTTGATGAATTCGTTCATTTTATTGACAACTTGCCTGAAAATACTTGGATTCATTTTCACTGTCGTCACGGGAAGGGACGCACGTCGATGATGCTTATCATGTTGGATATTATGAAAAATGCTCCTCAAGTAGCTTTAGATGATATTGTTAAACGCCAGCGGCTTCTGGGCTCTGAGGATTTATTCGATACAAGGGACTGGAAGAAAGGAACCTATACCTCTGAAACACTGGAAAGAAGAAAAGAGTTTATTAAGCAATTTTATGAGTTTATTTGCCAGCGAAAGGCCGGAGGATTTCAGCGTTGGTCTGAATGGCGTTATTTTGTTACTCAAAAAAGCACCCTTCCCAACGCCTCCCCTCTCGCTCCTAGGTAAAAGCTGATATGAAAAATTTCTTTCGATTAAAGGCTATCCTTATATCAGCCAGCATTTGCCTCTTTATAGGTCTTGTGTTTTTTTTATTTATTGAAGTCTTTTACAATGCTAACTTTCGTAGCACCGAGGATTGGATAGAAACCACAGAGAACATCCAACTAGCTGGGCTACGAGAGCTTCATGCTTCGGGAGGAACTTATATCCGCTTTCCCGATCTTAAAAGAAAACTCAGCCATTTTGAGGGCAGAAAGATTATCGTTGATGGTATAAGTGAATTCCATGGATATGTAAATGGAACTCCAACACCTTTTCTTGCTTACCACAATTCCCATCCTCATTGGAAATACTATGTTCGGCGTCTTGTTTTCACTGGGACCACAGAAATCCGTCCTGATCTCGTTATACCTGAAGCTGAAGAAGCTAAACAAAATGGTTTTTCATATATTAACGTCAGAATCGGGAGCAAGTTTATCTCATCTGATGCCGCCATCGATGAATTTATTGCTGTTATAGATAGTCTTCCTCAAAATGCCTGGATTCATTTTCATTGCCATTATGGCAAAGGGAGAACCTCAATGATGCTTGTTATGTATGACATCATGAAAAATGCTCCCCTTGTATCCTTACAGGATATTGTGAAGCGTCAACACCTGCTGGGTTCTGAAAACTTATTGATGACAAGTGTATGGAGAAAAGGAAGTTACACCAAAGAGCAACTTCAAGAACGCAAAGATTTTATTACGAGATTTTACAATTTTATATCTCAAAGAAAAGCTGGCGGAACTCAGCGTTGGTCGGAATGGAAACAACAAGAGAAGCCAAATATGTAAATCTATTGTGTAAATATAAGAAAACTGCCTATATCATGATAGGCAGTTTTCTTAACTGCAACAACACCTTAAAATAATTCAAAAGCTCGTAATTTTATGCTGCCTCTAAAATTTTCTCAACTTTTTCAATGGCGTGATCAGTTTCTATATTTTCAATAACTGCGATCTCACCCGCAAGACGGTGGAGAGCATTTTGGTAAACCTGACGCTCACTATAAGACTGCTCAGGTTGGTTTGCTCTTCTATAAAGCTCACTTACAACTTCAGCTAAAGAAATAGGGTCTCCTGAATTAATTTTTGCTTCATATTCTTGAGCCCGTCTACTCCACATTGTTCGCCGCACACGAGCACGCGATTTGAGGGTATTAATTGCATTAGCCATTTCCTTGGATGTACTCACTGGACGAAGACCAGAAGTTTTAGCCTTTGCAATAGGAAGACGTAAAGTCATACGATCCTTTTCAAAAGAAATAACAAACATTTCAAGGGCATGTCCACAAACCTCATGAGTTTCTATTGATTTAATTTTTCCGACGCCATGTACAGGATAAATAACGTGGTGTCCGCAAGAGAAAGAAGATGTTTTTGCCATTTTAACCTACCGCTTGTTTATGTTGTTTAAAGAGTTTTCCGTATCGCCTAATAATTAAAAAATTAAAATAATTTTATAACAAGTTAACCAATCTTTAATATGTTATATATAAGTATCATTTTTTTTGTTCCAAGACTATCCCCCCCCAATGTATTGAAATTCCGGGTTTATTTATAGGTCAAGACAAAATATATCTTTAAAATTGGGGTGTTAGAAAAGTTAAAAAAGTATTAAAAAAGTTGTGTTAATTTTCAAGGCCATAGACAAAGGCCGGACAAAAAACAAGCTGGGTTATTAAATACACTTTTAAAGGGCAACGTATGTCGGTGCCATTAATAGCTTCTTTTTGAGGTTCTGTAATCTGTTTAATTCTAAGGTGCGTCAGTCGTATTATTTCAAAAAGCTTTTTCTCTAAAATGTTTCTTCATTGCTGTTATTTGGATCTTATTGCTGGGCCCTTCATCTGTTAATTCATAACTTTTGAATGGCCCTTCAGATATAGCTAATGAGAGAATTCTTATTTCGCAGTTACTTTAATCATTTCATAGGGAGTTGTCCCACATTGTACTTCAGGTAAATCAGATTTTTTAATATGATCAAAACCAGCAGACATTATCAACTCTTTGATTTTCATAAATTCTTTTGGATATTCAATTGATAAAACTTCAGATTTCCTACCTCCAAATTCTATAGTCTTTCGCGTTAAAGTCCGGCCAAAATAATCATTTGGAACTTCTGACACACTATCTCCAAAAATTTCTGTCAACTTTTCTGGATCAACGCGAATCATTGTTCTTTCAAAGGATAAAGGATTATTTGGGTCATCATTAAGTTCAAGAATAAGTTTCCCTCCTATGATAAGATGACGATTAAAAAATTCGAGGACTTCAGGAAAAATCCATAACCTGTGAGACGCGGATACTTCAACGTAAATATTATCAAATTCATAAGGTTGTCCATCTAAATCAAGATATTTTCTCGAAGATAAAAGTGTCAAGTCGTCGCGAACGTGACCACCATTTAGATTAATCATATATGTTGTATGAGGATTATGATTACGTGTATTATTATTACCTTCTTCAGAAACTCCCACACCAAGAGATCGAAACGCATGTGTGAGAGGTGTTTTAACAACTCCAATTCCCGGAACTCTGGCGAATCTTGCAATATCACTTAGCGATTTGGGAAATTGAACACCCAAGTTTTCAAGAAATGCCTTGTGTGGTTCATAAGATTCTCTAAAATAGTTAGGAGCGACCTTTTCTATCCAAAAAAACCGTGTTTTTAGATTGTTTAAGAAAAAGTCTTCGTGAGAATTTTGTATCGCTTCAATAAACTTTGAGTCTTCAGTGTTGACCGTATGTGTTTTCTTAGTAATATGCAGTAGAAAGAGAAAAGTCATAACTTCTGGATTCTCTGTGTATCTAAGTGTTGTCTGAAGAACAGAAGGGATATGTTTCTGAACGTAACGTCCATAGGTAAAATTATTTTCTTCTAATAAGGATTCTTCCATTGCAAGCCCAGGCAAGGAAGATAATAAAAGATTAGCGCTTGTTAAAAGGCTAAGAAATTTCAATTTTACCATAATACACCTATACTTAAAAAATTAGTTTTAATTGAATTCTATTATTTTTTTTTAAAGCTGGCAACAACAAAATTTTAAATTTATAGAGCACTTATTTTATTATTGAATTTCATTTCTGAATTTATGATTTTTCGTATGTATAAATATGGCCTTTACTAGTGATGAATTACCCTATTAAGCTTGGATGAAAAATGACATCGCCTAAGAAAGGAAAAGAATAACTTATTGTTTTTTAAAATATTAACAATTTTTCCTGTTTACCGGTACGTTAAAAGCTTGTTTTATAAGTTACTCTTTAACACCATAATTGTATGCCACTGCTCGAGGAATAGCAGGAGGAATATTGTAGAACTCAAGATACTTCTTTAAAAGACGATTAAATGCCCATTTAACCTTATAATGTTCGCTCGGTTTTGTTTTTAAGATAGCTCTAAATTCAAGAGCATGGTCATTGATTTCATTGATCCCATTAATTTCAATAGGTTCCATAACCAATTTTCTTGTCAAAGAATCTTTTCGAAGATCTTTAGAAATTTTATCAAGAATTTCAACAACTTGATCTACATCTGCCTGAACTCCTACTTGGAAAAGCATCACTGCAGCAGAGAAGTCTCTATTTTGATTGCTTAAGCTTGTAATATTTCCATAGGGGAATGTATAAAGTGACCCGTCCGTAGCTCTCAAGCGAACCACACGCACTGTTAAAGACTCAATCCGTCCCATCTGCCCATTTATGACCACAAGATCTCCAACAGCAAAAGCATCCTCTAATAACATAAAAAAGCCTGTCACTAAGTCTTTAACAAGGGATTGTACACCGAAAGAAAGCCCTACAGAAAGAATACCTACCGTCGCTAAAAGGGGCATAACATCAACTTCCAACTCCACGATGATAAGAAGAATGGCAGGTGTCCAAATAGCTATACGCAACACATTTCTGCTAACGCTATAAAGTGTTCTCAGCCGCGCAATTCTTTGCTTTTGGGCTTCGTCACGAGAGTTTTTCTCAGCATTTAAATACTTCGTCAGAAGACCATTTCCCGCTCTGGTAATAAAAAGGGCCACCACGATAATCGTGAAAATACTAAAGGCCTTTTCCGCAATTAACCTCCCTAAATTTGAAAAAATAAAATAAGATGGATTAAAGCCCCATAAATCTAAAACAACAATGACTGCAGTCGCATTTAATAGAGTGAATGTCACGAAATCAAGCTGACGACCGTAAAAAAGAGCACGTTTAGCAAAGGAATAGGATAAATGGCTCAAATGCTTATTAATATAAAGAATACGTATCTTACGTAAGCAATATGCCGCAATTTGCAAAAGGGGGAATAAAGCTAACGTAAAAAGACACTTCCATACCACAACCTGGAAACGATCTAATTCATGAGTCACCCAACTTACATAACTAATGACTATAAAAATTATGACGGGTATATAACTATACTCGAGATAAGCTAATAGGGACCTTCGAAGCCTGGAAAGTTTGGAATCTAGTCTTTGCTCATCAATCCATTCTTTTACCTCTTGATGAAGGGCCAGCATCATAAAAATAGCCATAATAACAATAATAAAACCTGTTCCTTGTAAGAGCAACCTTTCTCCGGAAATGGGCAATTTAATCAAAGCCCCAACCTCAAGAGCAAAAAAACCAAAAAGCGCCACACTTGCCATAAGTCGAATCCAACCATAAGTAGTGGCTAAAAGTTCTTGTGACAAAGGAATATGTTGATGTTCCGGTGAAATAGGTTTAAGAAAAACATTGGCTAAGTTTAATAGAATCCATATTGTCACTGCCCCAGAACTCAAAATTCTTACAATTTCAAGATAGACAACATCATTAGGATTAATGAAGCGAAAAAGAGCATAGAGAATAAAACCAAATAATAAAGGAGATAGCATTGACAATAAAGCAGCAATAAAAAGCCTCTGTAGCTTTGTAGAAGAAGGTTGCCCTTTGCATAGTAATAGGTTGTGAATTTTTGGTCGTAACCATACTGAAAGCCCTTGGGAAATTAATAGAGCCACAAAAAAAGCAATGATGAGCCGAACACCAAAAGCTTGCATTTTGTCCTGCATTCCCGGATTTTTTAAAGCTGTAAAGAGCCACTCTCCTGTCTCAATAAAATCTTTCAAAGAAACAAATCCTTCGAGAAGGAAAGAGAGCGCATCATTAAGGAAGTCATAAATCGTTGAAAAAAGATTTGCGTTGATCTCACTGACCTTTATAGGTTTGCTTGGCAACCCCTGAGGAGAAGCATCCTTCTGAACGTTCATTAAAAGAGGAATTTCTGCAGCAATTGCAGCTCCCATTAACAATATTACAGCCCAAATCAGCAATAAAATGCGTTTCATTTTTTCTCCTTAAGGAGAGTGTATCGTGAAATGTGAAGGGGGGAAATAGAGAGTTGTAAAATTTGCAAGAAGACGGGGTTATACAAACCACTCGACATTTGCCCAATTACCTTGGGTTTCTTTTTTGGTCATAATACGCGTTCTCCAATCACCTGTATGGATTTCCAACTTATGTCCATCCGGATCAAGAAAATAGAGAGAAGCTCCGGGTGAACTATTCACTTTAAAGATTTCAGCACCTGACTTGATGATCTGTTCTGAAAGGACATTAAATTCTTCGGGTGAGACTGAAAAAGCGTAATGAGTACTACAGTGTGTTTTCTTTCGATCTTTATCCCTATCCAAACAAAACCATAAAGCACTAAGGTGATTGGGATCGCCAACGAGAAAGTACGCAGTCCCTTCCCATTTGCAAAGGGGTGTAAAACTGAGAACATCACGATAAAAAGCAAACGATCTTTCAATATCTTTAACTGCAAGTGTGATATGATTAAGGCCAGTTATCATTGAACTCTCTCTTTATTAGTCTTTTAGAGGAATAATTTTTCCTTCTTGAATCAAGTGCTTCATAATTAAATTCAGATTTTCTTCACATGTTAGAGTTCCATCAATGACAATATCAGCATATGTCTTAACAGACTCGGATGCAAAAAGTTTACGTGAATAATTCAAATAAAAGTCAACATCCTGAAGGAGCTCTTCTTTAGACGTTTTCTCGTTTTTAAAATCACGAAGAAGACGCCTTGCAAGGGCTATATCAAGAGGAATATCTATATGGATACAGAGATCAATGTATTGGCTGGTCTCAATATGCTTCCGGCCCAAAGGGGCATCAACAATAATGAAAGGAGTTGGTTTAAGTTCTTGTTGAGTTGCCGGACACTTAAGTTTTCTTCCTTCTTTAAGAGACTTGAGCGTTTTTGCTAAGTCCTTATAAATCCAAACACTGTAATCCTGACTTTCTTCGTACCATTTTATATAATCATCAGGACTTGAAGAAATTTTATCGTAATCATCCCAAAATACGGTTGTAGCATTTAACATGGCCCCTAAATATTTCGTAAGTGTCGTTTTTCCTGCTCCCCCTATTCCGCTAAACCCAATAAGATATGCCATAATATTTCCTTTCTATCCCCTATTAAGCTAAGAGTTGACCTCTCATTTTTCAAGAACACTTCTCCTATAGGCTGAGAAACTGTTAAAAATCAAATTTTGTCGAATCATTTTAAACTGTCTAAAGTAAAACTAAGGATTTCTTTTTATTATTTGTTTTTCAGCTTGATTTTGAGCAAAACTATAAGATTGTCTTAAGGGTTGCTTTTTAGAAAATTCTCCTTATATTAATAAATGAGTTTAATGCTCCTTTAAGGATAAAAACCGTAGAGATTATGTGCTCTGCGTAAGAAACATAGATAGACTGTATGCCTACTTCTTCTTACCCTCAGCTCTCCCTCCCTATGCAGCCGCAAAAGCGAACCTTCATACCGGTTGGAATTTTTACGCGTTTTGTTATGAAACTCACTTAGTAAACGCCTGATCATAAGGATATAGAAATGAAGAATGGCACTGTAAAATGGTTTAACCCCACAAAAGGCTACGGCTTTATTCAAATGGAAGATGGAACGCGCGATGTGTTTGTTCATATTACCGAGCTAGAACGTTCTGGTATTTCCAATTTGGCTGAAGGTCAAAAAGTTACCTTCGAGTTGGCAAGTAACAAGGGTAAAACATCCGCTGTCAACCTCAAGTTGCGGTAAAATATAACCTTTTTTTAGAAGGTTTTTTAAGGCCACCCTCCCTATGAGAGTTCTTCTCTTGAAGAAAGTTCTAGGGGTGGGTGGTTTTTTTATAAACCTGTTTAAGAATGAGATTTTTTCGATGTGTTTCTATTCACAACAATCCAGACTAGGTTCTGTGCACATATCTAAAAGTTAAATAAAAAATGTGGTAACGTTCTTTTATTGCAAAAAAAGAGCGTTACCATGGATAAGTATTACATAAAAGAAAACGATTGAGAAAAGATATATACATTTTTAGGAAGCATTTCCAGCATTCGAGTCAATAATGAAATAAAAACAAGGACCTTTGCAGAAGGGGTCTATTTTATAATGCGAACAGGAGCCCAATGGCGTGAACTTCCAAAATATTATGGCAAATGGAGAAGTACCCACAAACGCTTTGAGCAATGGTATCACAAAGGATTGTGGAATCAAATTCTTATTTATTTTACAGAAGGTTATGACGGAGAATCTGTGATGATTGATTCTACAATTATTCGTGCCCATCCTTGTGCTTCAGGATATGAGAAAGATCAACATATCAGGGAATGCTTAGGACGTAATAAAGGTAGTTTCACAACAAAAATTCATATGGTAGTTAATGCTTTAGGGCAAGCTTTGAGGTTTTCCCTGATGCCCGGTCAAAGACATGACATTACTCAGGCTTCATCTCTTCTTCAAGGATTTGAACACGCCCATGTTATTGCAGACAAAGCTTATGATGCGAATGCTTTGATAGATCAGATTCAGTCTCAAAATTGCGTACCGGTGATTCCTTCTCGGTCAAATAGAAAAGTTCCCAGGGACTACGATGAACATTTAAGCGCCATTTGATAGAGTGCTTCTTTAATAAAATCAAATACTTTAGGCGAATCTTCCTGCGCTTTTATAAGAAAGCTTCTTCTTTCGCAGACTTCTTAGCATATGCTTCTTTTATTCTCTGGCTTAGATAAGTGCACAAAACCTAAAGAGAAATTAAAAAGATTTTCTGTCTTATGAGCATCAGAAGGTTGATTAATATAGTTATTGTTAATCTTGTCAGTAACATTACCACTTGGGGAACTGAAATACCTCTAACCCCAAAAATGGCATCCCAATACTCTTTATGAATTTGTATAAATTCTTGTTGGATTTTTCGTGAAGAACGTCCCTATGCAATTTTGATATTCAGTTCATTTGTAACTTAGGCCACAATCTCTCTAACACGAAGACGTAAATGACCACTCAGCACCCGTTTGCGATACTTTGTAATCCATCAATGTGAAAACAATGATAGAAAACTGTGTGGCTTGTTTTGCTGTAATCCCTCATACTAGCCAATTGTCTCATTCCAAGCTCGCTTGAATGCGGCGGAGGGTAGCAGTTATTATTGCAAATATATAGTCCAATTAATCTAAAATTTTAAATATTCCAATAACTTAAGAATTCTAGTAAGTACTAAGGTCTCGTTCGTATGAAGGCAAAGGTTTTAACCATATTAGAGAATATAAAGTACCAAATTAGGAAAAACGATTCTAATATTTTCCTAACTTGGCAACTTTATTAATCATATATGCGAATTCTCACCCAACTTATTATTTTTATTCTATCGGGTACTTCTGCTGCTTTGGTTACTATCATTGCTGAGAGAGCGAGACGTTTCTTCTCTTGAGCGGCTTTCATCTTCATCGGACTGCCGTCTTCTATCGTCCATACCTTTGTTGCTTTTGTTGGAAAAACCTTCTCTTGCAAGTTGTTCTGCACGTGCTTCACCGCCCTTGCGGCCTAATTCTACATAGCCTTCATGACCCAATTGCTCAGCTCGTGCTTGACCACCTTTACGACCAAGTTCTGAGTAGGCTTCATGCTTTCTTTGCTCTGATCCTCTATCTTGCTTTTGAGTGGTACTTTTTTGATTTTGGTAATTACCGCTTCTGTCATTATTTCTTGTATTCATGATATCCTCCATTTTTATTTTTTTGATTCCCACAAAATTATTATTGTGGTCTTCAATTATAAAATTAACATTCTCAATTTTAAAAATGGAGTAAAAAAGAATTAACATTTCGAATTTTTGTATGCGTAATTGCAAGTACACAGACAAAGATACAACGCGTATGCAAACGTATAAAATGAAAAATAATAATTCATTAAATTATATGGAATGAATTTCCATAGATAAACACTTCTCTCTTACTTCATATATGAAGCTAAGGTTTAAAATGCTGTATTTGTTCAACTTTCCAAAAACGTGATGTTGTATGATCATAAAAACAGGCAAGAAGAGAAAGGAGAAAGGAGAAAGAAAATGAATAAAGATACTTTTAACGGAAAATGGTCTCAATTAAAGGGCAGTATAAAAAAAACGTGGGGTAACTTAACGGATGATGATCTCGATAAAGTCGACGGACAAAAAGATAAACTTATTGGTCTCATTCAAGACGCTTATGGTGAAACGAAAGATGTTGTTGAACAAAAAATTGATGAACTTATGGAAGCAATAAAATAAATAATACTTCAAATCAGAGAAAAAATGGAGGAAGAAATGAAAAAATACACAAAAACACTTATACTTGCAACAGCTTTTAGCACAGTGTGTATTGCGGCTGCAGGAGCGGGGGGACTACAAATTATAAACAACACGGATAAGAATATCCAAGTTTTTATCCGGGGAGTAAAAAGTTCACGACATTTTACTGAACTTCTCACACCTAATAGTAATAAGAATATTATTATTGAAGAAGAACAAGTCGATAACCAACCTATATTTGAAGTTATTGCCTCGACAGGAAATGGAGGCGATCCGGACTGGAAGTTATTAGGTGGGAAATGCGATCAGCTCCTTACCAAAAGGAACCATACGTTGCTCATCGAATCAAGTGCAGCTGGTCTAAAGACCTCGTGTACAACCTTGGAGTAACATAATTAACAGCTAATTATATTTAGTACTGTATATTAACAAAGGAGTACGAGAAATGAATATTAAGATCAAATCATATATATTATCGTCTTTAGTTGCAGCTTGTGCGTTGCATATGTACTCAACTGAAGCTAAGGCGGGCCTTATAAGGATCACTAATGCATCTTCTAATTCCATCCGGACGCATATTATCCGAGAGCCAGCGACCCAATGTTTGCCTTATTGCTGGAAGTGCTTTGATGGCAGTATAAAAGCAGGAGGAAAGAAAAGTGCAGACCTCATTGTTCCTTCAGATGCTTTTAACGGATATGAGTACTTTGCAGTTACTGGCACTGAAGGAGGCATTTTTGGAAATGGAGAGTGTAGAAATCTAAGTGTGTTAAAAAATTACGAACTCTCTTTTTACGAGACTACATTCGGCGTCGGATGCGTAAGTAAAGAGATTTAAGAAATGAGATTCACTTGAAAACAAAAAAAGAGGAAAAAATGAATAGAGGTATTTGGAAGACTCAAGGGAAGGGGATCCTAACAAAGCTAATGATGCTCGCTCTTCCCTTGGTCTTAGTTGGATGTCACACAATGGAAGGTGTGGGGACAGATGTGAAGGAGGCGGGGAAGTCACTAGAAAGATCAGTAGAGAAAAATAAACCCAATTCACCACCCTGTCCTTGCTGTGGATATTGATAGTAGGAGAGGTCGGTCTACCACTTAAGAGAGCAAATATTCTTTCTGCCTTGTTAAATAGACTGGCTTCTCTGTTTAAGAATATTATTCAACAGATTAACATAAGGAGAGTTACCATGGCTACTAAAGAGGCTTATCTTAGTGAATTAGAAGCACAAATGGAAAAATATAAAAATAAAATTTCCAAAATCGATGAATTAGTTTCTAATTACAAATCAAGTAATAAAAAACAGTTAATGGCTGAGAGAGATAGCCTAAAAGAGAAATTTCAAGAAGGGGAAAACACACTCAAAAAAATAAAGTCTTCATCTGAAGATAATTATGAAAAAATCAAGGAGGCTTCTTTAGAAACATTTGAGAACTTAAAAGAAGCTTTTTATGAGTTTTCAAACTTACTTACTATGGAGCAGCTTACTAAAGCTAAGAATGAAATAGTGGAATTTGGTGACGAAAAACTTGATGAAATTGAAGATTACATTAAGAAGCGCCCTCTCTTGATAGTTGGCTGCGCCTTAGGTATGGGATTTCTTATTGGAACACTGCTGAGGTCTTCAAAATGAATACAACACTTAGACTCCTTCTAGATTGTTTTCTTAATCCTACTCCTGTTTCGCCACGAAAGATTTTGAAAGTATTGGGCGGAGTGGTCATGGTAATAGGGCTAGGTATTGGGATATTCTTCCTCTTTGAAGCTCTAATTCCTCTTATAGGATATGTAGAAAGCGGGATTACGATTAGTATCCTTCTTATGTTGATAGGTAGTTTTTTATTTTTCATAAACAAAAAGCATGAGCCTTCCCCACGTACAGATATCGTACAGCATTCTCACAAAATTCTTAAAAATATGAATGTTGCAGAATTAATCACTAATAGCCCTTTAAAAATAATTGCTTTTGCCTTTGGGGTAGGAGTAATTCTTTCTCAAGTTAAGAACATTAAGGATATTAAGGAAGTACTTGATCCTTTAAAATTATTGAAGTGAAAGAAACAACTATTAATGCTGTGCGCAAGTTTTTAGCTAATTGAAGGAAGCATAGAACTCTGTTTAGGCAAAGTTATCATAATGATAAGGCCTTCTAAGGAGGTAGTGTCTCTTGTTCATTAAACTTCGGCAACTTTATCAAACAGGATTCTATTTTTCTTTCAATCACTTAAAAAACTTTCATATCGTGTAATACTGATAATTGGGAGACCTACTCAAAGTTCCTACTTAAAGAACAAAATATTATTCGAAAGGTAGGAATAATTGCTATTGAAGGAGATAATTCAAATAGGAAACATCATTTAAAGTGAGTCACACGCCGTACAAAGGGTGTCTCTAAACGCCTTCAGAGAGTAGGCCTCTTCATTCGCAGAATTTTTTGCTTATGCCTCTTTTATCCTCTGACTTAGATAAGTGCACAGTACCTAATCTTATACTAGTTTAAATCAGAAAAGTCTCATTTAATGATTGAAGTAAATGCATACGAAGCTAAAACCCATTTAGATGAAGCCACTAAAGGAAACAATTGAAGCCATTAAACGTTTTAGACAAGGCAATACACTTCAAGGCCTTAAAATAAAAAAAATGATTGAAGATGGCGCCGATGAATCGGTTTGTTTTTGATTCTTCCGTTACAATGAGTTGGTGTTTTGAGGACGAAAAAAGCAACGAAGAAGATAGCATCCTTGATAGTCTCCAACAGGAAGAAAGAGAAGGGATAGTTCCTTCTCTATGGCGTCTTGAGGTTGTCAATGTTTTAAGCATTGCTGAAAGGCATGGACGGTTATCCACAGCGCATTCTCTCCTCGTTCTTGAGTTTCTTTTAGAGCTTCCCGTTATTATTGATGAAACAACTCAAGAATGCAGCAAATAAAGCAAGTGTTCCTCTTTTAAGCTTTTGAAAAATCACAAAAGCATTTGATTCTGGATGTAAATTCAACACACACCGAGGTGTCTCATTTTATGCTGGACGTAAAATTTGCGAAATGTAATAGTGATTAATAATAAATTTTAAAAACAACATTTAGGACGCATTTTAATGAACACTTTCTTATCATATCTGTACTTTACATCTGCATTTTGTTTAGTCACTTCAGACGCTCTCTATGGAGAAGCTCCTAAATCTTTGTGTCCTGCTATTTCAACAATTAGTGAAGTTAATTCAATTGTAAACAACAATAACAGTAAAATAAGCCCCACCATACTCTATCAAAATAAATGGGTTGTTCCCTTGTACAATGGCAATAGCACAGATGAAAAATATCCTTTATTCATCCCCCTGAACTTACCCCTCTATCCTGAGATTACAGTCACTCAATCAGGTTCACAATCTCTAGAGGGAAAGTTCTGTTTTTATGAAATTAGCTTTAAACCCCAGCCGGCTCTATCAAACGCTCCTACATATCTAGTTGGCCGATTTACACTCAAAAACGTGCTAATGCCTGTAACTCCTCCCCAGAGTAAATGAGAGAGTTTTAGATAAGCTTATTGACATTTTCCCTCATAGAGCTCCTGAGTCGTACAGGTTTTACCAGAAGGGAGGAGACATTGGGTTTCATTATTTAAGTTTTTTCCTCCTTTTAGCGCACAATACCTTCCTTCTACAGTCTGAAAGGCCGCTAAATCAACGCCTCCGAGAGGACACTCACCCTTCAACATAGCCCATTCTTCACATTGAAAATTATTGGGGAAAATACAAATTCCATACTCTCCCCCATCACATCGTTGAGCCATTACAATTTTTCCGCCTTTAGTCACACAATTTTGTGAGGCTGGATTGGGGAGCCCCAACTTATTTTCCCGCTCGCACCCTAATAATACATTGAATAATATTAATACAAAACCAATGCGCTTAAAATTTTCTCCCATGATGTTCCTAACTCCCGTGTTGGAGAATTTTATACTATGCCATCATATCTTACTTACCGCAGAATAGCTGCTATGATTTTAACTGCGACCGTCTATAACCTTACAGACGGTCTCTTTCCTTGCTGTTGAATAGGTTTGAACTTTACAAAACACTTACTGCAATAGGGACAAATAACCTTGCCTTCTTTTCCGAGGTTGAGATAAACTACTGGGTGCCCCAATGGTCCCCCTCCCCCATCACACCGTTCAACTGAACATTTTGTTTCCACTGGATCTTGAATAATTGTCATCAAAAGCTTCACCCATTGCATCTCGTTACAGGTAAGTATATAACCCCTTTAAAGACTTGACCACCTTTTCTGCGCCCGTAGCTCAGCTGGATAGAGCGTTGCCCTCCGGAGGCAAAGGCCAGGGGTTCGAATCCCTTCGGGCGCGCCAAAACATGGGATGAGTCATTTTCATTTACCCTCTGTTTCGGGGGTGAGCCAAACTTATACGCTGATCTTTTTCCCCCTTGAATTATATTTTTATAAAACATATATATTAAATTGAATTAAATAAATGGAGTTTGTCATGATAAATACCAACCTATTCACCAAGAGCCTCTTAATTTCAACTTTTTTACTTAGCTTATCCTCTGCAAAGGCTATGTTCGGAGAGGATGGGAGTATTGATGAGAAAAATCAATCCGGCACTCTCAGCATTAAAATACTTAAACAAGGATATGAATTAGGGTTAGAAGGTAAGTATATCGACTCAAAAGACGGTAAAAGGTACTTAGTAACTCAAAATAAAAATTCTACTTTTTCTTATTACAATGTAGAACCGTACTTTCCTTCCTGCATGGATGATTTGAAAGTTTATGGGTTCAAGAGCGAGGATAATGAATTCTGCTTTACGTATTCAGAAGGTGGAGGGCCCACGATGAAATGGAACCCAGAAACACAACAAATGGAAGAAGATCCGGATATGCCATGGTCACCACCGATGGAACAGTTTAATCTTCTTGTAAAACGTATTTTGGATGATGACGAATCTTTGCATGAGGCTAGTAATCTTCCTGCACCTCTTCCTACTTCAGACAACATCATCATAGAATCTAAGCTTGATGCAAGCTCTGTCTCTTTACTAGTAGAAGAGGATGAATTAGTCGAAAAAAGGTCTAATAGCAAAAACTCTCGTATATTCAAAGAACCTACACAGTTTGAAAGTAAAGCAGAAAAATCTTTTTATACGACTTACGATCCAGAAAGAGATCTTTATTATGGTATCGAACTTCTTACACAAGAAAATTCTGAGTGGTGGAAGCGCCGATTAGGCTTTGAAGCTTACATGCGATATGAGCCGGAACTCGAAATTGAAAGACGACTAGAAATGGAGAAAACTCCAGAACAGAGAATGGCTGAACAAGAAAACAACAGAGCCTTTGCCGAAGCCATGGGCAACATATTTGGGCATACTTCTTCCTCTTCATCTATTCCTGAAGCTCAAACTTTCATTTGGGAACACGGCGCAATGTCTATATATGATGAAACGTTTATTGATGAAACATTTAAGTCCTTATTTGCAAAGCAATTTCCTTATTCGACTGGAGGTGACTATTTAGGCGCTTGGAGAGGATTTGATTATAATCTTAACTCTTGCGATGATAATCTAACGTGGGTGGCTTATGTTTCATCAAAACCTATACAAGAACCTCTGCACAGCTCTACATCAGTCACTTCTCCTGATATTAAAATGGCGATGACACTTAAAATGAGCAAAACTTTCTATGCGCCATTGGGAATATACAATAGCCCAATTGCTCAAGCTTTCGATATAGACCAGGGAACACAAACCTATAGGCAGTTATCTATGCCCTTTCACTCTACAGTGGCCCGTTTTATAAATCAAATTGATCCGGACGTTAAATATATGGTTGTACGCCCTCTCCAATCCATGGCCGCTATATTTATAAAAATGAGCCTACCGTTCTCACAATCGAAAGGTCGCTCCCAGGCTATAGACTTTCCTTATGTTCGTTGCACGACTGATTTCCCTCGCCGGTGGGGATTCATACCAGATACTCTGAGCAGCGATGAAACAGAAAAATTTGGAGATAGCCCTTACATTTTAATTGATCCACGTACGGATGAATATTATCAAATCGATAATTATCACTGGTTCTCAAAAAGCCCATTTTTAGGAGGGGTTACGCGGGAAAAAATTGAGACATTTCCATTCTTTACAATCGATGTTAAAGCGCTAGGAAGTCTATAAAAAATGACAGCCATTAAAGTGGAGCTCAAGCTGATGGCTTGAGCCTCACCGCAAATCTCTATGCCCGCCAAAAACTTGGTGTAAAAAGAATAAGCAAGGTGAGAAGTTCTAACCGACCTACCAACATACCAAACATAATCATCCATTTCGCTAAATCTGGCAAATCAACATAAATGGCTGACGACCCTATTTGAGTCCCTAGCCCTGGCCCTATGTTTCCTAATATCGTCGCGCTACCTGAAAGGCTTGAGATAACATCAATACCACAAAGCGAGAGACTCAAGGCCAAAGCTCCATAACATATAATATAAAGAGCAAAAAATGCTAAAACGGACATAAAATCAGACTCTTTTAATTTCTGATTGTTATAAAGTGGTACAAATACCCCATGTGGACGGCGTAGTTGGAGTATTTGTTGTTTAGCTGCCTTGAATAGAATTTGATAACGAAAAACCTTAATTCCCCCTGACGTTGATCCTGTACATCCCCCCACAAACATGAGGAGAAAAAGAAAGATCAGAGCAAACCCACCCCATGTGTTGAAATCAGCCGTTGTAAATCCTGTGGTCGTTGCAATAGAAACTACCGCAAACGCACCATGTCTCAAAGAATTTAAAGAATCATATTGATCTGTTACCCAAAGCCATAGCGCCAAAAGCCCAGCACCCATCGCAATCAATGTGAGAAAAAAACGTACCTGCGAATCCCGCCACAAAGGCTTGGGATCACCTTGCAAGAAACGTGTAAAGAGCAGTAACGTAACGCTCCCTATGATCATAAATATAATCGCAATAAGCTCGATCAAATAATTATCAAAATATCCTAAGGACATATCCGTTGTAGCAAATCCGGCTGTAGAAACCGTAGACATCATTAAGCAAACAGCATTAAACGGTGTCATACCCGCAAGCCAATAGGCAACCCCACAAACGACAGATATAAGAAGATAGGTTGAGAGAATGGCTGAAGCGATTTGCGAGACGCGCGGGAAGTATTTTTCTGAGCGGTCAGAAAACTCGCTTCGAAAAAGCTGCATACCACCAATCTTTAAGGCCGGAAGAATCGTCATTGCCATAACAACAATCCCAATACCGCCTAGCCACTGCAGTAAAGCTCGCCAAAGCAAGATCCCCGGTGGTGCATAAGCCAAATCTCGAAAAACAGTGGCTCCTGTTGTTGTCAGACCTGAGATAGACTCAAAAAAAGCATCGGTAAAACTAGGCGCAGCGCTAGACAACATAAAGGGAAGAGCTGCAAACACAGAAATTGCAACCCAACTTGAAACCGTTAAAACAAAAGTCTCCCTGACTTCAAAGACGGGCTCTCCCTCAGGGCGAAAAGCAAGCGTTAGCAGAATTCCGATAAAGCCAGTTATCGCCGCCGACTCCCCAAAATAAACCCAATCCGGATCTCGATAGAGAAGATCCATAGCTGCAGGGATGGTCATGGCAACTGCCAGAATGGTTAAAAAAATGCCAAGAATAAAAACAACAAACCGACTTTGGATCATGAATTTTTGGCAACCTTTTGTCCTATTTCCGGTAAGTATACCACAACCTTTTAAAGAGGTGGACTTTGAATTACACGCCAGCCTAAAATTGCTATTACTTCATACTTAGATTTATGATATACTTAATAAAATTTAAGGGAGCCTAAAATGAAAATATTTTCTAAAACAACAGCCTTTTTACCAGTTCTTTGTACTCTTTTTTTTGGTGGAAAAGCGACAAGCGATCCAACCTGTCCTGCCCCAAGCACCCTACCCAAAACAATAACAAAAGGTCAAGTCATAGAGGGATGGACGGTCATCACTCTAAGTGAAGGCTATAATAAAGAAGGCAGTGTAGTTTTGGCACATGATGCCTGGATCAAAGATACAAATTTATTATGCAATTACATTCAAGGCACTAATGATTCGCATCCAAGAGTTAGCCTGGCAATGCAGATGGGCAATACTGATTATGTATTTGAAGGCAACCCTCACAATCCTACCCCCTTTACTACAGTGTCATGTAATTCGGGAGGGTGTAAAATACACTATATTAGTAAAAACAATCAACATTGTATTATAGATACGAATACAAGCTCAACATTTCCTATAGGGTGCAACTTTAAAGTCTTAAAAATGTAGAAGAACTTTATGTTCCACAGGATACCCTACCGGACAAAGGATATTAAATGGAGGTTTCCTGAAGGGTCTCACTGTAAAATAAATATAATTTTCTGAGGCTCTTCTTTCTCCTTTAACATATCTTATAATTTGTTTACACTCCTCATTATTCTTAACATTTACTTTTAAACTTATGATCCCTCTCTCACTTCGCAATCGACCCTTTCTTCCCATAGCCACCGAAAGGCTTACCTTACGGCCTCTGCTTAAAGAAGACCGACAGGTAATCGCTGGACTTGCCAATGACCGTCGTGTTGCAGAAAAAACAGCTCGTATTCCTTTTCCGTATACACTTCAAGATGCGGATAATTTTATCGCTCAAAGCCAAAAGAATCTTCATAAAGGAACACAAGTCATTTTGGGTATTGTGAGGCGGGATGATAATACTTTTCTTGGTGTTGCGGGCCTTGAAGAAGAAATTGGATATTGGCTTGGCGTTGAATACTGGGGTCAAGGTTATGGAAAAGAGGCCATGAAAGCCCTCGTGCATTTTGCTTTCTCCACACTTCAGCAAGAGAGGCTTGAAGGAAGTGCTCTTGAAGTTAACATTGCCTCACGGCGAATTATGGAGGGGCTTGGTTTTCAACAAACAGGCACAAAGGAGTTATCTTCCCTCGCTTTTGAAGGCAAAAAACCAGGCGTTACTTATACATTGCTCCGCAAAGATTTTTTGGATCACTATCATGCTATTAAGCGTCCGATTCTATGGGTTGTAGCTGCTGCTCTTATTAATGAGAAAGGTGAGCTTCTTCTTGCTGAACGACCAAAAGGGACACGTATGGCAGGCGTGTGGGAGCTTCCCGGTGGGAAAATGGAAATTGGAGAAACACCCGAAAATGCGCTCATACGAGAACTGAAAGAAGAGCTCAACATTGACGTGAGAGAAGAAGATCTTGAGCCCTTAAACTTCGCATCTTATCGTTATGATACGTTTCATCTCATCATGCCTCTTTATCTTTGCTGCAAATGGGAAGGTAACCTTCATGGCGTAGAAGGGCAGAGGCTCGTTTGGACAACCTACCCTGAAATGGTTCATTACCCTATCCCTCCAGCAGATATTTCAATTACCCATTGTCTCTCAGACATATTAAAAAAACAAGGAATCTGGACATAGAGATAAGATGAATACTCTCTTGAACAGACCTTCCTAATTTCTTTAGTCATTTTCCCTTTTTTTTGGCATACTTAGGACAAAGGGAGTTTTAAAATGCAACGGATCCTCAAAAAGCTTGAAGAAAAACGAGAATCTGCCCGACTTGGAGGAGGGCTCGAGCGCATTGAAGCTCAACATAAGAGAGGAAAACTTACAGCACGGGAACGCTTAGAGGTTTTGTTAGACCCTGGTTCTTTCGAAGAATGGGATATGTTTGTTGAACATCGATGTCGTGATTTTGGCATGGAAAATGTCAAAATTGCGGGCGACGGCGTTATCACGGGATACGGAACCATAGAAGGACGGCTCGTCTTTGTTTTCTCCCAAGACTTTACCGTTTTTGGGGGCAGCCTGAGCGAAGCTCATGCAGAAAAAATCGTAAAGATTATGGACAAGGCCGTTCAAGTTGGAGCTCCTATCATTGGTCTAAATGATTCAGGAGGAGCCCGGATCCAAGAAGGTGTCGAGTCTCTTGCTGGCTATGCAGCTGTTTTTCAACGTAATGTTCTTGCCTCAGGGGTTGTTCCTCAAATTTCGGTCATTATGGGGCCTTGTGCAGGGGGAGCCGTTTACTCTCCTGCAATGACTGATTTTATATTTATGGTCAAGGATTCTTCATATATGTTTGTCACAGGTCCCGAAGTACTCAAAACCGTAACCCATGAGACCGTCACACATGAAGACCTAGGCGGTGCGAGTACCCATACGACTAAATCGGGGATTGCTGACTTGGCGTTCGAAAATGATGTAGAAGCCCTTTTAGAGGTCCGTCGCTTCTTCGAATTTTTGCCACTTTCTAACAGAGAACCTCCGCCTCTTAGAGCAACTCCCGAGGTTTTCGATCAAGAAACTCTTTCTTTAGATAAGCTTATCCCTCGTAACCCTTCCATTGCTTATAACATAAAGGATTTGATTTATAAAATAACTGATGGAAGTGATTTTTTTGAGCTTCAACCTGATTTTGCAGCAAACATTATTATCGGATTTGGTCGCATGGAAGGGCAAACCGTAGGAATTGTAGCAAATCAACCCTTGGTTTTAGCTGGATGCCTTGACATTGATTCCTCTCGAAAGGCTGCACGTTTTGTACGATTTTGTGATTGTTTTAATATTCCTCTGATCACATTCGTTGATGTACCAGGATTTCTTCCTGGCACTGCACAAGAACATAATGGAATCATAAAGCATGGATCAAAGCTGCTCTTTGCTTTCGCAGAAGCCACCGTACCTAAAATCACTATCATTACCCGCAAAGCCTATGGGGGAGCATATGATGTGATGAGTTCAAAACACTTACGTGGAGATGTCAATTTTGCTTGGCCCTCTGCTGAAATTGCTGTAATGGGCCCTAAAGGAGCTGTTCAAATTATTTTCCGTAATGAATTGGATAACAAGGAAAAAGTTGAGGCATATGCTGAAGAATACCGTCAAAAATTTGCAAATCCTTTAGTCGCAGCAAGCCGAGGGTATATAGATGATGTCATCATGCCACACAGCACACGAATACGCATTTGTAGGTCATTACAAATGCTTAAAAACAAGAAACTTGAAAATCCTTGGAAAAAGCATGACAATATACCATTATAATTATAACACTGGGAGAATGAAATGAATGAACATCAAGTTAGGGAACATGTACGTAAGCTTCGCCGTTTTTATTCAGACGCTCTAATTTATGGTGTCGTCAATTTAGGCCTTATTCTCATTTGGGCTATTTCAGGTGGTGGATATTTTTGGCCTATTTGGGTAATTATTGGATGGGGGATTGGTCTTGGCATTCATGCTTTTTCCTTAGGCCTTATACCACAAATGAACGCCATGGTACCCTTTATGACAGCAGAGTGGGAAGACCAAGAAGTAAAGCGGTTAATGCAATCTGGATCCAAGAATAAGGACAGGGAAGAAAAAAAGGAAGCTTCTCACATGTCTGAGAAAGCAAAAGAGGCACCCGCTGCTAAAAAGAAAGTCCCTACCCCTCAAAAAAAAATAGATACGAAAACCCCAAAAGAGCCAAAGGCTTAAAGTAAGTGATTTTTGGTGTATAATAAAATCCTTGTTGCAAATCGAGGGGAAATTGCTTGTCGCATTATCCAAACTATACAACGAATGGGGATTCAAGCTGTTGCTGTTTATTCCGAAGCAGATGAAGACGCCTTACACGTTGAAATGGCTGATGAGGCCTACTTTATAGGACCTCCCCCTCCCCGTGAAAGTTATTTGAATATCCCTGCCCTTCTAAAAATTGCAGAGCAGAGTCGTTCTGATGCTATCCATCCAGGATACGGATTTTTATCAGAGAATGCCGCCTTTGCAGAGTTGGTGCATCAGAAGGGATTTGTATTTATCGGTCCTCCTTCACGGGCTATTGCAACCATGGGTGATAAACTTGCTTCAAAAAAAATAGCTCAATTATGTGGAATTCCTTGCATTCCTGGAACAGAAGAACCCATCCAGGACATACAACAAGCCCAAAAAGTTGCGCAAGAAATGGGCTATCCCCTTCTCGTAAAAGCTGCAGCAGGTGGAGGTGGAAAAGGGATGCGCGTTGTAAGAGAACCCCATCAGCTCGAGGAGTCTTTAAAAGGGGCCATTCATGAATCTATGGTTGGATTTGGAGATGAACGTGTTTTTTTAGAAAAATATATTCTCTCTCCTCGCCACATTGAAATTCAGATTATAGCCGACAAACATGGTAACTTCATCCACCTCGGGGAAAGAGAATGTTCTCTCCAACGACGGCATCAAAAGGTCATTGAAGAAGCTCCAAGTACTATTATGACGGCCTCTCTACGCGAAGAGATGGGATCTCAAGCTATTCAACTTGCTAAGGCCGTCGACTATTCATCAGTCGGAACGATTGAATTCGTTGTAGATACCAACCTAAATTATTATTTTCTTGAAATGAACACACGTCTTCAAGTTGAACATCCGGTTACTGAATGTATAACTGGCCTCGATCTTGTCGAAGAAATGATTCGAATTGCAGCGGGCGAGCCCCTTCGCATGAGCCAAGAAGATATTAAGTTTCGTGGGCATGCCATTGAAGCACGCATTTATGCTGAAGATCCAACAAGAGGATTTTTACCCTCTACAGGCCGCATTCGAGAGTACATTCCTCCTCACAAAAAAGAACAAGAGGTTCGACTTGATACAGGCATCCATGAGGGAGATACGATAAGCCCTTATTATGATCCTCTCATTGCAAAGCTCATTGTCCATCAACCCAATCGTAATATTGCTTGTAGCGCTCTGTTAGAAGCTCTTGATCACTATTATATTAGAGGGATCGCAACGAATATTTATTTTCAAGCCTCTCTCGTAAATTCTTCTTTTTTTAAGGAGGGTAATTTTAGCACAGTTACAGTTGATGAGTTTTACGAAGAAGGTTTTACGCCTCAGCCCCCTAAAAATCCAATGATAGCCATCGGAACAGCAGCCGTGATGCACATCATTCGAAAAGGAAGTCCCGAAACCGAACTAACCGTTCTTATCGGAAGAGAAGCGCATTCCGTCACTCTCTGTTACGAAAATGATCGCTTTGAGATCAAGAAAGATGAAAAAACACTTATCATTGAAACACTTTGGAAATCGGGAAATCCTCTTTTT
Organism: Alphaproteobacteria bacterium; assembly: GCA_019752515.1. Lineage (GTDB taxonomy): Bacteria > Pseudomonadota > Alphaproteobacteria > UBA9655 > UBA9655 > UBA9655. The sequence continues at coordinate 48,985 of JAIEMB010000002.1, read as the reverse complement.
GAAGGAACATTTAACGGTCACAATATTACACTTCAAATTGATGCGATGGGATGTTTTGATACCCTTTTTTGGAATGGTTATAGAGCAACGACGCGTGTAGTAAATTCACGTGTTGCTGAGCTTTTCATGCGCATGCCCCTTAAACAAAAAGAAAGTAAATCACACATTGTAAGCGCCCCTATGCCGGGGCTCGTTATTGAGCTTCCTGTAAAGATGGGAGAACCTATTAAATCCGGTCAACCTGTGGCTATTATAGAAGCCATGAAAATGGAGAATATCATTCGAGCAAATAAGGATGGCATTATCGAAAGGATTTACGTAAAAAAAGGAGAAAGCGTGAATTTAGACCAACATATAGCTAGGATTGGGTAAAATCGTGTACACAAAAACAACGCACCACATTACGATCAGCGTAGATCCAGTCTTTCTTGAAGACCAGTCTTTACCTTTGGAAAACCATTATGTCTGGGCTTATCAAGTATGGATTGAAAACCAAGGTCCCATCATGGTTCAGCTTTTAAGTCGTACGTGGCGGATTACGGATGGCAATGGATTAATGCACGAAGTAAAAGGAGAAGGTGTGGTAGGGGAAACACCTTGGATTGCTCCAGGAGCCATTTATCAATATGTAAGTGGCACTCCCCTTTCTACCCCGTCAGGTGTTATGGAAGGGGTTTACCATATGAAAACTCATGCAGGCGATCTTTTTGACGTTATCATTCCTGCTTTTTCTCTTGATAGCCCTTATGAGACAGCGGTAATGCACTAAATCTAATGTTTTTGAACTTCATGCTTCTTTCTGCCATACTCACATAAGGGAGAAACGAATGTGAACAACCATGAACTTTTACAAGCTTTAGGACTTGATGGGTGGGAAAGCAAACAAGGAACGCTTATTTCTCGATCTCCAATAGATGGATGTGAAATAGGACGCCTACAAGAACATACTCTTCAAGAGGTCGCTCATAATATTGAAAATGCCGTTCAGTCTTTTAAAACTTGGCGGCTCGCCCCCCCTCCCCAACGAGGTGAACTCATCCGTCTTTTTGGAGAAGAGCTCAGAGCTCACAAGGAAGAACTCGGCAAGCTCATTACCCTTGAAACAGGTAAAATATTAGAGGAAGGACGGGGTGAAGTCCAAGAAATGATCGACATGTGCGACTTTGCTGTGGGTCTTTCTCGTCAACTCTATGGCCTCACAATTGCTTCAGAGCGCCCCTCCCATCGTATGATGGAAACATGGCATCCTTTAGGTCCCATTGGTATTATTTCCCCTTTCAATTTTCCAGCTGCTATTTGGTGCTGGAATTTTGCGCTAGCTATTGTTTGCGGCAATCCCGTTATTTGGAAGGCTTCAGAGAAAACACCTTTTACAGCTTTGGCCTCCGCAAAACTTTTTGAAAGAGCCACTTCACGATTTTCTATATTTACCCCTCATCTCCTACAAGTTGTTTTAGGGGGTGGAGAGTTAGGCGCAATTCTTGTAGAAAGTCCCAAAATCCCTCTTATCTCCGCAACCGGAAGCAGTCACATGGGTAAGGCTGTGGCAAAAAGTGTTGCAGGCCGATTGGGAAGGTACCTTCTCGAACTAAGCGGAAATAATGCTATGATTCTTACACCTTCCGCTGACCTAGCATTAGCCACACGCGCAATTTCTTTTTCCGCCTTAGGAACAACAGGACAGCGGTGCACAAGCTTAAGACGTCTCATTGTACACGCCTCCTTATATACAGAAATTAGCCAGCGTTTAAAAAGAATATTTGCGCATGTCACTGTTGGAAATCCCCTTGAGTCAGGCGTTCTCATGGGCCCTCTCATTGACCAAAAGAGTTTTGAGGAAATGCAAATAGCCCTTGAACAGGCCCGCACTGAGGGCGGAAAAGTGTGGGGGGGCGAGCGCATTCTTCAGAATCAATTTCCAAATGCTTATTATGTGAAGCCTGCCCTTGTAGAAATGCAAGAGCAAACTGCTATTGTTCAGAAAGAAACCTTCGCTCCCCTCTTATATCTTATTCCTTATCAAAGCTTCGAAGAAGCACTTACCATTCATAATGATGTATCACAGGGTCTTTCTTCTTGTATTTTTACCAATGATGTCTGTGAAGCCGAAATTTTCCTTTCCTCAGCCGGAAGTGACTGTGGAATAGCTAATGTTAACATTGGACCCAGTGGCGCTGAAATTGGAGGAGCCTTTGGGGGAGAAAAGGAAACAGGTGGCGGCCGTGAATCAGGGAGTGATTCTTGGAAAAATTATATGCGACGCGCCACAAATACAATTAATTATGCGAAAGACTTACCTCTCGCTCAAGGCATACAATTTAATGTGGAGACTGTATGATGACCTTTCGGTGGGAAGACCCCTTTCTCTTTGAAAATCAACTGACCCCCGAAGAAATTCTCATTCGAGATACGGCTCAACGGTATGCTCAAGAAAAGCTTATGCCCCGTATCTTAGAAGCTAATCGACATGAAACCTATGATTTAAACGTGTTTAAGGAACTGGGTGAACTTGGTTTTTTTGGAATGACCCTTAAGGGATATGGGTGTGCCGGAAGCAACCATGTTGAATATGGCTTAGTCGCTCGCGAACTTGAACGTGTCGATTCCTGTTATCGTTCCCTTTTTAGTGTCCAATCCTCCCTTGTCATGAATGCTATCTATAAGTATGGAAATGAGGAACAAAAACATAAATACCTGCCTGCTCTTCGCGAAGGACATCTAGTGGGCTGTTTTGGGCTCACTGAGCCCAATCACGGTTCAGATCCCGCTGACATGGAGACCCACGCAAAAGCTCACAAACAAGGTTGGATCCTCAATGGTACGAAGACGTGGATAACCCATAGTCCCATAGCAGATATTTTTATTGTATGGGCAAAAGAAGAAGGAAAAATAAAGGGATTTCTCCTTGAAAAAGGAATGGAGGGTCTTTCAGCTCCTAAAATAGAAGGAAAGTTTAGCCTGAGAGCCTCTCCTACAGGTGAAATTATCTTAAATGATGTGTTTGTTCCCACAAAAAATTTGCTTCCCCAGGCAACAGGACTCAAGGCCATCATGGGTTGTCTTAATGAAGCACGATATGGTATCGGATGGGGTGCCTTAGGGGCTGCAGAGTTTTGCTGGCATCTCGCACGAAGTTACGTTTTAGATCGATCTCAGTTTGGCCGGCCCTTAGCAGCCAATCAGTTAGTTCAAGAAAAATTAGTGTGTATGCAGACACACATTTCTCTCTCATTACAAGGCATGTTACGAGCAGGCCGCTTAAAAGACGAGGGATCTTGTCCTCCAGAGCTTATTTCTCTCCTTAAACGAAACAATGCATCAGCAGCTTTGCGGATTGCACGTGTAGCGCGAGATATGCTAGGAGCAAATGGAATTTCAGATGAGTACAATATAATCCGCCACGTTATGAACCTTGAATCGGTAAATACATATGAAGGAACCCATGATATCCATACGCTCATCCTTGGTCGCGCTCAAACCGGCCTTGATGCTTTTAAATAAATATCCCCGTAGCAAAAACTACCTAATCTTAGAAACGACATCACCGCCTTTCTCGTGATTCTTAGCACAGAGATTACGGACCGAAACAAGACCACATAGTTTCATGTGTTGATCAAGAACAGGGAGCCTATGAATGTGTTCGTCAATCATCTTCTTTGCAATATTTTCCATTGAATCATCTTCCATGCAATGGACAACCGCTGAGCTCATGATATCCACGACTTTCGTCTCATGGGGGTCTTTTCCCTTTGCTACACAACGAACGACAATGTCTCTGTCAGTAAGAATGCCCATAACTTCGTGCTCTTTACCCACCACAATAATTCCAACATCCTTATCTTTCATTTTTTCAGCAGCCTGAAAAACTGTATCTTCTGGTGAGAGAGTAAATGTTTGGTGTCTCATAATGTCTTTAGCTTTACTCATTTAAGGCTCCTCTAATTTGATTCTGTTTTCAGACTTGTAAATTTATCATCGAAATCTTAATAATTATTAAAAAAATTATTTTCTTTATGAAGTAACAAGGAATGCTTTCATGAAAATTCCCCTTTTCTTCCCATCCCCGCTTACAGATTCTACTCAATATTACAATGTTAATTCTCAAAATTACTTTGATACAACAGTACAATTTAATATGGCAGTCCTTTATGACCTTTTTCTCCCCTATCTTCCTGAAGGCGCTAAAGTCCTAGATGCAGGATGTGGTTCTGGTAGGGATAGTAAGTATTTCATTGAACGTGGCTACACTGTTTCGGCTTTTGATGGTTCTTTTCAAATGGCAGCACTAGCCAGCGATTTTACAGGTTTGCCAGTTCAACATAAGTACTTCTCAGATTTACAGGAGAAGGAAGAATATGATGGCATTTGGACAAGCGCCTCTCTCCTTCACGTTCCTCAAGTCGAGCTGCCTGCTATTTTACAGCAACTTAAGGCAGCTCTAAAACCAAATGGGGTTTGGTACATGTCTTTCCGCGAAGGCAAAAGAGAATGTCATGAGGGCGATCGGTACTTTAACGACCAAACGGAAAACTCTCTCCTTACCATTTTGGAGCAATTAGATAATTTAGAAATTCTTTATTTAGGAATTCCAGATCACTTACGCAGCCGCAGAGGTTATCAATTCGTTTCAGCTGTTGTGAGACTTATTTCCTAATTCTGCAAGCGTTCATAAAAAAGCCCTCCTTGGATGACCAAGGAGGGCTTTTCTATAGGGTTTATTTAAAGCTCTTTAACTCTTACATTCTTAACTTCAACAACAGGTATATCCGATCCTTCACTTATAGCAGGCAAAATAACAGGATATATATAATGCAATGTATTATTTTCATCTGCTGTAAAATCTAGGCTAAGTCTTTTCCATGAACCATCTCCGGGATGAACCTCAGACTTTATTTTCTCAGAACTAGCATTAAGGTATCCCCAATATTGGGCATATGCTCCCGGTGCATTACTTAGAACATCAACTTCAAACCTAAACCGTTTACCATGAAGCAACTTCATTTCTGCTGTTGGGATCTGATAGTAAAAAACATACCCATCTCCCTCAGCAGCAACATGACCGTCTCCCTTCGAAACAAGACTACGGACACCCCAATTTCTTCCTTCTTGAACAGGATCTATAACAAATTTATAACCAGAGGGAATACCTACGGATGCACCCACAAAAGCATTGTTAAATGTAAAAGGGGGAGGGGTGACTTCCTCTATAGTCACTGAATCAAGCACAGAATTTCCCGCTGAAGTATCCGTGACGGATAAGTCTGGATCAACCAGTATATGCAATTGAGTAAGGTCACTGCTGCCCAACGGTGCTGAACTGCTACTGGGCTCCAATTTAGCAGCTTCCTCTTGTAATACTGCCACTGCTTCAAGTTCTATAAGAGTTGCATACATACTTACAGCTTCATCTAATTTAGTTTTATATGCCAATTGAGCTGCCTCACGTTGCGTCTCTCGCATCCTCTGCAATTTTTGCACTTCTAAAGATCGCGCATCTTGTCGCTTTTTCCAGCTTGCGGGAGTTTCTTTTCTTCCCTTTTTAATTGGCGCCGGCTCTTTCGTAGATAAGTCAAAGTAGTCTTCAAAAGCTTTAGCATAAATCTGCTCAATTTGCATTTGATCTCTCTTTGGGAGCCGAGCTAAGAAGGAGTCTATGAAATTTTTACTTAAATGAGGGAATTCCTGTTCAAATAAATTTTCGACAGCAGCCCTGTTTTTAATGCTCTTGATCCTTTGCTCTGCGGTCCTGTCGGAAGGCATTGTTAAAATGGGACCTGTTAACAGGTCAAAATAAGGATCTGGCTGAGCATCTCTTATCATTACCAGTGCTCGTGTAATACAGTCATCTGTTTTAATAACGCTTGGAGAATGACTCTGTTTTATGAGTGCCATAACCCTTTCAACACCATAATTTTTTATATTCAGGAGATAACCCAAAAAGTCTTTCGTGTTTTTAATTTTTGTTCGATCCATACCTGATTCTAAATTCTGTAAAATAGCACCCGCTCCTAAACGCAACTCATCCGTAACGAGAACATCGCCAACAAGCCCTGGAACAGAAGTCGTTCGTTGTTGAATATGTGAGCAGGGAGCACCTTGTTCATCCATGGCCCCCATCATACCCCATGCATTGTCCATAGGGGAAAGCATAGTCGCTCCTAGGGTTAAAGCTGTAACAAAATGTAAACTTTTTTTCATTTTTGACATATAAATCTCCTTATTTTACAAGAACATAAACTAACTTTTGCTCAACAAGTAGTATCAAACACAATACAATATTTGATAACTTGAAAAGAGGTCGCCCCTATTTTTATACTAATTTTATAATCAAAACAATGGACTTTATGAAGGTGGAAGATTCTCTATCCTTTGTATAGTCGCAAAGGCTATCAATTTGCTTCAGTTCCCTCCTACAGACACTCACAAAAAAAAGCGCTCCTTGGTTTCCCAAGAAGCGCTTTCCTATCAGGTTTATTTAAAGCTGTTTAATTTTTACATTCTTAACTTCAACAACAGGCGCTTCTGAACTTTCACCTACCGCAGGCAAAATAACGGGATAAATATAATGCCGTGTATTATTTTCATCTACCGTAAAATCTAAGCTAAGCCTTTGCCAAGAACTATCTCCGGTATGAATCTCAGACTTAATTTTCTCAGAACTTGCATTAAAGTACCCCCAATATTGGATATATGCCCCTGGCGTATGACTGAGAACATCACCTTCAAATCTAAACCGTTTACCATGAAGCTTCTTCATTTCTGCTGTTGGGATCTGATAATAAAAAACATACCCATCTCCCTCAACAGCAACATGACCGTCCCCCACCTGAACAACCTTTCTGACGCCCCATCGTCTTCGTCCTTGAGTTGGATCTACTACAAATTGATAGCCGGAAGGAATACCAGCGTGTGCGCCCACAAAAGTTGAATTAAAGGTAAAGGGGGGAGGAGTTACTTCCTCTAGTTCCTGTTGGTCCACAGGTTCTAGTAAACGTAAATCCCGTCTCTCATCTAACGTTGAAAGAGCATTTTCAAGTTCCTCTCTTTTAAGTGAAATCATACGTTCAATATGTCCTATTTCTTCTTCCATCCCTCTACAGAAAGTTAAAAATTCCTTATTGTCCATATCTTCTCTTTCTTGAATCAAGGCAAATTCCTTAGAGTCTTGCGCTTCTCTCACGGCTTCTCTAACCCCTGCAATGTCTAAGCTATTTTCCCAAGAAAATGTTTTAGGAGATAACGGAGGATTTCTCATCACTTCCTCGAGTTGTGCCTTAAGTGTTAAAAGGGTAGCAAAAGCAACACGCCCATTTAATCCATTCATACAAGCTCCTTGTTGGGAAAGAACAAGGTTCGTGGGATCATCTACAAGCTGACAATACATGCTCGTTAACTTTTCGAGATAGGGAAAATTACCATGGTCCGCGGATAAGTGCGCATTTATCTGAGGATAGCCAAGTGCTTCTGCTACTCCTTTTATTTTTGTGCGAGCCTCATAAAACGAAAGCGTACAGTTTCCATTAAGAAGATTAAATACTCGTTCAATTAGCTTTATTATAGCAGGATTGTCTCGCAACACATATGAAATTGACATTACACTTTCACCATAGATTTCCATAGTCTGGCTAAGCGTTGCACCTTGTGGTATAACGCCTTTAGCTGGATTTCTCGAGTAAGCATGATTCTGCCTAATTTCCCTTAGGAATAAAGCATCTAATGAATTGAGTTCTTGAAGCTGCTTTTCAGCGATTTTTGCTAAAATAAGGTAATTTTTTTCTCGTTGAAAATCCTGCACTCTTTCTTTTCTAACATTGTCAGCACCCCGTCTCTCTTCGGCAAGCTGAGAAAGGCGTTGTGTCAGTTCGCTTGTTTCTTGTTGAAACTGTCTTTTAAAAGCGTTTTTTGTTTTTTTTCGATCTGATTGAGTACCTTGCAGAGCGTTTAAAAATCTTTGTACATTATCTTTTCTTTTTACATCTTCGGGATTGTTCAAATTGAATCTTTCATTATCAATAGTGTATTTGTTGGTAATAGCGAGAATAGCAGCTCTTAATGCCTTCTCATCTAGGTTTTCAAGTAAGGAGTCTAAATTCACCCCAAAGGTAGGCGAAGAACTCCCACTCGGGACAGCGACTCCTAATTGAGTAGGATCAGAAAGAAAACACGCGCTATGACCTTGTGTTAGTTTATTTTGTTTATCATAATTATCTTTATACTTTTCTTCATACTTTTTGGCTAAATTTACACTACATTCTCTCCAAGCTTTTGTTTGTTTGGCTGAATATTTCCTTATTTTATCTGACAAAATACAATCAAGATAATGACACAGATTATCTGCTCTTGATGCATCCTCGGGGTTACTATAATCGAAACTCTCTCTCCAATTAACTGTATAGTTATTAAGCACAGCTTTAAGAGCAACTCTTAATCCTTTTTCATCTAACCCATCCAAGTATTCATTTGCTCCAGCAAATGCTAAAGAACTAATGATTGTAGATGCAATTAAAGAAAAACTAAATACTTTATTCATAATAAATTCTACTCTCTCGTTGTTAAAACAAAAAAACTAATTAACTTTAATATATATATGCATGAAATATAGATCAAGAGGATGCAATAAAGAAGTTTTATAAAAATTACAGCTTACTTATGCAGCCACAGAAGTTATCAATTGGTTTTAGACGCAGTTTTAACAAGGTTAACGAGCGTCATAAAAACAGTTAAAGGACCCATTCCTTCAGGTACAGGCGTTATGTGCACAGCCTTCCGTTCTACCGATTCTAAGTCCACATCCCCTGTAGGTGTCCTACCATCTGGAAAGGAAATCCCTACATCGAGAATAATGGCTCCCTCTTTGATCCAACTCTCTTTTACGAGCAAAGGAACACCCGTTGCAGAAACAAGGATATCTGCTCTCTGAGCAAGTTCTTTACTCATTTTCGTTTTAGAGTGGGCAATTGTGACGGTACAATTCTGTCCTAAAAGAAGATGAGCAAGAGGTTTCCCTACCAAATTTGACCGCCCAAGGATAAGGACATTTTTCCCTTCTAAAGAAGAACTCAACTCTCTCAAAAGCAAAAGACAACCCAAAGCTGTTGATGGAACGATGAATGGCTTCCCTTCCATAAGCTTTCCCTGGTTAAAGGTTGTCAGACCATCTACATCTTTGCCTGGATCTATTGAATCCAGAAGCGCTTGTGTATCCAGGTGAGAAGGTAAAGGAAGGTAAAGCATAATACCATGAACCTTCGAATTTGAATTTAGCTCTTTTATTTTCTTTAAAAGGTCTTCCTGTGAGACGTCTTCAAGAAAAAGCGTAGTATGCATGGTCATACCGAATTCAGCACATGCTTTCTTTTTTTTCTCAAGAAATCTTAAAGATGCAGCGTTTGGGGCCACAGCAATCACATGAAGGAAGGGTTGAATACCATTTGCTTGTAGAATTTTTATCTTTTCTTTCAACTGAGACTCTAGTTGAGAAACAACATCTTTTCCTTTAACAACGTTTGGATATTCTTTCATAACCCCATATGTCGGCAACAAAGGCTTATCGAGAATATAATTTTCTACATCTTCTGCAATATGGGCAATACAGGTGAAAGAAGAAAGAGCAAAGCAAAAATAGCTAACACAAGCCCAAAACAGCATCACTCCCCTCTTCCGAAGGGAATGATGTAATGAGAGAAAAATAGGCCCCAATACTTTCAATTTGGATAAGTAAATGAAGATTATTCTTCCGTTTTTGTTTCTTCGACTATTGGCTCAGCAGGAACAATAGGCTCTTGAGCTTGCGGGAGGATCATTGACGCCCCCGTTTTTCTCACGATTTTTTCAGCAATACGTGCTTTTTTACCTGTAAGACCACGAAGATAGTAGAGTTTAGCTCTACGAACAATGCCCTTACGTAAGAGGATAATTTCAATATTAGGAGAATAAAGAGGAAACACGCGCTCAACCCCTTCTCCATAGGAAATCTTTCGGACAGTAAAAGAAGAGTTAATACCCGCATTTTTTCGAGCAATACAAACTCCTTCAAAAGCTTGAACACGTTCACGTGTACCTTCAACCACTTTTACCATGATCTTCACCGTATCCCCAGCTTGAAAATCTGGAATTGTTTTGTTCTCCATTAGTTTTGTAATCTGCTCTTGCTCAAATGTTTGTAGTAAATTCATTTCTCATCTCCTTACGTTAAATCATGTTGGTTCATATATTTGTTCCATAAATCTGGTCGTCGTCTCAAAGTAATAGTCTCTGCCTCTTTAGATCTCCAAGCAGCAATTTTTTCATGGTGTCCAGAAATTAAAACCTCTGGCACATGTCTCCCCTCCCACAAACGAGGCCGAGTATAGTGGGGATACTCCAAAAGGCCGTTAGAAAAACTCTCTTCATTTAAAGATCCTTCATCACCAATCACGCCTGGAATAAGCCTTAAAGCCGCATCCAAAATCGTCATAGCAGCCAATTCGCCACCCGTAAGGACAAAGTCTCCCACGCTTACATCTTCTGCATTCCATTTATCCAGCACTCGCTGATCAATCCCTTCATAGCGGCCACAAAGGAACACAAGAGGAAGGGTTGTATACGCCATCTCATAGGCAAGAGTTTGCTGAAATACCTGTCCACGAGGCGTGAGATGAATGAGACGCGCTTTTCCAAGTTCCATCACAGAAGAAAGTGCTTTATCAACCACATCCGGACGTAAAACCATTCCTGGACCACCACCAAAGCATGTATCGTCTACGGTCTGATGCCTATCTTCTGCAAACTTCCTTATATCGACAATGTCAAACTGCCAGAGGCCTTTCTCGAGAGCCTTGCCTAAAAGAGAGTGAGCCAAAGGTCCAGGAAACATTTCAGGGAAAAGAGTTAATACTGTAACTTTATGAGACATCATTGTCCCCTTTAAGAAATATCTCTCCTTCTTGGCTTAAAAGAAGAAACCCTTCTTCTATATTCACTTGAGACACATTAGTTCGTGTAAAAGGAATCATCTCGAGCCTATCTTCAATCGTTTTTATCTCCAAGAGGTCCCCTGCCCCAAAATTATAGAGGGCGTGAACTGTTCCCAGAAAATCACCGAAAGAAGATTCAACTGAAAGCCCCATCAAATCACGGTGATAATAGGTATCCTCAGAAAGATGCGGTAAACGATCCCGAGAAAGCATCAATTTTGCCCCTTTTATAAGCTCAGCTTGATTTCGATCCGAGATCTCATTTAAAGACACAATCAACACATCCTTATCCTGAGAAACAACCTTTTTGACCGTGTAGGTTGCTTCCCCTCGTTCGTTAGAATAAGGCGAGTAAGCTTCAAATTTTCTTGGATCTTCCAAAAAGCACTTTACCTTAACATGGCCGTGAAGGCCATGGGGCGCTGCAATCACTGCAGCACAGAAAAGGGAAGGTGATGGGGTAGGACCTGAGAGACCCATATATATTCCTTAAGCGCTTGCTTCAACTTCAGCGTCTGCAGCAACCTCAACCTCTGCAGGCGTTTCAGCTGGAACTTCAACTTCTGGCTGTGGAGTAGGCGCTGGCGCTGCTGCCGCTTCTTGAGCAGCTTTGCGTGCTTCCTCTGCCTCTTTCAACCGTTCTTGTGCCTTAGCTTTAGGTGCAGACTTTATGGGTGTGGGTTGCATAACAGGCATCTCAATTAATTTAGCCTTTCCTAGGAATAAAGCCACACGATCTGTAGGTTGAGCCCCTACAGATAGCCAATGTTTGATGCGATCTTCGTTCAAACGAACCCGCTCCTGGCTTTCATTCGGAAGCATAGGATTATAAGTTCCTACCTTTTCCACAAAGCGCCCATCACGTGGCGAACGAGCATCGGCAACAACTATTTGATAAAATGGGCGTTTTTTTGCACCACCCCGTGCCAAACGTATTTTTAAAGCCATAGGTCTTTCTTTTCCTCCTTTAAGGTTAACGGCGGGGCATTAAGCCCTGTAATCCTTGGCGTAACAAGCCTTTTTTGCCAAGTTTCTGCATACGCTTCATCATATCACCCATGTCACGAAATTGCTTAAGAAGTTTGTTTACATCTTGAATAGATGTCCCACTTCCAGAAGCAATACGTCGTTTCCGAGAGCCATTGATAAGGCGCGCATCTTTTCGTTCTTTCTTCGTCATAGAACGAATGATTGCGATTTGTCGTTGAATAAAATTGTCATTAAGGCCAGCTTGCGTAATCTTATCTTGAAACTTGTTAAGTCCGGGAATCATTCCCATCAAGCTCGAAAACCCTCCCATTTTATTCATCTGTAACAATTGAGCTTCCATAGAATTTAAGTCAAACTGTCCCGTTTGCATTTGAAGAGCTAACTTTTCAGCCTCTTCTTGGTCTACTGTTTCCATGGCCCTTTCGACAAGGCTAACCACATCACCCATCCCCAAAATGCGGGTTGCCACACGATCAGGATGAAAGAGCTCCAATTGATCCGGCTTTTCGCCTGTTCCCAAAAGTTTTAAAGGTTTTCCTGTAACCGCACGCATAGAAAGAGCAGCACCGCCCCTTGCGTCTCCATCAATTCGGGAAAGAGCGATAGCCGTAATCCCAACTTTCTCATCAAATTCTCTAGCAATTGTAACCGCGTCTTGACCTGTCATTGCATCAGCAACCAGAATAGTTTCCGCTGGCTTAGAAAGATTGCGTACAGTTACAATTTCCTTCATCAACTCTTGATCAATATGGAGACGGCCAGCTGTGTCTAATATGAGAACATCATAGCCTTCAAGACGTGCTCTTTCGAGAGCACGTTCCGTAATGGTGAGCGGCTTTTCTTCAGCAATAATTGAAAGTGTATCTATGTGACAGTGATGTCCTAAAGTTTGTAGCTGTTCCCTTGCTGCAGGACGATAAACGTCAAGAGAAGCCATCAAAACTTTACGCTTTTGTTTCTGTGCCAAATAATTCCCAAGTTTTGCTGTCATCGAGGTTTTTCCCGACCCTTGCAAACCAACCATAAGAATCACAACGGGAGGCGTTGCTTTGAGCTCTATATCGATAACTTCCTGGCCCAAAAACTCAACCAACGCATCATGGACAATTTTTACGACAAGCTGACCCGCACTAATACTATGTAGAACGTCTTGACCAATGGCTTTTTCTTGAACATGGGAGATAAAGTCTTTTACAACCGGCAAAGCTACATCAGCCTCTAAAAGAGCAACCCGCACTTCACGCAAAGCAGTATTAACGTCCGCTTCCGTTAAAGCGCCGCGTCCCCTTAGCTTTTCGATAATCGACCCAAGTCGACTCGTAAGTGCGTCAAACATAATCTTTCCCTAACAAAAACGCGCCAGTGCGCGCAACGCGCGGACTGGCGTAATCATTTCATGGGAAACTTTAGGCTTAAACATCGCATAAGTCAAGAAAAGATCACAAACTTCATCCCTACGCAGACGCGCATTTACGCTTAAGTTCATACTGACATAAGCAAGCTGTTGCAGTTAAGATAAAGAACGACCCTACCCACGTCCAAACCGTTGGCCATTCGCTAAACAAAACCATCCCTATAAAAGTAGCTACAATAAGGCGAGTAAAGCTTACGGGTATAAGATAGGTGATATCCGCAACGACATAGGCTTGACTTAAAAAAATATAAGCAGCAGCTAAAAGTCCACCCATCATAATGAGCCACGGCCATTGCCAAAATAAGGGCATAACCCAGTTAAAAGAAGCCGCAACAGCAAAAATGGGTAATGTAAAAAGAAGAAGATATAAACTTACGGTCTGAGGAGAATCGGTTTTTGCCTGTTTTTTACCAAAAACAGCCGAGAGCGCCTGACAAGCTGTTGCCCCCAACGGTAATAATGCTAAAAGACTCACTTCCAAAATCAGAGCATCCCCTTCAATCAATTCATGTCCTGTAATAAGGAGAGCCCCCCCAATAGCCACTCCAATAGCTATTGCTCGAATCCACCCACACTTTTCTCCTAAGAACAACTTGGCCCCTAAAATAGTAAAGAGAGGACTTATATATTTAAAGGCAACTACTTGCACAAGTGGCATCTGAGCAAGCGCCATGTACCAAAGAATAACACTAAGTGAGACAACGAGAGCACGGGCAACATAAAGAGAATAATGAGGAGTTCGAAAAGCTGATTTTCCTGTGGTAATCACCCATGGAAGGATAAATAAAAGACCAAAAAAAGTTTCAAAAAACGCAAGTTCAGGAGCCGGCATGGGAGTCAAACCACTTTCCCTCGCAGATAAAGTAATATAACGGACACATCCGTAAATACCTGCAAAACATACGCAAGATAATGCCTTAAACAGTGCACCTTGCACTGAAGCCTTACCTTCTGTTTGAAAAATAGGTTTTACAGACTCACGAGCAATCGTTGAAGGCATATCATTCATCAACTCATTACGAACTTAATATTAAAATTAGGATTGAACATACCATTTTACAATACCTATTTCCATTGGAACCACAAAATTTGGCTGACATTTATCTAAAAATTCCATGCACAGACCCTAGCATTTACTCACAAAAACGGTATACTTTCCAAAAAAGAAAGTGTGGAGACGTCTGGCCTGTGACACCTGAATCTGCTTATTTACTCAATATTCTAGCTTTTCTTATGGCTGCGGTAGGCGTTGTTTTTTTGTTTCGACGGATGAAAGCAAGCCCTGTTCTGGGTTATCTTGTTGCCGGTATGCTCATCGGCCCTCATGTCTTAAAAGTTGTTACTGATCCTACAGAAACTCATTTTCTAGGTGAAATTGGTGTATTATTCCTTCTCTTTACCCTTGGCTTAGAGCTCCCTCTCCAACGCTTGCAGTCAATGAAAAAATATGTATTTGGACTCGGTCTTGCTCAAGTTATTTTAACGGGCGCTATTTTTACATTTATTGGTCTTTGGGGGGGGTTAACAAAAGAAGCGGCAATACTTGTTGGTGGTGCCTTTTCCCTTTCTTCCACAGCCGTTGTTCTTCAAGTTTTAGGGGATCGACGTGAGCTCGCGGCTCGTTTTGGTCGAGTAGCTTTTTCAGTGCTTCTTCTTCAAGATCTCGCAGTCGTTTTCCTTTTAATTTTAACCACGACTTTAGGAACAAATCAGTCAAACGTCTTTCTCGAACTCTCTTTTGCAACGATTAATGCCGCAATTACTCTTTTAGTTATAATTGGTCTTGGACGACTTGTATTTCGACCCATTTACCGAGCTGTTGCAATGAGTGGTAATTCTGAACTTTTTATGGCCGCTACCTTTTTAGTTGTCTTAGGAACAAGCTTTGTTACAGAAATCTCGGGGCTTTCTATGGAATTAGGGGCTTTCTTAGCAGGTATTCTTTTGGCAGAAACTGAATACCGCCATCAGGTCGAAGCTGACATTCAACCTTTCCGAGGCCTTTTGTTGGGGGTTTTCTTCATGTCTGTTGGGATGGGCATTAACATCGTTGTTTTAGCTCAATCCTTTGGTGTTGTCCTAATTATGTTGATCTTTATGCTTACTTTGAAAGCTCTTCTTGTCTTTCTCCTTTCACGTATGAGCGGTTTAAGAGCATCTACGAGCTTAAGAGTCTCTCTCTACCTCGCTGGTGGAGGAGAGTTTGTTTTCGTTATTTTTTCACCACAAGTCGCTCAGCAATTCTTACCTCCTGGACTATCAGATATTTTATTTCTCGTTGTAACCCTTTCCATGGCTTTAACACCTGTTCTAGCTATCATAGGAAAATGGCTTTCAGATAAGTTTCAAGTTCACGAAACGCACACCGAACTTTCACTGGCAATGGAAGAGATAGGAGAGTTCAAAAATCACATCATCATAGCGGGTTGTGGAAGGGTTGGCCAAATGTTAGGAGAAATTCTAGCAAACCGTCTCATTCCCTTTGTAGCCATCGATATGGATATGCGCCGCATCTCAGAGGGAAGAGAAAAAGGTTGGTCTGTTTTTTATGGCGATGCTCGCCGGTTTCAAGTTCTTAAAGCTGTGGGTGCGGATCGTGCAAAGGCTGTTGTTATTACCCTCAATCACATGACACCCTCTGTCCGAGCTGTTATGATGCTGCGTCGTCATTTTCCTGACTTACCCGTATGTGTCCGAATAAAAGATCATAAACACCAGGATAGACTTATCAATACGGGTGCTCGCCTTGTTGTGCCAGAAACGGTTGAACCTACTATTCAATTAGCCATGAGTGTTCTTAATGTTATAGGAATCCCTCCTGATGAGATTAGTAAACTTGTTGATAACTTTCGTCGCCAACAGTGGCTTGAAAACGAGAAAAATGGGTCTTTTCCAAATGATGGACTTTAATAGTAGATACTCACATAGCAGAATTGAGGTTAATCATGAAAAACATTGCTCCTGAAATTTTTCGTCAACGTCTACTGATCGAAGGTTTTTATTCAATAGATATCCGAAAACAAGATTTAGACACATATTTGCGTGAGCTTGCATCTCACCTAGATTTAAGAATTTACGGTGATCCGATCATCTTTTCACCGGCAAGTGGAATGGGTAAAAAAGAAAATCAAGGTTTTGACGCTTTCGTTCCTTTGATTGATTCCGGCATTTCTGCTTATATTTGGAGCTCACATCAATTTTTTTCCATCGTTATTTACACCTGTAAAGGTTTCGATGAGCAAAAGGCTATCAATTATACGAGGGCTTTTTTTAAGGTTTCAGCAGAAATTGAGCACATGTCTTTTTAGATATCCCTAAAGAATTTCTGGGTACTTTTCCTTATTCTGTTTGCAATATTGAACGATGGGATGTTTGTCATCATCACTCTCAACCTCAACAAATTCAGCAAAATTGCCTTTCCTAAATCCGCCTCGTTCATTCCTCTTTTGGAGCCGTATTTGCTCAATATGAGCTAGCTCTAGTCCTTGAGTTTTTGCAAGAGTATAAAGAACTTCTAAAACGTCTCCCAATTCTTCCTTAACTTCTTCTAGTGTAGATGCCTTATAAACCTCTTCCACTTCTTCTTTAAGTTTAAGTTTTAAACTATGAATATAATTCGAAGAACCTATTTTACGCAGATGAACTCTTCCCCCTAATTTTTCAATTCGCCCAGGGAATTTGTCTCGAACAAGCGTTTCCATTTTAAAACGTCGCACTTTCATCATATTTCTATCTTTCTAGGATCTTTTAACCCTTTTAGAGGAATGATCTAATCTTCTCCCTCATTCCTACAAAAACATATTGTGGCACATAAATAAAAGATGGTCTTAACGATAATACTATGTCTCTTGCAAATACGGGTCAGTTGTGTTTAATGCTGATGTAATAATTAAAGGAGAATGGTATGCCAAGGATGAGCTTTATTAAACCTGATGGAGAGTCCGTTGAGGTTGATGCGCCGAATGGTCTTTCTGTTCTGGAAATTGCCCATCAAAACAGCGACAAGCTTTTTTTGGAAGGAGCCTGTGAAGGCTCTTTAGCCTGTTCTACTTGCCACGTCATTGTCGAATCTGAATGGTATGATCTATTAGCAGATGCAACCGAAGATGAAGAGGATATGCTTGATTTAGCTTTCGGACTCACTCAAACGTCTCGTTTAGGATGTCAAATAATCATGCGCCCTGAATTGGATGGTCTTGTTGTTCGCCTCCCTGCTGCAACACGTAATATGCTGATCTAATTGCATAATCCTATCTATTCTTGCTTGCTTTCTTTCTCCATGTTAATTTTTAGGGGAAGGAAATGCTCATAATGCAATGGTTCAATACATCAAAACAATGGGGTATTATAAGTCAAATTTTTCATTGGGGAATGCTGCTTCTTTTTATTATGCAGTACATGCTAGCTTATACCATGATAGATACGCCCCCCTCTGATCAAAAATGGTTTCTTTATGCTTGGCATAAGCAAATTGGGTTGACTCTCTTTTTGCTTGCTTACATCCGTTTGTGGTGGCGCGAGCGAAATCCCAAACCCAGAGATCCAGAAAAGATGCCCCCTTGGGCTTCGTTATTCAGTAAAATTAACATAGCCATTCTTTACATCATAATGTTTTCTCTACCTATAACAGGTTTTCTAATGACTGTATTAGGAGGATATTCTATAAACTATTTTGGGCTATTCACTATACCTTCGTTTACGGATGGTCCCAGTGTTAATTCGGAAATCTTTATTATTGCTCACATATGGATTTCTTATCTTTTTTACGTCTTTGTAGGAGTCCATATTTTGGGCACTCTTTATCATTATTTTGTCTTAAAAGATAATGCCTTAGCGCGGATGTTACCTCATATGTGATAAACCCTTCGGCGTTCCTAGGGAGTAAAGTGCATTGTAATACGGAGCGAGCACTAGGGAACTTAGCCCTAACTGAATAAGTTCTCTTGCCATCGTCCTTTGGTTAAGCGTCCCGTAAAAGTTAACCCATGGTTGAAAAAAAATATCAAAGAACCTTGCAAATTTCCAATCGTTAACTATATTCGTAATAAGTGCTGTTTTGTAGGTAAATATGATGGTTAGATATCTAAGTTTTATTTTCATTTTAACATTTTCCTCTAATTTATGTGCAGGGAAACAGAGTGCTGGTGTTTTGCCTATGTTTGATGATGGTACCATCCTTATGGGAAGAGAGACGCGTTTTTCAAATAATCTCAAAAAATACGTTCAGGTGTGGTCTGATTTTGGAGGAGCTGATGATCCGCAAGATAAAGAAGATACTGCTAGAACTGCTGTAAGGGAAGCGAACGAAGAAACGGCAAATACTTTAAAACTGACTTATGAGCAGGTTGCAAGTTCTCCGTATACAGATTATGTTTTTCAATCGGGTGGTTTTTATCGTATGTATTATGTCAAAATTCAAGGTCCAAAACCTTCAATTACAGATTTTCGTAAAAACGCAAACCAACTAAACTGGAGGAATGTTGAAAAAACTGATTGGAGATATGTTTCAGCACAAGAGCTTTTAGATGTCGTGAACGAGAAAACTTACGCCGCTAGTTTTCCTGGCACAGATGAGGGAATCTTTGCTCCTACACGTGTGGCGCTGAAAAACAATAAGACTGCACAATCAACCCTCAGGAAGCTTATTGAATCAGCAGTATCTCCAGCGCCAACTCCTGCATCAACACCTGCGGAGGAACCCATAGCAGGGACCCTAACGTTCAATTCCACTTTTCTCGCAAGCTCTGCCAAAACCACCCCACAGGGATATAAATTGACTGACGATCCAGCTCAAAAGCGTGGAACGAAAGTACCTCTGAGCGTGGCACCAAGGGGAGAAGGACACGTTGCTCTTACGGGTGATGGTTACGTCTTTTATCAGGAATTATTAAAGGACGATATGGTCAAATTAAATGGAAAAACGATCAGCTTTGAAGTTGATGTTAAAAGTAACGTTCCAGGTGCTTACATCCAATATTGGGATTATCCAAACTCCCATAAAACGAAATCTCTTGCTCACTTAGGGAAGGGAGCATGGCAAACTTTAAGTATTGAATTTAAGATTGATGCGAGTAAGGGGCGTTTTTTCCTTTATCCTGCCATTATGCCTGGCGTAGAGCCAGGTTCTGAATCTCCTGTAGTTGAAATTAGAAGAGCTAACATTCGGGAAATAAAGAAAGAAGATCTGCCCTTAACGTTCAATTCCACTTTTCTCGCAAGCTCTGCCACAACCATCCCACAAGGATATACATTGACTAACGATCCAGCTCAAAAGCGAGGAACGAAAGTACCTCTGAGCGTGGTTCCAAAGGGAGAAGGGCATATTGCTCTTACGGGTGATGGTTATGTTTTTTATTATCAGTTACTAAAGGATGACGTAGGCCTATTTGCTGATCAAAAAGTTAGCTTTGAAGTTGATATGCGAAGTGATACGCCAGGGGCTTACATTCAATATTGGGATTATCCAAATCCCTATAAAACCCAATCTACTCCGTATGACGGAAGTGGAGAATGGAGAACATTGAAACTTGATTTTATAATCAATTCTCGACAAACCATGTTTTTCCTTTACCCTGCTATTATGCCTGGTGTAAAGGAAGGCTCTCCACCCCCTGTGGTTGAAGTTAAGGATGTGAGGTTTCAAAGAAAACTGTAGATCGCTCGTTTGAACTCGTTTGCTGACTCAAAAACTCAGTTGTTACGAACGTGTTCATTCATCATAGGAACTCAATTGGATTGAGATTTGGGCTATAGGGATGCAAATAATGCAAATGAATCCCTCTCTTTTTTACGGCTTCTCCTGTGACAGCGCTTATATTGTATGGACCTTGATCTAAGATCGGATGAATTTTAGGAACCTTTGGAGAGGCTGCTTTTAAAGGATTGAAATATTCCACCATTGTTTTACTATCAATCGTCTTATAAGAACCTATGATAACTTGCATCGATTCAAGATTGAGGGCTCCCATAAGATTCATGCGTGTTCTTGAATCTGTAGGTTGCTATGGGCTTATTTACACCCGTTCTTATCATCCATATGCCACTTTAGTTGCAATGGTTGTGTGGACACCGCCCACCAAATAAAATCGGCTCATCCGTAGATGCTTCTGTTAAAAGTTTCTCATAAGCTTGAATAAAAGCTTCCTGCTTTACAGGATCTGCCTTAGCAGGAGTTCCTTTTTGGCTTTTTGAAGGAATAACCGTGGGTGTGCCTTCAAGAAGACATGCCCTGAACTGTGTATGAGAGACCATAGGTTGCTTGAACGTAAGCAATAATATCAGCAACTTAGGATTTTACTAAACTGCATTAGTTTGTTTGTTGATCTTCTTGTTTAATAAAGCATTTTCATTGCAGACTCGTATATTTCTTGAGGAAGTGATTATTAAGAAAAAAAAGAAGACTTCCCATACTTAAGGCAAGGAAAATAGCAATAAAGTTGGTTCCAAGCCACCGGTCTATAGAAGAACACCAAAATAAGGTTGCCATTGTTCCTAAAAGTGTTATCTCCCAAACCAAGGGAAGAAAGGTGTAAATTTTTTGATAAAGAAAATACATCAGAAGTCCGGCAGCCCCTAGAATGCATAACCCAAACCCGACTGAATCCATATAAGCACCTATAAGGAATGAGAAAACAGCAACCTCACAACCCAGAATTAAGAAAACCGGCATTTCTTGTTCCTTATTACGCTTTTCTATTAAGTATACTCTTGAATTTAAGCTGAGAGAAGCACGAAAAAAAGAGCTGAGGAAATAAAGTTGCCTTTCTATTCCCATCCTAAATTCTTTGGTGTAAGGCCGCTCCTTTCTAGGGAACTTGCTAATAGCTCGACAAGCGCAGGATACATGAAACGTGTTTGTCCTTGTTTATGGCTTCCTCTTGAATGAGGTGGCTCGGATACAATTGTTCTTCTTACAACAGTATGATCGAGAGTTTTGGATTTAGATTCCTTCTGATATTTTAAATAGGTTTCTTTGTTCACAAATTGCGTGGGTTCTCCGGTTTTATGTAAAAGATATAGATCAAAGTGACACGTCCCGCTTTTGAATGAAGAGACATGAGCTTTAAACACATAAAGCATCATGCTTTTAACATCGCCAAAATCAATGTTTTTTCCTTTCAAAAAAATACTCTTTAAAAGATGCTGATATTTCTTATTTACCGCCTCTATCATATAAGGTTGTATTTTAGGAGGGCTTAAGGACTCCATTTCTGCTACAGTTTTCACATAAGGCTGATAACGAAGGAGAGTAATATCCTCTTCGATGTCAACATTAGCAGGTGATGGGGGAGGTAAGTCTACGTTAATGACTCTCACTGGCTCTACCGTAATCGCTTTTGAAACCATATCTTTATCTGAAATTGCCTCAATTTGAACCTCATCCTTAGCTTCATTCTCAAGCACTGCAAGCCAAGAAGGCTCTGTAGGATTCACCGTTTGAGGAGCCTTCTGAGCTGAGTGTTTTTCAATTGCAGCCGATTTACCCTTTGACATTTTCCCCTTTTTCGCAGTTTTTGAAGGTACCTTTGAATCTTTAAGATGTTGTGTCCACTCTGCTGGAATACTAGAAGGAAAACCATCTCTTTTCTTATTTTTTTCAGTTAACTTCTTTAGCTTCCATTTTATAAAATTATTAATAACAGAACCCTCAAATTCATATTTTTTTGGCTTTATCGATGATTTATTTTCTCCGCCTTCTTTTAATTTATATGCATCATTGTGAGCTCTGCATTCGCTATCAAATTCCTTAGGATGACTTTCGTATTGTAAAAGATAATGCATTTTTATATCCTCTTGAATAATGTTCCAAAACTCCATCTCCTCCATACAAATGGTTTCAAGAATATATTTTGATACAACATCTCTTTTTTCAAGAAGAGGCTTATGATACCTAGCGTTTTCTTGCTGTTCTATTGAAGCTGCCGCAGAAATTAAACCTGCTCCCACATGATTACGTGGGTATTTGTATTCTTTATTTATATTGTGATATAAATCCCGGCGAAAGGTTGTGGCATTATATATGATGATCTCATATGTATATATTCCCTGTTGAAGTCCATCTAATCTGTATCTTAACTCCTTTACATTTATATTTTCATCAAGAAGATCTTCTCCAAAAAAATTTTTATAATCTGTAATAAATTTTTTATAGTTATTAGAGGCAAGTGAGTCCAAAATTTCTTTTAAAATGTTCTTTTTATCTTTATTATATTCAATATTAGATTTCAGAATACAATCAATTTCATCAATTGTTTCTTCCATACTTTCTCTAAGGACTGAAAGTTTTGTAGGTGCTCTGCTGTGCATATATAAACCAGCGTTGGGATCTTCCATCGCCATAAGAGACGATTCACTCAATAAACTTAAACTAGTGAGTAAGAGGAAAAAAAACTCTCTTCGAGACATGACAGCTCCAAAAAACAATAGGTAAACTACATCTAAGATCCTTTTTACAGAATTCAAGTTATTTTTTTAAGGAAATTTAAAATATACCTAATTCCCTTGTATTTGCTTTGTAAGAGACAAAAGATTAAAAGACATCATCTTTAAATAAGTATCTGCCTGTGTTCCAGGAGGGGAGAGAGCATCAGAATATAGAATTCCTCCAATACGTACGCCTGTTTCAGTTGAAATTTGTTCCAATAATCGGGGGTTTGAAATGTTCTCAACAAAGATAGCATGAACCTTTTCCGATTTAATTTTATGAATAAGGAGAGCTATGGATTTTGCTGAAGGCTCTGAATCCGTACTTATTCCCAAAGGAGAAAAAAATGTAATTCCAAAATCGCGCCCGAGGTAACGAAAAGCATCATGATTTGTAATTACCTTTCGCTTTTCTAAAGGGATTGCTTTCAATTTTTGTTTTGTTTCATCTTCCAGAGCTTGCAAAGATCTTTTATAGGCTTCTCCCTTAGATTTAAAAAAAGAAGCCTCTTCTGGGACAAGTTCTGATAACCCTTTAACAATATTATCAATATAAATTTGAGCATTCTTAAGACTGTGCCATGCATGAGGATCTGTCACCTCCTTATTATGAAGTGTACGAGTTAAGGGAATAATCCCTTGCGTTACAACAACGGTCTTCCCACGAAATCCTGAGGCCTCGATTAACCGATCCAACCATCCTTCAAAGCCTAGGCCATTAACCACAATCATGTCAGCCCCACCAAGCTCTTTTGCATCTTGAGGTCGAGGTTCAAAGACATGGGAATCCTGATTCGGGCCCACGAGATTTTTAACTTCTATTTTATCTTGTCCAATCTCATGGACCATATCTCCTAATATACTGAAAGTTGCAATAACATGCGGTTTTGCAAGCCCCGGTGTTGAGAGCATGAGAAGATAAAGAAAAATACGCATTACGCTGATCCTTGCTGTTGTTTAAAAGCTCCAAAAGGCGCAACTATAAGAGAAACCCCATAAATAAGACCAGCAATTAAGATAATTGCAGGTCCCGAAGGCCATTCAAGGTGATAAGAGAAAAGCAGACCAAAATATCCTGAAAGAATGGAAAAGAATATTGAAAGCAAAAACAGAGACCACACATGACGCGCCCATAGACGTGCAGATACGGCAGGAAGCATCATCATACCCAAAGCCATTAAAGTTCCTAAAGCTTGAAAAGCTGCTACAAGATTGAGGGTGACAAGTATAAGAAAAACAAAATGATAGATTCCTCCCCGCCCCCCAATCACGCGCAAAAAACCAGGGTCAAAACACTCAATTAAAAGAGGACGATAGATCAGAGCTAAAACAACAAGCGTCAGCGTTGTTATAGATGTCACCATTATTAAAGAGATTTTATCTACGGCCAGCACGGTACCAAACAGAATATGCATCAAATCAACCTGACTTCCTTGAGTCGAAACAATTAATACGCCAAGAGCTAATGAAATGAGATAAAACCCAGCAAAGCTGGCATCCTCATTGAGAATCGTAAATCGAGAAATCGCACCTGCCAATATAGCAACAAGAAAGCCAACAAAGAACCCCCCGCATCCCATTGCAGGTAAAGAGAGTCCTCCTACTAAAAAACCTATGGCAGCTCCTGGGAGGATAGCGTGTGCTAAAGCATCGCCCATCAAACTCATCCTCCTTAGCACCAATAAAACACCAACAGGTCCACAACCTAAGGACAAAGCTATACAGGCCATGAGTGCGCGTCTTAAGAAAACATAATCCATAAAAGGAGAAATTAAAAAATCGATCATATTCTCTCTATCTCTCCTTCCCACTGACGAGAAGCGGCCATAGCCGCTCTCATATTTTCTTTTGTCAAAACATCAATCGTATTTCCCCACCTATAAAAATGACGAGCAAGAAGAAGGGTTTTATGAAAATAATCCTGAACCAAATCCAAATCATGAAGAACAGCAAGTACAAGTCGCCCTTCTTTCACCCACGATTGCAAAAGACCCATAAGGTCTTCAATAGTTCTACCATCTACGCCCGCGAACGGTTCATCCAGGAAAATTACAGGAGCATCTTGGAGAATGAGTCGGGCAAAAAGAACACGCTGAAATTGGCCTCCCGAAAGTGCTTGAAGAGGAACTTTAGCAAAATTCGAAAGCCCCACTCGCTCAAGAGCTCTCTGCATTTTTTCTCTTTGACCTTTTGTATATTTTCGAAAAAGGCCAACTTCTCGAAAGAGGCCCATAGCGATTGTATCTCCAACTGTCAGTGGAAATCGACGGTCTAATTGGTTTTGTTGAGCTAAATATGCCACATCACAAGGGCATAATCCTTGAAATGTTATCTTTCCCGAGTTACATTTTTGAAGTCCCAAGAGAGCCCTTAAAAGGGTACTTTTTCCAGCTCCGTTGGGCCCAGCAATAGCCCACAATGCTGGAGCTTCAAAATAACAGGAAAAATCTGAAAGAATAGAGTTACTTGGATACTTAACAGAAACATTTTGAAGGTTTATAGAAACAACACCCCCTTCTATATACTGAATAGAAGAATGGGTTTTTTTGAAACGAGTCCAAAAAGAGGGGCGGTGTTCCATGAATCATAAAGCCCAAAACACACCCGTCCACAACCCCATCAAAAGTGACAACGAGAAAACGAGGCGATACAATACACCTTGAAGAAGGGGATTTTTATATTTAAGCATTTCCACACCACTGCTGCAATTAAGAATCATTCTTAATTGCATTTTGATCTTAAAGATATATTAAGTCAATAAAAATAAAATCTAAGTTGATCAAAATTGAAAATGCCTACTTCGTGCGACCATTTTTATTGTCATCCCTTCGAAAGAAAGTAATCAGAAATTTCTATTTTTTCAATGAATCACCCTACCCTCACCATCAGAAAAACACCCTGAGGAAACTGAAAAACAAACCTATTTCAGCTACAAACGAAATTGAAAAGAGGACCTAGAACCGCTAAGCCCCTCTTTTCCTCTCTACTTGGAGCTGTCGTAACTTACGATGAAGAGCAGAACGCTCCATTCCAATAAAACTTGCTGTTCGAGAAATGTTCCCTGCAAATTTCTGGACTTGGGCCAGAAGGTATTCTCTTTCAAAATATTCCCGTGCTTCTCGCAAAGGCATCGAGAGAAAATCGGGTGTATTCTGTGAGGTTACAGTAGAAAGCTCCTCTCCTCTTACTTCTGGAGAGAGCTCTTCAGGAGAAACCATTGCATCATTCGCCGCTGGGGCCATAATTAGGGCTCTTTCGACCACATTACGCAATTCATGCACATTACCGGGCCAATCATAGGTTTTCATTAATGCAAGTGTCTTCTCTGAAAACTGACGTTTAGGAACGCCAGCCTGCCGAGAAATGCGCTCTGCAAAATAAGAAACTATTTCAGGAAGGTCCTCAAGTCGCTCTTTGAGAGGTGGCAAATGAAGTCCCACCACATTTAGACGATAATAAAGATCTTCTCGAAAGACCCCAGTTTCAATGGCGGCTCTTAAGTTATATTTAGTTGCAGCCAAAATACGCACATCAACAGCTACTTTTTGAGTTCCTCCTACACGTTTAAACGTTTGCTCATGAAGAAAGCGAACCAACTTAGCTTGAAGATCGAGAGGCAGCTCTGTAACCTCATCAAAGAAAAGAGTTCCTCCATGAGCTTGTTCCAAGATACCAAGTTTCCGAGGAAAGTTTGCTATGGTCTCTGATCCAAACAACTGACTTTCAATCGAATCTTCTGACCCTGTTTTACAATGAAGAACAAAAAAAGGGCCAGTAGAACGCTTAGATTTATTATGAATTTCGCGAGCAGCAAGCTCTTTGCCCACACCGGCCGGGCCCACCATTAGAATACGACTATTTGCGATGGCTACTTTCTCAATTGTCTTACGAACAGTCTGCATAGCTGGGGAATTGCCAATCATTTGGAAAGGTATGATTTCTTCTTTCAAATGGCGGTTTTCTCTTCGTAAGTTTGCAGCTTCTAGAGCACGAGACACAATCAGCAAAAGACGATCCGTTTTAAAGGGCTTTTCTATAAAATCATAAGCTCCTAATTTAATGGCATTTACGGCTGTTTCAACTGTGCCATGACCACTAATCATAACAATAGGAAGCTCGGGATTTGTTTGTTTGATAAGCTCAAGAATTTTCAGACCATCGTATTTTGGATCTCCTAGCCAGACATCCAATATCAAAAGCTTGGGCTGACGAATTGAAATTTCCTTAAGCGCATCTTCACCTGTTGCTGCAACACGAGCTGTGTATCCTTCGTCTGAAAGAATCCCAGACACAAGGTCCCTAATATCAGGTTCGTCATCCACAATTAAAATATCTTGACCCATTCTTTCGTTCCTCTAATTAACAGTTTTTTGGATTAAATTCACACGGGTAAAGGTAATTCGCACAATAGCTCCTCCATTTTGATGGTCATGAAAGCTTAAAATTCCTCCATGATCTTCTACGATTTTCTTTACAATCGCAAGCCCTAGACCTGTTCCTTTTTCACGATAGGTAACATAAGGTTCTGTCAACTGCTCTCGCCCTTGAGACGGAAGGCCAATACCATTATCTGCCACATCTAAAATTATTTTTGACTCCGTTTCTTTCAAACTGACTTCAATTTCGCCATGAAAACCTTTCTTTATGCTGATGGCTTCAATAGCATTTTGGACAAGATTTGTAAGAACCTGACCCATTTGTCCTCTATCACAGGGGAAAAGAAAAGTCTCCAAGGATGTATTCAACTTAAAATCAATGTTAGGGTGAGCCTGCTTTTGTAGAAAGATCTCTTCTTTACATATTTTCACAAAATCTTCAGGCTTAATATCAGGAGCTGGCATACGTGCGAAAGAAGAAAACTCTCCTACCAATTGTCCAATATTACCTACCTGACGAATAATTGTATCCACACAACTTTGAAATGTATCCTTGTCATGAGAAATCTGTTCTGAATAACGTCTTTTTAAACGTTCCGCTGAAAGTTGGATTGGCGTCAATGGATTTTTTATTTCATGAGCAATTCGCCGTGCAACATCAGCCCAAGCTGCTTTTCGTTGGGCAGATTGTAATTGCGTAATATCATCAAAGGTAACAACATAACCTGTAAGCTTTTTGTGCCTTATATCAAGGGAAACACGAATCAAAAGGGTATACCCATGTGCATTTCGATTAATCGTGACTTGCCTTTCAATGAAATCCATATTCTGTTCTTGAAGTTCATTAAGTAGAGTTCCCATTTCAGGAATAACATCCGTCAGTTTTTGACCTATTTTTTGTTTTAAATCAAAGTGAAGCAATCTGCTTGCTGATTCGTTAGGGAGATGAATATTCTTTTCAGAGTCCAAACCAATAACACCGGCTGATACCCCTGCTAAAACAGCCTCCGTAAAGCGTCGCCTTTCATCAAGCTGTTCATAGGCAACAAGTAATTCATCCCGCTGAAACTCCAGCTGGGCTGTCATTCGATTAAAAGCAGAGGTTAGAGAGAAAAACTCTTCCGTTTCCTCTTCTTCGGGAATTCTTACGGAGAGGTTTCCTTTACATACTTCATCAGAAGCTTGAATAAGATGACGGATAGGACGCGCCAACTTGTTTGCAAAAAGGAGCCCTCCCAGAACAGCTGCAAGCAGTAGTAAAATAGCAATACCAACAAAGATCGCCGCAAATTTAAGAGCAATACTTGATCCTTGGGATTCCAGACGTGTATATTCCTTAAAAGCATTTTCTGCATTTTGAATACGACTAAGAACAGTGGGAGAAACCCTCCGTCCCACCAACAAATAAGTGTTTGTCAAAGGATTAATAGCAACAAGTGCACGAACCCGATCTTTTTCTTCGTTCGTGTAAATCACCGGCGCTGATTTAGCATGTTCTAGATCTCCCCCAGAAATTTTTTCAAAGTCTAATGCGTATGAAAAGCGTGAGCGACCAATTACATCTTTTTTATCATTAAAAACAATCGCCTCATCCAACGCGCGCAATTCTGTTTGATCGGAAAGCCTTTGATTTAATCCTTCTGATTCTGGAGTTAAATACGGCATCATAGGAACAAGTTCTGCAGCCATAGCTTGAGCATTCGCGCTAATTACTTTTTCATGTTCACCCCGATAGGCTTTTGCCACTTCAATCGATTCGCCAATGGCTGTTTCAACTCGTTGATTGAACCAACTTTGAATAACAACATTAAAAAAAAATGCTGAAAACCCCGCGACTAAAATCGTAGGGGCAATGGCTAAGAGACTAAAAATAGTGACGATCCGACCATGCAATTTTGATCCTGCTTGGTCACTTTTTCGTTCAGCCCATAAGGCTGCAATATGCTTAGCCACAACAGCCGCAAGGGTTAATAAAAAGGCGAAATCAAGACTTAAAAGAAAGACCAGAAGTTTCTTGCTTTTTATAAAAGGAGGAGCTTGCGTCAGCATTACATAGGTAAAAATAACAGAAAGAATGGAACCGATTACAAGAAGCATAAGAAGCTTTCGTCCAACGTGACGACGCGTTGCCCAATCTATAGCATTTTCATAGGCTTCTCTAAGTGGCATGTTTTAGTGTCTCAAGAGAAATATTTAAATCTTGAATTTTACGTCTCAGAGTGTTCCGATTAATGCCCAAAAGTTTTGCAACCTGAACCTGATTACCGTTTAAACGACGTAAAGCCTCTCGGATTAAAGGGCGTTCCATTTCCTTAATTAAGCAATTATAAAGTCCATCTGCAGGTAAAAATTCTCCATGAAGATCAAAAAAGTGTTTTAAGTAACGTTCAATAACCTCTTGAAGTCCTAACATGTATAATTGGTCATTAAAGTCATTCATATATTTCTTTCTAAATTTCTGTTGTAAAAATTCTCAATCAAAATTTTTACATCCTCTACCACTGTTGCTTGGTTAATAGAAACCCTGTATTCCGCAGAACCAGTTAAACCCTTACTGTACCACCCAAGATGCTTTCGAGCCATTAAGAGTCCTGTGTAAGTTCCATAATGACTTAGCATATCTTCAAAATGACCCAACACAAGGTATTTTTGCTCTTCTAAGGGAGGGTCAGAAAGTTTCTCTCCTGTTTTAAGAAAGTAGCTCACTTGATTAAGAAACCAGGGTCTCCCATAGGCTCCTCTTCCAATCATTACACCGTCAGCTTTCGACTTCTCTAATAGACGCTGTGCATCCTCAACTGTTACCACATCCCCATTCCCGATGACAGGAATAGAAATCGCTTCTTTAACATTACGAATAAAAGGCCAATCTGATTTTCCATTGTAAAGTTGGCATCGTGTCCTTCCGTGAATTGTAATCATCTGAATGCCACAATCTTCTGCAATTTTTGCAAGGCGAGGTGCATTTCGATTTTCATCATTCCATCCTGTTCGCATCTTTAGTGTGACGGGAATATCAACGGCCTTAACTGTTGCTTCCAAAATCTTGGCCGCATGGCTTTCATCACGCATAAGAGCAGAACCAGCATGACCATTTACAACCTTTTTTACAGGGCAACCCATATTAATATCAATAATCGTTGCTCCTCTATCCCTATTCAATTTTGCAGCTTCCGCCATAACGTCTGGCTCACACCCAGCCAACTGAACCGCCATGGGATATTCTTCAAGAGTGTGCGAAGCCATACGCAGAGACTCACGCGTTTGTCGAATCATCGCCTGACTGGCAATCATCTCAGAGACAACAAAAGCAGCACCTCTCCTTTTAACAAGTTGGCGAAAAGGCATGTCAGTAACACCTGACATGGGAGCTAATATAACTCTATCAGCCAACTCAACTGGCCCAATACGAAATGTCATGAATTTCCTTTTCAGCTAGTGTGAGGAACACTACCTCCTTTCATGAGACCATTTCAAGGATAATAAGAAAAAAGAATTTAAGAATGAAAGAAGGGATTGTTAAGAAATAATTTAACTTTAACAGATATACTAAAACATATAATCAAATGGGAGGACGTCAATGAAAACAAAGGCAATAAACAAGGAAACAGCGAAAGTCTATAGCTTCTTTCTTCTTATGGTTGTCCCTCTTCTCATTGGCTTATTTATAATGTTCTCTTCTCTGACGCATGCAGAATGGGATGGAAAGGATGAGTCCCATCTCAGACCCTCCCCACTAACTCAAGGTTGGACTCAATTTGGAAGTCAAGACTTAATTTCAAAGCCTTTTAAAACGCAGGAAAAAGGTTTTACACCCCCAGCCCAGTAAAAAGATTGGTTTTAAGTTAGCTTTTTGTTGCTTTTTTGTCTTTAGAGGGTAGGGTCGGGCATTGAGTCTTCACAACTTCAATGACGCATTGGTTGAGACCGGGATTAAGATGAAGCTTTAGTTCCTTCGGAAACTCTCCCTTCAAATCTTCGTTTTCAACTTGACAATACGCATAAAGAAGATACTCATCCCCCTTTTTATAAGCAACTAAAAGACCCATCTGCATATCAATGGTAATGTCTTCTGCAACACCTTGAACAGCAATAACCGCCTCATTTTTTAAAGAAAATGTTTTTTCCCACGAAAAATCCATAACTGGTGTAATAACAAGCTCTTGAACGCCCCGCGCCTTCAGGTCCTTTATAAAAGGTGTATCAACCTCAATTGTTATGTTGGTCGTAATTTCTTTTTCTGGATCACAAAGAGATGTCTCAGAAGCCTCCTCTGCGTGAAGATCGTAAGGAATTAAAGCAAGACAAAGGACAAAAAATCTAAGATATTTCATAAAAAACTCCCTGTATATAATTTGATGATGCGACAATATATATAGTCTAATTCTTTTTGATAATAGCTAAATTCAAGATAACTCGGAAGCAATTTATTTTCCGAGATCGTTAGTAAAAATACAGAACCACCCTCCTCTCCTCGATGAGAAGCAGAACCAAAATAAGAGAGTAAATTAATTTCCTTTACTTTATTTTAAAGGGCGGGATAAACAAACAACAAGCCCACCACTCAATTGAGCATTAACTTTACTGTTAACTGCCAAAGAAACGTTATATTCTTTTCCATTTTTTATAAGACCAACGTCCTTAGAAATTTCAGCTAGGGGCTTAACATGATTGTCTAATGCTGAGTATAATGCATACGTCGATTGATTTCCCATTTTCAACATAATATATCCTTCAATGGTCTCGGCCGAATAGCTATAACATTTATCAGGGAAAGCATCTGCTGGAGGAATCTTCTCTAAAGCACCCAGGAGATAAGGTATAATTCTTAGATCAGAAAGCGTTGTTGCTGCATCATGTTCCGTATTCTTTACTTTACCTATATCTATTTTGACTTCTTTAAGATAGCTAATAATAACTTGCATAATAGCATCTGCGCTTGGATTATGAGCAAGGTAACCTTGTGAATTCACAATTTGATAATATTGATTTTGAAGTCTCTGACTATTTGCTGTTTGAATATTAACAAAAGCTTGAACAGGGTTAGATACATCCGAAATTCTTTCTTGAGTTTTTTTAATGTTCGCTTGAACTTCTGGTGGAAGTTTCGAGAGATCAACAGACGACTCTGCCGAAAGAAACGTACCTGATAACCCTAATACGAGCATTGCCATCATTGCTTTTTTCATTTTAGTTCTCCCTTTATTTTTTAACTTTATTTATATATTATTGGGATTTTCTTAAAAAGATGTTAAAATCAGAAAGGCTATCAAAAACGGACTAGACACGTAAGAAGCTTATGCAACTTCAGAATGACAAGGTTTATTCATCGTTGGATAAGGTTCATCCACATCTCTTAAATGGCAACAAACCTTATTAACTTTAAGCTTAATTTCTGAACCCCCAGAAAAAACGAGATAAATGCAGTCTCCTTCTTCATGATGAATCGTAAGGAGGTTCACAAGCTCACTATCATTTTGAAGATCGAGGGCTTTTCTCTGAATATCTTGAACATCATGAAAGACGAGCGCTGCTGCAACACGTGAGTAATAGGTACTTCCCTCGAGGATTTCGGGATTACATTCCCAGCAAAAACGATTTGCCACTAAATGAAAATGACCTTTTTCTTTATCATAACTCATACTCGACAGCGGAATAAGCGCATCTTGCAAGCAAGCGGCAATGACTTGAAGATCATCCTTATCCTCAGCTATCATACGTAAAGGGGTATATGTTGTCATATCACATCTCTAAGTTTAAGTTACTACTTATTATATATTATCGAATGCGCTGAATATCAGCCCCACAGGCACGTAATTTTTCTTCAACACTTTCATACCCTCGATCAAGGTGATAAACCCGATTAATTACTGTCTCTCCATCAGCCACAAGTCCAGCTAAAACCAAAGAAACAGAGGCTCTTAAGTCCGTAGCCATAACGGGAGCCCCTTTCAATTGACTTACACCCCGTACAAGGGCGGAAGAACCATGAACCGTAATGTTAGCCCCCATACGACAAAGCTCTGGTACATGCATAAAACGATTTTCAAAGATGGTTTCCGTAATCATAGAAGCCCCATTTGCCACACTCATCAAGGCCATCCATTGTGCTTGAAGGTCCGTTGCAAAACCTGGAAAGGGCTCTGTCATTACATCAACACCTTGAAGATGTTCAAGAGGCGCATCCACAACAAGTCCGTCTTCCTCTTCTTTTAATATAACGCCTGCCTGCTGTAAAAGAGAAGCAACTGTAGGGATAAGATCGAGTCGAGCCCCTTTTAGCTGTACCTTTCCCCCTGTAAGTGCTGCTGCCATCGCATAGGTCCCAGCCTCAATACGATCGGCAACGACAGAATGAGAAGCTCCATTCAAGCTCTCAACACCTTCAATCAAAAGCGTATCCGTTCCTATTCCTGTAATTTTTGCACCCATTGCATTGAGACATTGGGCAAGATTTCCAATTTCAGGTTCACGAGCCGCATTCACTAGGCGCGTTTGCCCCTCCGCAAGGGTTGCGGCCATTAAGAGATTTTCGGTTCCTGTCACAGAAACCGTAGGAAATGTGAAGGTTGTGCCTACTAATCCTTTGAGAGCTTTGGCATGCACATATCCATCTTCCAACGTAATCTCGGCTCCAAGAGCTTCTAATCCTTTAAGGTGAAGATCTATGGGTCGAGTGCCAATAGCGCAGCCGCCCGGAAGAGAGACATGTGCTTCTCCTGCACGGGCTACAAGAGGGCCAAGAACAAGGACTGATGCACGCATTTTCCGAACCACATCGTAAGGAGCTGTCGTGCTGCTGAGATTGTTTGCCGACAAACACATCACCCGCCCTTGGGAACTTTCTTTGCATCCAAGGGCAACCCCGAGCTGAGATAAAAGCTCAGACATGCTCTCAATATCGGAAAGATCAGGAATATTAATAAGTTCAAGAGTCTTATCTGTAAGAATACAAGCTGCCATTAAAGGCAGAGCTGCATTTTTAGCCCCACTTATCTTTATACTGCCTGTTAGAGGAATTCCTCCCTTAATCATAATCTTATCCATTATAGAACCTCACGACCTCCCCTTAAAGAACTTACAATCTTTGGGAGAGTAACACCTTTCTGGCCCATATATTTTCCTTGCCGATCACGATAAGAAACTTCGCAACTCCCCTCCCCTTTCAGAAAAAGGAATTGGCATGCTCCTTCATTCGCATAGATTTTTGCCGGTAGCGGTGTCGTATTAGAAAACTCTAAAGTAACATGACCTTCCCATTCAGGCTCAAGAGGCGTCACGTTGACAATGATGCCACACCGTGCGTACGTCGATTTACCAAGGCAAATAACAAGTACATCTCGAGGAACACGGAAATATTCAACTGTTCTTGCCAGCACAAAACTATTGGGAGGAATAACACAAACATCAACCTTACGGTCTACAAAACCCATAGGTGAAAAATTCTTGGGATCCACAACTGCACTATCAACATTCGTAAAGATTTTAAATTCATCGGAAACACGCGCATCATACCCATAGGACGAAAGACCATAGGAAATAACCCCTTCTCTTTCTTGATGCTCAACAAAGGGTTCAATCATTCCTTGAATAGCGTGTTCACGTATCCATGTATCCGGTAAAATAGGCATTCAGTTTTCCTATATTAAAATGGAGAAATTACCCTGTTCTAAAACAAGATGCTCTTTGTCACAAGAGCCCTTTTGTTAAAGATTTTTTTGGGGCTAGAAAAACCTTAGCATTACCATTAGCGGGAAAGCCCTCCTTTGCTCTTCCAATAAAAGCAAGAACCCAAAGAAATGTTCATCCCCCCCTTCAAGGGGATGACAACCGGCGTTGGGTAATTCAGTCTATAATATGTGTTTTATATAAAATGCCAAATACCAGAATCTAGTTATGGTTTCTGAATAAGGATTTTATGAATATTTGGTTTAGATTTCTCTGGTCGAGGAATGACCAAACGCAGCACACCATCTTTAAAAGAGGCTGAAATTTTCTTTTCCTCTGGTTCATAGGGAAGCTTTATTGAACGGGTGAAAGTCCCATAACTACGCTCAGCAATATGGTATGTTTCGCCATCTTTAATGTCTTCTGATTTCTTTTCTCCACTGATCGTTAGAATTCCTTCAGCAAGGGATACTTCGATATCTTTTTCTGAAATTCCTGGTAATTCTGCCGTCAGTTGAATGCCATCTTTATTTTCTTTAACCTCAAACTCAGGCCGAATACCTTGAACGCTAGAACTGCTTTCAAAGAGCCGATCAATTTCTTGACGTAAAAAATTGAATGGATCGCTCACCAAATGTCCTCTATGAATAGGAATAAGTCGTCGAGACATCTATCCTCCTTTATGAATAACGTACTAAAGAAATAAAAATGTTGGTTTTTCAAACATCATAAAAAAGGGGGCCTAAGCCCCCCTTTTTCATTTATTGTGCTGATTCCATTTCAGGAGCTGATTCCCACTTTTTTTCCATGGGAGCCATCCGTCCTCTATACATCGCCCCATCCATTGAATTAGGGAGAACGAATACCATATTCTCTCCTTCAACATAAACTCTGTGGGGATGAGCATAGCTTGCATACCAGCATGCGTTGTTTGCACAATGTGGTGTATAACCAGGCATCATATCTGCACGTGTATGAGGATACCAGAAGTAACCACCATGGTACATATAAGGACAATCCCTCTTACCTGCATAATATTCAGGAACAATCACAGCAACACCACGTGCATCCACAGGTGGGAAAGCTACGAATACGCCATTAACTTCCGTACGTGCTTCTCCACGATGATGATGATGTTTATGAGGATGGCCCTTATGAGCATGATGTTTGCCATGATGCTTATGGGATGCGACTGGAGCTTTCTTTTCAGGTGTTGGAGCCTTCTTGTCAGCTGCTACAGGTGCCATCGCATCAGGTGCTGCTTGATCAGCCCCCTTCTTTTCTTCTCCTTGTGCACAGAGACTGGTTGCTGCAATCAGAGCAAAGCCTGAAACTGCTGCTAAAACAAAATTCTTCATTAGTCCTCCTTTTAATTGTTATGTTGAAGATGCACACACATGTAGAGTACGTGCTAAAAATCTCCAAAAAACATCATAGCAAAAAAAAAATTAAAATTTAATAAAAATCGTATATTAATTTGTTAAAAATATTCATATGGGTTGTTTTTTTACACCAGAAAGAGATAAGCAAAACCCAGAAACGTAGCAAAGCCCAGCAAATCTGTTGTTGTTGTTAAGAAAGGCCCTGCGCTAATGGCAGGATCCATTCCCATTTTATCGATGACAATAGGCATAATCACACCGCCCACGGCAGCCCACACCATGTTTAAAATTAATGAAATACCTAAAACCATGCCTAAGGCAGGGTCAGCAAACCAAAAAGCAGCAATTGAGCCCATTATCCCCCCAAAAACGATCCCATTGATGAGCCCAACAAAAATCTCCTTCCAGACGGCTCGATTCATATTCGCACCACCGAGTTCCCGAGTGGCAATTGCGCGAACAGTAACAGTTACAACTTGCATTCCTGCATTCCCACTCATCGCAGCATTTATGGGCATAAGAACAGCTAAAGCTACCATTTCTTCAATTGTATCTTGAAAAAAAGAAATAACAGCAGCCGCCATTAATGTATTAAAAAGAGTAATAATCAGCCAACGAATACGAGAATATGATGTGCTCAGTAAAGGTTCATAAAAGTCAGATTCATTAACGCGAGCAAGAAACATGATATCTTCTTCTGCTTCTTCTTCAATAACATCTACTACATCATCGACTGTAATCATTCCAACTATCCGACCAACTTCATCCACAACAGGCGCGGAAACAAGTCCATACTTGCGGAAAAGAAGGGCAACCTCTTCTTGATCCATGAGGGCTGGAATCCGCTTAATATCAGTAAGCATGATCTCTGATATTTTGGTCGTAGGAGGCTGGCGCAATAAATGACTTAATGGAACACCTCCAATGGGAAGGTGTTTAGGATCTACAACAAAAAGATCATAAAATTTTTCAGGGAGTTTTTCTTCTTCTCCCATATAATGCATGGTTTCTGCTACCGTCCAAAAACTGGGCACACAGACAATTTCTCGCTGCATTAATCTTGCAGCACTATATTCTGGATAGGTTAGTACTTCCTCCAGAATGACACGCTCCCCCATGGGGATGGATTTTAGAATTTCCTTTTGTTGCTCTTCATCCAAATCTTCAATCAAAGCAACAGCATCATCACTTTCAAGCCCTGAAATAGCTTCTGCAATTTCGTGGACCCCTAACTGTTCTACAATCTCATCCCGAACCGTTTCATCCAGATGCGTGAGAATCTCCGCATCAAAATGCGGGCGGAGAATTTCAATCAGATGATGGCGAAGAAAGGGAGAAAGATATTCAATAACAATGGCAACATCTGCAGTATGGAGGGGCTCTATTAAACGAGCAACACGTAATTCTTCGCCTTCTTCCAAAGCTTCTTCAAGCGCACGAATTGTATCTTGAGAGACACCGTAGAGAGCCTCATTTTTTTCATGCTCTTCTGTCTGGAAAGGCTCTTTTTCAACCATAAGCTTTACGCTGGAGCTGAAAGAGCCTGGGTTGCTTTTTGTGCATCAACCACAGCAAGTGCTGACATATTAAAAATTCCTCGAGACGTAATAGACGGCGTCAAAATATGAATAGGTTTGGCTGGACCTAAGAGTACAGGCCCAATAGGTTGTCCATCCGCCATAACTTTAATCATATTAAAGGCAATGTTCGCTGTATCCAAGTTGGGCATAATAAGCAGATTGGCTTGCCCTTTAAGACAAGAACCTGGGAATGTTCTCATCCGTATCAATTCACTCAACGCTGCATCAGCATGCATTTCGCCCTCAACTTCAAGTTCAGGGGCAATACCTCTAATCTTGGTCAAGGTTTTACGCATTTTAAGGGCAGAATCTGCCTGAGACGTCCCAAAATTAGAATGAGACAATAGAGCAAGTTTTGGAATAATTCCAAATTGACGGACTTGTGCAGCAGCCATAACGGCCATCTCTGCCAATTGGCATGCTGTTGGTTCCACATTTACATAAGGATCACAAAAGAAAAAGGCTCCCTTATCTATAACCATAACACTCATCGCAGCCGCGACCTCGAGACCAGGTTGAAGCCCTACAATATCTAAAATAGATTCTAGGTGACGTCCATACCTCCCAACAGGTCCACAAAGCGCTGCATCTGCTTCTCCAAAATGAACCATCAAGCTTGCAATGACAGAAAAATTAGTACGAGCCACAACCTTAGCATAGTCGGGAGAGACGCCTTTTCGGCCCATAAGCCGATGATATTCAGACCAATATTGATGATACCGTTTATCATTCTGAGGGTCTACAAGCTCAAAGTCTTGGCCCATCTCCATCCGCAAATTTAGTCGTTTGATTCGTGTCGAGACAACCTCACGTCGCCCAATAAGAATAGGATAAGCTATTCCTTCATCAAGTATATGTTGAACGGCGTGTAAGACTCTTTCATCCTCACCTTCTGCATAAACGAGCCGAAGAGGCATTTTCTTAGCCCGACTAAAGATCGGTTTCATTACAAGACTTGAGCGATACACAAATTCAGAAAGTTGCTGTTTGTAAGCCTCAAAGTCTTGAATCGGTCGTGTAGCAACCCCTGTTCTCATAGCTGCTTCAGCAACAGCAGGAGGCAATTCTGTCACTAAACGAGGATCAAAAGGCTTGGGAATAATATAATTAGGACCAAAGTGCAAGTCTTCTTGCGCATAGAGGGATGTCACCACATCTGAAGGATCTTGCAGTGTGAGATCGGCGAGCGCTCTCACACAAGCAAGTTTCATCTCTTCATTAATACTCGTAGCACCTACATCCAAAGCCCCCCGAAAAATAAAAGGAAAACAAAGAACGTTATTCACTTGATTGGGGTAATCGGATCGGCCCGTAGCCATAATGGCATCGGAACGCACTTTCTGTACCTCTTCTGGTAAGATTTCGGGAATGGGATTGGCAAGGGCTAAAATAATGGGGCTCTCCGCCATCTTCGCAACCATCTCACTCTTCAACACCCCCGCTGCCGAAAGCCCCAAAAAGATATCAGCTCCCCCAATCGCTTCCTCTAGAGTTCGAACTTTTTTCTCTGTTGCATACTTTTCTTTAAAAGAATCCATTTTTTCAGGGCGTCCTTTATAAATAACGCCTGCTTGATCTGTTGCAATAATATGATCTTTTTTCAGGCCTAAACTGACAAGGATATCAAGACAAGCAATTGCAGCAGCACCTGCTCCAGAGGTTACAAGCTTAACATCCTGAATATTCTTTTTCACAAGTTTTAAAGCATTGAGAACAGCAGCTCCTACAATAATAGCCGTTCCATGCTGATCATCATGAAAAACAGGAATCTGAAGGCGTTTTTTGAGTTCTTGCTCTACGTAAAAACACTCCGGGGCTTTAATATCCTCAAGATTGATGCCTCCAAAGGTAGGCTCAAGACTCGCAATAATATCAACGAGTTTAAGAGGATCGGATTCATTAATTTCAATATCAAAAACATCAATTCCAGCAAATTTTTTAAAGAGAACGGCTTTTCCTTCCATCACCGGTTTTGCGGCTAAAGGGCCTATATTTCCAAGTCCCAAAACTGCAGTTCCATTGGTAATAACAGCAACCAGGTTCGCCCGAGCCGTCAAGCATGCTGCTTCTCTTGCATCTGCCTTTATAACCTCACATGCAGCGGCAACACCCGGTGAATAGGCAAGAGCAAGATCTTCCTGAGTGGAAAGCGGCTTTGTTGCTGTAATTTTAAGTTTACCTGCAGGCTTTTGACGATGGTAATCAAGTGCTCGCTGATAAAGAGTATCTTTCACTTTACGCTCCCCTTCTTTGAACACTTTAGTGTACACGATTTATAGATTATTTGATATATACTCCTCGCCTTATCTGTTTGAGGTGCATTTTCCCCCCTCAATCATATCATTCATACCGTTCATGAGGCTTACCACTTGAACCTTTGCACAGATCTAACGATTTCTCAAGGACAAGCCTTGAAATCTAATGAGTATATGGTGCGGTCGAGAAGACTCGAACTTCCACGGGATTTCTCCCACAGCGACCTCAACGCTGCGCGTCTACCAATTCCGCCACGACCGCATAATTTTGCTTTCACCCTTTCGGGCTTAATGGTACACCTGGAATAACAAATCTATCCAGTTGGTGCAAGCGTCTTTACACGGAAATTATTATGGGGACAAGCTATCTAAATTCAAAGCCTGAAAATATTTTTGAATGGAAGACACAAGAAGGACTTGTAGGTTATGAGGACGCTTGCAAATGGATGAAAGAACGTGTTTTTGCGCTTCAAAAAAATAGTGCTCCTGAATGTGTGTGGTTTTTAGAACATCCTCCTCTTTATACTCTCGGAACAAGTGGACAGGATAAGGATATCCTTGGAACATCTAATCTGCCTCTTTTTAGAACAGGTCGAGGAGGGCAGGCTACCTATCACGGTCCTGGACAGCGGGTTATTTACCTTATGCTCGACCTCAAAAAACGACACAAAGATATTCGGTGGTATGTGCGTGAATTAGAAGAATGGATCATTCATGCACTCTCTCACGTGGGCGTAAAAGGCGAACGGCGAGCCGGTCGGATCGGCATCTGGGTGAATAAGGGAGGCCAAGATCATAAAATCGCAGCTCTAGGTGTTCGTGTTCAAAAATGGGTGACCTCCCATGGCATTTCATTGAATGTAAACCCAGATTTAAGTGCGTATCAAAATATAATTCCTTGTGGACTGTCCCATTATGGAGTGACTTCTTTAGCAGATTTAGGAATTTCCATCACTATGGAAGATATCAATACTACATTATACAAAACTTTTCCCTTTAATCCATGATTTTAATTGTCCATCTCACACCAAAAGCTTCCGCCAATAAGATTGATGGCTGGGCAGTGGATGTTGACGGCAAAAAAGTCTTGCGTGTAAGAGTCACCGCTGTTCCTGAAAATGGAAAAGCCAATGAGGGTTTAATTAAGCTCCTGAGTAAAACGTTTCATCTCTCGAAGTCTAAAATTGTGTTAATTCGGGGAGAAGCTTCGCGAATAAAACATTTTAAGATAGAAGAGGATCCTTCAATAGTAGAAAAAATTATTGAATCTTTTATAAAGAAAAACTGCCTCAGTTTAAAATAAATGAATCTCTTTAAAATACTATTTTCGCAAACGTAGGTTTTTTTTGAAAGCGCAAATCGATAAATTAGGAAATTCATGGTTCGCCCGCTAACTTGCCAATTTAGCAAGACCCCTTCCTGACGAAATGAAAGGATTCTTTATAACTATCTTACGTTATTGTGAAAGAGGTATGTATAAAGTTGGAAACGCTGGGTAAATTCTTTCTAAACTATCTAACTGTTCAGATTTTATGTTGTATATTGTTTTGTCTCTTTTTTCCCGAAAGGAGCTAGTAATATACAAGGGGAAATCTTGTGGTTCAACTTTGAGTCTTTCAAATAAAGCATTCCGTAGCATACTAAGAGTACCTTCAGATTGAGTATAAGAGCGTACAAGAGTATGACTACAAACTGAGCATATATCATGTCGGGAGAGAATGTTTATGAACACAGCTTCAGGCTTAAAAGGCAAGGCCTCTCTAATATTACCTACAATTCTCTGCATTTCATCTTCAATAAACTTTAGAAACTTTTGCTCGCTGTGCCAGTAGGTCGCAATAACTTTGCAACCGATATTAGATAACTCTTTTTCATTCTTGGAAAGTTTTTCTTGAATTGATTTTGCGTTCGCTGCTAATTCCTTGATAAATTCTAAATTGATCTCTACAGAGAGGTCTATCTTTGAGCTTAAAGCACTAATACTTTGAGCAGCTTCAAGCTGTGTAGTTCGTAAAATAGTTCTAACACGATTAAAAGCTTTTCTATTGGTTATTAAATCTTGGTGAACCTCCACGGGCTTACGCCCGTGGAGGTTCACAGATTATTCCTTTATTTTTTTATAAGTCTTGAAGGGTACGTCTTTCCTTCCGGCGTTAAAAATTTTTCAGGAGGTCCCATCCATTGATTAACAACTTTATCATTTTCAATTCGGTACACTCTGCCATCTCTAGTATCTAAAGCCAAACTTCCTTTACTTAGATCTTTATTATAAAAACTATTTTTAGATAATCCCCATTCATCTTTTTGAAAGATATTAAATTTAACGAATCCAAATTTTTTCATTAAAGAAATATAATATTCAAGATGAGCTTTAGAACCGCTTAATAAAGTTACCCTCTGATCTGCTGGATCTTCAGCTCCTACTACACTTTCCATAAATTCATGAATCCCTGTTTTAGAGCTTTCTCTACTTTTAAGATGCGCATCAAGGTAAGCAACATTTTCTCCAGCAACATGAGCCAACCCCCCTCTCTTAAGAAGAGGATTATAAATGGCAATCGCCACACACTTCATAACATTTCCCGTAAAAAGGGTTTCATCCTCACTTAGGGAGTAGGTAAACTGCGGAACAACTTTAAATTGTGGAGCTGGAATTTCTTTATCAAAAGGAATACGAAGAGCCGACAAAGTTTGAGGACTTATATAATTAGCATCAATCTGATCACATTGCTTAAGAAGGTCTTTGAAAGGATGAGAGCTTGGGAGTGTTTTTAAAATTGCCACAGTATCTGGCTCACATGCCTCTGCTTGTCTATAGGCGTTTTCTAGAGCAACATAGAGAGCACTCCGATTTTGTTGAGGAATGGGGTCTTGAAGTGAAAAATAAGGAGAAGGAGAAGCTCTATAACTTTGGGAAACCTCAGTACCGCTAATGGAAGGACGAGGGATAATTGGAGCTATTGGCCCAAATGGGTCTACGCTCGGTGAAGAAGAAACATCAAATCCTACGGGATTTATGAGACCAAAAATAATTATAAGAGAAAGGGTTTGCACTAAAAAGTACCTGTTCTTTCTGCCTCTAAACGTCCCTACTTTCCCTTCAAACAAAATGGGATCTTTCTGTATCTTTGCAACATATTTCCCCTGAACACTTCTTCGATGCTTTTCTTCAGATCCTTTAGAA
Source organism: Alphaproteobacteria bacterium (assembly GCA_019752515.1). Lineage (GTDB taxonomy): Bacteria > Pseudomonadota > Alphaproteobacteria > UBA9655 > UBA9655 > UBA9655. The sequence goes on along the minus strand of JAIEMB010000002.1, from coordinate 5,758 downwards.
TGACCTTGCATTGCGTAAAGATTATTTGTTAAAGTTGAACACATAATAAACAAAAAAATAACTATTCTACTCAAGATTTCAATACTCCTCTATACTTTGAGCTTATTTTTCTTTCTTTAGAACCTCTGATATGAGTTTGGTGGTCTCTTCCACCCCATAAAGAGCAATGAAGGATCCCATACGAGGTCCTTCGTCTTGTCCGAGAAGGATTTGGTAGAGAGCCTTAAACCAATCCCTAAGATTTGTATAATGATGCCGTTTGCCAACCTCAAAAACTTCTGTTTGGATCGCTTCAGGATCTTGCGCTAGCCCTTTTAAGCTCTGTGCGAGATCTTCAAGTGCTTTTCTCTCTTCCTCTGTAGGCACTCTGTAATGTTTATGAGGCTTCACAAAATCACGATAATAAGCAATTGCATATTCTACAAGCCGGTCCACCATGGGCATTGCCTCAGGATTTGCGCCTCGTGCATACCGACTGATAAATCCCCATAAAACTGCCTTATCTTCTGTGTTTGTCACGCTTGCTAAATTTAAAAGAATGGCAAAACTTAAGGGGAGCTCTTCGCGGGGAGGTTTCCCCTCATGTACATGCCACGCAGGATTGTTGAGCTTTTGCTCTAATGTTTGTTCAGGAAATTTTTCAAGAAAATTGAGATACTCATCAACAGCCCGAGGGATGACATCAAAGTAAAGACGTTTGGCCTTACGAGGAGACTGATACATAAAATAGGCAAGACTTTCTTCAGGCGCATACTGGAGCCACTCTTCTATCGTCAAACCGTTTCCTTTAGATTTCGAAATTTTTGTGCCATCTGCATCGAGGAAAAGCTCATAATTAAATCCTTCAGGAGGACGATACCCCAAAATCTTACAGACCTGACTCGAAAGCCTCACGGAATCAATGAGATCTTTTCCTGACATTTCATAATCAACACCAAAGGCTGCCCACCGCATCCCCCAATCCACTTTCCATTGAAGCTTACAGTGCCCACCTGTTACAGGTGTTTCAATAAGCTTTCCATCATCTCGTTGATAAACAATCGTCCCCATCTTTTCGTCTCTCTCAACGACAGGCGCTTGTAATACCCGTCCTGTTTCTGCGCAAATGGGCAAAAAGGGGCTATAGGTAGCGCGTCTTTCTTCTCTCAAGGTAGGGAGAATCACATTAATGATTTCCTCATAATGGGCTAAAACGGAAAGAAGCATGGGATCAAACTTCCCGGAATTATAGCATTCGGAAGAGCTTATAAATTCATAATCAAATTTAAACGTATCCAAAAAAGCCCTGAGACGAGCGTTATTATGGTGACCAAAGCTCTCATGCGTTCCAAAAGGATCGGGAATTCGTGTTAAAGGTTTTCCAAGATGTTCACGAATCATCTCACCATTGGGCACATTATCTGGAATTTTCCGCAACCCATCCATATCATCGGAAATAGCATATAGTTTTGTGGGAATATCAGAAAGAAGAGCAAAAGCTTGACGAACCATTGTTGTTCGTACCACTTCTCCAAAAGTCCCAATATGAGGAAGTCCTGAGGGGCCATACCCTGTTTCAAAAAGCACAAATCCTTTAGAGGGGGCCTTTCCCTCAAGGCTATGTATAATTTTTCGAGCTTCCTCAAAAGGCCAAGCCATTGTTGTTTGAGCAAGGGGACGCATATCTTCCATTTTTTAAACCTTAATCCTAAATTTTCCTCACTTTACTCTTTTTAAAGAGGAAATAAAGATATTATAGTACAAAGTCGTTTTTATAGGAGTGTCATGACTAAAAAACCGTTAATCGGCATTACATTTGATGCCCAAGGCCCAGGAGGTTACTCTCATTACCCTTGGTACGTTTTAAGAGAAAACTATTGTTCCAGCATAAGTGACGCGGGGGGCATACCTTTCCCGCTAACCCATGATCTCACCCTTGTGGAGGATTACCTTTCTCTTATTGATGGGCTTGTCATCACAGGAGGAGGCCATGATGTTGATCCCTTACTCTATGGAGCGCAAGAAATTCATCCCTCTGTTAATTTAAAACCAAAGCGCACAACTTTTGAAATGGCTATCACCCAAAAAGCTTTTCAAAAAGATATTCCTGTCTTTGGAATTTGCGGCGGCCATCAGCTCATCAATGTTGCTTTAGGAGGGACACTCATTCAAGATATTCCCCATGAGCTCCCCCACGCGATCGAACACAAACAAACAGCTCCCCATCATGAGCCCACCCATGAGGTAAAAATCATTAAGAATACCATGCTGCACAAACTGCTCAATGTAGATAAGCTTGCTGTCAATAGTTTCCACCATCAAGCTGTAAAAGACGCTGCACCAGGTGTTATTATAAACGCTCTTACTCCTGATGGTTTGGTTGAAGGCTTTGAAGCTCCAGCCTATCGCTTTTGTCTAGGACTCCAATGGCACCCAGAATTCACAATAACCTCCCAAGAAAGAGCTGTGTTTGACGCATTTGTTGAGGCAACGCGTGGATAAAGGCGAGCGAATTGCCAAAGTCATGGCCCGAGCAGGCTTGTGTTCTCGCAGAGACGCTGAAGTTTGGATTCGAGAAGGACGGGTTAAAGTCGATGGTAAGGTTCTAGAAACGCCTGCTTTTTGTGTTACCTCTCATAATCATATTGTTGTTGACAATACACCTTTACCTAGAGCAGAGAAAACACGCCTTTGGCTATATCATAAACCCAAAGGTCTTGTTACGACCCACAAAGATGAACTGGGACGTACAACTATTTTTCAAACTCTTCCCGAAAATCTCCCTCGGGTCATTTCAGTGGGTCGTCTCGATTTGAACAGTGAAGGTCTTTTACTTTTGACCAATGATGGAGAGCTCGCTCGTTATCTGGAGTTACCCTCAACGGGCTGGATTCGTCGCTATCGCGTTCGTGTTCATGGAAAGGTTGAGGAGCCTGAATTAAAAAAACTTGAAAAGGGACTTACCATTGAAGGTATCCATTATGGGTCTATATCAGCAATTCTTGACCGACAAAAAGGAGATAACGCCTGGCTTACAGTGAGCCTTCAAGAGGGGAAAAATAGGGAACTCCGCCGTGTTTTTGAATTTTTGGGATGGCCCATCAGTCGCCTGATTCGGTTGAGCTATGGTCCTTTCCAGCTTGGACTTTTAGAGCCCAATACAATCAAGGAAGTTCAACCAAAAGTTCTGAAGACGCAATTAGGTTATTTCTTGGAGAAGAAAAGAGCTCCCAGCACATGAGGGTATTATGAATACATTCAAGGACGAAACTCTCTAGTCGAACGGAAGCTAGATTAGAATTTAACCCTGACATATGAACCATTTGTGCCAGTGATAAAAATATCTCTTGATCTTTTAAAAAATCTCCCTAAGTACCTGGCACTGTATTTTATCAAAATGTTTGATAATTTATTGTAATTAATTGAATTATTGCAAACTATTATTGTGGAGATTTTTATGAAAACCAAGCTATCAGCCTTTCTGTTAACGACAGCTGTTTGCCTTCATGAAGCAAATGCAAATCTTATTCTAAAAAGCAATTTTGAGGACGACCAAAGAGTAGAGAGAATTCGTATTCAACGAAAGACCAAAAAGGGTTGGGAGTATATAGCTACCGCTAACATCGCTCCTCGTGGGCTTGCATTCAAAGTAAATGTTCCCTCCCAGACGTGTGTTCGTATCGCTGCTACTATTGGAAAGCACGAAAAAGTAAGCGATGAATTTATTATTCCTGAGGATAACGAAACTCTTTATCGCACTCTTGATACTAACTTTGTACGTCATAATTATCAACCAAGTGAAGAAGATAGACTCAATTTTGCCACTCAAAATCTCATTGGAAATCGCCTCTGTCTCTCTAGCGCTCTTTTTAAGGATTTTCAAAATAAGTCTCTCAATCAATCACTTACTCAGATTGCCCTTTTGTATAAAGTGGGGAAAGAGTGGAAAGAAGCCATTGAAGTTAGCCACGCTCCTTACGGTTTCAACCTTGTCACCTATGCTATTCCCGATAATACATACGTTAAAGCTACGACAGTTCATATCCAGGAATTAGGTGGCGATATAGCTTTTGAACGTAAAGAGCATGGTGGAGAAACAGGCGTTTTTGCTCCTACAACATGGGGTGCATCTTTGAAAATTGTAAGTAATCTTGGACTTAATGGAAATGTTACTCCTATCCCAGTTCTTGGGGCAAATGTTCCAGGACATTAAAAAATCATTTAATTCATTTATCCATGGGCTTATGCCCATGGGTTTACTTTTGGAACAACATAGCCTTCCAAACTTATTTCCTTTTATTTGCAGCTAGCAAAAGAGTCAAAATGGGTATTCCCCTCAAGCTTAGAATTTGCTAAGAGTCATTATATGTATGGAATTATATTGACGCTCATTCATTCTCTAAAGCATAGAAGTGTTCAAGTTCTTCTTGTTTTAATTCTATACCTGCTCCTAGCAAATCTTTTACCTTCTGTTGCTCATCAGTTTTTTTATACAATCAGCTTGCTCATCAAGGATATTCTTGTGTGGGTAATGCCTGTCACTGTAGGCCTCTTTATTGCTTATGCTGTTCGTTCTTTTGAGCATAAGGCCCCCCTCTTTGTCGTTGCTCTTCTTCTCTTTGAAGGATTCTCCAATCTTTCCAGCGTTTGGTATGCTTATGTGTGTGCTTCCTTTGCTGCTGATAATTTGCCTTCCTTTGGGGTTTCAACATTATCATCCGATTTTATGGCCTTGTGGCGATTGCCTTTGAGTAAGCCTAGTTGGTGGTCAGCTGAGAAGGGCGCTATCGTAGGGTTAACCTTAGGGTGTATGAATGCCTTTAGTAAACAATCGATTCTGACTCCCCTCATCGCCCAAGGCAAAGACATGGTAGAATGGATGCTTACACAGGTTTTTGCAAGGCTTATTCCCCTATTTATTCTAGGATTTGCGGTTCAAATGTATCAAACTCATTTGCTAGATCATATTTTTACCCATTATGCCGTTCTTGTTCTCTGGTTAGTTTTATTTTTAATTTTTTACCTCTTTGTCCTTTTCACCCTCGGTGCCGGATATTCCTTAGGAAAAATACTTCTTAATATAAAAAATCTTTTACCCGCAGGTGGAATTGCTTTAACCTCCGGCTGCAGCCTTTCCACAATGCCATGGACAATTGCAGGAACTGCTAAAAACTTACGCAATCCTAGCCTTGCCCAAGCGATTATCCCTGCTACAACCAACATCCAACAAATTGGGGATTGTATCGCCAATACGTTTTTATGTTTTCTTATTTATCGCCATTTTTATGGAGAAAATCCTGACCTTATCACCTGGGCTCATTTTAGTTTTGTCTTTGTTTTAGCTCGCTTTGCCACTGCAGCCGTCATTGGAGGAGCCATTTTCATTATGCTTCCCATTTACGAAACTTATCTCGATTTTAATCCTGAAATGATCGCCATTATTTTAGCCCTTAATGTCTTTTTAGATCCTCTTATCACCAGCTGTAATGTCATGGCGAATGGTGCTCTTTGCCGAGTATTTGAGCGAGTCTGGGGCCGTATTCTCACCCTCTCCTCCCCCAACCGGTTTCATCCAAAAGCTTAAGATAAAAATCATTAGCCTTTCTTATAAATAACCGTCCTCCGGAACTTGCGGCTCTACAGCCGTAAGTTCCGGGAGAGACCTCACAGAATAGGAAAGTATTACTATGCTCTCCCAAGGCGTACGTTCTTAATTTTAACTATAGGTGCTTCTGAACCTTCTCCCACACCAGGCATAATGGCTGGGTAAAGGAAAAAC
>JAIEMB010000016.1 GCA_019752515.1 Alphaproteobacteria bacterium | reverse complement strand
ATTAAGTCAAAGACCTCCCAATTCTTAAGAGGAGAAGTCGGCGCTCAACTCTACCGCACCTATGTCCTTTGTGATGCCCTTGTACGACCTGCCTTTCAGCTATCTTACGTGCACAAGCATCCGATTAGCGGAACCCATGTGAAGGGCGGAATAATAGGAGAACCTCAAACCCTAACTCTTTTAGGAGACAGCAAAATCCGTAACCAAGTAGCGCCAGGTGTTGGCGTGACCGTTCAGTTCGCCAAAGGCCTCTACATCATTGGAAACGTGAGTGCTCAACTCGGCAGCGGCCAAAACCTCGGCGATGCCCTCGTCAGGGTCGGGTATGATTTTTAGAAAGAGAAAGTGTATGCGACTCTAGGGAAGTAGACGCGAGCTTTGCTCTGTCTGCTCAATTTTTTATACGTAGGGCTAGCTTTTTGGCTAGTTGAAGCTTTTTTTTCCAGGCCAATTCTTCTACCAGACTTCCAGCATAAATTTGTTTTTCGGCTTCCACAATCAGAACGCCTGATAAATTTCGGAACCATTTATGTCCCATTTTTTCCCAAGCAGTTGCTGCACTTAAAAAAACTCTCGATTGGGAAGGAGGGATGTAAAGTGCATGTTCGGCACGGAGGGGGGTGAACGTATTTTCTACGAGAAGCTGGTTCAACTGGGTCAGACTATAGGGATGACCATGGCCAAAAGGGGTTTTCTCTAAACGTGCCCAAATACTCGTTCGATTAGGAACAACGAGGAGTAATCGACCTCCGTCCTCTAAAACACGCCAAATTTCTCTAATCATCTCTCTAGGATTTGAGGTATGCTCTAGAGCATGGACAACAAGAGCTAAGCTTACAGATTTATCGGCGAGGGGAAGTTGGTTTTGTTCTGTTAAAACCACAATATTGGGTGTTTTCCGAGACCAGGATAGAGCTCCTTGTTCCACAGGCATTAGGGCAACCAATCGACGCGCTTCCTCTCGATAGTATCTTAAAAAAGGAGTAGGATAGCCTAGGGCAATCATATCGCACTTTCTCACATTAGGCCACATCTCCCGAATTTTGCGCCGAATCATTCGTCTAACGACGTGTCCTAAGCGCGTCCCATAAAAATTTCGAAGGTCGATGACATCAGGCCACATAGTTTCTCCTTAACGTTAATAGTCTACCATACATGGGATGAATTGTTACCCTTGACGCACACATTAAAAAATTTTATATGCTGAGCAGCTATGGTGCTTAATGTTTAAAAGGGAATGTGGTGCAAAACCACGACTACCCCCGTAACTGTAAGGGAATAGCCTGCTCCAAAAAACCACTGAAGGTAACTTCGGGAAGGGGGAGTTAAGGTGATGACACTCGAGTCAGGAGACCTGCCATAACGAGTCACCAGTCTTTTGCGCGGGGTGCGTCAGAAGTCACGGCTATCCGTTAGTGGTGACGGCAAGCAATTGTCGGCATTTCAACGGAGGCGATGTGATTCATCCTTATCTATTTACGTGTATTTTTATTTTTATGTGTCCTTTTCTAGCATACGCTGAGGATATTGAGAGATATGAGGTTGTGGATACGTCTCTTTTTTCCTCCTCCGAAGGAGTAGGAGGACATGAAACTTTTGTTGATCATCAGGAAATTGAAGACTATCAAGAAATATTCCTAAAAGAACCACTTACCTATACACCGAGTGTTATTCTCTATTCAAATGGTCCAACAGGTCGTAATGCGGATTTTTTTATACGAGGAGCTCGTTCTTCTCAAAATCTGGTTCTGGTGAATGATATTTACGTTAATAATCCTGCCTCTGGAGGTAGTATTAATCTCTCTAATTTTCTGAATGCTGATCTTGAACGAATTGAGGTCCTTCCTGGTCCACAGAGTTTAATATATGGTCCTGGGGCTTTGGGTGGGGTGATCCAACTTGTCCCTAAAAAAGGACAGGGTAAGCCTTCACTAAAAGCCCATGCAGAAGGAGGGAGTTTTTTTACACGATATGGTATTCTTACGGCCCAAGGTGAGGAAGGGCCTCTTCAATTTTCAGGCACACTTGCGGGATTTGGAAGAGGGCCAGATTCATTTACGAACCCTCTTCATGGTAACCGTGAGAGTGATCGTTACAAAAATGGGACACTGTCTTCTCGTATTGGATATGCCTTAACAGATAATTGGGAAGTAGAAGCGCTTATCAGATATGCAGAAGGAAAAGTTCAATTCGACAATCCAGCATTTTCGAAAAAAGAAAATGCGTTTCTTCCCTTTAAAGCTAAAAATTTTGGGGAGGAGCAAACCATTCTTTCAAGCCTCGAAAGTAAATGGGGTAATGAGACATGGGAACACTCTCTGAAAGCTACCTATTCGCGCATCTTGAATAAAACCAATGCGCCCAATTTTCATCAAACAACAATCGGAGAACAACCTGTCCTTCTTTATCGTTCATCCTACAAGATAAATTCACAAAATACCCTTTTAGGTGGATTTGAAGGGGGACTGGAGCGGGCAAAAGAACCTAACCTTCATAAAAGATCTCATGGTGGAATTTATCTCGTCAATACTTACACCCCTTTCGAGGAAACGGCTCTAAAAGGGGGAATTCGCGGGGATTACTATCAATCTTTAGGAACAAATCTTACTTTTAATGTGGGTGTTGATCAAAAAGTGACTTCCTCGACGTTGCTTCGTACGAGTTTTGGTACTAATTTTAAACCACCCGTTCTATCCGATCTTTTTCAAAAAACACCTTGGCAAGTCCCTAACCCTCACTTAAAGCCCGAAAAAAGTCGTAGTTTTGAGATAGGGGTGGATCAAAGCCTATTTGCGGATAAGGGTCTCGTAAATCTTACGGGATTTATTAACAATATAAATAAGGTGGCCTTGTCTCGGCAGTTATCTGATGGAAAATGGTTAAGATTCAATGGAGGACGGCGTGTGGTTAAAGGTCTTGAAATGGCTTTCAGCTTAAAACCAATAAAAGCTCTGGAAATTAAAGTTGCTTTGACCCTCACGCACGCACGAGATTTCCCTCATAAAACAAAATCACCCCTCCTCCCAACCTTTAAAGGGGCAGGAGGACTTTACTGGCAAGCCCTTACAGATCTTTCTTTCTTTTTACAAGGCTATGGCGTAACTGCTCGTAAGGACAGTGCTAATAAGAAAAGACTTTCTCCTTACGGAATCGTCAATATAGGAAGTTCTTACACTATAACTCGCCATGCGTCTTTCTTTTGGCGCATAGAAAATTTGGGAAATAAACGATATGAAGAAGTTTATGGGTATGGAACGCGGGGTCGGGCTTTTTTTGTTGGGTTAGAGGCAAAAACAGGATGAGGAGATTAAGGTGTATCAAGCCATTTTACATGAGTTGAGAGCCATTGCTACGCACCGTAGGTTGCAAGACAACTCCTTAGCGTTTGCCTTTCTTTCCTCTCTTGGGCTCCATGGGGTTTTAGCTTGCTTTTTAATGCCCTCTTCTTTAGTCCAATCGCCTGAAAATGAAATCAATACAGTTGAGATTATATGGGACGAAAGAATAGACCAACCTTCAACAGTTCAAAATCAGGTGAACCTTTTTAAAGCCCCAAAACCATTTTTGAAGAAAATTAAAAGGAAGGTTGCTCAAACAAGCCAATCTTCCCTTCTTCTTCAGAAAGTTAAATTTAATTCTTATAATGATAAGAACGATCATACAACTGCTCGAGCCCCTTATCAAAGACAAGCTTCAGAAAGAATTCTAAAACAGGAAGAGCAAGAGATGAGAGCTACCACTTTCACGGCACATCAAGTATCTCCTCGGCAATCCTACTGTCCCCTTCCTCAATATCCTTGGGTGTGTCGGAAAAGGAACCAACAAGGAACCGTAGCTATTAAAGTTAAAACAAATGCGGAAGGGAAAGTCGTTCATGCAATTCTTCATAAGAGTTCAGGTCACACACGTCTTGATGAAGTTGCCATAGAAGCTCTTCAAACTTGGGTTTTTGCTGAAGGGTTACTTGAAAAAACGCTTTCGATTGTTTTTCGATTAAAGAAAGAGCACCCGTAGGGACACCCCCCATTATCTTTTGATCAATGCTCTTAAAGCTTATGACTCTCTTGAAAAATTAACTAATATTACTTATATAATAAATAGAAAAGAATGGTGGTTAAAATGATGCGCTTTCCTTTATTGCTTACCTTCTCCCTCCTCTGTAGTGTTTCTACTTTAAAAGCAGGATTTGATGACATTCTCGAGCTTCCTCAAGAACAAAGGGAAGGAAAGTTGAAGAGAAAATTAGCGAATTTGAACAGAAAGCTGGATTCGACGCAATTTAATAATTTTTCCTATCAGCCACTCTATGAGCCTTGGACATTGAAAGCCGCTGCTTTGGAACATTTCCTCGCTCATTCCCAGGAACTTGAAAAAATTAGGGCTGTTGAAGATTACAGGACTGCAAAGAGAGAAATAGGTCAAATTCGTGATCGTTTCGGTATTCAAAAAAAAGGGTTTACCTCAAATGAAATACAAATAATGGATTCTGAATTTCAGTTACACAATTATCTCCTCAACAGATATAGGGTTGGGAATAGTGCACAATATGGCTTTAATATGCCGAAAGCTCCTGTTGTTCATCCTTACCATCCAGGTAGTGAAGAAATTATGAGGAAGAATCAGGGGATGCCTATTTTTTCCTTTGCCGCTCACCAACACGTGGACGAATTAAATCCTCTTGTATTCCCTTTTTTTTCAGAAACACAGACGATTCTCAAACAATTTGGCATACTGGCTGAAAATGTTGACTATTTTTACGTTGTACAAGATGATCCATGGAAAAATTGCCAGCGACTCTTAAGGCCGCAGTCTTGGGTATTCCCCAATGCAGAGTTTTCAACGCCAAAACCCTATTCAAAGGGGGCAAATGTTCATGTGGGCATATTCTCACCTCTTAACTCAATTAAACTTGTTGGCAGCAGTGCGCGGGTTCAATTTTTACCAGGTGGAATTAGTTCTCATAACGGTGTCGATGGAAAAACGCGCTTAGGGAATCGAGTGGTTATTTCTTCTGGAGGTGACTTTCCCGCACTTCATGGTTTAAAAGATAATGAAACAAACTTTTTTGTCTCAACGGTTATAAATCTAGCGACTCAAAAAGCTGCTATCACATTTCATACAATCTTAAGTGATCTTGATTTTGCAGAATTAACTCAAAAAGAAATAAAAGACATAAGAGGACTACAAGACTGGAACTCGTCTCTTTTTAAAGAAAAGTATGGCATTAGAGAAGAGGGTAATAATTCTATATATGCTGGTGTTCCTTGGACACCCCTTGCTAAAGATATGTTGGGGGGTCAGAGAGAGGAAATTCCATTTATTAACCCTGACTTTGCAGTAACCCCTTCATCGGCCTCATCATCAATAGGAACCATTCCTCAAGGTTATACATTTGTTCTAGATCCTTCTCAATCTGGAAGAAAATGGGGGCTCAACGGTATTGTTCCAAAAGAAGAAGGACATATCACACTTAGGGGGGATGGATACGTTTTCTATTACCAGTTATTGCAGAGCGATATCATAAGGTTGGCTGGTCAGAAACTGCGGTTTATGGCTGAAATCCGAAGTAATTCGCCAGGAGCCTACATCCAATACTGGGATTATCCGAATTTCCATAAAACCCAATCTGCACGATATTCAAGAATCGGGGAGTGGGAAAGGTTAATGATTGAATTTCAGGTCGATACTCGCCAGCAACAGTATTTCCTCTATCCTGCCATTATGCCAGCTGTAAGTGAAGACTCATTACTCCCTGAGGTTGAAATTAGAGGAGTCAATTTAATGAAAGTAGAACCTCTACCTCTAACCTTTAACTCTTCTTTTGTGGGTGCACACGTTGGTATACCTTCTGGCTATCAATTTGTAGTAGATCCAGCTCAAGGAGGAAGACGATGGGGTGCTAGAAAGGTTGCTCAGATGGGAGACGGTCATGTTGCCGTTGAGGGAGATGGATATGTATTTTATTATCAAATCCCAACAGCAGAAATGAGGTTGCTTCATGGTAAACAGCTTAGGTTTGAAGTTGATGTTCTAAGTAACGCACCGGGAGCATATATCCAATATTGGGGCTACCTTAATTCTAATTCTGAGAAAATAAAGTCTCAGGTTCATCCTGGGGATGGTTCTTGGCAAAGGCTTAGCCTAGATTTTACAGTAGATGAAAATAATACACGGCATTTTATATATCCCGTTATTTTGCCTGCTGTAAGTGAAAGTTCAGAGGCGCCTGTGGTTGAAGTTAAGAACGTGAGGCTTAATATCCTTTAGTGTATTTACGATTTGACCCTTTCTTTCATTAAAGGCATCATTAAGATAATAATAAAAATCCTAAGGAGACTTTTCTGGATAAGATAAAACTTATTGAGCTTATAAATGTCTCAAAAACCTATTATGGGGAAAAAGAAAAGAGTATTAAAAATCTTTCTTTTTTCATTAAAAAAGGTGAAAGCCTAGTTGTAATCGGATCTTCCGGAGGAGGAAAAACAACATTTCTAAAGCTCCTGAACGGACTTGAAGAACCAACACAGGGGACAATTCTTCTCAAAGGAAAAAACATTAATACATATAATCTCGTTGAACTTCGTCGTTCATTCTTTGGGTATGTTTTCCAAAAAGCAGGACTTTTTCCTCATATGACAGTGGAGGAAAATATTGATATTGTCCTTAAACTTTCCAAAAAACCTTCTGATTTTCGCCAAAGACGAATACATGAGCTTTTAGCGTTTATACGTCTTGATCCGTTTCTTTATTTAAATCGTTATCCTGATCAACTCTCTGGTGGGGAACAACAGCGTGTCGCCGTTGCTCGAGCTCTTGCAACAGACTCTGAATGTCTCCTGATGGATGAACCCTTTGGTGCTTTGGATGCAGTTACAAGATGTAGCCTACAAGATGAAATTTTACATTTAAAAAATCAGTTAGGAAAAACGATCATTTTTGTTACTCATGATATCACAGAAGCTTTCAAGCTTGGTGATCGCATCGCTGTTATAAAACAAGGAAAAATTGAACAAATAGGGACGAAAGAAGATTTATGTCAATTTCCTAAAACCAGGTTTGTTGAACAATTGGTTTGCACAGGCTTAAGAAACGATGGAGGGAATTATCAACTGGTTTCTTAATTTTTTAGGAAGTCACATGGAAGCTCTTCAAGAGAAGACCATGGAGCATATTTATTTAACGAGTCTCTCTCTTATATTTGCAACTGTGATTGCCATTCCTTTAGGAATCGGAATTGTACGGTTTTCTTTTCTACGCACATTTATTTTAAAAGCAGGAAGTATTTCTCAAACAATTCCTAGCCTTGCAATGCTCGCGTTCCTTGTCCCTTTTTTAGGATTAGGGACCCTTCCTACACTTGTTGTTCTTACCTTTTACGCTATTTATCCTATTTTAAGGAGTACCACTACAGGTTTAGAGAATATCCCGATTGAGTACATAGAAGCCTCTAAGGGGCTTGGCTTTTCAAGTCTTCAAAGATTGTGGCATGTTGAATTGCCTCTTGCATTTCCTATGATCATTTCTGGTCTACGCGTTGCAACAGCAATGACGATTGGTATTGCTACCATAGCCGCTTTTATTGGGGCAGGAGGTTTGGGGGATTTTATTATGCAGGGTCTTTCCCTGAATGATTCTTCCCTCATTTTATTAGGTGCCATTCCTATAGCATGTCTTGCTCTTGTTTTTGATTATGGTATTTCTAAAATCGAAGCGAGGTTTCAAAAGAGAAAGCTTACCCGTCATAAAATTCCCCTCTTTCAAAAGCTTGTCCTTGCAAGTCTAAGTCTTTTCCTTATCTTTTGGGGAGGACATACGTTTTTAAAAGAGGTTGAAGGTACGCATAATGACAAAATTATTATCGCAAGTAAGAATTTTACAGAGCAGTATATTTTAGCCGAACTTATGGCTCAACTTATTGAATCCAGGACTTCTTTAAGTGTTAAACGCAAGTTCAACCTCGGAGCAACGGATATTGTTCATCAAGCATTACTCAAAGGAGAAATTGATCTTTATCCCGAATACATAGGTACTGCTTATGTAACGGTTTTAAAAAAAACTCAAACAACGAATCCCACAGACATTTTACAGGAGGTAAGAACCGCTTATAAAGATAAATTTAATCTCATATGGCTTGACCCTTTTGGTTTTTCAAATTCTCAGTCTCTTGCAATTAAAAAGGAATTTGCTGAAGAACATAACCTGTACTGTTTAAGCGATCTTACTCGGATGTCTTCTTACTTAACTATTGCAGCTCCTCCTGAATTTCTGAAGCGGGCAGATTCTTTTCCAGGTTTAAATCGGGTTTATGGATTCAGCTTTAAAAATATACTTCAGATAGATCCCAATCTTATGTATACGGCCATTGAAAATTATGAAGCTGAGGTTATCGCAGCTTTTACGACAGATGGAAAATTGAGTAAGTACAATTTGATAACTTTAAAGGATGACAAAAATTTTTACCCTCCTTACCATGCCGCTCCTTTGATAAGGAAATCAGTTTTAGATGCTCATCCTGAAATCTACCAAGCTCTCTCGCCCCTTTTTGGATTCATCAGTACAAAGGACATACAGAAACTCAATTATGAAGTAGATGGTAAAGGATTATCCCCTCAAGATGTTGCTTATCACTTTTTAGTTGAATCTGGATTGATTGACGAACCTTTACCTTAGTAAGTCTAACATCCTTTTCTTGATAATCTCCTTGGCAGTGAGCCCAACGGTTTTTTGAATAGGTATACCTTCTAAATCAAGGTTTGAATCCGCCAAGTCAAGGTATTGCGCAAAAACAATTTGTTGGCCGTTCTTTTCAATCCACCCAATAAACCATCCATTATTTGCACTCCCCCCTCCAGTTTTACCATATAACTTCCATCCCCCCCACTCTTCTTCCCGATCCATTATTTTTCTGGTCATTTTTTGAGCGTCTTTAGAAAAATCAAGTTCGTTAGCAAGTAGTTTTTCGAGGAATTGCACTTGCTCATGAGGTGAGATTTCAAGTGATGTCCCTAGCCAACTGTTCAATAGAGCATCGTTTTGACCGGGTGTTCCAGAAAAATCCCTATTTCCATAGTTTAATTTTGCAGTGTACTGTTTGAAAAGCTCTAGACCAAGACGCTCTGTAATTTGATGTGAAAACCAAAGAACTGAATACTTCATAAATGTTCGTGGAGTATGCTCTTGGCACCATCCATAGGCTACTCCTTTTTCGTGTGAGTACCACCCTTGAAAATTGTTCTCATATTCTTCCTTAAATGACCATTTTGGGTGATCCTCAGTTTCTAAAATTCCAGACTCATACCCCATAAGCGCCAGCGGAACTTTAAATGTCGAATAAGGAGCATGACGATCATCATAAGTTCCCGTTGTTTGAATAATTTTCCCGCCTTGTTTTGCTATAAAAGCTGAGTGAGCCACGCGCTCTGAATCCAACATACAGAAGGCAATATCTGAACAAAAAATAGAAATTATAGCCGTGCAAGTAACAATTTTCTTTAGCATAATCTTAACCTCATATATATTTGATTCCATTGATTCATAGTATCTTTTGTACAAAAGATCAAGTTCATGTGAATATTGATCTGTATATCTCCTCTCCATGTAATCCCCCCAGAAAGTGTTGAGGGTACCTATCCATAAAAAATTGTAACAATATGTTATTGGCCTTATTGCTGCAGAAATGAGGATAAGTATTAAATGGATTTTCTTTCTTCTTCAGAGGAAAATAAACCAATACGTAGATAAGGTAGGATATTAAAATACAATGCGAAAGTTTTTTGGGACAGATGGAATTCGGGGACAAGCCAATATTGAGCCTTTAACGCCCCATACCCTTACACGTTTGGGACAGGCTATTGGTCTTCATTTTATGCGGGGAGATCATCGCCATCGGGTCGTGATTGGTAAAGATACGCGCCTTTCATGCTATATGGTGGAAGCCGCACTCGCTGCCGGTTTTGTTTCTGTCGGAATGGATGTCGCTCTTGTAGGACCTCTACCTACTCCAGCTGTAGCCATGCTAACACGCTCTTTACGTGCTGATTTAGGCGTCATGATCTCAGCCTCTCACAATCCTTTTGCAGATAATGGAATTAAACTCTTCGATCCTGATGGTTTTAAGCTTTCTGATGAAGTGGAAAGAGAGATTGAAGCTCGCCTCGAAGGATCTCTTCCTCTTGTTCAGCCTCCCTATTTAGGACAAATGAGTCTTTTACAAGATGCAGTAGGACGATATGTAGAATTTGTGAAAGGAAGTATTCCTCGCCATATTCAATTCGAAGACTTACGCGTTGTTGTTGACTGTGCCAATGGATCTGCCTACAAAGTTGCTCCTTTAGTCTTGAAAGAGCTTGGTGCGACTGTCATCCCCCTTTCAACCACACCTAATGGAAAAAATATAAATGCGGAGTGTGGAGCAACCTATCCTCAATTGATGTGTGAGAAGGTAAAAGAGGTTGGGGCCCATGTTGGGCTTGCTTTTGATGGAGATGCGGATCGAGTCGTTTTTGCCGATGAAACTGGACGCTTGATTGATGGTGATCAAATCATGGCGTTGATCGCAACGGATTGGAGTGAGAGAGGGCTTTTAAAGGGTCGTGGTCTAGTAGCAACCTTAATGTCTAATCTAGGACTCGAACGTTATCTTGAGAGTCATCACATTTCTCTTGTTCGAACACCCGTAGGGGATCGCTATGTGGCTGAGAAAATGCGCGATGAAGGGTACAATATTGGTGGAGAACAATCCGGTCATATCATTCTTTCCGATTATGCAACTGCTGGGGATGGACTCCTTACAGCGCTTCAAGTCCTCACTGTTTTGACTTTAAAGAAAACACCAGCTAGTCAAGTCCTGAAACTATTTACCCCCTTTCCCCAAATATTGAAGAATGTCAGACTTTCTCCATCTCTCCTCAAACTCCCCGATGTTGAGGAAATTTTTGAAAAGGCTCGTGCTCAACTTGGGAGGAATGGCAGACTTGTGGTTCGTCCATCAGGTACTGAACCTTTGATTCGCATCATGGCAGAGGGAGAGACCTTAAATCTGACAGAAGAGATTGTAAATCAAATTGCCATATCTCTTACTTCGCTATCAGAAAAAGTTGCAGCTTAGGTTTCTTCCTCCCAAGGAAAAACAATCCATGTATCTTGACTAACTTCTGTCATGTAGGTGTCGACATGGTCTTTTCCAGAAGGTTTTGCATAAATGGCTGTAATATGAGCGTTGGGAAGCATATCTCGCACAATTTTGGCGGTGGCTCCTGTATCAACCAAATCGTCTACAACTAACCAATTCTTACCCCCTTCCTCTCTTTGGCATCCTTTAATGACAAGAGGTTCAATTTGTTTATCATCATCGCTATAACTCAAAATACTGATTGTATCGATTTTTCGAATCCCCAGCTCTCGAGCCATAACAGCAGCTGGCACTAAACCACCTCGTGTAATGGCAATCATTCCCGTCCAGGTGGTATTTTCATTGAGGCGCCAGGCCAGAGCCTGGGCATTAAGATAAAATTCTTGCCATGTAACAGGATATCGATGCGACATAAATTAAAACTCCTTTCAGTCCTTAGGGGACACGCTGTCTTCGCCATTTACTGATAAAGTAAATAACTACCCCACCTATAAGAAGAATAGCTAAAATAATTTTAGGAAAAAGATACATTTTATCCATAATGAGATGAGCGAAATAGTAGGCTGCAACACAGCTTCCAACAGACCAGATGATAGCTGCTATAAAGTTTAAAATCAAAAAGCGTTTAAATCCAATGCCGCTACTTCCGATAATAATAGGACTAATAATACGAATCCCCCAAATAAAACGAAAGCTAAGGATAAAAATATTGTCGTAACGGCGTAGTAGTGCAAAAGCCTTATCTGCTCGCGGTTTCAAAGAGGGAAACCTATCGATAACGTGATTACCATAATGTCGACCCACATGGTAAAGGGCCTGATCTGCAAAAAGAGTACCAATGAATGAAACAAGTATAATTTTTGGAAGGGAAAGGATTCCTTCATGAGCAAAAAAACCGGCTATAAAAATAACCGATTCTCCTTCAATCAACGAGCCTAAAAAGACAGCAACATAACCCCAATCTTGAACAAAATTAACAAGCCAACCATATACTTCTGTAAGATCTTGCAATGAATAACTCTCTGTGTGTTTTGAGGGTAGTGATTAGCATAACATATACGTTAAATAGCAGAAAAAAGCAAAACTCTTGTTTCCTCATTTAAAAATGAACACACGACTTTTAATTCTATTGTCTATTATAACTTGTAAATTCGAATTCATCATTCGAATTTACAAGCGAGACAATTTTATATTTTTATTAGCAAACTTTTCTTTCTTTTTTTTCACTACAACAATCATTGGAGCATTTGCGACAAGCATCAGCGCATTTTTTTGCGGCATCAGCGCAATCTTTTGCATATGCATGATCAATTTTATTGCACTTTTTGACACATTCATCACATATCTTCGCACAAAGGTCATAGATTTCTTCGCAACAAATCCCTTTCGCAGTAAGTCGTCCAACGAGGGCACAAACTTCAGCACAAACCGTAAGCATATCATGGCTTTCCCTACACTCTTTTGAGTTTTTTCCTCCCTCCTCAGAGCAGCGATCACAGGCTTTAACACAATCAAAGCACTTGTCTATACATTCCTTATATATCATTTTTTTCTCCTTCTTTTTATTAGCTTATCTCATCCATAGATGGCTTCACTCTAAAAATAGGATTAAAATGGTTACCAAATAGTTAACAAAGTCAGAATTCTCTCTTCTGTACGTTTTGTTCATCAAAAGGTATTTCAAACCAAAATGTTGTTCCTTCTTTTTCTGAGCTTTTGAAACCTATTTTCCCACCTAAGGATTGAATAATTTGCTTGGCTATGTAGAGTCCTAACCCTGCACCCTCTTGAGCCTGTCCAGGAACTTTAAAGTATTTTTTAAAGATGTTTTTACGATGTTCTAGAGGAATGAGAGTTCCTTTATTGTTAACTGATATTTCTATGGCGTTCTTTTTTTCGGTAATTTTTATTTTTACATTACTGCCAGGCTCTGCATGCTGTAATGCATTATGAAATATATTATTTAACAAGATATCTATTTGTTTGATGTTTGCGTGTACCTTGCTTAAATAGGGAGGCTCTTCAACCTCTATAAAAATTCCTTTTTGATAAGACTCTAGCTGAAGAGAGGCAATCATCTTCCCAACCAGCTGACTCAAATCAATTTCTTCTTTTTCCAGGCTTTGGCTTTTTTGGTTCACTTGTGAGAAATTGAGAAGATCCAAACATAGTTTCTCAAGATAATCGCATTTTTCATGAGCTCCATAAAGAATTTCTTGCTGTTTTTCCGTTAGAGGTCCCGCGTTCTCTTGAACGCATGTATAGATAGCCATTTGAATTTCATTGAGTGGAGATTGAAATTCATGAATAAGAGTCTCATAGACGTCTACTTTCCCTATTTCAACCTGTGGCTGACGCATCAAATCTTGAAGAATAAGAACAACACCATGTAATTCTTGAGAACCATTTGGCATCGTTTTTTTTACTGGATAAGCCCATGGTAGAAAAAATATTTTTTTATTCTCTTTCGAAAAGGGAATGGCTTCTTCAATATTTTCTGGGACATAGGGAGATTTGGTCATCATAACTTGGTGTATTATTGTTATTAATGCTTCTTTGAGTATCCCCTCCATATGTATAAGAGGATTTATCTTTTTGTAATTACCTGAAAACCCTAAGAGGGTTTGAGCAGGATAATTCATAAAAGCCACTTCATCCTTAGGATCTAAGAGAAAAACAGGATCGGGAAAAACATCCAAAGTCGTTTTCAAAATCTGATATTCTTTCATGACTTGCCCTAGAGAGGTACGATGATATTCTTCTAAGCGGCTTGTCATCATATTAAACTCATCAGATAACTTTTCGATTTCATCTGAACCTTTGATGTGTAGATAGGTTGTATCTCCATCTCTCCCAACTCGACTCATGATGTCAGCCATCTTATCTAATGGGCTCAGAAAGAGGCCCGTAAAGAACCATGATGTAAAAAAACCGAAAATAAGACTCATTATAGATCCAAAGGTAATAAAAAAAAGAAAGTTAGAAATGAATTTTGAGAAATCACCTTTCTTTTGAACGAGCGCATCTTGATTTAACATAATAATTTCAAAGGATAATTTTTTAACTTCTTTATATAATTTATTAATATTATCAATATCAACCGGGGATAATATGTGATCAGTTGTTAAATTGTGTTCTTTATAAGTTTTCCATTTCTCATGAAGGGCTTGCGTTAGCTCTTTTTCTCCAAGTTCTTTAGTATTAGCGTCTTGAATAAACAATTGCTGTTCAATTTTATTTTCTATGTTTTTAATTTTTAATTTTTTTCCTTCTATTGAAGACTCATTTTTTACCTTTAAACCATTAAGTTCTTCGAGAGATTCATTGAGACTTTGCATTGCAAGAACACTTTTGAAATTATCAACTAATATAGCTTCGGATTTTTTTTCAAGTTGCACCAATATAAAAATAAAAAAGAAAGTAACTAAAGAAATTATTATGGCTGTCGGGAGTTGAGCTAGAATAATTTGGGATCTAATTCTCATAAAAGAGCCTCTCCTTCTCAACTTTTATGATAACTCATGATATAAACGTCATAGTTCTTAGATTTTCTGAGGAGAGAGTATAATGGATCTAAACCTAGGGCTTCTTGCCACCATTTTTCCTCAATGCGCCCAATAATAATGTGTGAGATTTTCTCTTTTTCCGCAAAGTCAAGCCAAGCTTTAACTCGATCCCTCGTTTTGAAATGAACGATACGAGCTCCTAAATCCTTAGCAAATTGAATATCCGAAAATAAATATCTTTGCTTTTCTAAATCAATTTTCTCTGGTTCATCTTCGGGTGTTTCTGCATAGACGAGAAACCATTCTTTATTAAGTCTTCCTGCTAATCTTGAAGCTTTTTTAAAGAGGGTTCTTTGACTCCACTTTTGAGGTACTAAACAAAGCATCATTTGGGAGCTTATATAGAGTTCTTCTTTTAGTTTTAAAGATTTAGAAGAAGCTATATTTGCCGCTTGTTCAACAGCTTCTGCAACTTCCCTCAGGGCTATTTCCCTTAATTTTGAAAGGTTTTCCTCTTTAAAAAAATTCTGTAAGGCAAGGGATATTTTTTCTCCACTATAAATTTGTCCAGATTGTAATCTTTCCAAGATATCTTCTACCCCCAGGTCAACATTAATGACTTGGTCAGCCCATTTAAGAAAACTATCCGGAATAGTCTCGTAGATGGTTACATTTGTGAATTTTTTTATGAGGTCACTTAAACTTTCCAAATGCTGAATATTAAACGCGCAGATAACGTTAATCCCAGCTGTTAAAAGCTCAATAATATCTTGATAACGTTTTGCATTACGACATAAAGGAACATTTGTATGAGCAACTTCATCCACAATTGCAATTTGAGGTTTACGTCTTAGAACCGCATCTAAGTTCATTTCTTCCAGGATAACACCCTTATATTCATACTTTTTACGCGGAACGACTTCCAGTCCTACTACGAGGTCATTTAATTTTTTACGTCCATGTGTTTCTATATAGGCGAGAACAACATCAGCCCCCCTGAGTTTTAGAGAATGCGCTTCTTCAAGCATACGGTATGTTTTTCCAACACCAGCAACCGGACCTGTATAAATTTTTAATCGCCCTCGGTTAGCCTTCTGAAGCAGCTCAAAAAAGTCTTCTTGATCAAGGGAGGATATCTTCATGGGATACTCACGGGAGGACCAAGATATTGATCTAGGGAAAGGTTTAAATGAAGAACATTTATGCGTGCACTTCCTAAGATAAACAATTGAGGGGGCTCAATGTGTTCATCAATAATGGAAACGACTCTCTTTATTGAAACATCACGATGGAAGGCGACAGTAGGAGCTTGCCAATACGCAGCCTGAGGCGTGATGTGAGGATCAAGTCCACTTGCAGAACATGTAACAAGATCAATAGGGATTGGCTCAGAATTATGAGCTTTGAGATGGGCTAAATGGGTTTGAATACGATTCACCCATTTTTGGGATGTTGGACCGTCATTCATACCTCCTGAGGCCATTCCATCATATCCATTACCTGCAGCAGAAGGACGAGAAAAAAAATAAGCTGGGTTTTTAAAGCCTTGGCCAATTAACGCCGAACCAATAATTTTCTTTTGATCGTCAATAACGAGACTTCCTCTTGCTTTTTTATGAAAGAAAATGTGAGAAAATCCTGTGATTAAATAAGGGTATAAAATACCGGTTAAAAGAATTGTAAACATACAAACTTTGAAGGCTATGAGGATATTCTTCATCATTTATATCAAACTCACTTGATATAAAAACATATCAATTAATTTAATGCCTATAAATGGAGCGATCAGTCCCCCCCCTCCATAAAGAAGGAGGGAACGCGCTAAAAGACTTTTAGCACCAACAGGACGATATTTAACGCCTCTTAAAGCAAGAGGAATAAGTGCAACGATAATCAGAGCATTAAAAATAATGGCTGAAAGAACAGCACTATGAGGCGAGGAAAGTTGCGTCACATTTAAGACATTCAATTCAGGTATTGTCGCTATAAATATTGCAGGAATAATTGCAAAGTATTTAGCCACGTCATTAGCAATAGAAAAAGTTGTAAGGCAACCCCTTGTTATAAGAAGCTGTTTTCCAATTTCAATGACTTCAAGTATTTTTGTAGGGTTACTATCTAAATCAACCATATTGGAAGCTTCTTTTGCGGCTTGGGTACCTGAGTTCATCGCAATACCCAAATCTGCTTGAGCTAAGGCTGGTGCATCATTTGTCCCATCACCTGTCATGGCAACGAGAAACCCTTTAGCTTGTTCTTCCTTAATAAGATTCATTTTTTTCTCAGGGGTTGCCTCTGCCAAAAAAGTATCCACCCCAACTTCTTCAGCTATAGTACGTGCGGTAAACGGGTTATCCCCCGTAATCATGATTGTTTTAACTCCCATTGCTCGTAGGCGCTGGAAGCGTTCTTTTATGCCAGGTTTAATGATATCTTTAAGATAAACAATACCAAGAATAGTGTTACTTTCTGCAATAGCTATGGGTGTGCCCCCTTTAAGCCCTATTTCTTCAATAATTTTAGAGTAATTTGAGGGTACCTTTCCGTTATTTTTTTCAACAAATGTTCGTATGGAATCACAGGCTCCTTTTCGAATGACAACAGAATCACCATCACATCCACTCATACGGGTGTCTGCACTAAAAGGAATAAATTTACAGTCAGCCATAACCCTCTCTTGAATGAGGTTTCCATAATTTTTTTGGATATATGCGAGAATTGATTTACCTTCAGGTGTACGATCAGCAAAACTTGAAATTTGCACAGCTCTTGCTAGATCCTTAATATCAACCCCCTCAAAAGGTATCAATTCGACAGGCATTCGATTCCCAAGGGTAATTGTTCCCGTTTTGTCTAAAAGCAAAATATCAATATCGCCTGCTGTTTCTACAGCCTTCCCGCTCATAGCTAAAATATTTTTTCGAAGCGCTCTTTCAATCCCTGAAATTCCAATAGCAGAAACGAGTCCTCCTATCGTTGTTGGAATAAGGCAAACAAGGAGGGATACAATAACCGTAAGAGAAATTTTACTCTGAGAATATAGGGCAAAAGGAACTAAAGTCGCACAAACGATTAAAAAAATAAGCGTAAGTCCTACCAAAAGGACTTGAAGAGCAATTTCATTGGGTGTCTTCTGACGTTTAGCAGCTTGGACCAAATGAATCATTCTGTCTAAAAAGCTCTCCCCCGGATTTGAGATAACACGTATAAGAAGTGAGTTTGAGATAACCTTTGTACCCGCCGTCACGGAAGATCGATCACTGTCGCTTTCACGAATAACGGGAGCAGATTCTCCTGTAATTGGCGATTCGTCAATAGCAGCGATTCCTTCAATGATTTCACCATCAGAAGGAATAAATTCACCCATCGAAACTCTGATAATATCACCCCGTCTTAGCTCAGCCGCTCCGACAGTTTCTTCATTACCATTTTCCAAAATTCTCCGTGCCATAATCTCTTGGGCAAGAGCTTTTAAACTTGATGCATGAGCTTTGCCCTTCCCTTCAGCAATTGCTTCAGCGCCATTTGCAAATAAAAGAGTAAACCATAACCAAAAAGAAATAGAGGCTGTAAACCAAAGAGGTTCATGAAATACTGAGTTATTAACGATATCGTAGAAAAAAATTAAGGTTGTTAAGATTGCTCCAATATAAACAACAAACATAACCGGATTTTTTTCAAGATAAAAAGGATTAAGACGCTTAATTGCCACTCCCAAGCTCTCACGAAGCATTCCCTTGGGATAACCTGATTGAAAGCGAAGGCGCGATTTTGTCATCAAAAAACCTTCCCTTTGAGCAGATACAAATATTCAGTGAAAGGTCCCAAGGCTAAAACAGGAAAAAAAGTAAGGGCTCCAACAATAAGGATCACACCCATAAGGAGAAAGCAAAATAAACCACCTTGTGTAGGAAAAGTACCCGCACTTGCAACTAAAATTTTCTTATTCACCATAGCACCAGCTATAGATAAACCTAAAAAAATTGACATAAACCTCCCCGTAAACATTACAAATGCAAGGGATAAATTATACCAAAGTGTATTAGCATTGAGACCCGCAAAGGCAGAGCCATTGTTTTGTGCTGCACTCGAATAGGCATAAAGAATCTCGCTTAATCCATGAGGCCCTTGATTATAAAGTGAAGATAAACCATAGGGTGTAAGAATCGACCATGCTGTTCCTAACAAAATAAGAAGGGGATAAAGAGCTATATAAAGGATCGCCAGTCTAACTTCTCTACCTTCAATTTTTTTACCAAGGTATTCAGGGGTCCGTCCTACCATAAGACCGGCGATAAAGACACTAATAATAACAAATATCAACAAGCCAAATAATCCAACACCTACCCCACCAAATACAATTTCTCCCAACTGCATATTCATAAGAAGAACCATTCCTCCCAAAGGTGTATAGCTATCATAGGCAGAGTTGCTTGGGCCTCCTGACGTATCGGTCGCTGAGTTTGCAAAGAGAGATGAGCCGGATATACCAAATCTCACCTCTTTACCTTCATAATTTCCAAGTTCTTGGTTAACAGGAAGATGATTTAGAAGAGGATTTGGTTGGGATTCAAAATAATAAATAAAGCTTGCGCTCAGGATAGAAAGACTGAGTACCACTACAAAAAGAGACCACCCCTGTTTTTGACTATTTGCAATTTTACCATAAGTATAGGTTAACCCTGAGGAAACTAACAAAAGAGAGAGAATTTGAAGAAAATTCGTCAAAGGCGTGGGATTTTCAAAAGGATGGGCAGAATTGGCACTAAAAAAACCTCCTCCATTTGTTCCTAGTATTTTTATAGCTTCTTGAGAGGCCACCGGACCCATGGCAAGGGATTGCTTTGCTCCTTCAAGAGTTATGAACTCAAGAGGGGGGAGAAAATTCTGAATTACTCCTTGAGAAACCAGAAGAAGAGAAAAAATAAGTGAGGCTGGTAAAAAGACATATAAAACAGATCGAATAAGATCAACCCAAAAATTTCCAACTCCTTTCTCACCATCAGACGTTTCCTGATGAGTCAATCCTCGAGACAAAGCCAAAAAAGCAGCCATACCTGTGCTTGCTGAAACAAAGTTCTGCCAACTTAAACCCACCATCTGGGTGAAATAGCTCATAGTTGTTTCCCCACTATAAGCTTGCCAATTTGTGTTTGTTGTAAAACTCACTGCTGTATTCAGTGCGAGATCCCAAGGGACGGATGGTAAGTTCAATGGATTGAGAGGGAGCAAAGGCTGGCAAATTTGAATGAGAAAAACAATGAGAATTCCTACCAAATTGAAGATAAGGAGCGAAAAGAAATATTCTTTCCAATTTTGGGCTTCTTTTGTAATGCCACAAACTTTATAGACGTTGTTCTCAAAGGGCAGCAAAAATTTGAAGGGACATGGCTCTTGATACACTCTGTAAAGGTATAAGCCTATTGGCTTCGTGAGTGCCGCAAGGAGAAGAAAGAGAAGTCCAATTTGGAGCCAGCCTGTAACAGTCATTTTTTCTTCATTTTAAGAAGCGGAGATGTCTATCAGGTAAAATACCAGATATCCTAAAAGAAAAATAGCAATAACAAACCCAATATTGTATTCAAGCTCCATACCTTAAGCCCCCCGCTCTTTAAGTATGACAGATTTACGACAGAAAGGCCAAAGCTTATTGATCAAATGGCTATTGAGTAAAAACGCCATGTTCTGTGTAAAGACGGTATTAAGCTTGAATTCTAGCCTTTTTGAAAAAGTAAAGTATCTTTATTTTTTCTTATATAGAGCTGAGCTCCTTTTTACCCCAGTAAGATCAGGAGAGTTTCTCATTAGATTATTAACAGTATTGCATCCTAAATCTTTCGGACAATTTTGAAAACTAGAATCTGAAAATACATCTATGTAAAGAGTATAAGGATTAGATCCCTCATATGAAGGACAAGTTTGTGACGTATAAGAGACGTTTACTTTAGAATTTGAATCATTATGAACTATTGGCTTTGAAGTTCCTTGTGCCATGATCGAAGTTTTTGAACTATCACATGTGATGTGTGCATTATAAGAAAACATATTTATATCATCACCATCCACAGAGCCTATCACGGTATTTTGAGAAGGTTTGAGAGTAAATGTCTCGTTTATAAGATTATTGCTTTTATAGCCGGTTACTTCTGTTTTTGTGCAATTTACAATAATTGCCGCTACACCATTTTTCCCCACTCCTTTTGCGCTTAAGGATAATAAAACAACAGGAAAGACTAAAGATATTGTCAAAATAGTTGGGAAATAAATCGATTTTAAATTGCTGTAAGATAATTTTTTCATTATTTTTAACTCCCTTTTTAATACCCTATTTTTGTAAGACCTGAATAAGTATACTAAATATTAAAACACCATCAACCATAATATGGTTGTCATAGAATTTCTCCCCTAACGAGACCACTCTCTCTCAGATAATGTCGATATGGAGGTTCATATTACTTTTCCAAACAACATTTTTTGAATTTTTTTCCACTTCCACAGAGGCAGAGCTCATTTCGTCCCAGTTTAGATTCTTCGCGCTTATAAGACATGTCAGAATGATAAAGAAATTCATCTATTTCGAAATCTTCTTGATCTTCATCCTCTTCTGTTTGAAAGCAAGTCCAATCGAAGAGAATATCAGGCACATTTTCGATAAGATTATATTCACGATTATCATAAAGATTTTTCTTTAGAGCTTTTTCCTTATCTTGAGCCAACACTCTTTCAACCTCATTCCATTCAATAAATTCTAAGTCAACTTGACCCTTTTCATAAGCAGCTTTGATTTCATTAATTAACTCAAGGGGATATAAGTCATAGGCCGCATGAATTAACTGCGCCATTAGAAGATTATCGTTCTCAATAGAGGGATGGTGAAAGAGATCCTTGAAGTATCCGATCACAAAATCTCGCTCGAGGACTTTTGCTTTTATCAAGACAAGTAAAGTTCTTAAGCCAGCACCCCGAGACCAAATATAAATATCAGGTGATTCTATAAGTTTCTTCAGAGCATCTAAATTTCCATCATAAAAAGATCCCATTATTTGATGAAGATTTTCTGTTATAACATCACCAAGTAGATTCTCAACATTTTCTTCGGAAAAACTTGCAAATTTAATAGCGTAAGAAAAAGCTCTCTTCTCTCTGAATTGAGCAAGGAAGAAAAGGGCATAAATATGGCCCATATATCCCTCTTCAAGGCAGTCACAATTTTCAAGTGCATGCTCCAGGAAGTCAAATAAAACGGGAGTTATTTCTTTGGGATTCATTAGTGCTTTAACAACAGCTGCCGTTGGAAATCCGCGGGTTAAATATTCTAAATCTTCTGCAGCATCCGCAATAGTTTTGATCTCATCAGCCTGTTTAGGATTGAGCCTTTCATCTTTATCATAGATACCAGTTTCTGCTTCTTTTACAACTTCAATGTATTCCATTAAAAACGCTTCGAGCTCTTCTTCATTGGCCAAATCAACTCCAAGTTCTTTAGCTGCCATAAGAAAACACTTAAAATTGCTCCAGTTCTCCTTAGTCGATGCATTTTTAAGCATTTCTTTTTTCGACGTTTGAAGGACCTCTTTTAAGGATTGGGTATTCCTCCATATTTTTTGATGAGTGACCCATTCTAAAAAAGTCGTGAGAATAGGAACGATCGCTTGAAAAAACTCATCCGATCCTGGCACATTTTCGGGGACGAAATGAACGCAGATGTCTCTTAGATTTGAAGCAGTCCATTCTCCTGGCATTTCCTTGTCATTTAGATAGAAAAGTTGACTAAATGAATGAATAATGCTTGGGCATTCTTCTTTTTCGTAAGGCGTGAGTTTTTTAGCTTCTTCACTCTCAAGAAATTGCCCAACGTATTTTTGACACCAAGCTTCAATTTCTTCACTTGCTGCTTCGTTATTTTCTGTGTCGTTCTCTTCAGTTAAAGTTTCTGAGAGTTGATGAAGAGACATAAATATTCCTTTTTCTTTTTTTAACTTCTTTCTTTTTAATTATTTTTATCAAAATGGACAATTATATTTTTTGACCTTTCAAATCTATCAGCTAAAATAAAAGATATTATGGGGCTTTGCTATCCGAAGGGTGCTTTTGAAGTTTTTCTTGGTCGTTTGACTCTGCATAAAACGCAAAGTCATCACACCCTGGACCCGCATACACATTAGTCAAAGTTATTGGATTTACGCCTAAATGAAGTTTATGAGTGGAGGGACAATCTTGCTGATTGACAACAAAATCGACCCAAACCATTTTACTAGGTAATCCTTTTAGCTGAAGCTCTTCCTTGCTTGTAGAAGCAGAATCAACATAGAATTTTAGATCTTCACAGCCTGGTCCTATTTCAAATACATTTAGTTTACCCGTTTTGATCCAAGTATGTATTTTTTGGATTTCAGGGCAATTTTTTCTATTAATATTGACTCTTATTTCAGCCAAAGTCTCTGCCATGAGAGGTGCAGAGAGAAGAACACCTAAAGACCACGATGAGAGGAGTATTTTTTTCATCTCTCTCCTATAAGGTATAATGAGAAACTGTGAGTGAGCAGTCCTGCTCAATATTTATATGAGAAATTGCATCATGCTGAACTTTGACGGTGTAGTTTTTTCCACAGGAGGAAATGGAAAGAGGGAGTTCAGCAAGAATGTTCTTTTTAACTTTAACTTCCATGCTTGCATGAGAATTGGGAAAATGAATGTAAATGACCCCATCAGCCTTAACATGAGAAAGAAACATACAAAGTGGCAGAAAGATAAGAAGATAAATTTTCACGAATTCCCCCTCGCATTTTGTTTTTCATGTTAGAGGGCATTCGTTAATTTTTCGTTTCAATGAAAATAAAGCATATCTTAGGTGTTGGGTTTTAGTAATTTTCGTCTGAAGTTAAGATATTTTAATTTTATGAACCTTAGCCCGCTGTGAAAAAAGACACTTCAAAATACCAAAAACACTAATACCAAGCCATGCCAACTCCATACCTACAGCGGCAAGATTCCACGCATAGGTAAGAGAATATAAAATCATGACTGCTCCCAATACGTTCAAAAATGAATATGCCAACTGTTCTGATTTTATCCGTCCTGACTGCAGCATTACATAAGCTACCAAAACAACAATTGCTCCAAGACAACCTATAAAGTCTGGTAGCCATTGAAGTAATTCATTAATGTTTTCCATAATAATATTATCTTCCAATTTAATTTCCTTTTTCTCATGGCAATTAGGAACAAACTCAACTTGCTCACCACTCTTTACTGATATGGTGATAAATCATTTTGAGGGAAGTTGTGTTTTTCTCATTTCGTTTGTAGCTTACCGTCTTTTAAAACATATTTTTTAAGAATTATATTATTCCATTTTGCCACATCTTAAATTTTGTTGGTAGTACTTTTATAATTATTATTAAATGTAAACAAAATAAAGTTGTTTCAGCCAATGTAAGTTTAGGAAAAAGGAACCCTTTACCTTTCTTTTTCCTAAAAATCCGGTAATATATTCTTTGTTTAGAAAAAGAGGATGGAATGGAAAAAGAAGGGTATTATCGTAATCCGACCTTAGGGAACGATAGACTTGTGTTTGTGGCTGATGATGATTTATGGTCTGTTTCTCTTTTTGGAGGAAAGGCTGAGCGTATCACTTCTGGTCTTGCTGAAGCCAATGACCCTTCCTTCTCATTAGATGGGAAATGGATCGCATTTACAGGTACTTACGAAGGTCACCCTGAAGTTTATCTCATGCCTTCAGAAGGTGGCGAACCAAGCCGCCTCACTTACATATCAGAAGGATCGGCAGTGGTCGGATGGACTTCGTCAAACGAAGTTATATTTACATCAGCAAAAAATCATCCCTTCCGACTTCGCTCTCTTTTCAAAGCTAATATTAAAACGGGGAGCATTGAGAAAGTTCCTTGCGGTCCAGCAAACTTTATTTCTTATGATCCGCAGGGGCAAGGATCTGTTATTCAACGTCATGGTCATGGATATGTTTCTTGGAAGCGTTACCGTGGCGGAACTGCAGGTGAACTGTGGATTGATCGAGCGGGAGACGGTAATTACAATAAACTTATTGAGATAAAAGGCAATGCTTTAAGGCCAACTTGGGTTAACCAACGTATTTATTTTATCAACGACCACGAAGGGCATGGAAATATTTACTCCTGCACCCTAGAGGGCTCAGACCTTAAACGGCATACATCACATGAAGATTTTTTTGTTCGGGGTTTAGCTTATAAGGATAATATATTCATTTATGTCGCAGGAGGTAGCCTCTTTAAATATTCTTTAAAAGATAACTCTTCTCAAAAGATAAACATAAATTTTATTTCATCTTTTTCTCAGCGGGCTCGAAAATTTTCAGAGGCCACATCTTATCTTTCTACCTATGATCTTGATAAAACAGGAACCCACCTTGCCATTACAAGCCGCGGCCGTCCCTTTTCTTTTGCAAATTGGGAAGATGGTGTACAGCAATATGGGGAAAAAGATGGTATTCGTTATAAAGCCGTAAGCTGGCTTAACGATAATGAACGTTTATTAATTGTCCGCCAAGGAGAAGAGGAAGACCGTCTTGAAATTCATCATACCAATCCCCTAAAAAAACCCACTATGTTGAAAAAGATGAACCTGGGTCGTGTTTTATGTATAAATGCCTCTCCTACCAATGATGATGTTGTCCTAGTAAATCAGCGCTGTGAACTTTTTCATATCAATTTAAAGACTCAAAAATCTCATATCGTCGATAAAAGCTCTTTCGGAGATATAGGGCGACCTGAATGGTCACCTGATGGCAAATGGATCGTATATGATTTTCCTCTAAACACTCGATTAAGAGCTCTTAAACTTTGTGATGTTAAAAATTTTGATACCCATGTTATAACCCGACCCATCCTTGAGGATTCTCGTCCAACTTTTGATCCAGAAGGAAAATATATCTACTTTTTGTCAAAACGTACCTACACGCCTTATATGGATAGTCTCCAATTCGAAATGGGGTTTCCGAGAGCAGAAAAGCCCTGCCTAATTCTTCTCGATGATACCTTAACCTCTCCCTTTATTCCTCACGTAAAGAAGGTGGATGAAGAACCTAAAAAAAGCAAGAAATTGGAAGGCGTCAAAGGCATAAAAATTGATCTCAAAGGCATTGAGGACCGCATCCTTGAATTTCCCGTTTCCGAAGGAGATTATGGGAGCATACAGGGCATACCTGGAAAAGCCATCTATCTTCTACGTCATTCTCAATCCGCACTTGGAGAAGAGGAGGATTTTTCAACGCGTGGGAGTTTAGAATGTTATGACTTTACAACACAAAAAGAAGAAACTTTGGTCT
Source organism: Alphaproteobacteria bacterium (assembly GCA_019752515.1). Lineage (GTDB taxonomy): Bacteria > Pseudomonadota > Alphaproteobacteria > UBA9655 > UBA9655 > UBA9655. The sequence goes on along the minus strand of JAIEMB010000016.1, from coordinate 75,463 downwards.
CAAAGGTGGCATCCTTTGCACTTTCAGGAAACCACAATTGGTTATGTTACTATGGAGGGAAACGACTGCGGGTCATTAAGGCTGGGGAGAAGCCACAAGACAACGACCCGTCTTATCGAAAAGGGGGATGGATTGATCTAAATCGCGTCAAGATCTCTATTGATCCCTTTAAGGAGTGGACTCAAATTTTTGATGAGGTTTGGCGTCTGCAGAAAGACTTTTTTTGGACAGAAGATATGTCCAATGTCGATTGGGATAGTATTTATAAGCGATATCGCCCTCTTGTTAATCGGATTGCCACAAGAGGGGAACTTACGGACCTTATTGCTGAAATGCATGGAGAACTTGGCACGTCTCATGCTTATGTTTTTGGAGGCGATTTCCGTCTCCCTCCCTCATATCCCCTCGGTGATTTGGGAGCTGATTTTGTTTATGATAAGGTGCAGAAAGGGTATAAAATCTCTAATATAGCAAAAGGAGACCCCTGGACACCTTTACAAACGTCACCCCTTACTTCCCCAGGACTTGGGATTTCAGAGCGTGGATATGTGCTTGCCGTAAATGGAGAGCTTCTAGATGAGAGAATAACGCCTCAACATAAACTCGTCAATCAAGCTCGTAATATAGTTTCTCTTCTTGTAAAAGGAGAAGATAAAAAAGCGAAATTCATTGCTGTGAGGGCGCTTTCCTCACAAACTCCTGCTCGTTATCGAGATTGGGTAGAACAAAACAGAGCCTATGTTCATGAGAAATCTAAAGGTCGTATTGGGTATATCCATATTCCCGATATGAAAGCCCCTGGATTTGCTGAGTTTCATCGAGGATTTTTAGTTGAATTGGACAGAGATGGTTTGATTGTTGACATTCGTTTCAATGGGGGAGGGAACGTATCTTCTCTTCTCTTAGAAAAGCTTAGTCGCAAACGATTAGGTTACGATCAAACCCGTTGGTATGGATCAATGCCTTATCCACTTGAGTCTCCTATGGGACCTATGGTAGCTCTTATTAACGAATATGCGGGTTCAGATGGGGATATTTTTTCCCATAGCTTTAAAACGTTAAAATTAGGACCTCTCATTGGAAAACGAACATGGGGAGGCGTAGTAGGAATGTGGCTTCGTTATAATCTCATCGATGGAGGAGCAACAACCCAGCCGGAGTTTTCTTTTTGGTTTCATGATGTTGGGTGGGCTGTAGAAAACTATGGTGTTGATCCTGATATAGAAGTCGAAATCACACCCCAAGACTATGAAAAAGGGGTTGATCCTCAACTAGACCGTGGAATTAAAGAAGTTCTAGACATTTTAAAGGCATCCCCGCCACGCGTACCTTTTTCCACAGAACGACCTAATCTAGCGCCCCCTAAATTAGAGAGATGAGTTTCTAGATTGCCTTATTTTCATCGTCATATTCATGACTGTGCTTTTTTGGAGAATCGAATAACAGGGCCTTTACAATACGATGGGGAAGTTTCTTATTAAAATGATCTTTTTCAATTTTAGCGGCACGTTTTTTCCAGTATGTTTCCCTCCAGGTACCAAAAGCGTTTCGATCTATGAGAGAGAGTCCTTTTCGGAAATGAAGTACATTTGTTACCATAAATTGATCAGAACCCAGAAGAATTTCAGCCTCTTGTTTTTCAAGGCTGGAAGAGAGAATATGCACTTCTTTCACTTTCGAATCATATTTTATAATTAAACGTGCATTAAGGCCCAAATGGGCTGCATGTGTCATTTCGCAAATAGGATCTTCATCAGCTCCTGTATCTTTTTGAGTCACATGTTGGAGATCAATTCTAAAATTCTTTTGTTTTTTAAGGATATGATCCGCATCTAATAAACGACGATCGGATTCACTTGCAATTCCCTTATGACCAATTGGTGCGAGTCCTTGTTTCATACGCTCAAGATTTGTTTCCCAATCTCCTGATTCATTAAGAACAAGAGCTTCCGGATTAAATAAATGATCAGCTTGAAATGTTTTTTTTCCCTTAAACCTAATAATTTTAAAAAAATTTCCATGATCGTGCTTTCTGTATATTTCGCGAACCTTGGGGGTAGAAATTGGAAATTTTTTAAATTGTTGATTATTGTAAGGATACGCTTCAAATACCATTTCACGTCTGATAGGTGACCAGAACTTTCTCTCGGCAGTTGTGGGAGAAGCTTCTAAAAGGGGTTGAAAGATAGGTATAGTTTTTTTTAGAGGAGATTGAAATGTATCACCTTCCAGTGACCCTATTTTTTTCTTCTGCAAGGGAGATGGTTGTACATTTTCCTTATCCTCTAGCATTGCGAACGCTTTGCTAAAAGACAAAAGAACTGTAACCACAATCAACAATAAACGATAAACACGCACCATCGACCAAAAAAACAATTTATTACTTATACTTATATGGATGTATGAAGGCGAAGTAACAATAACAATAAAGGAATGAGAGCCTTATTTAAAATTGATAACAAAAAGTAAAAATTTAAATAAAAGTTAATTTGTTTTTTATCTATATAATTTTCTAATTTGATCTAAAGAGCGGCACGTTTTCTGCATAAAATGAAAAGAAAAAAGCAGAGCTTATAAAGCTCTGCTTTTTAATACGAAAAGAATAAAGAATTTTATTCTTGCAAAATTACTATTCTACATTTTAAAAATAACTAAGTCTTAAGTTCCTAACTTCAACAATAGGGGCTTCTGTTGATTCAGCCTCAGGTGCTTTTATACCTGGCATGACAGTAGGATAAAGGAGATACTGGCTTTGACGTTGATTGACTACAAATTCAATAGTTAAGGTTTCCCAGCTTCCAATTTGCGAATAAGGTTTAGATTTGGTTTTATCTGGATTTGGAAAATCCCAGTATTGGATGTAAGCCCCCGGCGTGTTACTTAGAATTTCGGCTGTGAAACGAAGTCTCTGACCAGACAATTTTATTATTTCGTCCTTCGATAACGGGTGATAGAAAACGTATCCATCGCCTGTAATTTTTGCATGTTCTGTTTGCACGCGAGAAACGGAAATAGGACCCCATTGTGTTTTTGCCATTTCGTCAGGATCTTGAACAAAACTATAGCCTTGAGGAATTTCGGACGGACGAATAGTTATAAAACTATAATTAAATATTAAAGGAAACATTGGAACAGAATATTTTGCCTTTTCTATTTCTCTTATATTTGCTCCTTTAACTTTAATCATAGGAGGCTCTAGCTTATCTTTCGCACTTGGAACAATGATAGGATAAAATAAAAATCTACTCCGAGCAGCATTGACAGTAAAGTCAATTGCTAACTTTTCCCATGTGCTGTTCCCCGAGTGAGGGTCAGAAACGGTTTTAAGAAAATGGGGATAATCCCAGAATTGACAATAAGGACCTTTCATATTGCTCCAAACGTCAACTTCAAAAGCAAATGATTTCCCATGAAAGGGAGCTATCTCCTCTTTCATTAAATCATAATAGAAAACGTACCCATCTCCCCTAAGAGTAAGCTCTCCTGGTTCTTCTGAGAAAGCCTCAAGAAACCCCCATGTTCTCCCTGGCTGAGAAGGATCAGGCTCCTGTTTATAGCCTCTTGGAAGGGGATTGCCAGGGTCTGTTTCAAAGAAAGGGTTAAATGAATCTACGAGTAGAAATCTTGGCTGCTCTAGAATATCACTAAAGTGCCCTATATCATCTTCAGCTAAGAAAAGGTTGCGTTCATCTATTAAGGATGAATCAGGAGTTGTTTGCCATACCTCAAAAGACCTTTGTTGCATCAACTCCATACGCTTTTTTTCTAGTCCAGGGGCATCTAAAGGAAGTAAACGTTGGTATTGACCGTTATTATAGAATAAATGAATGGGTCTTCTCTCCCCTTCATTTTTGCAATTATGAACAAGAATCAATTGTCGGCTCGTACTTTGATAACTTCCCATCCAAAGATTAATCGTTCGGTTGGTAGAATTTGCATAAGCATGCACAATTTGAGTAGGTAAAGGCTCTCGTGAAGTGAGAAGATGGTCAAGGTATTCTCTAAAATCTTCCAGCATAACATCATCACCTATTAAGAGAGGAGTCCGATAATCAACACGAGAGACATCTGAGACTTTCCTTGCTAAGATGGGTGCCATTAAAGCATTCCGTATATCACGTGCGTCACTTCCCTCTTTTTCTCCTTCTTCCTTAATTTTTCCAAGAAGGGTTCTGCGTGGCATTTGAAGTACAGTACATAAACTATTTTCATTCGGATAGGCAGTATATCTATGGAAGGCAGCGGTTAATCCCCCCATGTGTCTAGGCTCTAGTGGCCTACTAATTATTAACTCGTCTAAATCCTGGGGAGATGAAGAAGAACAAACCCCTAGCGCCGGCTCACCACTATAACTTGGCAAGGGAACATCAATTTCAAACACATTTCCTTTTAAAGATTCAAGGTTTGGGGCTTCGCCAACTACTCTTCTATCAATCAATGTTATAGGAAAAGGGGTGAGATCATGGCCGAAAAGGTGACTCATGACTTCATTCTTATGACGTGCTGAAAGAAGACCATAAAAAGGATGACTTTCCACAATTTCTTTTCGATGAGCTGGGTCTTTAGATCCTAAGCTGGTTAAAATGGCAAAAGGAAGTGACTTTTCACCACTTATCCTCTGAAGACGATCAAAGAGAAATATTCCTGCATATCTATCTTTAAGTTTTCTTAGAGTAGTAAGGTGAGATTCTATTACTGCCCCAGAATCTATAGATGGGGCAGATTGTGAAGCTAATGAAGGTTCGCTAAGCTTGTCAACAACTGCTTGTTGTTGACTTACAAGGTCGTAAGTTTGAAACAGCATGTCAAGAAATGCTTGATGAGTACAAATTCTATCATTATCGGTTTCCCTTTCTCCTTTGATTGCATGGTTCTGTTTAAGAAGAAGGGCTACTATCTCTTTTAATCTCTCACTTTGAATGGGATCTATGTACTCAATTCTACCTATTTCTGAGGAATCTTCGTAGAAGGAATGGTCTTGAAGAATAATCTGTAGTTTTTTTGCGAGCTGGGCTCTTTCATGAAAAGCAAGAGTTTGGATATTAACCACAGGCTTAGGACAATCTGTAAGCTCCCGAGCTCGTGCGATGAATGTTCTACCTTCTTCATATGTTCTTGATGCCCGTAAAGCGATTTTAACCGGTGTTCCTGCGAGTGCGGATTCTTTGGATTTTATTATTGAACTTAGTGCGCTTACCTTCAAACGAACCCCATTTGTATAACGCTCATTTGCCAGAAGTTGCAGAGGTCTGCCTGGATATTGCCCGTGTTTCAAAAAACTTTTCTTTCTTTCTAACTTCGCTTTTAATACGGGAACGGAAGGCAGATCTTCAAAATCGAGACGAACCGCCTCTAACAAAGAGGAAGTAGAGAGAAAAGAAATCGTTAAAAGGGAAAGGTACTTTTTCATTTTATCACCATATGCATAAAAATTTACAGAAAGTTAAGATAACTCCTTAATAAATTTTTTACAAGATAAAAAAAGTAAAAAGAATCAAAAGCTTGTTTATAGATAAAATTAATCTAAAATGATAACTAAATTATTTATTATATCATGAACTTCTTTGATTTTGATAAGGTAGGATAAGGAAATGAATAATATCCTGATTTTGTTATTGAAATTATAAATTTGTAAATTTTATAAATAGCATTAAAATATTTTCACATTTGTAACAAACGCTTCATTTATATTATCTTTTGCACATAGTTTTGTTTAGATTTCTTTAAGTGACTTCTGGTTTCGTGTTTCACTTGTTATTAGATTATAAAAAGAGTATACTTTTCAAAAATATACTGAAATGAGGCTAAGATGACAAAGTCTGAGTTAATTCACAAATTAAGCCAACAATTCCCTGATATGTCATTGCGTGAAGTTGAAAAAGCCGTCGACATTATTTTTGGCGAGATAGGTGCTGCCTTAGCCAAAGGGAATAGGGTTGAATTGAGAGGCTTTGGTGCTTTTTCCGTTCGTTATCGGGAGAGACGGCTTGGCCGTAATCCACGGACAGGAGAAAAAGTCGAAGTTGAGGGCAAGTATGTCCCCTTCTTTAAAGCAGGAAAGGGCTTACGGGAACGCCTTAATATGGGAAAGAACGGGAAATAATATTCTTATAGCAATTCACGTTCTTCCAGTAAAGACGTCAGACCTCGGCGTACCGCGTCTTGTCTTCCTATTCATTTTTTGAAACATAAATCTATGCTTTTGCTTCTTGAGCCCCTTTTGGTGCAGACTTTTTAGGAGCTGACTTTCGAGATTTCTGAGATGTTTTACTACCTCCTGAAGGTATAGATGAGGATTTAGGCAACTCTGGGCCGGTGGCAGATTTAACACGATCCAGTCTCCCATTTTTTAAAAGGACATCAATCTCATCACCACTAAGAGTTTCGTACTCGAGTAGGGTTTGAGCAAGAAGCTCAAGATGGTCACGATGCTTTGTAAGAAGTTGTTTAGCTTTCTCGTAAGATTCCTCAACAATGCGTTTGATTTCTTGGTCAATAACTTGTGCTGTGGATTCTGAAATGTTTTTATGTTGGGCAACAGAGTGCCCTAAGAAAACTTCTTGCGTATTTTCCCCATAGGTAATGGGGCCTAATTTATCGCTCATGCCCCATTCTGTAACCATTCGTCGAGCCATTTGCGTTGCCATGCTAATATCAGATGAAGCCCCTGTTGTGACTTTATTAGGTCCAAATATCATTTCTTCAGCAATACGTCCCCCCATTGCAACAGCAAGATCAGCATAGAGCCGCTCGCGAGACATTGATACCCGGTCACCTTCAGGAAGGCGCATCACCATACCGAGGGCCCTGCCTCGGGGGATAATGGTGGCCTTATGGATGGGATCTGAGGCAGGAGAGTGGAAAGCAACAACCGCATGTCCCGATTCATGGTAAGCCGTTAGACGTTTTTCTTCTTCTGTCATAACCATAGATCGTCGTTCACTTCCCATCATCACCTTATCCTTAGCCTCTTCTAGTTCAGCCATGGAAACTGTCCTTCGATTCCGTCGTGCTGCGAGAAGGGCCGCTTCATTAATAAGGTTTGCAAGGTCAGCACCAGAAAAACCAGGTGTGCCGCGTGCAATAACCTTAAGAACCACATTATCAGCCAAGGGTACATTTCGGGCATGGACAGCTAAAATCTTTTCACGGCCGATCACATCAGGATTAGGGACAACAACTTGTCTATCAAAACGACCCGGTCTTAGGAGAGCAGGATCGAGGACATCAGGCCGATTGGTTGCAGAAATAAGGATAACACCATCATTTGCTTCAAACCCATCCATTTCAACAAGAAGCTGATTTAGGGTTTGCTCTCGCTCATCGTTCCCTCCTCCAAGTCCAGCTCCTCTATGTCGCCCTACGGCGTCAATTTCATCAATAAAAATGATACAAGGAGCATTCTTCTTTCCTTGTTCAAAGAGATCACGGACGCGGCTTGCGCCTACGCCTACAAACATTTCCACGAAGTCAGAGCCTGAAATTGTAAAAAAAGGAACATTCGCTTCTCCAGCAATTGCCCGCGCAAGGAGTGTTTTTCCAGTTCCAGGGGGACCTACAAGTAAGATGCCGCGTGGTATTTTACCTCCCAAGCGTTGAAATTTTTGTGGATCTCTAAGAAATTCCACGACCTCTTCTAATTCTTGTTTGGCTTCATCAACGCCAGCTACGTCATTAAAAGTAACTTGTGTTTTTTTATCATCCATAAGGCGTGCCCGAGATTTACCAAACCCCATGGCTTTATTTCCTCCGGCTTGCATCTGACGCATAAAAAATATCCACACACCAATAAGAAGTATCATAGGGAGCCAAGAAATAAGAACTTGAAAGAAAGTGGGCATATCTTCTTCAGGAGGAGCTGCTTTGATTCGAACGCCACTTTCTAAAAGGCGATCGACAAGATGGGTGTCGTGTGGAGGAACGGCAGATGAAAAAGTACTTCCATCCGTCAATTGTCCATTTACGAGATCGCCTCGAATAAGCACATCTTGAACGCGACCTTCTTTGGCATCTTGTAGAAGAGTAGAATAGTCTATATTTATATGTTGCTTTTGATTAGGTGGAGATTGAAACAAATTAAATATTGCAACAAGAAAAAGTCCTATAATTATCCAAAGGGCTAAATTTCGGTTCATATAATGCAGCTCTCACGTTAAAGACATGTATGATTTTATATAGTGAATCTTAACAGATCTTAAAAGAGGGGTTTCAAATTAATAAATTTTTTTATATCCTCTTCATTTTTCAATTTATTGTAACAGAGATGAGGAACGGTAACAAGCTCCCCCTTCAACCAAAAAGCAGGAAGGCTTAATCGGGCCCGAGCCGGGATTTTAGATGTTATTATTTTTTTTAACGAAGGAATTGAACCTAAAGGGGCGAGGTAGGTCTCGTGGGGGAAAAAGCTTTGAACCTTTGGGTCCACCCAAAAACGTTGATCCCAAAGCATTTTTCCCAGCAATTGCTTAAGGGGGAGACGAGGAGAAATAGCTGAAAATTCACGAAACAGGGAGATTCCTTCTGAGTCTGGCACCCAATAAACCCCGCCTCCTGTAAAGGCTGTTCCCTTTTTAAGTTTTTCAAAAATTGAAATAATTTGGTGAGACCGCGGCGGGTAGGACCCTTTAGAAAACCACTGCACCAAAAACAATACAACTCTCTTGGCCAGAGCTGGGTGTAATTTTTCAAATTCCTTTTTTGAAATTGTAATGTATCCTTCTTCATAAATCTGTACGATAGTTTGAAGAACTTCCTGAAGAGAAGAACGTATAAAATCACTATCCTCCTGAAGTTTAGTTATGACCTTGCCTAAGCGAGGAACAGAAAGACCTTCCTCTTTCAAAAGCAATCGCAAACGTCCTCTAAAAAAGCGTGGATTTTCATTGCTAGGGTCATTTATCCATGTTTGCTTTTCGACTTTTAATATATCTTGAAGATGTTCTTTTGAAAAATGAAGAAGGGGACGTAGAAGAATGATTCCGTTCCTTATACTTTTCTGTTTCATTCCTCCGAGACCCTCAAGCCCACTTCCTGCAGCAAGGCGAAGCCAAAAAGTTTCTTCCTGATCTTGTTGATGATGACCTAGAAGAAGGGTAGGAACGTGATTTTCTTTACACCAGGATGTTAGAAGATTGTAACGTGCTTCCCGTGCTTTTTCTTGAAGACGTGAAGTTGGTTTTTCCCCTGCCCACTCTAATATGACGTGCTCAATACCTCTATCCTTAGCCCATTTCTGAACATGGAGAGCTTCAGAGCGGGATTCAGTTCTGAGTCCATGGTCAACAGTTAAAGCTACAATGGGATACCCTTTTTGGGCAGCCCATTTCTGTGCCAGAAGCATAAGAGCCATACTATCAGATCCCCCTGAAACAGCGAGAGCAAGGGGGGTAGGCATATCTTCAAGGCAAGTTTCAAATTCAGAACGAGAGTTTTTCATTGTATACCATGCGGTGGCAAATCACATAAAAGGTATTCTATTGAACACACAGAATAAAAAATCTCGACTCATCTTTTCTTTCACTCCTCTTCTCCAATGGATTGAAAAATTTTCCTTATAAAGCCAGGTGCGAGAGCAGAGAGAGGATTAAGGGATACTTCTGGATTGTCAAAGGAACCCTTGACCGTATAAGCAATTGCAAAAAGGCCTTCTCCTTCCCCTCCATTGATTAAGGAGCCAATAATAGGGATATTACTTAAGATAGAATTAAGGAAACGAGCGGGGATAATGTTACCTTTAAGAGCAAAAAGACGTTTTATGCGATCTAATTTTCCATCAACTGTGAAACCTAAGGCCATGCTTTTTCCAACGCCATTTTTGACTGTGATGAAATCGTCACTGAAATGAAAATTTGATACAAATCGATCCATTGGAATCATGTTGGTTCCTGCTACAAAATTAACAATTCCCATTGGAGAGAGAAGGGCTGCAAATCGGGCAAGGAGAGGAACTTCCTTTGCCTCAAAATCTATAATCTTAAAAATACCCTCGTAAGGACCATGGTCTTTCCTTTTGGCTTTTATGGTAATGTAGCCCCCATGAATCCCCTCATAAATACTGAGGTTTTTGAGAAATTGCCCCGCATCATTCGCACGAACAAGAAGGCTTTGCGTATTGTCTGGACCGGGTGTAATGTCAAATAAAATCCCCCCTGAAACGTGAGCCATATCCCCTCTAAGTGCTGTGCCTGTTCCTGCTTTGGCCCTGAGGTTTACGGAGTTCCATTTGGTATCTTGTCCTTGGAGAAAAAGATCAGCAGATGCCTTTACAGAGTGAAAAATTTTGTCTTCCCCCAAGCGTAATTGATCTACTTCAGCAAAAAGTTTAATATCGCTTCGCGTTTGATCTTGGGTGTGTTCCTCTTTTTCCACATACTCCAAAAATTTCTCCAAATTCACGCTGTGACCTTTAAAAGTTACTTCATAAACATTTTCTTTCGGTGTGTAGAGTACAATTTGTGTTTCAGTATAAGGGCCTTTGAATTCGGATAAAATAATGGATTTCCATGCTTTATTTGAAAAGAGAACCTCTCCTTGAAGAGAGTAAGAAGGAGAGTGCATTTTAAGGTCTTTCATCTTAACAAGATGCCCCTCTTTAAAGATAAGTTCAAAAGAAAGCTCTCCCTTCTCACCCCTTTTTTTCTCCCATTCTAAAGGTGGAAAGACAAGAGAAGCATGCGTGGTGTCAAGATCTACATTGAGGCGACTTTTTTTCTCTTTCTCAAGCATATAGGTTACTTTGGCTTTTGTGGGACCTTTCCCATAGTTTCGATAGTCAAAGCCAAGGCGATTAAAGTCTTCAAAGGAAGCCGTTGTTTCTACTTGAATCAAAAGCTCATAGGGTTTTGATTCAGTAAAAAAGTGAGTATAGGCGAGGTTAGAAGGTAACTTGTTTACATTTCCTTTTCCTTGAATCTGCATTTGGTCTTGAGTGAGATTAACCGCAAGGTCTCCTTCTGTCACTTGAACGGTAAGTTCATCTGTAATTTTTCTTTCTAACTCAACTCCCTTAAACGCACCTTCTAGGGTCATTTTTACATCTTTAAATTGGAGATTCGCTAAGAGAGGAAAATCAACGTAAAGATTTACTGCACCATTTCCTTTTGTTTTCTTTGGATCTATCCCTCCATAAGAGGCATATTCGAGGGGCTTATGGTTAATGACGTCAAGAACATCAGGGAGAGGCCCTTTCGCTTTGATATTGAGACTGAGAGCTTCGTGGTCTGTATCCAGACCCGAAATTTTAATTTGTCCTTCAGTGATGTGTACATTTTTCACATCTCCGGAATAGAGTTTAATATAAAAACCTTGTTTATCAAATGTTGCAGATGCTTTCACATTTTGAGCGGGGGGTAATCCTCTAAGATAGGTCACCTCTGCTCCTTCTCCTACAAGAGTTCCGTGAAGATTATCCACTGTAAGGCCTTTCTCTTCTCCATGTCCTTTTAAGGTAAAGGTAGCCTCTGTTAATGTTCCTTTTCGCAGATTTTGGGTGAGCCACTCTCGAGCGAGGTGTGCAAGATTTTGAGGCCAAAGCGCCGCAAGATGATCTAAAAGTAAATCTTCAACCTTGCCTTGAACTTCTAACACTTGTCCTGGTTCAAATAGGTTTTTTAACCCTAAAGGAGATGAGGGAGAAGCAAGATTTCCAGAAAGGTGTAAAAGCATTTCGTCTGATAAGAGAGAAGCATTCTTTAGTTCAATAGAATGAGGTGAGACAAGAGCAGTTAAGTTTCCTGAAGCGATGGGAAGAGGAAGAAGTGTTGCTAAGGACAAATCCAACTCTCCTTTCCCCATATCAATATTACAAGCCCCTTCGATGAGTTGGGCTGTTTTAGGAATGAATGCTAAATGGGCATTACCATTTAAGGGAATGTCCCAGTGTTGAAAAAAATTTAAGATATCATCCATAGTCATGTCTTTTGCCTGAGGAAGGCTTAGCACAGGGCGATCTTTTTCAATCAAATTTTTAAAAGAGATGTGGTTAAAATTGGCGAAAACATCAAAACGGGCTGAACCCAATTGATGGGCTAAGCCTAGAGTAAAGGAACCATAACCTTTTTTTGGATTTAAGGTGAGTTCAGTTTGAAATCCATGTATGTGGCGTTTTAAAACAAGAGTAGAACGAGGAAGTTCCCAAGACTGGTTTTCCTCCTCATCTTTTAAAAGAATGTCAGCTTCAATAATTGAAATTTTACTGAGGTCATTAATCTTACCAAGAGCAGGATTTGAACCTCCTAAGGCTAAAAGAGGAGCGATTTCTTCAAAGGAAAATTCTTGATCAGGTTTTGACTCACCAAAACCTAATGAAAATGAACCCGACTCATCTCTTTCAAGAAGAATATGAGGCCTATAAATACGGAGTTGTTTTAAAGAAACATTTCCAATCAAAAGATGAAAAAGACGTAAAGAAACACCCACATGTTCAATTCTTAACCAATGTGGGTTCTCCCCTTTTTTAAGCTGAACGTTTACAAGTTCAATTTCAAACGGACGGTTCCATCTATGCCAAACAAGTTGAGTCTCTTTAATTGAAGCATTTATCCCAATTTGAGGAGCGCTTAAAGCGTCCTCAATATCCGCAGTCAAAAAATCAAGATTTAGGGGGCCCATGGAAAGACGTCCAAGGAGAAGGAGTAAAAGCACACTCAAAAGTCCTAAAAGGGATCCTAGAAATTCAAAGAAAAAGAGAATTATTTTTTTTGAGAAGATACCTTTTTTTAAGAAAGGGGGTAAGGTAAGTTTTAATTTATACACGAGAACTCCGAAACATACATAGGAGGTGATTCATGACACTATTTGTTGGTGATATAGCTCCCAATTTTACACTCCCAATTGAGGGGGGAAAAAGTATTACACTCTCTTCATTACGGGGTAAAAAGGCCATTATCTATTTCTATCCTAAAGATGCCACCTCAGGCTGTACTAAAGAAGCCTGTTCCTTCAGAGATTATAAATCTCAATTCGATAAAAAGAATACAATCATTATTGGCATTTCGAAGGACTCTATCAGAAGTCATGAGAAATTTAAAGAAAAAGAACAAATTAATTTTACTTTAGCTTCTGACGAAGATGGGAAAGTTTGTGAAGCTTATGGGGTTTGGGTTGAAAAATCTATGTATGGTCGTAAGTATTTTGGAATTGAAAGATCAACATTTTTAATTGATGAAGAAGGAAAAATCAATAAAATTTGGCGGAAAGTAAGTATTTCCGGCCACGTAGAAGATGTGCTAGAAGCGACTTGAGTTAGGTAGAAAAACATATAGGAAAAACCATTTAGCGCTATTTTCCTACCAGAATTCGTTAAAATGGCGGGGAAAAAATTTGAGCTTCATGTGAATCTAGTGAGATGTTAGTAATACAATAAAGTCTTTTATTGGGGACAAGAAGTTTCTCTTAGAAATCCTATCATTGAGGGGGAAATAATAATGAACGTTCGTTATTGGAGTCATAATAACATTGAAATCTAATTTCAAAATTATACTTACGTTTACAACAAAATTTGCAATTATATTTTTTATATAATATTTTTATTGTATTCAAACGTAATACCTAACTATAATTCTAGCGTTATAGATTTATTAAAGCAAGCTCAAAATATTTCTTTCTAATGGTATCTCTCTTCCGATCCAAAACGATCTTAATTTTGGATTTGCAGACAGGAATCAGCCTCAAGATCTTTTCCAAATAAAATCTAAATTACCTATACAATTTGGAGAAAATTTAAAGATGATTGCTTGACCCGTTCTTCCTATTTACTCTCAAGTGAATACAGATGCTCCCCGAGGTCACATATTTGGGTTAGGCGACTTAACCTCGGAGTTCTATTTAGCTCCCTCTAGTCTAAAAACTATCTCAGCTGGGATTGGTGCAGCATTAGCTATACCCACTGCAAAATACGCCCAATTAGGAACTGGTAAAGTAAGTGTAGGACCAGCACTTGTATTTGCAGCCATGCCATCGAATTGGGTGTTTGGTTTTCGTGCGTATAATGTTTTCTCATTTGCAGGAAATCTGGATCGGCCAAGTGTTAATCAATTAAACATTTATACTTTTATTTATTATGACTTCTCAAATAGATGGTTTCTTACATCAACACCTAGTATATTTTCTAATTGGAATGTTAAAGGCTCAAATAAATGGGTTGTTCCAATAGGAGGAGGGGCTGGACGTGCGTTTAAGGTCAATAATCAGGTTATATTTTTAAATCTTCAGTCTTTCTATAATATATTGGTGCCTACTTCAATAGGAACTAAATGGACGGTCCGTTTCTCACTTGAATTTTTCTTCCCAGAAGCAAATTTATGAGTTGCCAGACTCGTAGAGTATGAAAACGCGACGCTTCATTAGTTCTGGGTTTTTATAACTCAAAATTAGCCAAGAGGATTGCGGAGCGAAGCTTCACCCTCATAATGGAGAGATTTAGGCGGAATTTCTCTTTGATTTCAAATTAATATCCGTTACTCTTAGGTATGAATAGAGACACAAACTTAAAACTGTTCCACCTAACATAATCATAGCGATAGGAATAATTGTACCCTTAAAGAATTGCCCTACCAAAAAAACACCAAATGCTCCCAGAGCCATTTCTAATGATCCTAAGAGAGCTGAACTCGTCCCCAATCCTTCCTGTACTTCAGAGAATGCAAGAGCGGTCCCATTGGGCAAAATAAAAGCCAAGCCAAAGGGAAAGGGCCAGCATAATGCTTGCAAGATTAAAGGATTATTTACTTCCTTATATCCAGCTCCCATCAATAAAGTTGTGCTGATAAAGCAAAAACACAATCCACCGAGTAAAAGCGTTTTTAAAGCAAATGTGTGAACAAGTTTGCTGTTTATAAACGTTCCTAAAATATAAAATGCAACGCCAGAAAAGCCATAATATCCATAATGCTTAATAGGAACATCAAGGTATCCCGTAAATAATACAGGTAGTCCTGATATCAAAGCCCAAAGCGCCCCGATCATCAAACAGGGAATGAGAGACAAGGCAAGAAAATGGTTATTTTGAAATACTTTTTTATATCCACGCCCTATGTTTTTCAAAGAAAAATGAGAGCGCTTTTTTTCCGGCAAGGTTTCAGGCATCCAGAAAAATAAGAGAAGCACAAGTATTGCAGCAACAAAACTAACAAACCCAAAGCACATTTTCCAACCATGATGATGGGTCAGATATCCACCAAGCACAGGGGCAAGCCCTGGAGAAAGAGCAATTGCCATTCCCATATAAGATAAAACTTGTGCACTTTTCTTTTCATCAAAAAGATCCCGGACAACTGCAAACGCCACGACAACTGCTACACCTGCCCCAAGTCCTTGCACAAAGCGCGCAGCTAATAGAACGTTAATTGAATTTGCCGCCAGTGAAAGTAGAGAGCCAAGCAAAAATAATCCCATCCCAATGCGCAGGACAGTACGCCTGCCATAACAATCTGACCAGGGGCCATAGATGGGACCGGATAAGGCAAGACCAAGCAAATTGATACTAACAGTCCATTGGGCAATAGCTTCAGAAACATGATAGTATCCTGCTACAGTGGACAAGCTTGGTGTGTATATTGCTGTTGCCATTTCAGCAGTTGCAATAATGAGTATGAGCATAAAGGGAACTATAAAGTAATATGAGCGGTTCATCGCGTACATCCTTAATTAATATGTATTATGATATTTATAGAAGCCATAATAGCTTCAGTAAACCGCACGATGATATGAAGAGTTTGATAATGCAAAATCATGCGGTATTGAAGGCAGACCCTCAACACCGATTGCTAGCTTGTTGTAACAGTACTCATGTTTATTTACTCTATTTAAGTATGTTTAAAAAATAAGGTTTTAGATTTTAAAAATCAAGAGCCTATTTGGATATTGTGTTTGTCAGGCTCATAGACTTATATATCTTAAAGTTCCTCTTTCTTTCTACGTGGTTTCTCCTCAGGTCTTTTTGTTTTTTTCCGAGTGTCTTTTTTCTTTGTTGTTTCCTCTTGTGAACTCGATTTTGATTCATTTTCTTTGGATGAGCGATTTTTGTTGTTATTTTCTTTATTTTTCTTTTCTTTTTTGTTCTCCGGAACTTCTTGGATGGGGGCTGGGCACGCCCCACACCTGAGTTGTCCGTCACAATTCATAAATATGGCATTTTCATTACAGTCAGTTGCCGAATCATCAATAATAATTGAAGAGATTTTATATTCATATGTATTGTGCATACAATTACACGTTAGTTTTTTTACAGTTGTTACAAAACAGTTATTACATGTGTCAGAATAAGGGCCAGAAGGACAATCTGTACAGGGAGTAGATTGTTGAGTAAGGGCATGAACCGTTCCCAAAAGATACGATCCCATAATAAAAATGATGTGTAGGGTAAGATTACGTAGAGGCAATGTGAATATAAATTTCATTTTTTTGTCCTTTGGTATTTTAAGTTTCACACTTCAGTCAAAATATGTCTTATTTAATAAACTATTCTGTGCATTTTGGAAGAGTCTCTTTCTTCTCCGGAGATTTGTTGGTAGGGTTCTTTCTAACTATGATGAAGGACAAAAAAATGGCTCAAAAAACACTTGTCGTGATCCCAGCGCGTCTTGCTGCTTCTCGACTTCCCAACAAGCCACTTGCGGATATTTTAGGTAAACCTATGATTATCCATGTATGGGAAAAAGCTGTTGAAGCTAATGTAGGTCCTGTTCTTGTTGCTTGCGGTGATGAAGAAATTGTTAAAGTTGTAAAGTCTTTTGGAGGGAATGCGATTTTAACGGATCCAGCTCTTCCTTCAGGAACAGATAGGGTGAAAGCTGCAGCTGACCTTTTCGATCCAAAAGGGGCCTATGGATTTGTCATTAATATTCAAGGAGATTTACCAACCTTGGAGCCAGCTCTTGTAAAACAAGCTTTAGAGCCATTTGAGGATCCTCTTGTTGATATGGCAACGCTTGCTACCGTGATCAAAGATGGGTCTGAGCTTTCCGATCCGAATACGGTGAAAGTTGCTCTTTCTTTAAAAGGAGAGGAAACCCTAGGTAGAGCTCTTTATTTTAGTCGCAATCCCATTCCATCTGGTGAAGGTCCACATTATCATCATATTGGCCTTTACGCGTATAGACGGGAATGCTTAGATCGATTTGTTAGTCTTCCCGTAAACCCATTGGAAGCTCGGGAAAAATTAGAGCAACTCCGTGCCTTAGCCCACGGACTACGGATTGATGTGAAAGTTGTAAACTCAAGCGCTCCTTTTGGCGTGGATACACCTGAAGACCTTGCAAAAGCTATCCGTGTAAAGGGGAGGAGTTATTCTTCATAACGCATGGGAACGTGAGAATACAAAAAAGAGGAAACTGTTGCTTATTTATTTAGCTCGTCAATAATGAGCTGAGCTTTAAATTGGTGTCTAAACCAGGTTCTCTGTCTTTTAGCATATTGACGCGAATGAATAAAGGTGAGCTTCTTTGCCTCCTCAAGGGTACACCTTCCTTCTAGAAAGTTTCCAAATTCTCGTAAGCCGATGGCCTTCATAACATTAAGGGAAGGGGAAAGAGCCAGAATACGAGATATCTCTTCGATAACTCCCTTTTCAATCATCTCTTCAAGACGCAAAGCTATTAGATGTTCAAGGTTTTCCTTTGAAGGCATCATAAGGATGGTTTCAAATTCGAAAGGAGATGGACTTGGTTTTTTTGTCTGCCAAGAACTCAGAGGCCTTCCTGTGCCATAGAAAACTTCAAGTCCCCTTAAAAGACGTTGGTGATCGTGAGGGTTAACCTTAAGAGCCAGCTCTGGATCCACATCTTGAAGATGGGCATAAAGTGCTTCTCGCGGAAGCTTAAGACTCCTTCTCACCTTCGGATCAACGGGAGGAAGAGGTGAAATTCCTTCAAGAAGGGCTTTAAGGTAAAGGCCTGTTCCTCCCACAACGATAGGAAGGCGTTTTTCCTTATGGGCCTTTGTAATCTCCCTAAGAACATGAGGGAGCCATTTTCCAACGGAGCATCCCTCGGTTGGCGATAAAAAGCCATAAAGGCGGTGGGGAATTGTTTGTTGTTCTTTAAGAGGGGGTTGGGCGGTTAGGATTTCAAGGCCTTTATATAACTGGAGGCTATCTCCATTCAGGATAACTCCCTTGTCTTTCAATGCTCGCCTGAACGCGTAAGCAGATTTTCCACTCGCTGTGGGACCTGCTACAATAACAACCTTAGCCAATGCTATACAAAATACCGATGATGGCCCCACTCATGCAGCTTGCAATCGTGCCAGCAATCAAGGCCTTAATACCTAAGGAGATGATTTCTTGCTTACGTTCGGGCACCATTGTGCCAATTCCCCCAATTTGGATACCGATACTGCTGAGGTTTGCAAAACCTGCAAGAGCATAGGTCATAATTAAGCTGCTTTTTAAGCTGAGTGAGCCTTGAGGAAGCTCAGCAAGGCCAACAAAAGCGACAATTTCATTAAGAATAGTTTTCTTTCCAAGCAAGGCGCCTGCAGGAACGGCTTCTTCCCAGGGGATCCCCAAAAACCAAGCTAAAGGTGCCAAAATATAACCCAAAAGAAGTTGAAGACTCATCGTCTCTCCTCCCACAGTTGGGAACAGACTGAGGATAGAGTTGGCTAAGGCGACGACAGCTAAAAAGACAATCAGCATGGCCACAATATTAATATAAAGACGCATCCCATCGCTTGTACCTTGTGTGAGGGCCTCCATTGACCCGGAAAACTGGTAGGGAACGACAAGATGACCTGATGTATCTTCTCCTACTTGGGGAATAAGAATCCGAGAAATGGTAATGGCTGCAGGCACACTAATGATGGATGCAGTTAGGATATGAGCAATCGGATCAGGTATGGTTTTTTCTAGTATCATTGCATAGACCACCATAATGGAAATGGAAGTGGTAGCCATCCCCGCTGTCATCACGGTAAAAAGCTCACTACGGGTAAATTTCCCTAAGTAAGGCCTCACGAGAAGAGGCGCTTCTGTTTGGCCAAGAAAGATTTTAGCAGCAGCACACACACCTAAAGCTCCTCCAATACTCAGTACCTTCTGAAAAACCCCTGAGAACAGTTTCACAATCATAGGTAAGACCCGCCAGTGGAAAAGGAGCATGGAAATAGCGCTAATGACAATCACCATAGGTAAGGCTTGAAAGGCAAATATGAAACTGCTAGCCCCTTCTTTCGGATGAAAAGGAGATTCTCCCCCTCCTAAATAACCGAATACAAAACTTGTACCTGCAGTTGTCGCATCCTTAAGAGCCATGACTCCATCTCCGATGGCAAGAAAGCCTGCACGAACAACGCTAAATTTTGTGACAATGATGGCAAGAGCAATTTGAATAGCAAAGCCCATGAAGGCAGCCTTAAAGTTGACATGACGACGATTTTCACTAAAAAGCCAAGCAAGAAAGAAAAATAAGACCAAGCCTGAACATGCTTGTAGGATAAGCCCCGTATTTGTCATTTGGTCCTCCGCTAAGTGTGGTCAAAACACAGAAAAGAGTGTATCCCTAATAAGAATAATTACTGTCATAAAACATGTTGGAAAAGGAAGCCAGAACTATTATCATATTAGGTGAAATTTTTTTGCATAACGTTCAGAAAACAAAGGAATAAATATGCTGGAGACAAGTATCATTTTGAGCTTTTTGGGTAGTGTTACCCTTCTTGCTCTTTGCGTTTTCATTTATTTTCAACGAAAACTATCTTTGCTCTCCCAGGAACTTGTTCTATATCAAGAACGTGCAAGCCGCGTTCAGGGCTTAGAAAATCAGCTTTTTAAACAAGATGAAGAACTTCGTCTACAAGGAGAGCGGAATGCAGAGCTCAGAATTGCTCTTCAACGAACAGAGAAGGAAAGTAAGGAGCGGCTTGTCATATTTGAAGAGATCCAAAAGCAGTGGGAGAATAAATTTAAGGTTATATCCACAGAAGCTCTTTCCCTTACAAACAAATCCTTTTTGGAACTCGCCAAAGCGACATTGGAGAAATTCCAAGAAACGGCTCAAACCGACCTTTCTCATAGGCAGAAAGCTATTTCGGACCTTGTTAAACCTGTAACCGACTCTCTTCAAACCGTAGATCAAAAGATTATCGAACTCGAAAAATCACGTATGAGTGCTTACTCTGTGCTTAAGCATCAAGTCAACGAATTGCTTTTGAGCCAAAAGCAACTCAAAACCGAGACATCTAACCTTGTCAATGCCTTAAAAACCCCTTCTGTTCGAGGTCGGTGGGGAGAAATGCAGCTAAGGCGTGTTGTAGAAATGGCAGGAATGGTTAACTATTGTGATTTTGAGGAGCAAGTTTCTTCTTCAGAAATTGATCATCGGTTACGCCCAGATCTAATCATTAATCTTCCGGGAGGCAAAAAAATTATTGTTGATGCCAAGGCACCTCTTGGGGCCTACCTTGAAGCACTTGAAACTAAAGATGAGGTTATACGTGAGGAAAAACTTAAAGATCATGCCCGTCAAGTTCGTACTCATATCAGAGCTCTTGCGAAAAGATCTTATTATGAACAATTTCAACCAGCTCCTGAGTTCGTTGTTTTGTTTTTACCAGGAGAAACCTTTTTCAGTGCAGCCCTCGAGCAAGATCCGAGCCTTATTGAAGTTGGGGTTGAAGATCGTATTATATTAGCCACACCAACAACCCTCATTGCCCTCTTAAGAGCGGTTGCTTATGGATGGCGTCATGAACAGCTCGCGCAAAATGCTAAAGAAATTAGTGAGCTTGGAAAAGAACTTCATAAGAGGCTGTCTGATATGACTGATCACTTTTCTCGCCTTGGGAGAAACCTTGGGGGTGCGGTGCAATCTTATAACCAAGTCGTGGGAAGCCTTGAGCACCGCGTCTTGTCCACCGCCAGAAAATTTAAAGAATTAGGAGCTGTTTCACAGGCCTCAGAAATTGTTTCTCTCGATACGCTGGACCAAATTCCCCGCGAATTACAAGCACCTGAACTCAAAAAGGTTGGATAATCATGAAAAGTATATTTTTTCTTTTTCTCCTTCTCTCTGGTACGGTCGCAAAAGCAGTTGTACAAGAAGTCTCCCAATCATCCCAACTTGAAGTGAATGTCACTCTTTATCCTCAAGATATAGCTCTCATCAAAGAAAAGAGAAGAGCTTCGTTAAAGGTAGGATCCAATAAGCTCCTCATTAAGGATGTTCCTTCATCCATTTTAGAGGATAGTTTTCTTTTTCAGATGATACCTCCTTCCCCACCCTTATCAGTTCTTGAGTTTTCTTTTCAAGCTCCACATATTACGCGGGAACTCCTTTTAGAACATTCTCTTGGGGGAACTATCCAAATTCTTTCCCTTAGTTCTTCTCATGCCCCTACAGCAGCAAAGCTGATTGCGATCGATGGGGACAATGTTATTATTCAATCCCTGGGATTAATTTATTCGGTCAAAAAGAGTCGTGTTGCTTTTTCTCATTTACCCTTTACGCTTGTACCTGAACCTCTGATTACCCTCAAAATCGCAAGTCCAAAAGAGGAAGAAGCTTTATTCGAGATAGGCTATCTTGCAAAGGGTTTCTCATGGGATGCGGGCTATACAATCATCGTAGATGCTGAAGGAAAGCAGCTTGATCTCAATAATTGGATAAACATTCACAACAAAAGTGGTATGGATATTAAAAAAGGGCATTTTCGTATTGCCCACCCTCAGCAAACGGGAGAGCGTTTTTATGACATTGAACGTCCTATAAGTCTTGCTGATCAAGCCGTAAAAAATATATCTTGGTTTTCTGCCCACAATCTAACACCTTCAAAGAGTTTTCGGATCTACCCTAAAAATAATATTATTCTTAATGAAGAAGGTGTTGTTATGAAACCCATTGTTGAGACTTGGCTTTCTGTTCTGAATGATAAAGGTCATGACCTTGGGATTCCCCTTCCTCAAGGAATTATAAAAGTCTTTCGCCGCAATGCAGATAGATCTTTGTTTTATGTTGGTGAGAATAAGACTTCTCGTATACTCATAGGAAAATCTTTAAGCTTGCGTGTCGGAAGTACGAAAGAAATTACAGCTGAAATGAGGCAAACAGATTACCGTAAGCTTGGGAGTAAGGTCGTTGAATCCGGATACCGGCTTGACTTAAAAAATACAACAGATGACCCTAAACAAGTGACGGTTTTTCAAAGTGTTTCTCATGAGTGGATTATTTTAAGAGAAACCCACCCCCATGAAGAAGAAGAAAATCGACTTAAGTGGACATTAAACCTTGGTCCTCAAGAAGAAACAAGCTTACGCTACCGAATTCGAATGAATGTAGAGTAACCTTTATCTCGGCAATTGAGGGGTCCTTCGCTTCTTTACAACTCTTTTTTTACCTGATATTTTTTGCTGTATATTATATTTCGTGCGTAGTTTAGATATTCTCTGCTGTTTTACCGTTTGAGCCCGTTTTCGCTTAACCCTCAAAAATTCGACCCTTTTATTCCGTTTTGTGAGAGAGCGATTATATTTTCTCTTTATCGCTTTACGTTGCGTTCTTTTCTGAAAAGACTTTTTCGCAACCTTAGCTTGTTTAGAAACGGTGGCTGAAGGCGAGTTTTCTGAGGGGAGGTTGTGAAGTGCATTTGTTAAAGCAATTGAGGGTGGGCTCACGGCTTTAAGAGACCAAATCTCATCGGTCAGATTAGGATTGGTAACATACTGATAAGGCATATAAAAAAAGCCCTTTTGTCCCCAACCTGTTCCCCATGAATTTGCCACAATGAAGGCATGCTTTGAATCGTCGTATCCTACAATGAGAACAGCGTGCCCTCCTAAAAATCTTTCAGCGCGTTTAGGAAGAGGAGCAATTCCTGTTTTTGCTACGGTTATTGACTCAAAGCTTTCGTAAACAGCGAACCCTATTGGGTACACAACCCCATTGTATAATCCTCCTTTTATCTTGCTAAGAACAGTAGAAGCAGAAAGGCGGTTATCGACACTACTGACCTTAAAATTATCAAGATCTTTGTTCTTGTAGGCTGCTGCATATGCCTGAGGAGGGGGGGAGACGGCAAATTTTGTAATATTATATGGCCATAATGACTCTCGAGGAGAGCCTATCGTACATAAACTCCATAGTCCATCTCCAATACTGGCGCCAGAATCTGTGTGTAGAGTTCCTTCCTTTTGTCTTTCTAAGTAATACGTAAAGAGCCTTGAGATATTTTCATTTTTCTTTTTAATGGCAGTGATATTGGGCTTTATTTTTTTTGTTAGTGTGGCTTGAACAACTTCCATAATTTGCCGTGCATAAGTTCCTCCTGCAATAGCGTTGGCAGTGCATGAACCTAATTGTCCTTGATCTAATATGTTACAATATTTCCTTAGGTCTACGGACGAGGGTAAGGAAACAGGTTTGGAGATTTCAGGTTTTTTTACTTTAGGTTTTGAGACCTTTAAAGATCTAAAAATTTCTTTTGTGTGAGAAGGCGTGCTTTTGTATCCCCATTTAGCTTGGATTATGTCTTCTGTGTAGCCTTCAGCAAACTTAGCAATGACCGTAAAGGGAGTTATAAGGCAAAAAACAGCGAGAACAGGTGTATATTTTTTCATTTTCATCCTTCCCCATTTTTCTTTTTATAATATGTATTGAAGTGTAATTTATAAAGTACCTTTCTATAGTCATCAATGGTGTTCGATTGAAGTTAGCCAATACAAAAGGGGATATAAAGTGTCATGGATGAGATACTAATGTTAAAAAAGCGGCTCTTATATCTAAGCCAACATCGAGGTATGCGCGAAATGGACATTCTTTTAGGTAATTTTGCCAAAAAAAATATTGGAGGGATGAATCAATCTGAATTAAAACAGTTTGAAGCCGTTTTAATTTGTGCAGATCAAGCTCTTTACGAGTGGCTTTTTAAAGGAGGGAATGCTCCTGAAGGAATTCCGGTATCTCTGCTTCAAGCCATAAAGAAATCTTCAAATACCTAAATATATAATATATAGATTAAGGCAAATAGGGACATTTTTATGTATATTTTCTCCTTTACAACAGCGGACTAGGGATTTTTTGACTTGGTTTCTCAAGTCATTTAAGCTATAAGCCTTAGTCAAGCCGGATTAGCTCAGCTGGTAGAGCAACTGATTTGTAATCAGTAGGTCGTTGGTTCGATTCCGACATCCGGCACCAGCAAATTCAACGAGTTAACAAGACATTAAAAACTTATAATCTTTTTAGGTCAGCACAGGGTAAGCAAATTTAAAAAAGTCATTAAAGTTTCTACTGTCTCTGATTTATCTCTAACGTTTCCTCGAGATACTTTACAATTTTTCATTCCCTCTTTTAAAATTACAACCTCCCTTGTTCCGTAATTGGCCTTCTTTTCTTTCCTAAAGGCAGCTCAATTAAGCAAACTCTTTATTATTTTAAATGGTTAAAAGTTATTTATTAATATGTTCGTATGTAAATTGCGTTGATTAGACTTTTTATTCTGTTAACAATTTTTTGTATTTTACAATTGCAACACTATAATTTTATATGAACTGCTTTAACCGGTACAGTGGCTAAAAGCAATCCGAAGCGCCTCCCCCACTTCAGTAGCTGAACTGCTTGCTGAAATTTTAATATAACTTTCATCGATAGTTCCTTCGCAGCTCCATACCTCCAGGCTCTCATGATGGCTAGGGCGGATAGTAATAACGCTTTCATGATGTTCAACAATGCAGTTTTTCATATTCTGAAGTAATTCTATTTTATTTTTATACCCATATCGGACTATCAATTTTTTTATCCAAATCATATAGTCCTGCTCAGCTTTTTCTTCTAAAGCGCATGCTTCTTTATATGACAGAAACCGACTTTGTTTTAAGGCATTAAGAACAGCGTTACCAAGCACTTCATTTGATGTATCCCCAACTAATAAATATTCAGTCGCTGTCGGGTCTGCCATGGGAGAGTTGTAGCCCGACTAGGCTTGGATACTAATAAAATCTCCATTGTAGGAGACACTAACGCTCCTTATCCAAATAGGTCCATTCATTTTATTTTGCCTTATATTTTTAATGAGAAAAATTACATTTATTTTACTCAGGTTTATTGATCTATTTCATTCAAGGTATACCTTTAGTTCTTTCATACCGATATTTTTATCTGCTAAGACAACTGTGCATGAATTTAAACATTTTTTAAACTTCTCTTAGTTAAAAGCTGGTTTCCTGTATATCCGTTTCAATGTTCATTTTATTTAAAAACTTCTTTATTGATGATTTTAAAGAGTGATCTTACTGCTGGCATTTTATGCAATAATATGTTGCCCGTCCACTTTGTATAATCTTACTGAGTGGAAAAACCTGACAGCGAAAACAAAGAGCACTTTCACGATTATAAACCTTAAACTCATGCTGAAAATAGCCAATATCCCCATTCGGCCGGGCGTGGTCTCGCAATGTCGATCCTCCAGCAGCAATAGCGCGTCTTAATACATCCTGGAGTTCTTTAAGTAATCTCTCTGTTTCTGTAAGCGTAAGAGACTTCGTAAGACGCAATGGCGAAAGCCTCGCTTGCCATAAAGCCTCTGAAGCATAAATATTGCCTATACCCGCAATAATCTTTTGGTTGAGAAGTGCGTTTTTTAGAGAAATATTGCAGGACTGTAAACGATCATAAAACACCTTTGCATTGAACTTTGGATCGTTGAGGGCTTCAGGCCCAAGAGTACTAAAGGGAGATATTTTGCCTAATTGGTTGGTGGGAGAAAGTCGGAGAAAACCAAAGCGCCTTGGATCACGGTAAGTGATTTTGTAGTTATGAGAAGTTGTAAAAATAACATGATCATGAGGACTTGGCTTTAGAGAAGTAGCCGTAATGTTTTCAACAACCACGCGCCCAGACATTCCTAGGTGCCATATGAGTGTCAAGCCATGGCTAAAGTCTACTAGAATATATTTTGCTCGACGCCGCACATGGCTAATGGGGTAATATGCAAGCTCACTCTCGAGATTGACAGGGAAAGGATAGCGCAAATTTGGTCGGTTTAGCTGAATCTTCTGAAAAGAAGCTCCCTCTAATACGGGCTTTAGGGCTTGGCAAATAGTTTCAACTTCAGGAAGTTCTGGCATAACCAATGGGATCCTTGGTATTATTAAGCTACCGTCTTAGTTAAAGTAATTTAGAACATACTTAATGCAATTCTCCTCAAAACCAAAAACTTTTCTTATTAGTGAAGATGATTTTTCCGCGCTGGTTATTTATTTAAGGATGTCCTTAAATATTTTTCCTAGGGTTGTCTTACAGCCAATACCAAAAGGTTAATGTCGATTCGCCCAAATTTCCAATTTGTACGATCAAGGGCGAGCGTGAGCGGATCTTTGAGTGGGGTCATTTCCAGAATGGCTTGAGCATAATCGGAAAAATTAAAGTTGAAGGTTTTTAAAAAATGACGGATACGTGCACAAACGGATTTTTGTTTAGCAATTCCAATAAAGCCAAGAGCGGTCTTGTGTTGTTGAACTGAGCCTGAAGCAATCATTCCCAAAATCATATTCACAAAACATTTTGTTCTTGCCAAGTTCCAAGGTAATAGAGTTTGATATCTTTTGAGAAGGGCTGAGAGATCCATATTTTTTTCTTTCTTTTTTGTTTTTTGTCAAACTAAAGATCTAGAATTTTATGAATATTTTCAATCCCTTCTTTCTTCCCTTAAAAAATTATAGGGTAGTGAGAAACTAAAAGTTCCCCCATTCACTTCCAAAGCTGTGCTTTCTGGAATGCTTCCCTGGAGGGTCCCCGCATTAACGATTGTTCCTGCATCATACTTTACTTCTCCTTTAAGGGATAAAGTCCCAGGACCAGAAGTGATAACAGGGCCAGGCCCTGTTATTCCTCCCGAGAGTTCTAAAGTTACTCCTGAACCTACATTAAATCCTCCTCCTCCGTTTAAAGTTATCGGTTGAGAGAGGTTTATAGTGCCTTTTGAAACATCTATTGTTCCGAAATTAGCGTTACCAATAAGAGTAATAGGCCCGCTCCCTAGGCTATCATCAGACTCAATTGCCAAAGTTCCGTTATTAAGAGTGGTTCCTCCCGAATACGTATTTTTTCCTATAGGAAATAAAGAACCTCCTCCGGAGAGAATAAGAGCACCACTTCCTCCTATATTTCCTGAGAGCGTTGTTGTTAGCCCTGGTTGCACATCGAAGGTTCCACCTGAGGCATTTAGCGTTATATCCTGAGAAACAGTAACATTTGTTGCATCAAGGGTGGCCCCATTATTAAAGGTAAGAGATCCACTTCCTAGTCCGGTTGAAGAGTTGATAATTACAGTTCCACCATCAAGTGTTGTTCCCCCTGAATAAGTATTGTTTCCTGAAAGGATTAAGGTCCCTCCACCTGCCATTACAAGGCTTCCCGTACCCGTAATCTGTCCAGCAAATTCTGTAGCGGTATTTTCATTGACCGTTAGCGTGTTGGCTTCCAACGCTACCGTCCCTTTTTCTGGTCCCGATAAAATGCTAATGGTTTGAGGTTCAGTTAAAGCATATGTTCCACTATTTACGTTTAATGGAGTATTTGTAGTGAGAGGGCCTTGTAAAACTCCATTATTAACTATTGTTCCTCCTGTGTAGGTATTCGTTCCCTCATAAGTGATCGTGCCTTCTCCATTTATGCTAACAAAGCCACTTCCACTAATATTGCCTTCAAAAGTCCCATCAAAAGACTGATTGAAGGTAAGTGCACCATTATTAATAATAGATCCACTGCTCGTAATACCTGGTGTTGGAGGCGGAAAGGACTCTGTTGTTCCAATAAGCGAGGAGTCGTTGCCCGTGATCGTTGTTGTCCCAGTGTAAGTATTGTTTCCTCCCAGAGTTAACTCACCAAATAAAAGCTGGAGATTTCCTACTCCATCGCCCCCACTCGAATTGCCATCTTGAATAACGCCATCAAACTTCCCAATAGCCCCCTTCGAATCCTGGCCAATTGTAAGAGTATTAGACCCTAAATTAATAGTAGACCCGCCTTGTCCCTGAAGAGATAGGGCAGCTTGATCCGTGCCGTCTAGAATATAGGTAGCTTGCGAACTTGAAAGTTGAAGCAAAGAATTTGGTGAAACATCTCCCTGCAATGTAGAAGCTCCAATTATTTGAATAAACCCAGAATAAGAGGGTGGAGTTCCTGAAAGTATAACAATAGCGTTAGAGGAAGTATCGATGACTACAGAACCTCTTCCAAAAATTCCTCCACCTATAGGAGCATATTTTCCACTTACACTTTGGAGAATTTTAAGAGTACTAGAAGGGCCCTCCAAATTAACACCATCTGGATAATATTTTTGGAGATCGAAGGTCGTCTCTTGGTTTGTTCCGCTCGGAATGTTTAGTGTTTGCCCAAATGCAGAAAAAGGAAATACTGTTGATATTAAATGTAATGAAAGCGTAGTTTTCTTTATACAACACATACAGGTGATATATTTTATATATCTTATACAGTAAAACAACCTAGGAATTTGGATCGCAAAATAATAGTAAGAATTTTGATAAAGAGCATTTTTATAGTCTTTCTGCTATTATTCCAACATTTTATATAAAAATTAAGTTAATTTTTAATTAACCTTAGTTCTGGATAAGAACGAAAATATGATAGTCAAGGCCATTCTTAAATATTTTGAAAACTCAGATGAACCTTTCTCACACTAGGTATTGATCCCCCACCAATGCTTGCATGAAAAATCATTGCAAAAATAAATAGGATTTTTTTGCGCCCTCAAATGATTTTTCTTTGGCAGTGAAAAGAATCAACAGTTATAATGCAACCACTTGTTCTTATCTTGCGAGTTTGCGTAATAATCTGTACGATCCCATAAAATAAATTTACATAACGGTTGATCATGATTCAGGCCTTTCAAAAATTTTCACAATCCCGTATAGCGAGGGTTTTCCTTGCAATCGTAGCTTTAAGCTTCGTCGCTTTCTTTGGAGGGGGGAGTTGGTTTCGTCCTCACGATCCGAATGCTGTTGTGGCTCAAGTTGGGGATTTATCTATTAGCCGTTATGAGTTGGCTGAGAAAGTACAAGAACAGATCCATCGTGTTGTAGCCCAAACGGATGGATCTGTGACCCGTGATGAGCTTTTGAAAGAAGGTATGGCTCAGATGGTCTTGAGTCAACTCATTCAGGAAATTCTTCTTAATCTTGAAGCAGAGCATTTAGGTGTGACGGTAAGTGATGAGACCCTTCGTCATCAAATTCAATCCATTAAAGCTTTTCAAAATGAAAAGGGCGTTTTTGATCGTGTTCTCTTTACTCAGCTCTTACGTTCAAATGGCAGGTCGGAGGACAGTTTCATAGCAGAGGTTCGTCAAGAACTTATTCGTGAGCAACTTAAAGATGCTGTGATGATCGGGGCGTATCTTCCAGATGAAATGGTTAACCGTCTGTTTGATGCCCAGTATCAATATCGCCAAGCTTCCACACTCATTATTTCCCCAAAAGAAATGCCAGCTCCCCCTCCACCAAATACAGAAGTATTGGAAGCTTTTTACAATAAACACCAAAAGGAATTTAAGACTCCTGAGCTCAGGACCATCACAACCTTAGTGATAGATCCTGCTCTAATTGCAAAAGAGATTCCTGTTTCAGAAGATGACATTAAGGCAACTTACGAAGCAAAATCTGAGACGTTTGGAAAAAAACCTCTTGAGGAGGTAAGAGAACTTATCGTGGCTGATGTACAAAAGGAGAAAGCCAATGAAAAAGTCTATAAAGTTACCCAAGACATTGATGAAAAAATTGCAGGGGGGGCGACTTTTGAGGAACTCGCTCCAACCGTCAAAGGTGCACAGCTTCTAAAACTTGAGCAGATAGATAAACTTGGGCGGGATAAGATGGGAGAGGTTCCTTCTCAACTCCCTCAAAATGAAGAACTTGCAAAAGAGATGCTTCAGGTAGCCTTTGGTCTTGAAGAGGGGAC
Organism: Alphaproteobacteria bacterium; assembly: GCA_019752515.1. GTDB lineage: Bacteria > Pseudomonadota > Alphaproteobacteria > UBA9655 > UBA9655 > UBA9655. Next base: position 45,557 of record JAIEMB010000016.1, on the reverse strand, counting down.
AGATACTCCTTTCTCTCAAGCTCACAGTGGTCCCTATTATACTGTACGCGTTGACAAAGTTTCGCCTGCCTCTTTCCAACCTTTTGCAGATATTAAAAACCAGGTTTTAAAAATATGGACTGAAGCTGAACAGCTTAAAGCTGCTCAGCTTAAAGCCAAAGCTTATGTTGACTCATTTAATCAAGGACACCGAGCTGTTTCTATGATGACTCTCTTGCCAAGTCTTTCTCTTTCCGAACCATCCCCCTCTGTTTCAGATGAAATAAAAAACGAGGTCTTCTCTTTACGACCTCAGCAGGCGGGAATGACGTGGACTCCAGAAGGATTCGCCCTTGTTGTTCTTAATACGGTTATTCCTCCGGACCCCAAGGTAAAAGAAGAAAAACTGGATTCTTTTAAGGAAACCCTATTAAAAGCTTATCAGAGTGACCTTCTCATCGCTTATTTAAATGCTCTTCGTATTCGTTATCCTGTTAAGGTGAATAGTGAAGCTATGAAGGCGTTGTTTTCGTCGGCCGTTCCCGCCGAGGTATAATGCGGCGTGTCCAGGGACGATTTCCTTGAATATCCTTAGCTTTTCGAAGATCATATCTTTGAGGAGTGATCCAAATGGCATGACTTCCCCCTCGCCAAAGATTGTACCAATCAAGGGTTAAACGCGCTTCTGGGCAAGCTTTCAGGTTAGGTTCCAATCGAATGAGAATAGCGTCTTTGAAACAAGGTTGGTTTTCTTTTTTAGAGGATATTACAATAGAAGTATCACGATAAACGACCTTGCATACACCTTCTTCACATGTCATTGTCTTAATTTCTTTGGCGCTTAAGTATTTTTTCCACGTATCTACTGTAAACTTTCCCTTTCGGTGAGAACTTACATAAAGAACATCATTCTCATAAAGAGCAGCAACCTTCCCTTGTCCATCAATAAGAAGTTGAGGTGGGTTTCCTTCAAAAATCATCAACACGCCTAAACTTATAAAGAGAAATCCCCATTTGCGAAAAGTTTGTTGCCAGAGGCAAAGCCACATACCTCCAAAGATGATCAAGATAAGGGAAAGGTAAGGAGGGTGGGGCATTCCTATATTCGCGCCTGGCCACGTCGAGACGTTTGCAGCAATAAAAATGAGGAGTTCTATAGACTTTTCAAAAACCCATAAAGGTGTGTCTCCAAGCCCTAAGGGTGCCATAAGGCATGATAAAAGAGCCGAGGGCATAATAACCAAGCTCGTGAGTGGGACGGCTATAAGATTGGCCTCAATTGCATGCAAGCTAAATCGATGAAAAAGATAAATTGTAAAAGGAAGGGTAGCTAGTGTTGCAAGGAGTGATGTAAACACCAGTCCTCCTCCATAAATAAGGAACTTTCGAAGGGTTCCTCCTTTTGCTAACCACAGAACAAGTGGATTTTTCCAGGTCTCATATCCTGAAATGAGAGCCACAACTGCTGCGAATGATAACTGGAAACTGGGTCCGAGCAAAGCTTCAGGCTTGAAGAGAAGTATCAAAAAAGCTGCAAAAGCAACAGTTCGCATGGAAAGTGCCGTTCGATCCATAAGGATTGCTCCCATGACAAGAAAAATCATAATAAATGCACGTTGTGCTGGGATGCCAAAGCCGGAGAGAATAAGATAGATAAAGGTCATCAAAATTGTGCCAAGGGCAGCAATTTTTTTACTGTTATACCTGAGACAAAGAGGAGGGATAAGAGCAATACCTCGCCTTATAATCATAAATACTACACCGGCAATGATTGTTAAATGAAGCCCTGAGATTGCAAGAATATGTGCGAGACCTGAATTTATAAAGTCTTCACGAGTCGCTTCAGGGATGCCAGCCTTATCACCTGTAATGAGGGCTGCTGCAATGGCTCCTTGAGGAGAGGGAAAGTGACTCAGAAAAAAATCTGTAACTTCTTCCCGTCTTTTTTCAATATTCCCCTTCCAGGAGGATTCAAATCCTACAATTTCAGGAGAGGAAAAGGAAAAACCAGTGGCTCCTATACCTTGAAAATAAGCTTGACGTCGAAAGTCGAAACCACCGGGAAGGGAAGGGTCAGAAAGAGGGGTCATCTTTACTTTTAAACGAATAATTTGGCCTGGCCAGAGGTGGATCATCTTTCCTTTGATTGTTAAACGTATCTTAGAAGGGAGGTTTTCGACCGTTTCGGCCTTGAGGTCTGTTAAGATTACTCGTTGGGTGAATGTTCCTTTAAGGGTAGGTTTTAATTCAACTTGATTTATTTTTCCCTGAAGAATCAGGGGAGGTAAGGGGTAGTGCAGCATGCTCGTATTTAAGAGATGGGTTCTTACATAAGCTGCCGAAAACCCAAGGGCGATAAGTCCTATGCAAAAAACACCCAAACGAAGGGGGTGAAAACCAAATGCCAAGCAAGAAAGCGAAAAAAAAAGGCAACAACCCAAAGCCCATAATAAGGGGGGCTCAAAGGAAAGACTAAAATAGACAATAATACCAAGGCCTAAAAATACAGGCGCCCATAAGGGCCATCGATCAAAATCATTATAAAAGGATGAATAAAGACGTTTCAAGAAGCTCATTGTGCTGAACTTAATTCTTATTTAATGATAAATCTTAGCGAGTAGAATTTCTTTTGAGGAGAGGAAAATTAAAAGCAAGCCCCTCTCATACGAGAGAGGGGCTTTGAGTATGGTTTAACGGATGGCAAATGGGCCAAACTTTGCCTTAGGAGTTGAAAGAATAGGTTTGCTCAGCCAAGCGGGTTCGTATTTTGGATTTTGGTAATGTTGTTCAAATGTATAAAGGGATTTCCCTGTTTTTTTCCCTTTATTCTTACGTTCTTGCTTCATAATTTCTAAGAATTGATCGTAATCAGGAGCCTTGAGATCGGGGTGGGCAAATCTGATTGTCCCTTCTTTATATAAGCCCTCGCCTAGATACTGTTCGGTCTTCTTTTTTTGATCCTTTGAGAGATCTTTTACTTTTACACCGTATTCTTTTGGGGCTTCAAATACAGGAGCCTTTCCAGAATTCTTCTTTTTGCTTTCTTCTTTTTTCGATGTAGGGCTCCTTCTCCCAGAAGAAGGCTTTTTTGCTTGAGCTGTTTTCGGGGCTACTCCTGATTTCTTCGGGAAGGTTGCAACAGGAATAGGATTTGGCTTTTTTACAGAAGCTTTAGTTGCCGGCTTCCTTGCTGGTGATGCCTTAGGCTTCACGTCAATTTTCTTACCTGGTATTGCTCGAGTAATTACTTGTGGCTTCCTTGCAGGTGATGTCCTAGGGGTTGCTTCTTGCCTCTTTATAGCAGGTGATTTGCTTTTAGAAGAGGGTATCCTCGCAGTGACTTTTCTTCTTTTAACGCTATGAGTATTGAGATCAGCTTTCTTTCTTGCACGAGCTTTTGTGGGCTGAGTTTGAGAGCGAGAGATACGGGATTTTTTTGCAGAGGGGGATGGTTTTGCCAGAGATTTCTTAACCAATTCTCTTACTTTTCTTTGTTGTGCTCCTGAAAGTTTACGACCTTTAGGAGCTGCTTTAGGGTTTTCTTTTGAATTTGGTGTAACAACGCGTTTAGTTTTCTTTTGATCGGCTTTATTAGCTTTTTGCCGCACAATGCCTCTCGCCACTCTGTTCGATGAATCGTCAGAATTCTTTAAAGTTTTTGATTTAGCACTTGCATCATTCCCATAGGTTAAGGCAAGGATAAGAAGCAATGCTGTGATTTTTTGTAAACTAAACATCATTTTGCTCTCCGTTATTTAAAATTCATACTAAGGTTTTGAAAAAATTCTCATTACAAATAAAAAAGAAATAATTCTTTTAAACCATACTTTTTTAAGTAACCTCGTTTTGAAAGTCAAGAGAGGAACATATAGGGATTGATAATGAGGGAATTGTTCACAGTTTAGTTTTGATGCGCAAGGTTTAATAAAGTAAAGTAAAATAAGTTCATTGGGTGCCAGGTCCCCATAAAATACGAAATCCTATGTATCCGACTAAGAACTTCTTACCCGCAATGCTATGACCGGAGCTGAAAACACAAGCAAGATTGGGTGTGAAAATATAATGCCCCCCAAAATTAAGGATCAATGAAGAATGATTAACAAGGCTTGTTGCTCCTTGAAGATAAAACTCACCTCCCAACATCCAGCGATCCCCTATGTATCTTCGTAAAAGTGCACCACCAGAAAAGAAATTAAATTTTAAAGGGGCATGGTTAAACGTGTACCCCCCCCCTCCTGAGAGTGTCCATTGTCCCCAGCTTTTTTGTAACCACAAAGGTAAGGATTGTAAGCTTCCTCCATTTCCAAGACCACGATCAGGATCACCAGAAGGAAAAGTAAATATAGGATAAAAAGCAACTTGCGGAATTGTATTGGTTTCATGAATAAATCGATATTTGAATCCAAGTCGCACATCACCATAGCCATATTCTATATGCTTCATAGGTAATTTGGATTGTACAATAGGAACAACAAAATAAGATTGAAAATCGGGGAGAAGTCCCAAATCATACTCAATTCCTGGGAGAACGATTGTCCTTTGGTTGGTTGCCTTGGCTATAGCTGAAGAGATATAGACTCTCTTTTGCATGTGCTCAAGTGTTTGGGGAGTATTCGTAAGGAACTGATCAGCCGTTGCTGAGGAAAGAAAACCTAAACTGAGTAAACCAATACTCATAGGTAAAGTAGCAAAAAAAATATTCGCGTTTCTGGATGCTTTTTTCAGGCTCTGCCAAAGTGCTGATAATTGATCAGCAGAGGCTTCATGAAGTGAAATGTCATTTTTCTTTGCATAATTTTTTAAGCGTGCGTATCGTTCTCTAAATTTCTCCAGCCCTTTTTTAAGAGCTTCTTCTGGATCTACATGGCAATGGCGTGCAAAGGTAACACATGCAAGAAATAAATCACCCATTTCATCTTCTAAAGCATTTTGTTGGGTAGGAGAGTATTCTTTATGAAGTTCTTCAAGAATTTCTTCTAACTCTTCTCTTATTTTATTGGCAGCTTCTAAGGGTGAATCCCAGTCAAATCCTTCTTGAGCCACCTTAGAATCTAAATCGTAAGCTTGTCTTAATGGTGAACGAGAAAGGGTCATGAAGGGATCTCTTTTAAAAATTTATCAAATAACTTCTTTTATTCGTATATTTTCGTCAAGATAGTAACTTTTCTAAAAATTCGTATCAATGCATTATAATTTTTTTAAGTTAAAAAATATATTGACTATACTTTTGGAATATGCAATACAGAAGCGCCATTATTAATTTAAAAAGGAAGGTAAATGATGACAGACAGAAACGAATCTTTAGAATCAACCTCATTGGTTTCAGAAATTGTAGCTGCATACGTTTCTAACAATGAGATGGCCTCTGAAGATCTGCCCAGCTTTATACAGCTAGTTCACCGTAGTTTATGTTCTCTTAATTCAAGGCAATCTTTTATGCTCACCTCGCGGTCCGAGCCAGCTGTGCCGATCGAAGATTCTATCCACCCAGATTATATAGTATGTCTTGAAGATGGGCGTAAGCTAAAGATGTTAAAGCGTCACTTGAAAACAGCTTATAACATTACTCCTGAACAATATCGTGAGCGTTGGGGTTTGCCAGCGAATTATCCAATGGTTGCTCCAAACTATGCTAAGCGTCGTAGAAGTATTGCTAAAGGCATTGGACTTGGAACTCATCGGAAAAAAGCCGCTGCTTAAGTATAAGCTTTCATAAAGCATAATAAACACCGATACTATTCAACGTAGTATCGGTGTTTTTGTTAATCGCCAGTATAGCATCGATAATCAGATAAAACCCTAAGAAATACCGGTTATTCCTGAATAGAGATAGCGTATTTATACAGGTATAGGGTAAATTATATCACTTATCGGCTTCTATTAAAAAAAGTATATTGGATTTTTTGATTATGTCGAGTTCTTGTTTACTAAAGGCTTGCAAAGCAATATGATCTAAAGTTAAATCACGTCTCTTTACATTCTTAAAACCTATAGTTTTCATTATTTCTTTTAAGGTATTAAATCCTCTATAATAAGATGTAACAACACATTCTTCCGTGATTTTAATTTCCACAGGACAACCATCGACATACTTACCATCCTCAGTTAACGGTGTTGTAGGAAGTCCCAATACATCAAAAACTTCAGGATACATTAAAGCGCTTGGAATATCTAAAGTACAGGTTAATAATTTTCCATCTTTTTTTAAACATTTATAGCAGTTTTCAAAAAATATTTTCAATTTATCCAAAGTTTCCATGTATAAAACTAGAAATATACTGTAGATAATATCGTATTTGTTCTGACCTAAAATTGTAGGGCTATTAGGCTCCAAGATATCTAATACATAATAATCTATTTCTTTATTTTTATTATTTTTTTTGCATAATTCAATTTGATGGGGAGAAATATCACACCCAACAAGTTTTAAGGGGCTATCTTTACTAAAAATATCTAAATATCTTCCAAACCCACAACCTATATCTAATAAGGATTTACCTTCCACACACCCAATAATATCCATGACATGGGGGGTAACAACATAATTGTTAAACCTAAATTCATTTGTTTCAGTGTAAGAATCGGTAATATTTTTTAATTTCCAAGCTGTCATATTTTTCCTTCTACATCTTAAATTTTATAAAGTAAGGCTATGCAATAATATCTTATATTGCATTGATATAAAGTGGCGCGTACTATTATAGGTTTTTCACTAACTTTAGAAATAAGAGCCATTCTAAATCAATCTTCTTAGCCATAATTACTCATTAAAACAGAAACCCCTATTGAGAAATTATCATAATGAAAACTTTGAGTAATGAGCTCATTCTCTTGTTCTGTCCCTCGGGAGTGTCTTTTAACCCATACTAAATCCTGGAATCCTGCAAGTATGTGGTGGGGAATTAGGAAAGTTGAGCCGTACCTCATCCAGTGAGCCACGACAAAACTTTGAATAGCAGGATGCAACATATAGCGTTTATTTTCTTGTTTAGGATAGCGAGTCGCATATAAAATGCCTTGTAGAACACCCCCAAGTAACAAGCCACGTGTAAGTTGAATGTCGTTGGCAGCAACGGACTCTCCTGAATTGTCTAAATTAATGGGAAAACCACCACGGTAGATCCTAACGGTGTTACCGTTGAAAGAACACTCAAGATGATCTAAGACATTATCGTAGTGACAACGTTGTTCCTCGAATATTTTTAGTATTGTTAAAAACTCTTTGTCTTGAGAAGAACAGCTAATAAACGTTTTATTTGTGTTAATATCTTCTGTTTTTAAATTTTGTGTAATGTCTTCGCCTGCGCAACCAAAAATATATTCTGCTTTAGAAAATAAGGTCTTGAGATCAGCTGTACATAAGGATTTAAAAAAGATCTGTCTTTTTTCTGGATCCTTATCATACGCTATAACTTCATGATTTAAGGATAATAATTTTTGTATAATAACATTTCCAATAGATCCTATTCCAACAACACCACAAGAAAGCCTAGAGCGGCCCATTGGAAGGACTTTTGACAACTTGTTTACAACAGCTTCGGCTATCATAGGTGATTCGACAAGCTGCTTAGCAGCAGAAGAAGCAACTTCAATAACAGGAAAGGAAAGCTGACGCATACGTATATCTGTTAAGCCAGAGGTTGTTTGTTCAACGCCGACTAAAGAAAATTTTTTGCTAATATAATTTGGTACATTAGTAAGACAACTTCCTCCATCATCTAAGATTACCACTAACTTGATGTTCTTTTTCTTGAGATCATTATAAACTTCACGCCACATATATTCTATATCTCTAGAAAAGCATTCTGAGAAACAGCCAACTTTGTTTTGTGGTAAATTGGGGTAATAATGGCACCCTTTTTCAGTTAATTTATTCACAACCTGCGAGCAAGTTGAGTAAGGCTTTCCCATGATATGAATATTGTCAGGGTAGGCTCCTAATTGTATTAAAGAATCCATTAAATTAATGGTTGTGAATAAAAGATGTTGAACACAGACAAATGCAACAGACTCTAAACAGACTATTTCCTTCAAAGGAAACGTTTCAACGATAGATGCGAGCACAGGCAGTTCTTCGTTGGAAAAATGATTAACTTTTTTCATATACTTCACTATTATTTAAATAATCAGGTGGTAACAGATATCCGGATACACCCTCTAAAAAAAGGGGAGGTCCCACAGAAAATACGCTCGGTAAACTTTTCTGCTCCAAAAAAGATGAACGCATTGTCATCTTCAGCAATTTTTCTGCTGCTTAATATTTCACCATATTGGTCAATATCAGAATGAAAAAAATCATATCTTACGTGTTTAATCGGGTTAATAATATTGCTATTTCCTTTTATAGTCCGTATTAAAGTATCCATAAGACGTTTAATGTCTCGTTCGTCCTCAATGATAGAGGGTGCATTTCGTACATAAGGCGTGCTTTCTAACACAGTAGGGAGGGTGAGGGAGTAGTAAACTTGTTTATCTTCTCCCATTAATTTGCACGGTTGCATTAGGGTAGGAATATAGGTTTTTAGATTATAGCAGTTAACATATGCGTCTTGGATTAAGGACACAGGCAGGGCGGTTTCTGTAAGTGCAGGCTTAAAAGCAACACCAGCACCGTTTGCAATGGATACAAGATGTTTAAGCGTATCAACAAGATAAGGACGCGGCTTTAAACTTCGATTGCTAATTTCATCCCCAAATAAGGACCATAACAAACTAAATTCTGCAGCATCTCTAAAAAGTTGTTGTTGAGACCAACATAGCTTAAAGAGATATTTCTGAAACTTAAGCCATGCCACATCATTATTGTTACTAAACCAATTGCTTGTAAAAACGAGTATAGTGTTGCACCAGATATTAACTCCGCCAGAACGCTCATAAATACCTTTAAAAACTTCCCACTGATCAGATAAATCAGATGGGGGGTCATTTGTGCGAATACCAAACTCTTTTCTAATGCGGTTATGGCCTATTTTGTCCGTGATACGAGGAATCATAAAAACGGAGCGTCCCCCCGCTGAAACACTCCATGTGGAGTCAGAAGGAGTATCAGCTAAATAGTTAATGCTCTCAAAAACCCCAAATAAGTCGCCGGCCTTTAAAAAATTAAGAGAGGTAATTCTATGATTTGCTTCAACAAACACTTCTGCATCATTACGTAAAATGAGAGAAAGGGGGATAGAGCAATAGCTAAGCTTTTCTCTAATAAATTCAGGAACACGCTCATCTTTGAGAGACAACAAACTACCTTCTACAGAGGGAAGATGAAATTCTCCTTTATGAACAATAGTTGCTCCATAGGGATAACGTATTTTTAACAAGGAATATTCTTTGCCAGGACTAATTTGATCACAAATTGCCGCTAATTCTGGATTAAGCTTGTAGACTTCATCCCTTACATCTTCCCAGAAGACTTCTTGGAAATCTAAAGCCCATTCTTTTAATTTTTGAGCCGTATTCTTCATACTTCCCTATTCGTTTGTCTTCATCCTATATAAAAGTTAACACTAAAATATAATAAGACATTAAATCATTTTTTTGTCTCTCAAATATGCAAAGAAATCTAGATGAATTTTAATAAAATTTTCTAATTTCTATTTTTGTTAACCTCGTTATCTATATAAACTGACATTTTTATATAATGCCCAAAGCATCTCCCACATTATTGTTGAGGTTATTATATTTTTGAAATACGCGTCAATAACTTTTATTTTATGTTTTTCATTTTAGTTATCATGTTCAAAAAAAAGGAAATTTTTTTAGATACGTCTTTTTTAAGATAGGAATTTAAGAGTATGAATTCTCTTATGTTCCTTATTCAAAGACTCGTAATATGCAACTTCAACAAGAAATTAATTTAGCCTCCTATTTTAGGAGGCTAAATTCGTATCCTAAATTAGGATGTTGTTTCGAGCGGCATATATTGCATCCTTATTATTGGATTGCGAAAATTTTTTAATAGAGGCATCATTCCATAGTTACTTTTGAAAGAATAAATAGTACATGTGTGTTTTTCAAAAGTTATAAAGTAAAATTGTTATGTTTATTGTGTTTTAATGGTAAAAATAAGTTCTCTCTTAGAAAGTGAGAAAAAGTGGCAGAGTTTTAGTAGCCTCCCCTATAAGCACTCTGCCCACTTTACTTTAAGATTAATTAAAGGGACGACTTTAGCGACGAGGGTATCAACAGTAAATTTTTAAGCCATTCAAAACCTGCAAAACAAGGAAAGTTTATGCCTCATATAAATTTTGATAATAGAGTAACTCAGGATCCTAAAGATACTAACTTAAATATAACAAATGTTAAGCAGTCTATAAACCCATCACCTTCTCCTAAATTACCTTTGTTTTTTAAAAAGAAGTTAGCGCATAGCGTTGCTGAGAACATTTCTAAAATAAATCTCTCCTTAGATAAGGACCCGCATCCACAAGTCAATCGTCTTCTTTCTCATATAGAAGACCCCCTATGGAAAAAGATATGCTGTGAAGTTGGCAAGTTAATGGGTTCTTCTTCTGTAGAGGAAATATGGGATAGTGAACTTGGATCCTTTTGTATGGAAGACAAATCAATAGATCTTTGTTGCCCAACTGAAGAAGCGGCTCACTTTATTAATCAATATTCTTTTTTAATTCTAGGAAGTCTTCGGAGCTATTTTCCAGCTATAAAAGCTCTAAAAACCAAAGTTAGGTATACCAACTAAGTTACCATAACCCATCTATTTGTCATTGTTATCTAAAGAGAAAAGATTATTCATCAAAGTAAAAGGCCAATTTGACAAAATTTCCCAGGTTCTTGTCGTAGTTTTAAGTTCGTCAATACGAGTACGTTAATAAACGCCTACGTCTTAAATTTCATTTAGCGATCAAAGGCTTCATGGGAGTGATTACCATTCCCAAGAGAATCAAGCCATTGAAGCAATAGTTTTGTGCAGCATCATTAATAAAATGACTCTCCTAGGAATGCCAAAATAATCACTATTTAATGGCGGGTATGCTCGGTAATTGAATGAAGAGCATGGGCTGCAGCCATTTCTGCGCCTCTGCTGGAGAGATCACCTAGAGAGACAATGCCTACAAGATCCTTGCTTTTATTGAGCACTGGTAACCGTCGGATTTGATTTTTACTCATATTTGTTGCAACGTCTTCAACGGTTTCCTCTTCAAAACAATAAAGACATTGTGGTGACATGGCTTCTTTTACAGTCGTTGTATTTGGATCCTTACCTTTAGAAACAGCCCTAATGGTTACATCACGATCTGTAATCACACCTGTAAGTCGCTTGTTTTCACCAACAAGGAGCATTCCAATATCCTTTTCCTTCATAAGACGTGCAGCTTCTTTAAGTGTTGTGCTTGGCTCTATGTATTGTACTTCTGTGGTCATAATTTTCTTAATTTGCATGAGCAGTTCCTCCTATATTTGTGGGAGGCATGATAATCCATAATCGTTTACAAATGATTAATGTTTTCTCTTTTTTGAAAGATGAGCTTCATTTAGTGTTACTTACGAAGGTAGCGACTATCCTTCGGCGAGATGAGGACTCTGAAAATTCTCTACAATTTGTGTAGCAAGCTTAATCATATTGCCATAAACAAGTGGGGGAGAGTATTTTTCTTTATAAAGTTGTAATCCTGCAAGCCCCATATGGTCTCTTCTATCAGGGGATGCATTTAAGTACTGCAAATGATTAATCAGGCTTTCAGGGTTACCCGATTCGTAATAAAGGCCGCAATCATTTTCTTCAAGAAAGCATTGTGTTTCACCTTTGAGAGAAAAAAGAATAGGTAATCCAAAACTCATATACTCGAATATTTTATTAGGGAAACTCATCAAGGCATCTTTTTTATAAGCTCCTAAGCCAACCCAGGAGCGCCTTGCAAGCCAAGCAATCTGTTGCGAGTTAACCCAACCCATAAAAGTGACATTATGAAGACCTTTTGCTAAGGTTTCCCATTGATCTTTATATTTTCCATCTCCGCATAAGACAAAATGATAGTCATCAATTTTTCTTTCTTGGAGAAGTCTAGCTGCTTGAATAACAGTCTCTAAATCAATACTCGAAACGAAGCTGCCAACGTATAAAGCGATTTTTTTATTTTTTAACTTTTTTAATCGATTCACAAACTCTGTGTCAGGAAGCGTATTCTCGTCATTCTGGGGGTAAGACAGAGGAAAAACACCATCATATTTATGCTGGGTTCTATTTGCAAAGCCAAGTCCCCATTTTAAATAGGTGTTTGAGATGGCAGTTAAACCCGTTGCCTCTTTCATCGTTTTTGTTGTCATCCAAGTCATAGGAAAGAAAAGAAGCTTAGCAAATATCCTTAAAACACTTGGAAAGAGATTAATGTATACGTCAGGATATAAGTCCCTAATATCTATAAGTATGGGGATGTTATTTTTCTTACAAAAATTAACAGCATTATAGCTCAACTCAATGGTTGGAAAACAACATATAACAATATCAGGTTTAGGAAGTTGACAGGCCATTTTTTTAAATTGAGAAGCAATGCCAAAATGATTGATAAAACGACGAAGTGAAATATTTTTTGTATACAAGATAGATTTTAAGAATATTAATTTTGTACCACAAGGGAGGGTAAGGTTTGTTTCCGAAGATTGAGGATAAATGGTTTTCGTAAAGTGATTGACAGAAGAAACCCACCATGTGACCTCATGCCCGTTTTCAACTAACATCTTAGATAATAACCCGGCTCTCATGGGTCGAACCGTCTCTCCCTCGAAAGGAATATTTTCACCTGTTTTTATTATCCAAACACGCATGCATAAGCCTTAATTTCTTCTTGTTGATATACCTATTAAAGTCCTTTCGGATCTACCATAATTGTGTTTCTTGAACAATATATTATTTTTATTCATTCAAATTGAAAGTAATGAGTTTTGTTTTTCTCCTGATAGGCTTGACAGCCCATAAACTATACTGCATATTATGATTATGAAAAAATATATGATGCACATTATTATACGTTCCCTGATTATTGGCAGCTAGTGCTGTCAGTTCCTCTTTTCCTCACCCTCATATTTTACTAAGTTATTCCGAAATCTTTCAGCAAGAGGAAGTTATGTCCAGTTTTCACCCATGGGTTATGTGGTTTTTTGCCGTCTTATTTTTTGGCTATCAATTTATTATGCGTGTCTTTTTAGGTCTTTGCGTGCCGGAAATTATGCAAAAATTTCAGATTGATGCGACGGATTTTGGTCTCATGGCCTCTCTCTATTATTATGGGTATGCAGGAATGCAAATTCCTATTGCCATTCTTTTAGATCGATTTGGTCCAAGGCGTGTAATTTCCTTAAGTTGTTTTATCTGCGCCGCATCCATTTTTTTATTTTATTGGACAGATCAGTGGGCACTTGCTCTTGTAGCACGATTTTTGATTGGGGCTGCTTCAGCCGCGGGTTTTTTGGGTGCTTCAAAAGTGATCTCTCTTTGGTTCCCATATCGTCTTTACGCACGTATGATTGGGCTCTCTTTTTCTCTAGGTTTACTTGGTGCTGTTTATGGAGGTATGCCCGTTAGCCACCTTATAAGTTTGTATGGTTGGGAAAACGTTCTTCTTATTATTGGTGCAACCGGTCTTATTCTGACCGTTCTTCTGGCTATCACCATAAAACCCTATCAAATGAGTTTTCTACATCAAGAACCTTCCTTCTTCAAAAATTTCAAATCACTCCTTACCGTACCGTCAATTTTACTTATGGCAGGGGCTAATTTGTTGATGGTTGGGCCGTTGGAAGGTTTTGCTGACGTTTGGGGGGTACCGTATCTAATGCAACTTTACTCATTTGAAAAAGGAAAGGCAGCTCTCATCACATCTGCTATATTTACGGGGATGCTTTTGGGAGGCCCTTTACTTGCCTATTTAGCTGAGAAATTTAGGGCATCCTATCAAATCACTGCTCTTTGTGGTCTTATAATGGCTTTTCTCTTTGCTGTGATGTTATTGGCTCAGGGTACACTCAGTTATACTGCTCTTTATCTGATGATGTTTACTGTCGGGGTTTTGTGCTGTTACCAAGTCCTTGTTTTTTCCATTGGAACATCAATAGTTCCTGAAGGAGTTAGGGGTATCACTGTTGCTTTCTTAAATTGCATCAACATGTTGGGAGGATCTTTCTTCCATACAATTATTGGAGTCACGATGGATATATTTTGGACAGGCATAAGTGTAGGGGGGCAGCGCGTCTATGAGGCTCGTGCCTATGATTATGCCCTCTGGACCATTCCGATTGCAGCTTGTATAGGAGGCGCTTTGTTCTTATTTCTAAGGCCGAAATCGTTGAAAGTAAAAGAGAAGACTCATCCGTAGATTGTGGAAAAGGATATTTACCGTTAGGCGCTTTTTAAGCCTCGTGGTATATCCTCCATCCAAGTGTGGAGAAAGGAGGAATTATGATTCTCTTTCCTGCCTCCTAAAACGCAGACTATACCTAGAAGGCCACTAAACATTAAATAATATGCGGGCACAATAGAAGAGTCTAACCAATTTGAAAGACTCGCAAGAATAAGGGGGGTTGTTCCCCCTAAAAGAGCACCCCCTAAGGCATAACCAAACCCTATGCCACTATAACGCTCGTGCACAGGAAAAAATGAAGAAAGAAGGGCCATGCTAGGAGCACCAAAACCAGCGGTAATAATCCCTAGAACAGCTTGAATAAAAATGATATTCATTAAAGATAAATTATTCTCAAGAGAAGAAAAAAATGGATATGCTACAATAATAGATAATAAAGAAGATAATATCATCAATTTTTCTTTACCTACTTTGTCGGCAATGATTCCCATCATAGGCAAAAGAAAAATTAAAGATATATTGAGTCCTACATTGATTAACATAATTTGAAATGTTGGAATTTGGAGTTGGGAGCTTAACAAATATCCCATGTAAACTGAAGCAAGATAGAAAGGGATGAGTGACGTTGCACCAATGCCTATTGTGCAAAGTAGGTTTATTTTTTTGTTTTGAAACACAATTAACAAAGGAACTTTCGCTATCTCTTCCCTTTTATGACGAATAAAGTCTGGGCTTTCACTGACTTGAGAACGCATGTAATACCCTATTAGTCCGATGAAAGCCCCAATAAGAAAGGGAATTCGCCAGCCCCAGGGGGGCATAAAGGGAAGAGTACAGAGGAAACCTAAGAAAGTTCCCAAAACCCCTCCAAAAAATCCTGCAGCACATAAAATACTTCCCGCAAAAGCTTCTTTACCTTTCTTAGTATACTCTATCACAAAGATAGAGGCCCCACTGTACTCTCCTCCGACGCAAAGACCTTGCAATAAGCGACAGATTACCAAAATAATCGATGCGGCAATGCCAATGTCTGCATAGGTTGGTAATAGTCCAATTGTAAGTGTTGGGAGGGTAACAAGAAAAATTGCAAGAACAAGAGCTTGTCTCCTACCAAATTTATCACCTAAATATCCAAACACGATTCCCCCTAAAGGACGCATGAGGAAGCCTGCAGCAAAAGTTCCTAGACTTGTAATGATAGAGATAGCTTTATTGTCAGTGGGAAAAAATAATGGTGCTAACATCGTAGCAAAAAAGCCGTATAACATCACATCATAATACTCTAAAGCATTACCAATCATCGCAGCTATAATAGCTTTATAATTTTTTTTAATTTGTATTTTTGATCTCCTTCTTGAAAAGCTAAGGTCCATTCAAATAGATAAGATTTTTTTCGAGGCCAGTCCTATAATACAAAAATACAGCTTTCATTTAATATCATTGAAAGAAATCATTTGGCAATAACCAATTTAAAAATGAATTCTTAAGGCGAATCAGACCTTATGCTGTCTTTCAAATAATCTCCTAGAATTTTGACTCGCTTTGAGTTTTTTAAATGTTCAGGATAAACATAATAAATAGGAATGCTTGGTTTATATTGATCTGGAAGAATTTCAATAAGACCACTTTTCTCTAAACCAGGGTATTCAGCAGCGAGCGCTATAATTCCATGACCATCTTCTGCTGCTTGTCGCATTCCTGAAGAGCTATTAATAGATAAAAATGGCTCTCTTAGCATTCCTTTTGGCATCCCTAATTTTAATGGCCAATTAATATCATTATAAGGGTTTTTTGCATCATAACCAAAAACAATAAATCTATGGTTATCAAGGTCTTGAAGAGTTTTTGGTGTCCCTTTTTCTTCGAGATATTCTTTACTAGCGTAGAGCTTAAGATTAAAGATACAGAGGGGTTCTTGAATTAACTCGGGTTGATTTTCCATAAATGGCCGTATTGAAACATCAGCTTGACGAGTTTTAAGATCTAATTCTTCGTCATTTCCTATAATGCTCAACTGAATTTTAGGATATTTTCGTAAAAAAACGCGTAGATGAGGGATGATCCATACTGTAGCAATGGCCATTGTGGTTGCTACTTTTAATGTTCCTTGAGGTTCTTCTTCATCCTCAAGCATCAACATTTCTGCTCGGGAAAACTCTTGGAAGGCTCTTTCGGTTGCACTTAATAAATTTTCTCCTCGCTTTGTTAAGACTAATCCCCGAGGAACTCTCTCAAAAAGCCTTACCCCAAGTTGGTATTCTAGCAATTGAATGCTTCTACTTATAGCTGGTTGGCTTGTATTTAGTGTTTCTGCAGCAGCCGTAAAACTGCCGGCCTTAGCTACATAATAAAAGAGTTTAAATTTATCCCAATCTACATTTTTTTTCATTACCTCTCCTTTAAAACTTTTTATTTTATATGACCATGTTTAAATGGGAAAAGCCCGCTCCTATAAATCCAACTGACATAGGACAGGAACATGGTCAGATGCTTTCTCACAGTCGCGAGATGTTTTGTCGACAGAAGAACTCAAGAGTCGATCTGCTGCTTGAGGAGAAAGGAGAAAATGATCAATTCGTAAACCTAGGTTATTTTCCCATGCCCTTCCTCGATAATCCCACCAAGTATAGAGATCTTTTTCATCTAAATGGAGGGCTCTCAACGCATCTGTTAGGCCTAAATAGGTAAGAGCTCTGAAACTCTCCCGTTCAGGTGTGCTACATAAAAGCTGCTCATGCCATTCTTGAGGGTCATAAACATCTTTATCGGAGGGGGCAATGTTAAAGTCTCCTCCGAATACAAGAACTTCATCGTAAGTGAGAAGGGTTTTAGTATGTCGAAACAAGCGCTTCAAAAAATTGAGCTTATAAATATATTTGTCGCTTCCCACAGCCATTCCATTAGGTACATAGATTGACGCTACTCTAATACCGTGAATTACAGCCTCAATATAGCGGGCTTGGCCATCCTCAAGATCAGGAAGACCTAGTGTAATATCTTCAATGGGGAATTTTGAAAGGATAGCAACCCCATTATAGGTTTTTTGACCAAAAAGAGCGATGTTATAATGGAGATTCTCAATCTCCTCAAAGGGAAATTGATCTTCTGTCGCTTTAATTTCTTGTAATAATACAATATCAGGGGCGGCTTTTTTGAGCCAATCGAGCACCAAAGGGAGACGTGTTCGGATAGAATTTATATTCCAAGTCGCAAGAGTTAGCATAAGACACACATACCTTTTTTTAATAAAACGTCAAGAGCTAAAATTTTTAATAAAATATTAAGTACATATAATTTAAAATTAAAATAGTTAAAAAGTATTCTTCTTAAAGGAGGAAAAAATGACTTTGCCAGTAATGAAAATTTATAAAGAGAGTTTTAGGGGTGTGCGAATGAATCTACTCGAGTGGATACGTGTTGCTTATGCTCCTCTCTTGATCTGGGCAGTTGGTTTTGCCTTTATGGGCTTTTCTATGTGGTCTGTTGGCCATCCCATGGAACTTCATCATGCGGTGATGGGAAAAATGATTTCCCCTGAAAAGGCGGGTGAAGACTGGTTTTTAGTAGGGTTTGCGAATTTCGTTTATTTTATTGCTTATTTCGTTGCCGTATTTAGTCTTTATGTCAATGGTTTTCGTTACGGCGTCCTTCATGAGGGAGGAAAAACGTGGTGGAATCTCCATTTAAATAAGCGTTTTGTGAAAATGATCCTTTATTCCTTTTTAATCGGAATATTAGGAGGCGTATATGCTTTACTTTCAGCGGGCATTATTCTCCTTGCTGAATATTTATTCGCTAGTATAGCTGTGAACATCGTTTTAGGAACTCTCCTTGCGCTTTATGGCTTTTACTTAATGTTTCGTATTACTTTAACTTTTCTTCTCATTGCCATTGATAGGAGTGAACCTATACGTGTGAGTTGGCGACTTTTAAGAGGGAATGTCCTACGTGTTGTTGGACTTGTCCTACTTATTATGCTAAAAATTCTTTTTATAACTCTTGTCGGTTTAATTGCACTTGTTCTCATAGGAACGCTTTTTAGTTTCTTAAGTCCATGGCTTGCAGGCGTCACAGCTATTTTGATCTATATATTTATGATGTTTATCTGGTTTTATGCTTGGGCTGTAAATGCGCAGGCGTTATCTCTTGTTTATAGGGTTTTTACAGAAGGTGAAGTTTCAGAAGCATGAGAACTGAGGGGCTAAACGCTATGTTTCTCTGGCTTCTAAAGCTCTGTAATCTACCTTTCCGGAGCCAAGAAGAGGGAGTGAGGAAAGGGTATGTATTATTCTAGGGCAAGAAAACTCTGGTAATCCTTGCTCTTTCCAGAAGGAAATAAGGATTGACCTCTCTACAAATGGGTAAGTTGTATAAAGAATAAGGCGCTCCCCTTTTTTAGGGTCGGGACGCGCGAGAACAGCGTGGTGATGCTCTGGCCACAAACGAGCGATGGCTTCCTCAACTGCCGCAAGGGAAACATTTTCTCCCCCCACCTTTGCAAATCGATTTGCGCGTCCGACGAGACGAATATAGCCTTCTGGATCAAGGGTAACAATATCACCCGTATCATACCACCCCTCAGGAGGAATAATGAGCTTTCCATTAGAGTCTCCTCTAAGGTGACCTAGCATAATATTTGGGCCCTTAACCAAGAGACGTTTTCCTTCTGCTATACCCTCCATGGATTCAAGACGATAATTGATGCTAGGTAAAAATCGCCCAACCGTACCGGCCTTATAGTGCATTGTTGTGTTAACAGAGAGAACGGGACTTGTTTCAGTGGTTCCGTATCCCTCAAACAGTCTTATGCCAAATTTAGTAAACCATAGCTGACTTGTTTCGGCTTTTAACTTTTCGGCTCCTGCGAAGACATAACGTATAGTATGAAAGTCATAAGGATGGGCCACTCGCCCATAGCCGAATAAAAATGTATCTGTCCCAAATAGAATTGTTGCATTGGTATCGTAAATTAATTCTGCAACAGCACGGTAATGAAGGGGAGATACGTAGTGAAACGTTTGAATACCAGAGAGGAGAGGTAAGAGCATTCCTGCCGTTAAACCAAAGGCATGGAAAATGGGCAATACATTTAAGACCTTATCCAAGCTGTTGAAATCAACAACAGCGGCTAATTGGTAACAATTGGCAAGAAGATTGCGGTGGCTTAAAACAACGCCTTTCGGCGTATCCTCTGAACCTGAAGTAAAAAGGATGACACTTTGGTCTTCAGGTGTTTGATTTGTCTTATAAAGCCATTTCGGAAAGAGACTCCCAAATATACCCCATATTTTGTCTGTAAATCTAATTTTTTTCGCTTCATCCTCAAGGAAATAGAGATGAATTTTATTGTGTTTCATAAGCTCAATAGCGTCTTGAAGACGGGCTTTTTCAATGAAGAGACGAGAAGTATAGACTTTTCGGACACGGGAGAGTTGGCAGGTCATTAAAAGCGCTGCAGATCCACTTGTATAGTTTAAGAGCGCCGGAACACGGCCAATAGCTTGAAGAGCCCAAAAGCTAATAATAAGGCTGTTTGTATTGGGTAACATCAGGCCCACTATCTCATGAGGTTGGGTCTTTCGAGCCATGCGGCGGGATAGGGTAAAAATCTTAAGAAAAAGCTCTCTATAGGAGAGTATCTTACGTGTGACATCTTCTATTACCTTTGAAGAAGAGCCATGAACATATCGGCTTTCTACTAAGGCTGAAAAAAGAGTTTTTCTGATAGGACTTGTTTCAAAAATCATGTTTGCCATAACATCATAGAGTTGTTCACTAAGAGCACGGCGACGGGCCCTTCCAACAAGAGAAGCCTCCACAGAAAGTGTTACGGGAGAGAGAATAGAGACAGTGATTTTAGGGAATAACTTGCGAGGAAGTTGCCCTCTGAGGAGAGAGAAAAAAGTATATTGAGCCCCTTCTATCCGAATGGGCAGAAGAGATGCTTCTGCTTTCTCAGCAACCATTCCAGGTCCTTCGTAAATTTTCATGAGGCTTCCCGTAAGGGTGATGCGTCCTTCAGGAAAAATGAGAACTTTATGACCTTTTTTAGCTTCCTCAATAACGTCTCTGAGTGCGTAAGGATAGAGAGGATCAATGGGAAAAACCTTTGCAAGAACGAGAAAAGGTTTTACCCACCATTTTTGAGCTGTAAAGAGATTTATGGCGAACACGGGTTTTTCGGGCAAGATAGCTGACAAAAGAAGGGCATCGAGATAAGACGTGTGATTAGCAATAAAGATCGTTCTTCTACCTGATTTCTTATAATTTTCAAGCCCATGGACTTCCAATCGAAAAAGAAGGCGTAAAAGCGTGTAAAGAAAGTTCCTCAAAACATCATCGGGAAGAATTCGAACGACATAGAGTGTAACGATTACTTGTCCGATACCTGTTAATAAAATTAAGATAGGGATGGAGACATTAAGGCTTAGAAGGCAAAACGAAGTAAAACTTGCAAAGACCATGAAGCCCGCATTCACAATATTATTGAAAGCAATAATTTGAGAACGTTGGCTGGGGGTGACATGAGACTGAATAAAAGCATATAAAGGAACAATAAAGAGACCTCCTATAAAAGAGAGGCTAATGATATCCGCTGTTAATCTAGTGCCTTGAAAAGAAAACAAAAAAGAGTAAAGCGATGTTGGCGTAGTTGCTAAAGGAGCGTTAAAACTTGCAATATCAAATAAAAAGGGAATCATAAAGAAAGCCAGTAAAGGCACATGTTTCGTTGTAATTTCTCCCTTAAAGAGCCAGTTGCAGAAAATGGAGCCAGCTCCGATTCCAATGGTGAAGAGGAAAAGAAGGAAGATAAAAACACCCTCTTCAACCTGTAAAATGCCTTTTGCAAGAGGAGGAAGCTGGGCTAAAAGAACGGCTCCTACCAACCAAAACCAAGAAATACCAATAACAGTCCTGAAAATACGCACATCTTTTCGCGCATAACGGAAGAGATGCTTCATCTCCCTTGTCCAGGAGAGATGGATTTTAAGCCGAGGTGCAGCCTGTGGTGCTGAAGGAATTTGCCAGCTCATGAGAAACCCGAGGAGAGAAACAACAAGCAACTGAAAGCTGACAATAAAAAGAGAGACATTCCAATGAATCATGAGGGCTCCCGTAAGCGTTCCTAACATAATGGCGAGAAAAGTGCCGGCCTCAATGTAGCCATTTCCCTTTAAAAGTCGTTCGGGAGGAAGGAGATCTGGTAAAATGCTATACTTCGCAGGTCCAAAGAAAGTTGAGTGAATACCCATACAAAAAAGGGCGGCCAATAAAAAATAAGGGTTTTTGTGAATGAAACCATAGGAACTTAAACTCACAATAAGGATCTCGGAAGCTTTTACCCACCGGATAATTTTTGCCTTGTCATAGCGATCCGCAAGTTGTCCTGCGAGTGGTGAGAACACAAAGAAGGGAAGCATGAAAAGCCCAAAAGCTGCTGAAACAAAAAGAGATTTCACAGTTTCTGAATAGATAACTAAATGATAGGTAACGAGGGTAACAAGGGCGGTTCTAAAAAAATTATCATTAAAGGCACCCAAAAACTGTGTCCCAAAAAGAGCCCAGAAGGGCTTATTCTTAGTGAGATGGTTCATAGGTGAGCTGCTTTATACATTTTTTTTTAGTTGTAATTTTTTCCCCTCAAATGGGCAATCAAAAAATTTGATCTCCTTTTCAGAAGATGAAAAGATGATAAATATACGATGGAAGATGTGTGCCCCTAATTTGTTAGGGTAGAGACACTTGAAAATTCTTTGAGTATATTACTTGTAACTTGGCTTTTAGGGATGTGGTCCAACTGGTTTTGCTGGAACCTTACCTACAAAATATATCCCTGATGGGGATGCTTTAGACAACCCCTGTGTTTGGGTAAAACTAGCTGAGGAATCAAAGGATGACCCAGCTAAAATAAGGCCCACTATAGCCATAAAATAGAAAATACGCATTTTAACCTCAATATTAAAGAAACCATATTATTATATTATTAAATAATTATATCGTATTAAAAATTAATTTTTAATTAATACTTTTGTTTTTATGTTAATTATGGATGGAGGATACTCATGCATCAATGGATTTGTCGATTTTTAGGACTTCCTGAAAAGAAAGCCAGTGCTACAACTCCTTTACTCGTAACCGGAAGTGCTCATCAACCTCTGTGGACGCCCCGTCAGTATGAGAGTTTGGCAGAAGAGGGATACCAGAAAAACATTATTGTTTATCGGTGTGTTTCTTTGATAGCCCGTGGTATTGGGAGTGTATCCTGGAAACTTTATAAGGGCGATTCGCGTCTTGACACCCACCCTCTCTTAACCCTCCTCTATCATCCTAATCCTCAGCAAGGTCTTTCCCGTTTTATGGAGGCTCTTACGGCTTATTTCCTTTTGGCAGGAAACGTGTACATAGAAGCAGTTATACCCGAAAGAGAGCCTTTGGAACTTTATCTTTTGAGGCCAGATCGTGTAAGGATTGTTCCAGGATCAACGGGAATTCCTGAGGCTTTTGATTATACATTAGGAGGGCGGTCCGTGAGAATTCCGGTTGAACCTGTAAATGGTCGCTCCCGGATTTTACATATAAAATCTTTTAATCCTCTTCATGACTGGTATGGAATGAGTCCTATTGAAGCAGCAGCTCATGCGATTGATCAACACAATGCGGTTGCGGGACATAACCTCTCTCTTCTTCAAAATGGGGGGCGACCTTCTGGAGCTCTTCTCTTTAAATCAGATTCAGGATATGAATCTCTAACAGATGAACAGCGTCACCGCCTTCGCGACGATATAAGAGCTGTTTATGAAGGCATGCAGAACGCAGGACGAATCATGGTCATTGAAGGTGATTTTGAATGGAAAGAGATGGGGTTGTCACCAAAAGACCTTGATTTTATAGAAGGAAAATACTTATCTGCGCGAGAGATTGCACAAGTGTATGGTGTGCCGCCCATGCTTGTGGGGGTTCCAGGGGATGCCACCTTTGCGAATTATAAAGAAGCGCGTTATCATCTTTGGGAAGATACTATTCTTCCTCATTTAGAGATGATAAAAGGGGAGTTGACTAAATGGCTGGGGACCTTTTTTGAAGAAGGGCTTTACCTTGATTACGACACGGATTCAATTCCTGCACTGGCTCCTAAGCGTGAAACCCTATGGTCTAAACTTGAAAAAGCCAGTTTTTTAACAGTGAATGAAAAAAGAGCGTTGATAGGCTATTCTCCGATCCCCAATGGGGACCGGTTAGAATAGCTTATCGTTGCCTTTACATGAAGATCCCATGAATTTCAGGACATGGTATTGGACAAGGCATGGCACAAGGCACAGCACAAGGTGCAGGTACCATTGCACATGGTGTTGGGCATGGAGCTCCAAAATAATACATGAAATTTTGGACGCCTTCCATTCTGAGGCCACCATAAGCACTTGCAGCAGTACTCATGCTAATAGCCACCATGACTACAAAGGCAAAAGTTGTTAGAGTTTTCATCGTTTCCTCCTTTATGTTAAAAATGGTCTTTTTCTTATTCTTCTTCTACCTTTTATTCTAATCAAAAATTCATAATATTTTATTAATATTGATCGTTTTTTTGACAAATAAGGAGATACTGAGGAAAAACAATAAGATATCATATAGCCTGCCTTACTCTGCTAAGTGAAGTTTTTCATGTGATCCGTTCTCTTGCGAAGGTTTTGATTGAGGTGCAGGCTCTGAAGAAGATGGGCATATCCAATATTCAGAGGGTGCGCCACCTGGAACGGTAATTTTTTGTGGTGCTTGGGGGTTTTCTGTCGTCCCACAGAAAAAGCCCATTCCTCTTGGAAGAGCATAGGTCGTATTGGGTGCCGGGGTGAAATGAACAATGTTATGTGGAGGGCAAGGTGAGCCAATTACAATGCAATCATACCCAGGACAGGATGTATATCCTGTGGGACACACATCCTGTTTAGGATTCACACTTATGACTCCTGAAGAGGTCATTAAAAAACCAAGAACTGTCCCTGTTATTGTAAGCCCATACTTCATTACATTTTTTCCTTTCAGTAGGATCTTATTATGAAAACAACTATAAAACGAAGTGATCAGCTTAAGCAACCTGAAAGAGGGATCGTAAAAGGATACGCAAGCTTTTTTAATGTTCTGGATCATCAGAGAGATCGGGTGGCGCAAGGGGCTTTTTCTAAATCTTTGAGAGCATGGCGTCTCATGGGCAAAACACCAAAAATGCTATGGCAGCATGATGTGAAGCAACCCATTGGGGTTTGGACACATCTTTTAGAGGATACGCAGGGACTTTATGTGGAAGGGCGTCTAGCCTTAGGTGTGGTTAAAGCGGATGAAGCTTATCTCCTTCTTAAAGAAGGAGCTCTTGATGGCCTTTCCATTGGATTTCGAACCCTGAAGGCTGTGGAAGAAAAAGATCAAAAAGCGCGTATTCTTTTGGATATTGACCTTATAGATATTTCCCTTGTGACATTTGGTGCAAATGGTAAGGCGCTGGTTTCACAGATAAAAACAACTTAACGTCGTTCCCCTTCTGGGAATATAAGCCACCTTAAGGGTGGCTTTTTTAATGTAACAACAAGAGAGGATAGAATGCACAACTATGATATTCAGACAACTTTGGATGATTTGTCACGAACATTTGAAGAATTTAAAGGAGCTAATGAGGAGCGTCTTAAGACCCTGGAGAAAAAAAATTATGTGGATCCTTTGCTTCAAGAAAGGATGGATCGCATTGAAACAAGCTTGGACCAAGCGGAAAAACGTCTTAAACAGTTTGATGTACTTGCGAGTCGACCCCAGGTTGAAACAGACTCGGAATTATTTTGTACCCATAAAGCTGCCTTTATGGATTACGTTCGCAAAGGCCTTGATGCCCCATTGCATGATTACGAACGAAAGAGCCTTTCGACGACGAGTGATCGTGATGGCGGTTATTTGGTTCCTTCTGGTCTTCATGACCGTTTGTATTCAACTTTACAAGAAGGATCGGTTATGCGAGGTCTTGCAACAGTGCGAGAAATTTCGAGCTCAGCTTTGGAGATGTTGATCGATAAAGATGCTGCTGATGTGGGGTGGGTTGCTGAAACCCAAGAAAGGGCGGAAACAAGAACGCCTGAACTTGCAAAAATACGGATTCCTGTTCATGAAATGTATGCTCGTCCACGCGCGACTCAAAAATTGTTGGATGACGCCAGTCTTAATGTAGAGGATTGGCTTTCACAAAAAATAGCACAGAAAATGGCCATGATGGAAAATACAGCCTTTTTGCGAGGAGATGGCAATAATAAACCCAAAGGAATTTTAGCATATGAAACAGTAGCAAAGGCACGCTGGGAATGGGGAAAACTTGAAGAACTCAAGACAGGCATTGATGGTGACTTTGGACCGGGGAGAGGTGCTGATACCTTACTTGATCTTTTTCATACCTTAAAGCCACCCTATATTTCTGGTGCGATCTGGCTTATGTCACGCTTAACTCAAGGTGTCTTACGCAAACTAAAAGACCCTGAAAGTCATGAATACGTGTGGCAACCTCCTTTAGGAGGAATGCCCACACCTACACTCTTAGGCCATCCTTTGATTGTGTGTGACGATATGCCAGGTTTGGCTCAAAGAGTCGCTTCCAAATCAATTGTGTTTGGCAATTTTAAAGAAGGATACCAAATTGTGGATAGAACGGGCATTCGTGTTTTAAGAGATCCTTATAGTTCTAAACCTTATGTGGAGTTTTATACAACGCGTCGCGTGGGGGGAGATGTTTTGAATTTTGAAGCCTTAAAAGTTTTGAATTTTGCAGCTTAAAACTAAACCACCCCGTTCAGTTGAGCGGGGTGAAGCGCCTTTAAATAACTACCTTCAAACAACGACTTTTTAATTATGGCATTCTTGGAAAACAATCTTCTGGCCTCGAACAATTATATGTTTCCTGCAAAATATATCCTTTATCACCTGCATAAGCCTTTTCAAAAGGAATAAACGCAGTACTCAAAAGCGAGACCAGAAGAACCACAAACAACACATAAAACTTCATAACACCATTATCTAATTTAAACAAGTATAACACCATCTTTATACTTTAATTATGTAGCCAACATAATAAATAATACGTTAATTTTGAGAGGATTATATGCAATTATTTCTAAAAATACCTCCATTGCGAGAACCTATTACAATAGAAGAAACCAAACTTTATTTAAGGATTAATTCGGACCAAGAAAACGACTTTCTAAACACTCTTATAAGGGCAGCAAGGAGACATATAGAGACAGTTACAGGACGGTCTCTCATTAGACAACAATGGTTGATGACTATAAAACCTCCCTATCCTCTTTGTTCTCCTCTTGTCAAAAGAGAAGGAAAACTTCTTGAGGTTACCCTTCCTCAGCCTCCTCTTTTAGAGGTGGAGGTTGTAACAACAGGTGATATAGGAGTTCCCTATACGGTTGAAGACAACCGCGTTTTGCTTTCTTCAAACGTCTGTGAGAAAGAGCTCACTCTTGTTTATTGGGCAGGATATGGGGAAACGGCTGATGCCCTTCCTCCTGATTTGAAAATGGCTGTACTTATGATGGCGCGTTTTTTTTATGACCATCAAAAAGCAGATTTATCCTTCTTGCGGCCTTACAAAACTCATCATTTAAGATAAGGAAAAGGACAACATGAAAGATATTACTACGCAAGATTTGAAAGAATCATTGACTCTTTTTCTTTCCTCGCGAGAAATGGATGGAACAGGAGGGTGGCGTGAAAAGTGGAGAAAAGGCCCACAACTATGGGCTTCTCTTTGGCTCCTCATGGGTAAGGATGGTTTTCATGATGATGGTGTGAAGGGGCCAACGGCATTTTCGGAAGGATTTCTCTCCTCCCTTCCTTTAGCGCGCTACCGGGTTACCATCAGAGCTGGAATTACGCTTCCGCCGAAGGCTATGTTTTTATGGCACTTGCGCCATTCGCGAAAAAAGCTCCTTTTAGCCAGCCCACCCCTTCTTATCCAATTTAATCGATATTTATCTATGACGGTTGTGGAGACAAGAGATGAATGAGCTTTTATGGGACCTAACTCAATCTTTAGCGCATATTTGTCCTGCATTCCTTCAGTTACCTCCTCAAACGCCTTATCCTTATATTATGATTGAACCTGAGATGGTGTTGCAAGGTGTGCCATGGGGCCCCACAATGGTGACCTTAACGGTTAAAATTTGGAGCCGTTATGCAGGAACGAGTGAAATTTTACGACTTGTAAAAGGAGTTGATCTCGCCCTCCAATCCTATGTTTCAGAGACCTTAGAGGTGAGTTTAAAAATTATAGAAAGTACACTGAGTTTTTTAAATGATTGCCAAACACGCGTTCACACGTTTCGCTTAAAGGCGCGTCTTTCTGGAGCCATCCGATGAAGGAGACGGATCTTATCATAGAGGTCATGGGCAAAGGGAATGTTATTTCCCCGTTTACTGCACGGGAATGTACACAGACACTTACTCCCATTTCTCAAGGGATTTTACGCCGGACGATAAATGGGAGCCTTGTTTGTGTGAGTCACAAAGGGCACCGTAAATTTCAATCAACCATAGGGTGTAAGGATAAGGCACCTCCAGCTTTTGACGGTCTTTGGGTTGGAGATGTTCTTAAGGTGAGATGTATTCAACAGATGACACAATGTGTTCCTCAAGGGCTGGAAAAAATTCAACTTGAAAGGGAAGCCTTATCTCTTTGCTTATACGAATCATCAAAGAAGGTCTGGCCGATAGAAAGGAGAGAGGAGCTTTGGATTTTTCTACCTCCCAACTTTCCAGGAGGATTTATCACCTATCACCCCTGTTTAATGATGATCGTTAAGAATTATCATCTTGAAACCGATGAATGGGGGCTTACGGTAGGATGGAAATTAGAGTTAGAGGAAGTATAAGTGTTTTAAGGTCCTGAATATGTATTTTGCAGAACGTAAATTAACCATATCAGGCTGCTTTTTTCAATTCCAGTTCTTCGCGTACAGCTCTCTGTCGTTGCTGCTTCGTTTCATAAACGGCAATGTAAAGCGTTGAGGGGACAATGATAGCCGCCCCTAAAAGAGTGCTTGCGGTTGGGAATTCATGAAAGACAATTAACCCAAAGATTCCAGATAAGATAAGTTCAAAGTATTTGAAAGGGGCTAACGCAGAGACTTCTGTTGCTGCAAATGCCTTGAGAAGGCAAAATAAAATGAGGCTAGCACCACCCCCTAAGAGCAGGAGGTAGAAAAGCTCCTGTAAGGTAGGGGTTTGCCAAGTTAAAATGGCAGGAATAAGCCCTAAAATTGCTGTTCCGAGGGCTGAGTAAAACAACATAGAAAGAAGAGTTTCATCTTCTGTTAAAAGCTTCTTATTGATGATATCAAGGGTTGCAAACATGATCGTTGAAGCCACAAGGGCAAGAGCCATGGGGTTAAAGGTATTTCCTGTCGGATGCAACGCCACAAGAATTCCCATGAATCCAAACAGAGTTGCTGCCCATCTTTGCCATCCTACATGCTCTTTTAGAAAGATTTTAGCTAAAGGTAGGACAAAAAAGGGCACAGTAAATGATAAAGTAGTAGCAAGAGTGAGGGGAAGAGCCGCAACCCCATAGCACCAAGGAGCCATGGCTAACATAAGCAGTAAGGCTCGGATGCACTGGGCTTTCGGATAATGAGTGACAAAAGCAGCTTTGCCGCGAAAGGCCATAAAAGGCAAGAGAACAAGTGTACTGAAGAAGAAACGGAAGAAAGCAACTTCCGCACCTGATAAGCGACTCCCAACATGCTTTATCAAGATATCATTTGAGTTACTAATGAAACAGGCCAGGAGTATCCAGAAAATTCCCTGAATATAGCCTTTGGAATTAAACCATGAAATTTGAAATGTCACTTATCGATACTCTCACTTTAAATGAATAGGTCACTAGATCTAAAGAGGCTTTTTCGGTTCGTCAACACTTTTATTTTATGAGAAGAAAAAAAATGAATATTTATCTTAGATGGGAACATTATATTCTTAAAAGTAAAGAAAATATATCTATTTTTGATTTAGAAATTTCTCAAGAAGAAGATTGTTTTTCAAAAGCCAAACTTCTCATTGAAGCAGGGTCCCGCCTTCCCCCTACGGGAACAGAAGCTACGCTTCAAGAAGACAATCAAGACATTATATTTAAAGGGTCGTTGTGTGGGGTTCCTCTAAAGCTTGCAAAGAACTTTAGTCTCATTGAACTGATTGCAAAGCCCAACGACTTTCCACAACAGATAAGCCGCTTGCAAAGTGAAAGCAGGATTTCCCCCTACTGGGATGCTTTGTGGGTAAAGAATGAAAAACATAATGATGAAAATGAGATTCAAGGTGCTCGAACGGCCTCTCTCTATTGTGACAGACGAACGGGAAAACTGTCCTGGTCCGATTGGTTTGAGTGTGGTGAAGCATTTGAGATAAATCATAATTATTTTCAAGAATCGCTTCGAATGAAAAAAGTAAGAAATCCTCTTCATGGTTGCAGCGTAAAAGTGAATGCTTATTGGGTGCAGACGGAGAAAGGGGTTACAAATCTCGGGCCGGCCATTGGTAAGGCTTTCCCAAATCGTAAACTTAGCACTTACACGAAAAAAGCCTTAACAGAAAAGTGGCCTGAAGCTGGAAAACGGTTAGGACGCTCGGGCATTTGGGTTATAAAAAGCGAACTTAAGCCTGTGACGCCCTCCTCAGCACTTTATCCCCCTTATTCACCTCCTCTTTTATTAAATGAAGAGGGAGATCAACCTATGAGCTATCGTCTGAAACGTCACTGGTTCAAGCCAATTCTTTGGGTAGGATGGCAATATCAGCAAAAGCGAAAGGAGACGCTCTCATTTTCTCTTTATCAATCCTATCAACCGCTTGTACCGGGAGAAGGAGAGATAAAGAAACTGGAATTTACTCTCCAAAATATTAATCCTGAACCTCATCTTTATGCGTGGTGTCCGGAAACCTATTATCGTGAAGGGGCTAAGGTCTGTTATCAGCAAAGTATTTATAAATGCAAGAGAGACCATACTTCCGATTTGTTCTTTGAGGAGGATAAGTGGTTCTTTAAAAAGGTTTTTCACACCCCTTTGGGCCATCCTGCACGTGCGTCCTTTTTTCTCACTGAGCGAGGCCATAAAGCTTGTGAACATGCTATGGAGAGAGCAAAATTGGAATTGGCAAAAAGTGCACGCTCCCTTGAGGTTTCCTTCGAAGGACCTTGGAATATCCTAAAAAATGTGACAACAGATATGTGTCTAACATTGTCAGATCCTCGACTGCCTGGTGGCCAAGTAAAAGGAAAAATTGTGAAGTATTCTTTAATCGTTAAGGGAGAAACAGGTGAGCGTTATGTTAACGTCACATTACTTTGTTCCGTTGGCGTTGGAGACGTTGAGAGGGTAGAGGAAGAAATAATACCATCATATGCTTTTCAGGGATATTGTGAAGAGGGTTATCAGGTTCACAAAAATGGGATCAGGAAAACTTCCACAGGACTGACGTATTTCTCGTATGAAGATCAAAGGCCTGCTGAAAGTCATAATTTTGGTTCTCTTTTACGAGGTATTGAGCTCATTAATGGACCTCTTGAACAAGAAGCAAGCATGCTTCATTACCATAGTCCCTCGGCTTTAAAAAAGGGTCTCTCCCAAAAATCAACGCGGTTACGATTGTTTTTTAAGGATTTAAGAACCAAAGAAAGACTTGACCATGAGATGACAGTTAAAATGGCAGCTTCATGGAGTGCTCCTGTTGATGTGGAAGTCAAGAGTGGATTAAGGAAAAAACAAAGAATTTGACAATATCACATAACTTCATCATTTTTTATTAAAGAATATTAAATTTGCTTCATGTAAAAAACATTTTCTCCCTATAAACGTGGCGGCAAAAGCCGTACCATCTGCCGCCACTAAACACAATCAACCAACAGGAATTGATTATGTCTGACCCTAACCTAAACACAAAAAGCCCAACTTTAAAAGCCCTAGATGAAAAAATTAGTAAACTAGCTCCCATAATCGATGAACTTGATATGATTGCGTTTCAATTTAAAAAGCTATCTCATATCATAGAACACATTGATACGTTGGTTTTAAAGCTAAGAGAGAGATATGAAGAACTGAGAGATTATCAAAGAGAAAAAAAATAAGAATGAGGCAAATTCTATGCGCATCTTACCCTTCATGCCCTCTCCGCAGGGTTATGAGCCTCCTTCCGTTGAACTTAATCAAGAAGAAGGTGTGTTAGATATATTCCATCCTTCGCCATGCGATTTGTTTCAAGAATCCCAAATAATTGCGGAAACATTGATTTTACGATGTGTTCTTAGCGCTCTTCCCATTGAAAATAAAAAAATAAAAATTCAACTCATCTCAGAAAATGTAGCGCTTGAGAGTACAGAGCTTTATGCTGAAAACGCTGTTACTTATGGATATGAGTGGGATGTTGAAAAGTCACAATGTCAGGGAATTGTTATAGAGTATTTGGGGTTGGGTAAAGGAGTTTTCAAAGGAGAGGCTTTTGTTTTTTATGGTAAAGACTTGCCAGAGGGAAAATTGGTGATATCAACACCTCTTTACCTCAAGCCATTTCAAATTGAAACCCAACATCACCAAGAGCGCTCGACAACTTTAAGAACAGGACAAGTCCTTTCCTCTCCACCAGGCAAGCTGAATACTCAGATTTTGCGAGGGTATGGAGGGTATTATAAAGAAGGGATTGCCCTTAGTGATATTCAGCAAATTTATTACGCTCTGACTTCTGTTCAAACCCAAACGCGCGTTCGACTTTATAGTTCTTCTACGCTGCAGGATAATCATACATTGCCACCTCTTGGGGGTTCGATTTTTAATCAAGATGTTATCTTTTATTCTCCACCACGTGAAGAAGAATATCTGAGTTTACCTGGGACAATTGCAGCGGGTTACGTGCAAGTTGTTGTGGAAACAGGATGGGGTCAGATTGTATTTCGTTCTTTCCAATGTGAGCCTGTTCCAGGTCATCCAAACTTTATAAATCTTTATTTCAAACCCTAAAAAGGAGTTCTCATATGTCTATTATTTATCGTGCCACTAAAGGGGCCCCCCTTTCTGCTGACGAAATTGATGGGAATTTTAAAGAACTTGAAGAACGTCTCACTCATCTTGAAGAGCATCCTGAACGGGGAGAGGGAATTGGAAAAATTCAAGTTGTGAATGATCAAATGACTCTGATTGGGACATTTGGAAGTGACTTTGGGACCTTTTATTTGCCAAAAGCCAGCCTTAACCCTTGTGGATCTTGGACATCTCAAATTCCATACCAAAAACTGGACCTCGTTACATATGAAAATACACTCTATTGTTGTGTCAGAGATCATGTGAGCACGACATGGACGCAAGATGAGGGAGCATGGAAAGACATTCTTTCCCTCCCTAAACCTTCCTCAAACACTCTTCCACTCTATGAAAAAGCGACATTGCCTAGAGAAGAGAATTTGGGAAAGCTTGCTCTTCTCCTCGAAGAAGAAGGGCTAGCTCTTATCTTTTTTAATGGAAAAACATGGCAACGTCTTTTGAAAGGAGATAACTTATGACAGAACATGACCTCGATATCCTCGCCCGTACGATCTATGGTGAAGCGCGAGGAGAATTTGCAAAGTATGGACCCGCAGCTCTCATTGCTGTAGCGAATGTGATCATTAATCGTTGGAAGCGGGGAGGAAAATACGGAAAGACCATCACGGAAGTGTGCTTTAAACCAAAGCAGTTTTCCTGTTGGGATGTAAACGACCCCAATCGAACTCTTATTCAACAAGAAGACTTGATAAAAGACCCTCTTTTTAAAGTTTCCCAAGCCATTGCTAAAAAAACAGCTTCCGGATTGTGGCCAGATTTAACACGTGAAAGTGATCATTATCATGCAACCTATTGTAAGCCGTATTGGGCTAAAGCCAAGAAACTTAGAATCCGTTTAGGACATCATATCTTTTATAAGTTGGATGAGGGAGAGCCAAGATGAGTTTTCCTCTTTTTCCTTTCGCCCATGCATTAAGTGAATTTGCACCATTCATTGCGCGTTGGTTAGGGGGAGAGCAAAGTGAGAAAGTTGCTCATAAGGTTGTTGAAGTTGCTCATTCGCTGACGGGGGAAAAGGACCCTCTAAATGTTATTCAAGCTTTGAAGACTGATCCTAAGTTGGCTCTTCAATTTCAAGAGGCCATCTTGAAAATGAATTATGAGCTTGAAATGGCAGAATATAAAGATCGGGACAGTGCGCGCTTGAGGGATATTGCCTTAGCAAATGCAGGGCGAAGCAATTTGCGAGCGGATATTATGGTTATTTCAGCTGCATTGGGGTTGGTTTCGTGTCTCATTACGATTACCCTTTTTCGGATGAGTTTGCCGGGAGAAGCGGTTGGTATTATATCAACCATTGCAGGCATTTTTGGCTCCTGTCTAAAAGATGCTTACGCCTTTGAATTTGGCTCGTCCCGAGGAAGTAAATTGAAAGATACAAAACTTTCAGCGCTCTTTTTATCAAAATATTCTGGTTAGAGAATAAAAAAAGATAACTCGTCATTTTCCCTAAAATTTTATAGAATAGTAAAAAATAGCCTCCCAAGGGTGGAGGTAAATGAAAAATAGTGGGGAAAAAATAAAATGAAGCTTCTTTTTGGACTTGTCAAACTATCCATTCTTTTTCAGTCTACTTGTGCTCTTGCAGATACGACATTTCAAGTGACAAATACAAATGATAGTAGTGCTGGATCTTTACGGCAGGCAATTTTAGAAGCAAACGTTGCAGGAGCGCCTGGTGGGGTTGTTAATAATGGCATAACAAGTCAAATTTCTATTCAGACGGCAGGAACCATCACACTTCAATCTTCCCTTCCTCTCCTATTTAGTAATATTCAAATGGTGCAGGGGCAAGGAGGGGGAGTCTTAACCCTTGACGGCCAGTCTCAACATCGTGGCCTTTTCGTAAGCGGGCTTCCTAATCCTGCCTTTAATGACAGAG
This sequence comes from Alphaproteobacteria bacterium, assembly GCA_019752515.1. Lineage (GTDB taxonomy): Bacteria > Pseudomonadota > Alphaproteobacteria > UBA9655 > UBA9655 > UBA9655. The sequence goes on along the minus strand of JAIEMB010000016.1, from coordinate 11,262 downwards.
GATCTCCTAATCAAACTCCACAACCTATAAAGGTTACTCTAAGTAACCTCACCCTCAAGAATATGAACGCCCAAGGAGGTGCAGGTTATTCAGGTGGTGGGGGTGGCTTTGGGGCTGGAGGAGCTCTTTTTGTTAACCAGAATGCTGCTGTTACCCTCACAGATGTTAATTTTATTAACAACAAAGCTACAGGCGGTGCTGGAAGTGAAGGTCCTTTAGGGAGCCTAGGTGGTGGTGGTGGAATGGGGGGAGACGCAAGCCTAGGAGGAGGTGGGCTTGGAGGATCAGGAGGGCAGATACAGTTTAGTGTTGGTGGCGGCGGAGGAATGGGAGGTAACGGTGCTGGTGGGGGGGGTGGATTTGGAGGAACAGGGATTGGTCAGATTCTTTCTACTCAAGGTTTTCAACAGGCAGGAAGTATTCCCAATGCTGCAGGAGGGTTAAATGGGGGAGGAGGATCGGGAGGAGCTTCTGGAGATTCAACGGGTAACGGGGGAAATAGTATACCAGGAGCAGGGGGAGGCAGTATAGGACAGTTCGCTTCTAATCAAAACAATGGGGGTATTGGCGGTGGAGGTGGCAGTGGAGCAGGGCAAGCTGGACCTGGAGGTGAAGGAGGTTTTGGCGGTGGAGGTGGTGCAGGTTCAAGAGGAGGAGGCCCTGGAGGATTTGGTGGAGGCGGTGGTGGATTAGGAAGAGAAACAGGTGAAGGTGGTTTTGGCGGTGGCGGAGGTGGTTCAGCTAATGGTGGGTTTGGTGGTGGAGGTGGTAGCTCGGCTGATGGGGGTTTTGGCGGTGGTAATGGCACGAAAGGTGGTAATTCTGGTGGTGGCGGTGCGGCTATGGGAGGAGGTATTTTTGTTGTAGGGGGAGGAACCTTAACAATTGGTGGAAACAGCTCTCTTTCGGGAAGTACCCTAACACCGGGGATAGGGGGAGCAGGGTCTGGGAATGGCCAAACCTTTGGGAGCGGAGTTTTCTTGGCAGGCAATGGAAACCTGACTTTTTCTCCAGGAGCGAATCAAACACAAACCTACGCAGACAACATTACGGATCAGTTAGGCGCCGGTGGTACAGGAGGAAGCTGGGGACTTCTCGTAAATGGTCAAGGAACACTAAATTTAACAGGAAATAATAGTTATAGAGGTGGTACGGAAATTAAAAGTGGAACGCTTCAAGGAATTCTTCCTCAAAGTACAACCCTTGTCGTTAATGGAGGACTTTATACGCCTAATGGTTCTCAAAGTTTGAGTTCTCTCTCTGGGGCAGGGGGGAGTATTGCTTTAGGAAACAACATAACATTAACCATTAATGGGAGCACTTCTCCAGCCGCTTTTCAGGGAACCATTACAGGACCGGGGTCTCTCATAAAGACAGGGCAAGGAGCTCTCACTTTAGGAGGACAAAATACCTATAATGGGGGGACCACTCTAAGCGGCGGAATTCTGAACATAAGTTCAGATCAAAACTTAGGAAACTCTTCAGCTCCTCTTGCTCTTGGCAATAATGCAACTCTTGAAACAACGGCAACATTAAGTAGCTCTCGTCCTATAACCCTAAATCCAGGAGGAGGAACATTTCAAGTTGATACGGCAGGAAATACAACGACACTTTCTGGAATTATTTCAGGTTCTGGGTTTTTGGCAAAATCAGGGGCAGGAGCTTTAGTTTTAACAGGAGCTAATAGTTATGGGGGAGGAACGATCCTCAATGAAGGAACGTTGCAGGGGGCACTTTCCCAAAATACGCCCCTAACAGTCAATGGGGGCACTTATACTTTGATTGAATCGCAAGCTCTGAGCTCTCTTTCTGGAACAGGAGGAAGTGTTGTTTTAGGAAATAACACAACGTTGACTATTAATGGAAGTACCTCTCCAGCTGCTTTTCAGGGGGCCATTACTGGGCCTGGATCTCTCATAAAAACAGGAACGGGAACCCTAACTTTTACAGGAGCAAATAGTTACAGTGGAGGGACAACTATCAATGGTGGGAGCCTGGTAGGGACAACTACAAGTTTGCCTGGGAACATCGCTAATAATGCATCTCTTGTATTTAATCAAAATACCAATGGCACTTTTACCGGAGTTATTAGTGGAAGTGGATCGGTAACAAAAGCAGGGTCTGGAGCTGTGACTTTTACAGGAGAAAATAGTTATGGAGGAGGGACAATTATCAATGAGGGGAGCCTGGTAGGGACAACTGCAAGTTTATCTGGGAGCATTACGAATAAAGCCTCTCTTGAGTTTAATCAAAATACCAATGGCATTTTTACAGGAATTATTAGTGGAAGTGGAGCGGTAATAAAGGCAGGTACAGGAGCCGTGACTTTTACAGGAGCTAATAGTTACGGTGGAGGGACAACTATCGATGGGGGGAGTCTGGTAGGGACAACTGCAAGTTTGCCTGGGAACATCGCTAATAACGCATCTCTTGAATTTAATCAAAACGTTGATGGCACTTTTGCCGGAGCTATTAGTGGAAGCGGATCAGTAACTAAGCTAGGGACTGGAGCTGTGACTTTTACAGGAGCTAATAGTTATGGAGGAGGGACAACTATCAATGGAGGGAGCTTGGTAGGAACAACTATAAGTTTACCTGGGAATATCACGAATAACGCATCCCTTGAGTTTAATCAAAATCCCAATGGCACTTTTTTAGGAGTTATTAGTGGAAGTGGATCAGTAACAAAAACAGGAACTGGCGTTCTGACTTTTACAGGAGCAAATAGTTACAGTGGAGGGACAACTATCAATGGGGGAACCCTGATAGGAACAACTACAAGTTTGCCTGGGAACATCACGAATAACGTGTCTCTTGTATTTAATCAAAATACCAATGGCATTTTTACAGGAATTATTAGTGGAAGTGGAGCGGTAATAAAGGCAGGTACAGGAGCCGTGACTTTTACAGGAGCTAATAGTTACGGTGGAGGAACAACTATTAATGGGGGAACTCTGGTAGGAACAACTGCAAATTTGCCCGGGAACATCGCTAATTACGCGTCGCTTGAATTTAATCAAAGTACCAATGGTACTTTTGCTGGAGTTATTAGTGGAAGTGGATCAGTAACAAAGACAGGGTCTGGAGCTGTGACTTTTACAGGAGCAAATAGTTATAGAGGAGGAACAACTATCAATGGGGGAACTCTGGTAGGGACAAACGCAAGTTTATCTGGGAGCATTACGAATAACGCCTCTCTTGAGTTTAATCAAAGTACTAATGGCACTTTTACCGGAGTTATTAGTGGAAGTGGATCGGTAACAAAGACAGGGTCTGGAGCTGTGACTTTTACAGGAGCAAATAGTTATGGAGGAGGAACAACTATCAATGGAGGGAGCTTGGTAGGAACAACTACAAGTTTGCCTGGGAACATCGCTAATAACGCATCTCTTGAGTTTAATCAAAATCCCAATGGTACTTTTGCTGGAGTTATTAGTGGAAGTGGATCAGTAATTAAGATAGGGACTGGAGCCGTAACTTTTACAGGAGCAAATAGTTATGGAGGAGGAACAACTATTAATGGGGGAACTCTGGTAGGGACAACTACAAGTTTGCCTGGGAATATCGCTAATAACGCCTCTCTTGAGTTTAATCAAAATCCCAATGGTACTTTTGCCGGAGCTATTAGTGGAAGTGGATCAGTAACAAAGACAGGGACTGGAGCTGTGACTTTTACAGGAGCAAATAGTTATGAAGGAGGAACAACTATTATTGGGGGAACTCTGGTAGGGACAACTACAAGTTTGCCTGGGAATTTCGCTAATAACGCATCCCTTGAGTTTAATCAAAACGTTGATGGCACTTTTGCCGGAGCTATTAGTGGAAGCGGATCAGTAACTAAGATAGGGACTGGAGCTGTGACTTTTACAGGAGCAAATAGTTATGGAGGAGGAACAACTATTAATGGGGGAACTCTAGTAGGGACAACTACAAGTTTGCCTGGGAATATCATCAATAATGCAGCTCTTACATTTAACCAAGACACGAACGGAACTTTTGCAGCGATCATCAAAGGAAGTGGATCAGTAACAAAGACAGGGACTGGAGCTGTGACTTTTACAGGAACAAATACTTATACAGGGGCCACCACAATAATAGCAGGAACGATTCAAGGAAACATTTCCAAAAGCTCAGCTCTAACACTTTCCCCAGATACAACCTATAATTTAGGCGGGAGCAATCAAACGGCAGCTTCTATTGCTGGAACGGGAGGAATCATAGAGCTAGGAGCAAATACGTTAACCTGTGGAAATGTGACCACAACGGCATTTAGTGGTACAATTACTGGCACAGGTGGTTTGATTCTAACAAATGGTGCGACCCTAAATTTGTCAGGAACTCCAGGAAATAGTACCTATAGTGGAGGAACAGTTCTCAATGGGTCGACGGTAATCATTAGCAAAGACAGTAACTTAGGAGCAGCTAATGGGCTTCTTACCCTTACGGATGGACTCCTTGAAACAACAGAGACTTTATCGAGTTCTCGCAATATTACATTGAATGAGAAGGTAGGGACATTCAAGGTTGATACTGGAACAACCACACTTTCAGGAACCATAGAGGGGAGTGGTCAATTGATTAAAGAAGGTTCTGGGAACCTGACGTTCTCTAGTGCCAATGGTAATACCTATACGGGTGGAACAGTCCTTATTAATGGAACGTTACAAGGAAATCTTCCTCAAAGCTCACCCTTAGATATAATGGGGGGCACGTATATAATGACAAATGATCAGACTCTGAGTTCCCTTTCTGGAACAGGCGGAAATGTTAATTTAGGAGGAAATCTCACCGTAAATGGTAATACGAGTCCAGGTGCTTTTAGTGGAAGTATTACAGGGACAGGAAGTTTTACAAAAACAGGAACGGGAACCCTAACTTTTACAGGAGTAAATAGTTACAGTGGAGGGACAGCCATTAATGGGGGTGTTTTGAGTGTAAGTTCAGATAACAACTTAGGAGAATCAGTAGCTTCTCTTTCCTTTAATGGAGGAACACTTGAAACAACAGCAAGCTTAAGTAATTCTCGATCGATAACCTTAAATCAAGGAGGAGGAACATTTCAGGTTGATACGGCAGGAAATGCAACAACGCTATCGGGAATTATAGGAGGAGGTGGCCAGCTTACGAAAGCAGGTCCTGGAACCCTTATTTTAGCAGGACAAAACACCTATAGTGGAGGGACAGCCATTAATGGTGGTACGTTGACTATAAGTTCAGATAGCAATTTAGGGAATGTCATGGGAACTCTCAGTTTCGATGGAGGAACACTCGAAGCTTCAAAAACGTTTACGAGTTCTCGCCCCATAACCTTAAATTCTGGAGGAGGAATATTTCAAGTTGATAGGGCTGGAAATACAACAACGTATTCCGGCATTATTTCAGGAGCCGGATCTTTAACAAAAACAGGCACAGGAACTCTCAGTTTAACTGGAATAAATACATATACAGGAGGCACCCAAATTAATGAGGGAACATTGGTTGCTTCAGCGACAAGCCTACCAGGAAACATTGTTAATAATGCGGTTCTTGCGTTTAATCAAAATGATACTGGGGAATTTGATGGAATCATTAGTGGAAGTGGATCAGTAACCAAAACAGGGACCGGAAGTTTCGAATTGACAGGAGAAAATACTTATACAGGAGGAACAACCATAAGTATGGGAGAGCTTACCATAAGCTCGGACAGTAACTTAGGAGCTTCTTCAGGTACTCTTACGATTCGAGGCAGTGCAACACTTCAGACCTCCGCATCCTTAAATAGTTCTCGAAACATAATCTCAGGAACAGGAACAATCCAAGTCAATGGACAGGACAATGTAACGACACTTTCAGGACTTATAGAAGGGGGTGTGTTGATAAAGATAGGAGCTGGAATTTTAACGTTGACAGGAACAAATACTCTTAATTTAAGCATGCAAGCTAATGAGGGCACTATAAGCGTAGGTTCAGATACTAACTTAGGTGCATCAAGTGCATCTCTTGGTTTAAATGGAGGAGCACTTGAAACAACAAAAAGTTTCTCAAGTGGAAGGTTAATACAATTGGGTAAAGAAGGTGGCACCTTCTTCGTTAATAATGGAATAACAACAACTCTTTCTGGAACCATTTCTGGCCTTGGAAGTCTCACAAAAGATGGGCCTGGAATTCTTGTCCTGGGAGAACCAGGAGCTGGAACCGTCGACTCCTATCTGGGTGACACGATTCTCAATGAAGGGACATTGACGGTTAACGCAACTATACCTAATAGTTCTCTCACGTCTTCTTCTGGGACTACGGTTAAAGGAACAGGTACCATTGGTTCATTGAGTGCAGCAGGAACGGTTGCTCCCGGCAATTCTATTGGTACTTTAAAAATCCTTAATGATTTTACGATGACACCTACAGCAACTTATAAAGTTGAAGTTACTCCTAAGCACGCAGTAAGTCGCCTCATGATTGGAGGAAAAGCAAATCTTGCAGGGACTTTGCATGTAAAGGTGTTGGGAGGAAGCCGAGAGGATGTAAAGAATCAAAGGTTCATGTGTCTGGGTGCGAGAAAAGGGAGATTTGGTGAATTTTCAAATCTTATATCCGATGATCGTCTTAAATATAAAGTTATATATTTAACCAAAGGCATAGAAGTTTTTGTAACATCTCTACAAGACTTTGCGGATGCGTCTTCCCCTAACTCAAAGAGCAATGTTGCAAGGACCGAGCGTTATTTTGACACCTTTGCAGATAATACGGCTGGTAGGCCTGATTTGACGCACGTTATTAACATTTTAGATGGATTGCTCTTAACGGAAAACACGAGCCTTGTGAATAATGCCTTCAACCAGATTCAACCGGCCCAGTATGGAGATTTGGGAGGGATATCCTTCCTTCACAATGAGCTTGTGAACAAGACGGTCAGTACTCAACAGCAGTATCTGAGGGAATCCCGTTGGATTGACACGGAACTCCGCAACCGGGAAGGTGTTTTTGCGAACTTCTCACCCAAAGAGCTCGCTTCCTTCCGCAAACTTGTGGATGACAAGCTCTTGAGTGGCTTTAATACGTTCGAGCAAGTCTCAAAGAATCAGATAGGACCACGGGCCAACTTCTTAGCTTTGGGAGGTGAAACCCAAGCCATGCGGCCGGGTAATCAGAGAATACGGGTCGGTAAATCCTCTCTCTGGATTCAATCTTATGGTCAAATTGAAAAGTCAAAGAGCAACCATGGAAATCCCAGCATTCGCAGTCAGACAGGTGGACTCAGCATTGGTGGTGACCATGAGGTTCTCTGCAATACGTACCTTGGTATTTTAGGAGGTTTTTCTACCACCCCCTTCCATTGGGGTCAAGAGCGCGGGTACGGGCGGATGAAGAGCTACTATGGAGGAGTCTATGGAACATGGCTCAGCCAAACGGGCCTTTATGCAGATGGGCAAATTATTGCAGGAGGAGATCAGTTCCATTCTAAGAGAAACATTAAGTTCCCTGGCATCAACCGGGTTGCCAAACAAAGCCATAAGGCGGGTCAGTTCTCAGCAGATGCGGAAGTAGGCTATGCGTGGATGCTTCAACCCTTTACGCTCCAACCCTTCTTAGATGGAACCTATATGTTTGCAAAAGAGCAAGGATTTAGAGAGCGTGGAGCAAAAAGCCTGAACTTTAGGATTAAGTCCAAGACCTCCCAGTTCTTAAGGGGAGAAGTGGGCGCTCAAATCTACCGGACCTATGTTCTCTGTGATGCCCTTGTACGACCTGCATTCCAGCTATCTTATGTTCACAAGCATCCGATCAGCGGAACCCATGTTAAGGGCGGACTCATAGGAGAACCTCAAACCCTCACCCTATTAGGAGACAGCAAGGTCCGTAATCAAGTAGCCCCTGGTGTTGGCGTGACCGTTCAGTTCGCAAAAGGTCTCTACATCCTCGCGAACATCTCTGCCCAGCTTGGAAGTGGCCAAAACCTCGGCGATGCCCTCGTCAGGGTCGGGTATGATTTTTAGAGATAGTTTTGTAAGATAGGAAAGATATGAGAAGTAAATTATTTATACCACGGAGCTTACCGTATGCAAGTGTTACAGTCTTTCAAAGGGTAAAACCTATAGTTGCAAGAGTGGGATTTAATACTTCGCTTTGGGATCTTTACTTTGTTAATTTAAAAAAATAAAAATTGGGGGAGAATAATTAATTGAAAAAACAAATTCTACTAATTTCTTTTTTACAGTCCTCCGTTGCATTTGCAGCTGATACACCACTTGTAATTGGCCCAGGTGGCTCTAGTTTTCAGACAACACAATCTCTCCAGGGTTATATCGAAGTTCAGGATAACGGTACTCTTATCATTAACCAAGGTTTTCCAGGGCAATATAATCGATCTATTTATTTTGTTTCTTCTTTTGGTGATGTAATAATAGAAGGAGGAGGACAGGTTACGCTCTCCAATATGGATAATGGTTGGGGCGGGCAAACCACAATTACAGATGCGAGTACTCTTATTGGGATTATTGGAGGTGAGAATTCAGAGTCGGCTCTGAATCTCCAAGCTTCTGGCGGTACTTATATGCTACTCCAGGATCAGTCTATTACGTCACTTAATGGGGTATCAGGATCTAATATTAGTTTGGGAGCAAATACGATTACAGTAGGAGTAAAAAACGAAGATTCAAGTTTTGCTGGTGTTATTAGTGGATTAGGTGGGCTGACAAAAGTAGGAACGGGGGGACTTATCTTATCAGGTGGAAATACGTATACAGGGCCTACGGCTATTAATGGAGGAACAATTACTTTTGAATCATCAGCTGGTGAAACATCTACATATCAGGGAAATATAAGTGGCCCTGGGGCTGTTAATATAGAAGGAGGGGGAACTACAGAATTTTTAGGTAGCAATACTTATTCAGGTGGAACAACTATTAATACAAGTGGTACGACCTTGATGGGGACGACTGAAAGTATACAAGGAGATGTGATATTTTCACTACCTGGAACAAACGTTGTTTTTAACCAAAACACACCTGGAACTTTTCAAGGAAGTATTACTGGTTTTGGAGATGTAACCCTACAAGGAGGAGGTGCAATTGCTTTTACAGAACCTAATAACTATTTAGGAACAACTGCCATTGCTGATGATGGAAGCAGCTTAACTGTAGCAACAAATATTCTTACTTCAAATCTTATTCAAAACAATGGGACATTCATTTTTAATCAAAATTTTCCAGGAACTTTTGCGGGAGACATCGCTGGATCTGGGAACGTTGTTATTGAAGGGGGAGGAGCTGTAAACCTTACAGGTACGAACACCTATGCAGGCGGGACAACCATTAATAATGATGGGAGTAGCCTTACGATAAGTGTAGGATCCTCAGGCAGTATATCAGGAGATATTATAAACAATGGAACTTTAACATTCCAACAGCCTTCATCATCTATTCCCTCTACATTTTCAGGCAATATTTCCGGGGTAGGGGGGGTATCGATTACAGGCACAAGCGGTCCGTTTACTTTAGGTTTAGAAGGAAACAACAATACTTATTCAGGGGAGACAACGGTTAATTCAGGCGTTGCAACTTTACAAGGAAATGTTTCTCCTCAATCAATACTTAACTTAAATGCCTCGGGAGCTTTATATAATTTAAATGGGGGTCAACAAACTATTGGAGGCTTAACAGGAGTAACAGGAAGCAATGTTTACCTGGGATCTAACGGAACATTAACTGTGAATAGTAATAGTGATCAAACCTTCAATGGTACTATTCAAGACGGCCCCCAGGCTATGAGAGGAAATCTTGTGAAGACAGGTGAAGGGTCACTGATACTTGCCACTTCTTCTAAATATACAGGCTCAACAGTAATTAAAGGGGGAAGTCTCCAAATAATGAGCACAGGGGCCCCAACTGCATTGGAGATTAATGATGGAACACTAGATTTGTTTGCCTCTCAAAATTTTAGGACGCTTTCAGGTTCAGGAGGTGTTGGTTCAGGAGGTATTACTGTAGGTGTTTTTCCTTCTCCTTCCCTTGTGGTACTCGGGATATTGGAATCTGGTTCTGTATTTGGAGGAAGTATTCAAGGAAGTGGGGCACTTAATATAGGTCCTTCTGGACCGGCTTCCTTAACCCTTACCGGAAATAACGCTTATGAAGGGGGAACTCTAATTAACTTAGGAAGTACATTGATTGCTCCAGTAACCAGCCTTCCTCTTGCTGCAGGAATTAAAAATAACGGTACGCTTGTATTTAACCAAACCCATCATGGGACATTTTCGGGAGATATAGAAGGTACTGGGTCTGTGACTATCAAGGGTGGTTGGGCGGTTACTTATACAGGACACAATATTTATACAGGTGATACAACCATTGCCAAGGATGGTAGCAGTCTTACGGGTACGATTATTACGAATAGCCAAGGTCAATCAATAGGTTCTCTTCCAGCGGCAGGTCTCTTTGTGGATGACGGTACTCTCACATTTTCTCAAGCTTCGAGGGGTATTTTTTCTGGAAATATTCAGGGAAATGGTAGACTTATTATAGATGGATCAGTTAGTTTTTCTTCTACAAGCAGCATTAGTTCTTCGATTAAAATTCAAAACAATGGCAGTGTCACGGGCAACACGGATAGTCTTACGGGAGATATAGTCGATAACGGAACGGTGACTTTTAATCAAGCTGCAGCGGGGACTTATGTAGGAAAGATTAGTGGCCCAGGTTTTCTCATAAAAAAAGGAACGGGTCGGCTTAATATGACCGGAGAAAGTTCCTTAACAGGTTCCACAGCTGTTAAGGAAGGAACGTTAGCTGTTAATGGGAGTTTGAAGAACAGTTCTGTTACGGTGGATAAGTCAGGGCGTGTAGAAGGAAACGGAAGTATAGGTTCTTTAACGCTAGCAGGGACAGCGGCTCCTGGAAACTCGATTGGCAAGTTGACAATCTTGAAGGACTATACGGCCAGGCCTACGGCAATTCATGAGATAGAGGCTGCTGCAGATGGAACTTCTGACGTTATTGCCATAGGAGGAAAAGCAAATCTTGATGGTACACTTATGTTTAAGCCTTTTCAAACGAACCGAGAAGGATTAAAAGGAAAAACCTTTAACATACTAACGGCAAGTCAAGGAATTAACCGTCGTTTTTCCCATTATATCGGGCTTGGACGGACGAAGATTCAAGTTGTCTACTCAGCTAACAATGTTCAAGTTGTTGTGGGGCAGCTGCAAGATTTTGCGGATGCGTCTTCCCCTAACTCAAAGAGCAATGTCGCAAGGACAGAGCGTTATTTTGACACCTTTGCAGATAA
>JAIEMB010000001.1 GCA_019752515.1 Alphaproteobacteria bacterium | reverse complement strand
TTTAAGTCAACTTCTTGAGAAAGGGGTTATCAGCACAGCAATGTTAAGAAATTTAAAAGAGCAGCATGATCCAGACAATTTACTACCGACTTTAAATGACTCTGGGAATAATTTTGAAAAAATCCCTGGAGAATACTTTATAAAAATAATAAATTCTATTGCGCTTCCTGAAGAAAGGTATATATTTGATGTAGATAATGCTTGTATAAGAAAGATTGTCTCTGATTACGATAAACTGTCACCTCCTTCTTTTTTGAATATAGAAGATTCGATGGGAGCATTTAAAGATGACATGTCAGAGCAAGACAAAAAATATGGAGAAGCAATCATAGAAGTTCGGAATATCAAAAATGTAGGGCATTGGTTTCTTAAAAAAACTAAATTACCTTCAGAGACGGAAGGTAATTTTCTAAAAAACCCAGATGGCACTTTAATTGAGCAATCAATTAAGTTATTTAATTTCTTAAAAGAGTTTGGGACATGGTTGGATATTGATGATATTACCTTAGGGATGGTCCATGCGGGATTTAGATATTAAAAAGGAGACATACCATGAATATTAAAATACTAGGAATGCTTATTATGATTTCTCATGTAACCTCCTCTGGTTATGCAGTTAATTTTAAACGTCTGGAAATGGAAGCCGATACATACCATCATAGAATATTGTCTGGAATTGCCAGCGATGAAAAAATGATTAGAAAAAGCCTATGTTTTTTAAGCGATAAAGATGCTTATGATGAAAAATATAAGCAGCCTGCTACTTTTAATCAATTTTATGAAAATACGATGGATAGAGTAAAAGACCATAGCTTTAGTTTGTTTTCTCAAACATGTAAAAAAATGTTTGAAGAAGAAGAAAATGAAAAAAATAAAGCTGCTATCTACCTATTGTTAGAGAAAGTAAGCGAGAAATCGCTCGCACATGTTAATACACTGCAAAGGCTCCAAGAATTTAAAAAACAACATGATGATGATCTGGAAAAAGACATAAGCGGGTCATTTGATTATTTTTTAAACATAGATAAAGAAATCAAATCTCATTAAGTAATATGGATCTCATTAATTTTCTTTGTTCTTACTGATTTTACAATTTTTTATTTTTAAATATCTAGGTTCTGTGCACTTAACTAAAAGTTGAGTAAGAAATGTGGTAACGTTCTATTGACTCAAAAGGAGTGTTACCATGAATAAGTATTACATAAAAGAAAGCGATTGGGAAAAGCTATATACATTCTTAAAAACTATTGCCGGTATTCGAATAGGAAATGAAAGAAAAACAAGGGCTTTTGCAGAAGGTGTCTATTTTATAATGCGCACAGGACCCAATGACGTGAACTTCCAGGATATTATGGCAAATGGAGAAGTATCCATAAACGCTTTGAATCAATGGTCCCATAACGGACTTTGAAACCAAATTCTTGTTAATTTTACAGAAGGATATGATGGAGAATCTATAATGATTGATTTCTATAATTATTCTGGCTTATTCTTGTGCCGCAGGGTACGAAAAAGATCAACATATTCGCGAATGTTTGTGGACGGAAAAAAGGAGAGTTTACAACCAAAATCCATATGGTGGTTGATGCTTTGGGGCAAACTCTTAGATTTTCTTTAACTCCAGGGTAAAGGCACGATATAACTCAAGCGTCAGCTCTTCTTCAAGGATTCGAGCATGCAAGTGTTATTGCTGACAAAGCATACGATTCCAATGTATTAATTGATCAGATCCAGCAACAAAACTGTGTTTCTGTTATTCCTTCGCGATCTAACAGAAAAGTTCCCAGAAACTATGATGAATATTTATATAAGGAGCGCCATCTGGTAGAGTGCTTTTTCAATAAAATTAAGCACTTTAGGTGCATTTTCTCATGCTTTGACAAAAAGGCTTCTTCGTTCGCCGCGTTCTTAGCCTATCCTTCTTTCATCCTCTGGCTTAGATAAGTGCACACAACCTAGCCTTAATATACACAACTTTCAGTACTTTTTAAATGAACTCAGAAAAAATCTAAACAATTTGGAAACTCTTTTCGAAAAAGAGTTTATGGCTCTTGAAAGTAAGAATGTTTTACATGGTGTTATGGCTAAAATGTGCGAAAATTGGGAAAGTCAGTTAGAACATAAGCAACAACTAATAAATACAAGGGTTCAGTAAAGATAAAATTACTGAGTCAGTATCTTTATGGGAAAGAACAGATAAACTCTCATATTATTCAATAGCGCTTAAAATAGGACATGTATTGTTAGAACTTTTCTCACAGTTCAGCACCATTTCTTCTAAAATTTTTTTTAATTTCTTTAATTCCAAAATCTTTTTATTAATAGCGTCAATTTTCTCTCTAGCCTGGACTTTTATATTGTCGCACCTCTCTTTTGATGGGTGAGTAATATCTAACATTTCCTTAATTTCCTTTAAGGTAAATCCCATAGCTTTTACGTGTTGGATGAATAAAAAGCGCTTTTCTGATTCCTTTGAATAGCAACGGTATCCATTGCTTAAGCGAAGCGGCATCTCCACCAATCCAAGACGTTCATAATATCTGATAGTATCAGTATGTAAGTTCAAAGTTTTTGCTAGTTTTCCAATACTATATGTCCTTATCATAATATTCCTTTATCGTAATTTCTCTCCTTTATTATATACACCTTCGAGCTAATGCTAAGTCAAAAAAAGTTTTCTTTAAAAAAGAGTAAACGTCAAAGCAACCTTTTAATTACCCATAATTCCAGGCAATAAAGTTACTGGGCTATGCAGTTTACACCCGCGATTGCACATTGATTACAAGTTTTTTAACGGGTAAGGGATCAATTTGTAAGGCCTGCTCAATTAAGCGGTAGAAAAGTTTTCCTCGAGAACGTGAGGTTCTACGGTTGAATCGGAAGGTAAATTCGTCGAGGTAATAGCCAAGATACTTTGGACTGATGGCCCCTTGATGTGTTCCAAGCCACCATCGCTTCAGGAGTGCAGCAATGTGATGTGTAAGCGGCGTTGCATCTCCCAAAGCAGAGCGCGCATGAGTGAGAGGCGCATGAAGATACCCGTGTTTTGTAAGAAGGTTATAACCATCCCAACCATCTGTGCGTATTGTGCTTCCTGGCTCGACCATTGTTAAGGTTGCTTCTTTTAGAGTTTCACCAGAAGCATCAACAATGGGTGTCAGTCGAATTCGACCTATACCTCTTGGGCTCTCTTCTGCTGCAATTAATACGAGGGTTTTTCCTTCAGCTCCACGACCACGCTTTCCAGAATGTTCCCCCCCGATAAATGTCTCATTTATTTCAACAAAGCCATTTAACCGATCACGGTCAGGTCGAACCATTGCTCGTCGCAACTTATGTAGCCATTCCCATGCTGTGTGATAACTTCCCAAACCAAGAGCCCTTTGTAGCCCAGCGGCGCTTACCCCATTCTTCTGATTAACTACATACCACATCGCATGAAACCATAGTCTCACTGGCTTGTGCGTATCATGAAAGAGTGTGCCTCGAGTTACTGAGCATTCATGATTACAATCATGGCAGTAAAATAATCCACGCGCCTTCTTCCAATATGATGTGCCACCACATCTCAGGCAATGATACCCCTCAGGCCAACGTACCTTGCTTAGATATTCCAAGCATGACTCCTCCGTCGGAAATATCCCCATCAAATCCATTATGTTGGCAGGATAGAGCTTCATCATACCAAAAAATACTGTACCTATTAGGCGCGGGTGTCAACTGCATAGCCCAGTAAAGTTATATACTCCATAAAAAATGAAACAAGGAGATTGAATGGAGGCGATAGCCAGTGATTTACAAAATCAGCAGCCCCTCCATAAGGGCATGCTCCCTACAAAAAAGGTTTGGTGGGATAAAGAACTTTTAGGATGTAAGTTTAAAGATGCTCTCCTGAGTAAGAGATTTCGAACATTAATCAAGCACCTTTCCGATGGTTTTGAAAAAAGTATCCCTTTGGTACGCCAAGATTAGGCAAACACTAAGGAAGCATATCGCTTTTTTCCAATGCCTGCGTAAGTAAAAAAGAAATTTTAGAGGGGGATTTTCAGGCCACATATGAGCGTTTGTCAGTAACAGAAGGGCCTATTCTGATTATTCAAGATACAACAGAATTTTCCTACAAGCGAGAAAAGCCAGAGCTCTTGGTTCAATAGGGGTTGCCTTTAAGATAAGAAATAAAGCTGGGCGCTCATATTGCACACGATATGCGGCCTTCTCTTGCACTCAAGCTTAGTTGTCACAGTAGATGAGCTTCATAGCTATTAAATTCTGGACACTTAAAAGATTTAAAGGGTTCAATGCTCTAAAAAAGAAGCTTAATCCAATAAAATTACCTATTGAAAAGAAAAAAAGTTTTCGTTGGATAGAGAATTTAAAACAATCAACCCAACTTTTAAAGAGCCCAGGTTATTGTATTCATGTTGGAGTGGAAATTTATAACTTTTAATTTAATATCTGAAGTTATGCAAGAGCACTAGTTTTTCATGAGGCTTCGGTCGTGAACTTGCAGAAAGTATCCTTTTCAATAAGTTACCATTTTCTTATCTACAATTAGAGGTAAATTAATACTAATTTGTATTTTAAGAAAAATTTTCTATTGACCTTAGAGTTAGCTCAAGGGTGTAAACTTGGAATATAAATCCTAAGGTGTATTAGCGGGAGGATAAAATAATATGGCAAGAATTAAGCACACTGATAACTTTAATCAAAAAATTAAAAAAAAGATTTTAGAATATAGATATTTAAGTTGGAGCCCCCAACTGATAAAAATAGGCACTTTCTGCTTATATGTTTCTTTTTTCGCTCTTACAACAACTTGTTTATCCATGGATCTTGAGGATGAAGAAAAAAAGCCCTGTGGGGGTGGGGCTTGTTGTTCTAAGAAAAATCCTCTTGTGAAAAAAAAAGAAATAGAAATAGAAATAGAAATGGAGGAGATCGAAACACAGCCGGAGCTTACATTTCATGCCCCTGAAGCGGTAAATGTTGAACATACCACGCCGGCTCAAAAATTTATTTTTAAAATAGAAGGTATGTGCTGTCCTACCGAAGTAGAAACCCTAAAAGGTGTATTGGGTCCTGTGGTAAATCGGGAAGGTAGAGAAGCAGATTTAATTTTTGATTTAATTAATGCCAAGCTAATGGTAGAAAGCAAAGTTGGTAACTTGCCAAATAATGAAGAAATTATCAAAGCTGTTAAAAAAGCTGGCATGAAAGCTACTTTATGGGAGGAGCATGTTAAACAAGCACAGGAAAAGAAAACGTTTTGGGGAAGCTATGGGCGTCTTAGCTTAAATTTGCTCAGTGCTACTTGCTTAGTTTCAGGGGTAGTTGTGCACGCTATAAATGATGGAGCACTTGCCGCTTTTGGGATTGGCGGGGACGAAAATACTCGCCCTGAGAATCCTCCTATAGCTTCCATGGCTCTTTATTCAGCTGCAATAGCGGCTGGTAGTGCTTATATTGTACCCAAAGCAATTCGCGCTCTTAGAAATTTACGTCTCGATACCAACACATTAATGATTGCAGCTACAGCTGGCGCAATAGGAATTAATCATTGGTTTGAAGCGGCAAGCTCTATGTACCTATTTTCAGCAGCAGAGATTTTAGAAGATTGGAACATGGCGCGTGCTCGTAATGCTATACGTGCCCTTATGGAACTTACGCCCTCTACCGCCCAAGTGGTTGATGAGGATGGCGATATTACAGAACAATTGGTAGCGGACATACCTATAGGTACCACTATTACCGTTAGGCCAGGGGAAAAAATCCCCATGGATTCTGTTCTTATTTCAGGCGTAGCTTCCGTCAACCAATCACCCATAACAGGGGAATCTATGCCCATTCAAAAAGAGGTAGGTGATCCGCTATTTGCAGGCACCATCAATGAAGACAGCGTTATTCAGTGTAGAGTAACAAAACCTGATTCTGACTCTACTTTAGCTTCTATTATCCGTAAGGTTGAAGAAGCACAATCACATCGCGCTAAAAGCGAACAATTTATAGAAAAGTTTGCTAAATATTACGTCCCTACCATGATAACAGCTTCACTTGCAGTTTCCATAATTCCTCCGCTTGCAACCAGCAGCTCTTGGTATCCTTGGGTATATAAAGGACTTGAGCTTTTAGTGATATCTTGTCCGTGCTCTTTAATAATATCTACGCCTGTAAGTATTACAGCTGGTATTACTGCTGCTGCGCGATCCGGTATTCTTATTAAAGGCGGAGTGCATCTGGAAAATGCTGCACACATTGAAGCATTTGCTATGGATAAAACAGGCACCCTCACCACTGGCGCACCAATAGTGCAAAATATCATTCCGCTAAATGACTACAATACAGAAAGGTTACTAAAGGTAGCAAGTGCCTTAGAGATACACAGTGATCACCCTTTAGCACGTGCTATTCAACGTAAAGCTAAAGAAGATGGCATTATTAATCAACCAGCAGAGAGCTTTCAGCTATTTAAGGGTAAGGGTGGTGAGGGATATATAGATGGGGAATTATTTTGGATAGGTAGCCCCCGATTCTTGCATGAAAAAGTTGGAGATAATGAGACTACAGCTGTAGATGAAAGAATCCAAGAACTAGAAGCTGAAGGGCATTCTATCGTTGCTATAGGCACTGGACAGAATATCTGTGGTTTAATTAGTATTGCTGATGCCGTAAGGCCAGAAAGTAAGCAGGCAATTCAAGCTCTTAAGAAACAAAATGTTAAGAGCGTTGTGATGCTAACTGGTGATAACAAGGGGGCTGCCAATACTATAGCCAACTCTATTGGAATTGACGAATATTATTCTGAATTGTTGCCTGAAGATAAAGTACACCAAATTGAAGCATTAATGAAAAAGTATAAAAGAGTAGCCATGGTTGGTGATGGTGTAAATGATGCTCCTGCGATGGCGGCGTCTAGTTTAGGAATTGCAATGGGCGCCGCAGGATCCGATGCTGCTATCGAAACAGCAGATATTGCATTAATGTCGGATGACCTTGGAAAATTAGCTTGGCTTGTCAATCATTCTCACCGTACTTTAAATATAATAAAACAAAATATTGGTTTCTCCTTACTGGTTAAGAGCGCCTTTGTCGGACTAACTTTTGCTAATAAGTCTACGCTTTGGATGGCTCTGTTATCTGATATGGGTACATCGTTTATTGTTGTATCCAATGGACTGAGGTTATTAAATAATAAAGCTGAAGCAACCACTCAACGTCAATCTATTTTACCTGTTGGAAGTGAATCTATTTCTATCTTAATAGATTCGCAAGAAGAAGACCCCTCCTTGCTTTCACAGGAGCAAAATTACTCCCCTATTTATGAAAGTACCACCACCGCGCAAAATATCGGAGGGCTAACACCTTCCCTTGGTAAAAAAGAATGTAAGGATTGTAAAAAAGATTGTAAAAGTAAAGGGAAAGTAGTCGTTCAGCCCTACGTTGCATTAGAAGATGAAAGTGATACATTCCTTTAATCAATGAAAAAGCTGATAATTTTTCTAAAAATATGTCAAATGGAAAAGCATGAATATTATACCTGTCGCTAATGAAGAAACCATTGAAGTGTAATTAAATACATGATCATTAAAGAGGAACCAAAAAAATTTGTATGTGCCACAAAAAGGTGTCTGCCCACATCAAAAAATTATAAAAACAATGTATAAGGAGCATTTTTATGAAGAACATCAATATATATTCATACTTGAAGCAAAGCTTATTAATTTTTACGTTTATTTTGTCTCTTTTTTCATCACAAACTTGGGCTATGATGGAAGACTTTTCGGATAATAAAGGAAAAAAAATAATTAAAAAATGTTCAAATTCTTGTGAATCTGAGAAAAGTAATTGCACTATTTCCAAACAAGAGAATGCTCAGGACGAGCATAAAAGAAGCAACATCTGGTATGCTGGAGGTTGCTGTCAAGGATCATGCACACAGGTAAACTCACTCTCTGCAAATCAAGGAAAATTCGATGAAGAAATAAGCAGTTTTGAATTATTTAGCTCAAGTTTCTTTAGGGGAGCAGCTTATAGTTTGATTCCCGAAATTTTTAGAGATACTCTAGACTCTAGAGGATATTATCGAGCTTCTAACGCTGTAGCGACGATAATTCAAGGAGGAATGATTTATTATAATTCCTCTTATGTACCAGCCATAACAGGAATGGTTGTAAAAACTAGTTTCAGCAAACTAGGTTTTTCAGATCAAGTCTCAACCACTGTGGGAGTTACACTGGCTATTGCTGCAAGTTTTTCTCAGAAGTTAATTTTTAGTCAAGAAACTATGCTTGATTCTATGATAGATGTTGCCGTTGGTGTGTCTGGTAGTTTTGCAGGAAGCTATCTTGCTCTTAAAGCGAAATCTCGGACTTATGAACTTTGTGGATGGAGCAAACCTGTTGTGGTATGTAGTAAAGCTCCATCAGAAAAATGAGGGTAATAACAAATAGATAGAAGTATGATAGAGTGCCTTCAAAAAAAGGATGCAAGATGTCCGAGTTAACTTGCAAGAAATGTAAAGGAAAACAAAAAACCAAGAGTGAGTTTGTTAGAGGGAAGCAACGTTATATCTGTAAAAGATGTGGCCCAAGCTATGTTGAAGGGGATGCCCGAGGCAAGATTCCTCTATCTTTGAGATTTCAGGGCTTAAAGCTCTATATCAGCGGGTTTTCCCTGAATCGAATTGCTTATTTATTGAATGTTTCCCCTCCCGCTGTTCTTAGATGGGTATCAGCCACATGAATGTCCAAATATAGAGTATACCCTATTACAACGCTAGAGCTGGCAGGACGTCATTACGCCAGAATAGAATTGTAACACAAATTTATTGACATACTTTTCCAAGGGTTATAGATTTTTTTCCTGACACATTCATAGGGAGTATTATAAAAGTAGTTACCAAATTTCATACATTTTTCCGAAGGATTCCATGAAATGTTTTTCTAACAAATAAGACCCAGCAAGGTTACTCCCACCGAGATCCTATCTCATTAAATTACTTTACTTTTGATGATTCAACTGGTTAAGCTAATTTTTGCACATTTTAGCCATAATATTACCTAATTTATTAAAGTTTTCCTAATATAAAATTTTCAATCGGCTCAACACAACCCAAGTTTAGAGGTTAACTACTAATGGATGCTGAGTGTAAAAGGCTTGAAGAAAGATTTTTTGATTTCAGAAGAAAGGACATGCCTAAAGGCTCAATATCATCAAGTACGGCCTAAGCGATATTTGTAATAGAATCAAGAAGTGCTCTTATCAGGTATGTAATTGAATGTATTCAATGATTAATTAACCTGACTCCCCATCTTTGAATGGTCTCTTGTATGGACTCTTTATTTCATCTTGGAAAAAAATGATAGGTAGTAAGCCAGTTGCTAATAAATTGTTCCCCATACAATAAAAAGATTCAATAATAAATGTATTTTTTATAGCATTGATGACTACTTTTTTGTCTAATTGTGCAAAATTACTTTTTTTTGTAATCACCTGTTCAGCCACACTGACTAGTAATGTAGAAAGAGCGGGACTGAAGAATTTAATTCTTGGATCTTCCCATATGTACTCCATTACTTCTTTAACAAAAACAACTCCTATAGACTTAACAACCGGATTGTTAATATTTTCTGCTACTCCCCAAAGTTTAGATCTTAAAGAGACGTGCTTTTTATCATAATCTTCGTCTATTTGCACACAGAAAGCTGAGTTTGATAGTTGAGTAAAATTTGAACAAAAAAATGAAAAAACAAAAGCACAGATTATAATTTTTTTTAACATTATAAGTACTCCTTTTATTTTTAATAAAAATATCGCATATTAAGTAAAATTGTCAATAAATGATTTTCAAGAACTCGGCTGAGAAGTGGACAAAAATCAAATTTGGAGAGCCATACAGTCAATTTCCCATATAGATGACTTTTGCTTCACAGAGTGTGCAACTTTTTTAGAAGCTAACGGAAGAAGATGTTATTTTTTGATTGAACGAAGGTTGTTGAAACTTCCGCTAATCAAAGAAACTACGCTTTTCGAAGATTTTATGATTTATATTTATTTGTTTTTCTATATTTCTTTGAAGATGCTCGGTCACATGCGCAAAGGTGATTCAAGAACAAAAATTTGACTTTCAGGGAACGTATGTAGGTCATTAGCTTCCTCAACTGGAAATCATGTTTGACACTTAACTTCTCTTCCATTTCTCTTCAGAAAAACTTACTTTAATATCTCTTTAATCAATGAAATGCTTAACGTATGTAACTCACGGCAGTTTAAAAATAGAGAGTTTCCTAACATTTATTTACAAGATAAATATGTGTAAGATCTTAAATACTTAAATAAATGGCAACCTAAAATTCTTTACTCTCTTTACAAGAGGCACCTGAATTTATTATAATAAAAAAAGCACAGAGGATAAGCATGACTCTTACGAAGATTCTATTAATTTCTATAGTAGTAATGTTGGTTGTTTCACCAGCAGCTTTTTCCATGGAAAAGGATTTTAAAGATAGGTTTTCTTCATCAGCTGTTATTCATATAAAAAAAGAGGATGACGAAAGAACTCCAATAATTAAAAAAGAAAGTAAAAAAGAAAGTAAAAAATATTGTAAAGATTTTAATATAGAATATTGGGGATTTATTCACTGGTTAGGAGTAGCTAGAGACTATTTCACTCAATGCCAGAAAGATGATACTGTAGATCGTTACCTCTCTGTTTGCTGTTGCCCTTTTGCGACGGGTGGGTGGCTTATAGCTATGCCTTTTTCTTGCTTTGCTTGTTGCTGTTGTTGTCCAATGTTGGTGGATGACTGTAGAAAAGATTTTGAGCAAGAACGTCTGAAAAAAATAAAAGATAAGGCGAGTTTGTATCAAATTGTATCAGCTAAAGAGGGAACAATTAACTAAAAGGATAATGCTAGGATATGCCTTGTTTTAACAAAATACCATCCTTTAAGCTCCCTTGATTAATCATGATTTTTCCTTCTTTACCTCTAATGCATCGAGAATTGAATATTTGTTTGTAAATGATTTTTTAGTCAAGTGCTTGAATTCTAGAAAGAAGTGGCTTAAGCCTCAAAATCTTGTAATTTTTTTATGAAGAATAACGGTTATGTATTGACCTACACAACCAAAAGTCATTCCCACGGAGGCGAAAAACCAGGGCATTATTTCAGTAGATTAATTTGGGCTCCCTCCTTCGTGAGGACGATAAGGAAAGGGAAAAAAGAGCATAAAACGTCGCTACTCAAAACAACTGACTATCACAGCAAGTCTGAACTAATACATATAATTTTACTGTCTGTCAAATCAAATCTTGTCTTTTACAGCTAAAGAGGCTAAAAAATATCCTTGAAAGTCCACCAAAAACTTCTGGCTTCAGTCGTTTTTTGTCACATTCTTCTCATTTTATTTAGTCGGACGTTAAGAAGCCCGAAGGAACCAGTTAACGTGTAGGAGAAATGAGAGGATCGGTGTATAAATAATTGCAAGAAAAGAGAGGATTAGGCCTCAAAACCTTGCAATTATTTATAGGGAATTTTATGCGACCTCCGAAAGCTCAACGGGACAATCAGCAAGATTTATTCAGACATCGACTTGAGAACATCATTAACATGAGACACGAACTCGTGATTCTTTCTCATGGGATTGACTGGGAACGACTCGATGACCATTTTGGAAAGTTTTTTTCTGAAAATGGTCGTCCTGGCATTCCCTCTCGCATAATGATTGGCTTGCATATCCTAAAGCATACCTTTGCCTTATCTGATGAAGAGGTTTGCGCCC
Source organism: Alphaproteobacteria bacterium (assembly GCA_019752515.1). Lineage (GTDB taxonomy): Bacteria > Pseudomonadota > Alphaproteobacteria > UBA9655 > UBA9655 > UBA9655. Next base: position 92,742 of record JAIEMB010000001.1, on the reverse strand, counting down.
AATGGGTTGAAAATCCTTATTTTCAGTATGTGCGCCGTGATAGGTGCTATAACATTCTCGGCCCACCCGAGGGGATATTCAGAAGATATACCTAGGACACCCAACTTATCCATAAGCTGAAAAGTGGCGGAAACAAGAGCCTGTTGGGAAAGTAGTGGTTGGAGACGAAACTCCCAAACCAACGCGCTGCAAGTCCTGTGAAGTATGGTGAAAGCTAAACTGCCTGAACCACAATACCCGACCTGATAAAAAAGTAGTCTCATCGGTAGGGAGTTTGATAACGATGCTGGTAACTACATAAGAGTAAATATTGGCCTTATGTACCTCTGGTTGCCAGGGTGATGGATAATGAATCTATTCAAGGGGATGAATGTGGCACCTAACCTTCACTAGAAACGTGTTATAGCACTGAAGCATGGGATTGCCTAAGGGACGAGAGTCCTAAGGTAACGGAGCCTTCGTAGTAGTCAGAGATAGGGAAAGCCCATCACAAGGCAAAGGGAGGCAGGTTGCTTTGATAGGAGATAAGGGAAGTACGCGAGATGCGAAAAGCTGAAACTGTGTTGACTATCATCAGTGAAAGAGGGAAACGAAACTTACCTCTAGGGCAAAGTTATCGTCAACTCTATAATCCTAGCTTATATCTACATTCCTACGATCAAATCCAAAGAAATCATGGAGCCATGACGAAAGGGGTAGATCAGGAAACGGTCGACGGGATGTCTCCACAAAAAATTACGGATATGATCGATACAATACGAAAAGAGACGTATCGATGGAAGCCCGTAAGAAGAAAGGTCATCCCCAAAGCCAATGGGAAGTCTAGGCACCTTGGTATTCCAAGTTGGTCTGATAAATTGTTACAAACTGTAATGAAAGAGATATTAGAAGCTTATTATGAGCCACAATTCTCTAACCTTTCCCATGGATTTCGTCCCAGGAGAGGCTGCCATACAGCATTGATGCAGATTAAACATAACTGGCATGGAATCAAATGGTTCATTGAAGGAGATATTCGAGGATGTTATGATCATATAGATCATGAAATCCTTCTTTCCATTTTAAAGGAAAAAATCACTGACAATAGATTCCTAAGGTTGCTGAACACATTCCTAAAAGCAGGGTACATGGAAGACTGGCAATATAAGGAAAATCTGAGCGGTGCTCCGCAGGGGGCCACCCTCAGTCCACTGATTGCGAACATATACCTGAATAAGTTAGACCAATTTATTGAAACTCAATTGATTCCTAAATTTACAAAAGGAGGAAAGAGGGAGAAGAACCCTTACTATGACCAGCTAACCAAGCAAGCTTACAAGGCTCAAAGACAAGGCCTGATGGATCAGGTAAGGGAACTTGAGAAACAACGACGTCAAGTACCTTCGAATAATCCGAATGATCCTCAGTACCGACGTCTAAGATATGTGCGTTATGCAGATGATTTCCTTTTAGGATTTACCGGTACAAAAGAGGAGGCTGTTCAAATTAAGCAAGAAATACAAGGTTTCCTTCAAAGAGAGCTCCGACTTGAGCTATCCCAAGAAAAAACCAAGATTACTCATGCGAGAAGCGAATCAGCCAGATTCTTAGGATACGATATCTCCATTCAACACTGTGATACAAAAATTACAGCAAATAGGAGATCAATCAACGGCAATGTACGGTTAAAAGTGCCAAAAAAGTTTGTTCAAGATAAAGCACGGTTTTATAGAAAAGGGAACAAGCCCATCCATCGAAAAGAGAGAACTTATCTTTCGGATTACAGCATTACCTGCCAATACCAATCCGAATATCGGGGATACGTCCAGTACTATAAACTGGCCGAAAATATGGCCGATCTCAATACACTCCATTGGACTATGAGAAGCTCTCTACTGAAGACCTTAGCACATAAGCACAAATCTACGGTCAAGAAGATGAGTCAAAAGTACAAGGCAACAGTGGGTACAATACATGGGCCAAGAAAGTGCCTAGAGGTAAGAATCAATAGAGGGGATGAAAGCCCCCTTATTGCTCGATTTGGAGGAATTCCTCTAGTTGTAGAGAAGAAAGGGATCATTGAGGATCAACTAGTTGTAAGAACACGATTAGGACGAAGCGAGCTCTTGACTAGATTGCTCAAACAAACGTGTGAACAGTGCGGTGCAAATGAATCCATCGAAGTCCATCACATTCGGAAATTATCTGATCTGGATAAACCAGGAAGAAAAAAGAAAGCTGATTGGGTGAAACTTATGGCGGCCATGAACCGTAAAACACTCGTTTTATGTCAAAGATGTCATAGAGATTTGCATGCAGGTCGTCCTATGCGGCGTTTGCACTGAATAAGCAACTGGAGAGCCGCTTGATGCGAAAGTGTGCGCCGTGGTGCACATTAAGTAAATTCTCAGTGAAACTGAGCAAGGTTCAGAGCAAATGACCTTGAGGTGAACACCTCACCTAAATCTGAAAGGAGGATGGGACAAGAGCATGGTGATAAAGCGGGGAATATCAGAAAACGTGTATGATATAGTCCTGCAACACCTGAACGATATGGTTAAAGCTAAACTGCCTGAATTCCAGTTTCCAGTGGTGGTACGTCACACTCGTCGGTAGCACGTTTGAAACCCGGCGCCTTTGATAAGCATAGAATAACGTTTCGTCTATGCCACGCTCTGATTAAAGGACGATAGGTAATGAACTTATTCAAGGAGACGAATGGAGGACCTAAGTCGTTCTACATTACCAATATTGTTAATCAACAGTATTGGTATTGTTTCTTAATGATGAAACATGGGATGGCCTAAGGGGCGCGAGCCCTAAGGTTACGGAGCCCTCGTAGTAGTTAGAGGACGGGAAAGCCGGCCACATGGCGAAGGGGGGCAGGTAATTGAATAGAAAGGAGTCGTTAGGTACGCACGATGCGGAATGCCGAGACGATACTTAATATTATACGCAAACGCGGGCAACGTGGATTGCCGGTACAAGATGTCTACCGCTTACTGTATCAGCGGGACCTCTATCTTCGTGCCTACGGTAAACTCTACCGTAACAAAGGCGCTATGACAGAAGGAGTCACGCCAGAAACAGTAGACGGCATGTCACTGGAGAAAATTGAAACGATCATTAACTTATTGCGTAATGAAAGATATAGATGGACTCCGGTACGGCGTATATTCATACCCAAAAAGAAGGGAAAAACTAAGCTAAGGCCGTTAGGATTACCCTCATGGTCCGATAAGTTACTTCAAGAAGTAATAAGGTCCATCCTGGAAGCCTATTACGAGCCTCAGTTTAGTGATCATTCTCATGGGTTTCGACCAAAACGAGGGTGCCATACCGCCCTTCGAGAAGTCATGCAAAAAGGGAAAGGAACAAAATGGTTCATTGAGGGAGATCTTTGCGCGTGTTTCGACAAAATAGACCATTCTATTTTGCTTAACATTTTACAAGAAAGCTTTCACGATAATCGTTTTACCCGCCTCTTGAGCGGACTTCTTAAGGCGGGATATTTAGAAGATTGGAAATTCAATAATACCTTCAGTGGAGCCGCGCAAGGCTCGGTCGCTGGTCCGATCTTTAGCAATATCGTACTTAATCGTTTGGATAAATATGTCGAAGAGCAAATTATACCAGTCTATACACGTGGCTCGCGAAGAAAGACAAATCCACCTTACGTCAGGCTAACAATGCAAGCTACAGAGGCAAGAAGGAAGAACGATTGGGAAAGGGTACATAGACTTAACCAGCAGGCACAGTCTATGCCATCCCGTGATCCGAACGATCCAAACTTCCGCCGTTTGTGGTACGTGAGGTACGCTGATGACTTTCTGCTGGGATTAATAGGACCTAAAAATGAAGCAATGGTAATTAAGCAGAAGATCTCAGAGTTTCTGTCAAGAGATTTGAAACTCGAACTCAATGCTGAGAAGACCCTGGTTACGCATGCTCGTAATCAAAAAGCTAAGTTCTTAGGGTACGAAATCCACGCTCTTTATGATAACAGCAAACATGACCATCGAGGTCAACGCTGTATCAATGGAAGCATTGGACTTCGTATTCCCCATAAAGTGAAACAGGAAAAATGTGCAAAATATATGAAGCACGGAAAACCTAAGCATATTCCTCAACGAATAATAGATGAGGCATATAGCACCGTTTCGCAATATCAAGCAGAATATAGAGGAATCGTGCAGTACTATCGGATGGCATATAACCTACACACGCTTAACAAACTAAAGTATGTGATGGAAGTATCGTTAGTACAAACGTTGGCAAATAAATATAAAACAACGTGCCCGAAAATCTATAAACGGTATGGTGCAAAGATCATGACAGAAGAAGGAGAACGAAAAGTTCTTCTCGTCAAAGTCGAACGTACAGCACCAAAGAAACCACTCATCGCCCACTTTGGAGGGGTATCTCTAAAATGGAATAAGTGGGTCAGCGTAAATGACAATCTCACAGAACCCATCTGGAGCAAACGCAGTGAAGTTGTGCAACGCTTACTTGCCCAAGAATGTGAGTTATGTGGATCGCATAAAAACATCGAAATGCACCATATAAGAAAGCTCACAGACCTAAAGCAAAGTGGACGTACAGCACAGCCTGAATGGAAAAGGAGAATGTCAGCAAGACGCCGTAAAAGCCTTGCTGTCTGTCAAACATGCCATCAGGATATCCACTATGGCAAATATGATGGAAGGAAGCTTTCAGCGTAAGGATTACTGGAGAGCTGCTTGACATCGAAAGAGTCACGAGCAGTTCGGAGGGGGGCCGTTGGAAAAGTACCTTTATAAACGAAGGCAACTCGCTGGCTGCCTACCCTACATCACGAGTGGTTCGGAGGGGGGTTGTTGGAAAAGGAGCGAAAGCCACCTCGTCAGCTTCCTACCCTACTTCTGTGGAGAAACCTTTTTCCAACACGACTTCCCTATCGAAAGGTCATCCATGACCCATTGGCGTAAACGGGTGGGGGATGAAGCGTTGAGAACTTTACTGCAAGAGAGTTTGATGTTGGCTCTGCGCTCCAAAGCCTTAAAACCCCAGGATCTCAGCAGGATTACGGTGGATACCACGGTTCAAGAAAAAGCGATCACCTTTCCAACTGACGCTAAACTCCATTATAAAGCGATCGAGAAATTGGGAGAGGTTGCAAAAGAAAACGGAATTGACTTGCGCCAAAGCTATGTACGGGTCGCTAAGGAAACCTTAATCATGGTGCAGCGCTACCGTCATGCAAAACAAATGAAACGAGCAAAGAAATCAATGAAAAAGCTCCGTACCTACCTGGGACGAATCATTCGGGATGTGGAGAGGAAAGCTCCTGAAATGTCTGGAGATCTTTTGGAAGCTTTTTTAAAAGCCAAACGTATTTATGATCAAAAGCCACAAGACAAAAACAAGCTTTTGTCCTGGCATGCTCCTGAAGTTGAGTGCATCAGCAAAGGGAAAGCCCATAAGCCTTATGAATTTGGGTGCAAAATTTCCGTGATCAGTACAGTCAACAAATCCAAAGGGGGGCATTTTGTTCTGCAATCAACGGCTGTTCATGGTAACCCCTATGATGGGCATACCTTAAAAGGCGCTATTGATGAATATATCAAAGATATTGGCATCAACCCAAAGCGTATTTATGTGGATAGGGGATATCGTGGTCATGATCCCTCCCTGAAATTCCAGGTCTTCAAGGCGGGTCAAAAGCGGTTGGCTCCTCAAATTAAAAAAGAGATGAAACGCAGATCAGCAATCGAGCCCGTCATAGGGCATCTCAAAAGTGACGGTCACTTAGGACGAAATTACCTCAAAGGAGCCCTCGGAGACAAAATGAATGCCATCCTTTCAGGTATCGGTCATAACTTCAGGCTTCTCCTCCGATGGATTAGGGATCTTTTTGCCTTTATTCTCTTCCTTCTCTTTGGAAGAATTTCCTCGAACCTCTTCCCTTCCCTATGCCAATTAAACTTAAAAGGAGCTTTTTAACCTCCGACTATTTAAAACTCTCTAAAAAGTAGGTTCTTAGAGGCGCTCAAATTCAATGTCCGTGTATGGCGCATAAAATACTTCCGATGAGGGTATTTTTTAAGTTTCTTTCATAGAATTTTTCAATTATTTTTGAATAATGAAACTTGCTCATCACTCAGATATGCAATATTCTTAATTTATTTTATTTGATCTATATCAACTTAATCAATTATTTTTTCTTTCATATTTTCTTCTTTTATAGCTTTGATTACTCCACCTCGCCATATTTGAAAATCCGCATCTTCCATGCTTGGGATAAACCGCATAACTCGTTCTTGTATAGCAGGATCTAAGTTTAGCAGAAGAAGCGCTATTTCTTTTGCAGAGGTGATTTCTAATTGTTTTTGAAAATCTTGCCGAAAATTTACATGGTTAACAAAAAGCGACTTGTCAGAGTTTAGTCTAATTTCAGCAGCAGCCACGGCTTCATTCCAAACTTCACACCCAGTTGAAATATTAATTAAGTCCATTCCTAACGTAGCAGAAGGCAATAAAAGCCAACAAATTGCGGGTACAGCCTTAAATTGCTGAATTGTTAAAGTTGCAGTTGTAGCAAAAGAACCGAGCCCGGCTAAAGTAATAGCAATGTATCCTATAGACCTATAGAACCAATGGGTTAATTGCTCGTTTAAAGAACGCCTACCATCACCTATTCTTGAAAGTTGTAAGCCTAGAGAACCTCCAACTGACAATCCAATTTCAATCAAAGGAATGCCTGCAATCACCATAACAGGATATTTTAAAGTAGATAAAGCGCTTAATTTTTTTTCTATTCCATCCGGCACAGTCGCGATTAACCCAAGCCAGGAAAGCGCAGTAAAAACAGCAAGCGAAGGAATAAGCATGATCGCCATTTTATTAACTCTGGGAGGGACGAAAGATAAATCTTCAAACATATGATTTATTAAATGTGCCCAACACCGATCAGGCATTATATTTTCTGCGTCAGAGCTAGTTTGAGCTATCTCTCTTATAAATTTAACTTCTGTCTCAAGACCTTCTTTTGATAAGTGATTAATTTTCTCATTTGAACAAGTTGTTGACTCTATAAATGCCGCCTTAATTTTTTCCAAAGGACTTAATTCTTCCTGAGAATTGTTTGCTTTTTTACTCCAAACCCATTTCCATACTTTTTTCAGCTGTCCATGAGTTAAAGATAAGAAGAATTTATTTGAAAGAAAAGTTACTAGACCGATACAACCTACGACGGGATATATCAAACCTTCTATCCCTTCTTGTTCTTGATCAATTAAGCTTAAGAGAGTAAGCGGAATAGCGGAAGCAATAGCTAAACCCCATTCTCCAACACTTGGCAACCAGGAAGTAACCTTAGAACAACATCGACGAAAAAATCCTTTTGGCTCTGTTTCCAGTGGTTGCTTTTCAACTTTCTTTTTTTGCAATGCAGAAAGTATACCATGTATCGTATAAGTATAAAATAAAGTTTCAACAGCCATATTACTTCCTCCCAAATATTTGCCTATGCCATTAGCAGCATCATCGGAGATGCTAAAATCAGCAAATTCTGCAAACTCCTCAGGAAAGTGTTTCCCAATTAAGAAAGTTAATGAACCAATACAAGAAGCTGTTGCCCCTGCAAAAAGTGTAAACAATATAGCTGCGTTACGTATTCTATGAGTCTTTGCTGTTTGCTTCCCACTTATTAAATCGAGGTGATCCTTCGCTGATTTTACCAGTGAATTATTAGATAGGTTAGCTAGATATTCGTTAAATTCTTCATCTTCAAGGATGGAATCACGTTGTTCACTGAATGATTTAAGAGGAATACCTTCGTAAGGATTTCTTTCTTCAATTTCTTCTCCATTGCTACTTAAAAAAATTGGGTTCGAAATATCATTATATGAGACATTCTCTATTTCTTCTCTACTGTTAATTAAAGAAATTGGAATATGATTTGTTTGTTCAATATCCTCATCACTATCACGCATACATAAGGCATAATCAGGTAAAATGAAAGAAATAATAATTAAAATTGATATGAATTTATTAAAAACAGACTTTATCATATTTTTTTTCGAAGACTTCATTATTTTTCCTCTAAGAGTTTGGACATCAAATAGATTGCGGCATAAGATCGCCAAGGTTGCCATGTCTTAGTTATGTTGTGAGCTATACGAGTTGAGCGAATTCCTAAGGCTTTCGCTAAGTCTTTATTGCAAAGCGGAAAAGCATCAGGCCATGATAAAGCACGCATTGTGATATACTGCACTGATTCTTCATTAATACCTGGTAAGGAACGAAGCTGCTCTATTGTACTCACTGTGTCAGCATAGGGTATAAGATCTAAGTTTTTCCTTTCAACAGCCTGTGCTAAAATAACTATTACCTCCGCTTTAAACTGAGGAATCCCAAGGGCGGAAATTTCTTCTATTGACGCTAGTGCAATACGTTTAGGAATTGGAAAAGCATGCGTTAATGTGGCAAATGGGGTAGGGTGAGGTTCACCAAAATAGTTAACAAACTTCTCAACAACAGTATCTGTTGTTTTTTTCGTTTCTTTCTGAGCTAAAATTGTTTGGACTGCTACTTCAAAGCCATCAAATGCTCCTGGTACCCGTAACCCTGTTCGAGACTTGGCTAATGGGCCCAATGCTAGTATAATTTTTTCTGGTGAACAGGTTAGATCAAAGAGCTTTTTAATATACTTAAGTACAGGAAAAATTACTTGTGTAAGTTTTATATCAATTATAACTTGAATTACGGGTGGGTTCGTTAATAACTCGGCTGTTATCCAGCCAATATGCCACTGATTTCTATGATAGAGGCGTACTATTCGTCTATAGACCCCATTAAATACTTCTTCTGTCCTTGGTATAGCCCTTTCATTTATAAAATTAAGAAGAGAAAGCCAGTCTAAGGGAGGTCGATAGTTGAGCTTAAAGCTCAAAGAGTTTAAAGATTGTTGTATATTTATATGTTTTCTAAATTGTGTTGGACTAAGTGTATAACGACTTTTAAAGAGGGTGTTAAAGCGGCGTAAACTATTAAAACCTGCTGCAAAAGTTACTTCAGTAATGGGTAATGTGGTATCCGTGAGTAATCTTTTGGCAAGCAGTAGGCGTTGAGTTTGAACGAATTTAATTGGGTTAACGCCTAACGCTTCATGAAAAACACGGCGCAAGTGACGATCTGTAACTCCTAATTCCTTAGCAAGGTTGGCTACGTTGGTATCATTTAGAAAACCATCTTCAATCAAACTCAAAGCATTTTGTGTCAGTCGGTCAGCTGCATCAACGCTTGCATTCCCAGGAATTAGTTCTGGGCGGCAACGCAAACAGGGACGAAAGCCAGCAGCTTCTGCAGCGGCTGCATTTAAAAAGAAAATGCAATTCTCAAGATTTGGTGTTTTGACTGGACAAACTGGTCGACAATAGATACCTGTTGAGCTCACCCCAAAAAAGAAGGAGCCATCGAATCGAGAGTCACGGGAACAAACCGCTTGGTAATACTGAGCTTGGTTGAAAAGTATAGGCATGTGGTCGCTCTTATTAAACTAATAAAAGCACTCTAACTTACAATGTTAAGCTATTCTCGCCATTTTCGGACTTGGAATTCAAAAATACTAAAAATTTACATTATCGCTTCTTTATGGAGATGAAATAAAGAGGAAAGCTATGTAGGAGCTTTTTTCACGTTTAAAATAAAAAACTTTTTTCAAAAAAGATGTTTATGATAACAAAAGTGTAGGGTTGTGGCTCAGACGATTTTTATAATAAGGATGTTTATAAGAAATAATTCTCTCCAAGAGAAGAGGCTGTTGCCCTCGAAGAAAACACAGCATTTTGGTATCTCCTAGTTCCTGGATTTGCGTTGCTGTTAGGAGCTTTTCTTTCATTTGACTGACGGACTCCGATCCAGCCCCTTTAAGAAAGTCGCCATATTCTCTCGCGGCGTTGGTTCGGGTTATAATAGTCTTATCTCCCATCAAGGAAGAAGCCCAGGAAGCTGTTGAGCTATCAGTTCTCCCAAGATTAAAAATCCTCACCGTTGCCGAAGACCCAAAAATCACATCCGTTTCTTTTCCCCAAACGGATTCAATAGATGATTTGTCTTGAGCGACCATAAAGGCCTCTATGCCTGCTCCCGCAGCAACGGTAACAATATTAATGAGCTGGCGCATGGCTCCAAGACGAGGGAATTCATCCAGCATAAGGAGAATCTTTTCTTGGGGATTCTTGTAACCCGATTGTCTGATGACCGTTCCTAAGACAATATTGGTAAAGAGACGCAAGAAGCCTGACATAGTTTCAATCATATCTAAGGGAATCACACAAAAAAGATCGATTTTATTATCCAGAAGCTCATCAAATGAAAAGACTGCTGAATCATTGTGAGGCTGTAGGAATGTTTTGTTTTTCTCATAACCAATCCAGGACAGATTGCGTTTAATCGTTGTAAAGAAGGAACCTCTTTCTTCTTCCCCTGCAGAAAGGATAGTCGCGGCCATTTTAGCCGGTCTTCCATCTAAGACATCTGGATGTTTTATCCATATTTTGAGCTGATTGATAAATTCAGGACCACAAACAAAATCATAGAGTGTGTTAAGGTTAAAATCTTTCTCCGACATCGTATACAGAATGACTTCAAGTGTGACTTGAAGAATATCTGCTGCCATTTTATAAAAGTGTTGATTATAAGGCGTTTCTGGCTCTAAAAGCCCTTCAATAATAATGCGTGAGTCTCTCTCAAATTCTTCTGGTCTTATATAATCTAGAGGGTTCCACTGCCATTGATTTTCTTCAACCACATTAAAAGGATTCAGAACAACAACCTTGCGTCCTCTTTTTTTTCTCTCTTTCTGCGTCATTGCAAAGAGCTCTCCTTTTATGTCCAGGACGGCCACAGGGCCTTCATGGTCAAGAATAGCAGGAAGGACACAAGACACGCCTTTTCCCCCTTGAGATCCTGAAATCACTACATGATGGCCTGAAAGCCATCCTTTAGAGGAATTAGGAAGATATCTCAGAATCCTTCCTTTAGTTCCTTTTTCATCGAAAGGAACGCCTAAAGGTAATCCCTTTTTATTCTTGAGAAGTTCTTTTTCCTTATTTCTGTCTAAAAATCCTGCAACCCAAGGCCCTTCCTTTACCCGATAAGAACGATCTAAAAAAAGCCGCCTTCCGGGAACGAGGCATAAAAGATGGAAAAAATAGCAAAGCATCAGTACAGGAATAGCTGTAAATCCTAACCATATTCCATAAAGCTCATAGTGGGTTGAAAGTCTCCTTTGTAGCCAGGAAAATATCATCCCGAGAGCCTTATCCGGATGATAAGAGAGAAACAATCGTGAATAGATCATTTTTCCCTCTAAAAAAGTTATGTAAAACGGCTCTAAAGTGAGAATAAAGGTGATAAAAAAGAGAATATAGACCCCGATTTTGAGGATTTCCATGAACCTGGCTCCCAGGGGAAGGAGAAGGCAAGAAAGGACCGTCAGACTCAGAAAGAATGTAAAGAGGGCCTTTGATTGAAATCCAAGAGCCTCAAAATGAGAGGGAAGCATCACCCAAGCCATCATTCCCATGACGAATGTAAAAAGGGGTATGGACTGTCTGATCCAGGTAAGAATTTGCATATTCTATCTTGTTCTCTCGTTAAGTGAGGTTAAGGAATAATGATGGGATAATCAGGTGGGAGCTTTTCGATAGCCTTGGCAACGTCCTTGCCGGTACTGAGGAGCCCCTTTCCCGTACTTACGGCTAGGTTTTTCAAGGCGGTTCCTCCTAAGGTTTTTTCCTGTGATGCTTTTTCTACGTCTTGAAGAATTTGTTTTTGTTTACCAACCTCCTCACTTCCTTTTTGCACTTTATCCTCTGTATTTTTAATCTGTTCTAAAACGACCGCTTTAATCGAGTTATCTTTTTGAGGGCTCTCTGCATTTTTTGGCTCAAGACAAGTCTTGTCAAGGCCTGTGGCGTTTGCATGGTGTTGCACCTCTTGTGTGTTGGAAGTGTTTTGGGCTTGAACACCAGCATTGTTTCGTTGATGCTGAGCTTGCGCTTCATATTGCCTATTCAGGTCGGACCGTACTCCTGCCACATTAATACTCTGAATGGAATATTGAGGGTTTTGTTCTTGAAAACGATTGAGGTAGGCTGCGCGTTCTTCCCCGCCATTTTCAACAATACGTCGTGCTTCTTTATAACCCATCGATCCGCCCGATGAGCCATCAGGTCCGGGATTTGCAGGTTGATGGGCAATAAATTCCAGTATTTCTTGGTTGAGTTCTTTGTTAATGGTTATGCCCTTGCTTTGGCTAGAGCTCATGTCTTTGGAAAGGGTCTTCACTTTATTGTGAGCAACAGAGGCTTCTTCTCTCAATCCTTTAGCCTGATTCAGGCTTGCAAGAGCGCTATTGTCTAATTCAGAGCCTTTTGTATCACGCGTGCTCTCTGACAAGGACTGAGCAGCGGAAACTACTTTCTCGGTGTTTTCTGAATATCCTATTTGATCTGCAATGGAGGAGGCATCTTGAATCGCTTGTTGGCGAGCGGCTGTACTGGAGAAGCTCCCTTTTGCATCCACGCCTAAGAATGCAATACTTCCCCCCAAACCTACGCCAAGAGCGGCTTCTACGGCTTGTGTTTCGTCTAATCCCTGTCTCTGTTGAATTTCTTTAACAAAGTTATTGAAGTTCTGAAGGCTCTTGGCGTCAGATGCGCTGATGTTTTTGGTATATTCCTCCCCTTTAAATTGATCGGTACCTAATCGAGATAAGAAGTTTGTCGACGTTTGAAGAGAAGCTTCTGTTGCTTCACTTGCAGCAATGTTCTTTGTTCGAGATACGCCTACTGCATTATTGAGGCTTTGCTGTTCAGCAAAACTTGTATTTTCTGTTCCCATGATTTGAACGCTCAAGCGAGACATGGCTTGGTCGCTAAAGGCCTGGGCACCACTTGCAAAAGTATTTTGTTCAACGCCCGAAGCTCCCATCGCTTTAAATTGGGAGGCCGTATAACTTGGGCTCGAATTGTGCTGAAAAGCACTTGTGTTCTGATACGCTTGGTTTCCCATGCTCACATTTCCTAAGCTGATGTTGCCGGAGACAGTTTCGGCAGCAGCCCCACTGGCAGCAGATTGCATGGCTGAGCCTAAATGTTGAGCAAGACCCACAAAGGCGGCAGCTCCTTGTTTAAGAATACCGTAGGAGATAAAGGGAATACTCACAGAGAGCCATGCGGCTAAGGTGACCATGTCTGCGTTCGCATTGATGATGGCTGAGGAATTCAAAAGGGTAAGCCCTTCTTCTCCAATCAAGCTCTTTGTTTCAGATTTTCCATAAAGTGTCATAACGAGGTTGAGAACAGCATAGAGGGGTGCCCATAGCTGAGTCCATACCAAGATGCCACAATAGGTGAGAAGAATCTTATATCCATTGGGAAGAAGAGCTAAGACCACAATGAAGATGAACAACGCATAACTCAGAGCTTCAATCACGTTCTTAAACAAAGGCAAGGTTCTGGCGGCAATCTCCCCTGCAACCGCATAGGCAGTTCTTTGCTGAAGTAGGGCTTTTGTGGCGGCATAGTTAGAGGCTGCTCCCAGCTCAGAAAGTTTATTATTGCTTGATTCCTCAATGGCATTGATCATAATCTCTTGTTTAAGGATGTCTTCGGCTGATTTTGATATGTCTGAGAGAAGCTGGTAACCATTGTGCAAATGCGTAAAAAAGAGATTTTTGGTCAAGGTCTGATTTTGAACGCGACGGCCATAGATTAAGGTTGCTTTGGCAATCTCAGCGTTCCAAAGAGCATTGAGTTTTTGAGCTCCTGCCTTACAGGTCACAATGGCTCCTGGAGTGTTTCCTTCCTTATAAAGAAATCCAAGGACAGGAGAAGCCTTTGTCATCACAAGAGCCCAGATATCAGGTGTGTTTTGCAGGTCTATCAGCGTATACTTATGACCAATCATAGCATCATAAACCACACATTGGTTGATAAACCGTTCCATGTTTCCTTTAAAGGCGGGATCTACAATGCGAAATTGTCCAACCTGACTCATAAGAGAAGAGGCAAACACCGTTCCTGTTCGATGATAGGGCATATAGTCAGGCAAGGTAAAAACAGACTCGACCTTTTCTGTTACAGCCCGCCCCATTTGACTTACAAAACCTGCAAAAGCTCCCAAAGCAAAGGGCACGTTATCAACCTTTGCTTTCATCTTCATGAGGGGATCATCAATATAAACGGTCGTTTTAGGGAGAAAGAGCAGATTGGTTGCGACAACAACCCAGAGGAACCATTTAGCTCCTTCTTGTAAACTGCTTTTAAAAAACATGAGCATAACCACATACACGGACCCCACCATCAACCCAATTCGGATAAGGGACATCACCATTCCTGTGCGATCTGCTTTAAACAAAGCAGCTATGGCATCAAAGACAAGCGTAAAGAGTTCTCCTCCTCCATAGGTGGTTATGACGTGCGCCATCTTATCTCCCTCCTACCTTCGTGCCTTGTTGAGAGGAAATAAACATATTCTGTAGTTTTGCTTCGATCTGTTGAGTTCTCTCAATCAAATCAAGAGTGATAGTCATCTGCTCAAAGAGAGCTGTGCGTTTGGCATAAAGAAGTTTCCGAGAACTCGCGATGCCTGATCTCAGCTCCTCAATCATTCCATCATTGATTTGGACTTTCTTAAGTTGGATCACACTATCCCACACAAGAGACATGACCTCGTCCAGGTATTGAAGAAGAATATCGTGAGCAATAGCCTCACTGAATTCAGTAGCGCTAATAGGACTGCCTGCTTCCTTAAAAGCTGTTTCCACAGCTATAATCTTTAAAACAGGGATCATCGTCGCATTCACAAACCCTTCCTCTTGTTCAGAGATTTCTTCATGTTTTTGAATTTTTTTGGAAAGAGAGAGCAAGAGTTTATCAACGATTGAGTAAAGAGCTTTTGCCTTTGGAAGCACCATATTTTGAAGGGTAGGAGCGAGACACTTATCTTCTGAAGGGTTATCGCATTTGTAAATTTGAACAGGTACGTTCCCCATAATAAGAGCAGAGAGAAGCTGGGGATCAGTGCTTTTAGAGGGTAACACCTTAACTTCAAGCTCATTGCCGACGCGTCGGGAAATGATGGTGCCTGAAAGAGTCATAAAAAACTCTGCTAGTCCTGAATCTCCTTGTAAAAAGCCATTCTTTTGAATAGCTTTCCAAGCAATATTAAACTCATCTCCCAAAATATCTTTAAATCCTGGTTTTTCACCTTTCCGGTTTAAGACAGCAACCCTTTGTTCTTCAGCTCCACATTTTTGACGTCCCTGTGCCCAATCACTCGCGATACCAAGGTCCTTGCTCATGGCATTGCAGAGAAGCTGAGAACTTGCATCGGATTGAGGCCACATGCCTCCGACAAGGGTTGCAGCAGCCTCACAGGAATTGATATTTTGATTGGTCATTTTCTGAACCTTAGCTACAAGATCATCAAGCACACTCTTAATTTGAGGTGTCACTGTGGCAAGAGCCAGATTAAAAGCATAGCCACTGGCATTGCTGCCGATATTGCGTAAAAGCTGGATAAACTGCTGGGCGTTGATGTAGCTAAAACCCCCTAAAAACAGGTCAATGCCACCACACCCCGCACGGTAATGGGGAAGTTGTAAAGAAAAGAGATCTGCATTATTCACACGAGACCGAGCAAACACACGCCCTCCCGTATAAAATCCACCTGTTTGATCTTCATAGCCTCCTCCTTCTGTCACGTTATGAGCCATGCCAAGAACTTGAAAGGCTTTGTCTAAATTATCCTGCATGCTGGCAAATGAGGGAGAACCTAACAGAAACACACATAAAAACATCTTCTTCATTTTCTGTCTCCTTCAGGCTTGAGCCTGCGCGTTAAAAGATCAACTCTTTCCTCGATTTCGCTTTCAGAGACAAGTCCGTAAGCCAGAGGAATTGTTTGACCTGACTGAGGATGAAGGGCAATAAGGGCGGGAACATGGGTGACTTGAAGACGCTCTGCAATGCCATTATTACGTCGTACATGAGGAAACTCAGGGAGTGTTCCTCCATCTAAAGAGACAGCCAGGACAGACCAGCTATGTTTCTCTGCGAAATGCTTTACAATAGGAGCAAAGCGATGGCAATAAGGACAATTCTTTCGAAAGAAGAAAAACAATCCATAGTCTTGAGATAGAGCCTTAATGCGCGATATAAGCTCTTTGTTTCTCTCACTGTAATATACATGACGTGCATTTTGATCTACTGGATGAATCAGCGTTTCATCTAAGGAAGGTGTGGTCATTACCACCTGTTGCCAAGACTCAGAAAATCTCTGGCTTTGGTCCATCAGAGCTTTTTGCGCAAAAATGTAAGTTATGATATTCTCACGAGAAGGCTCGAGAATAGCCGTATGAAGTTTTGTCTCGAGTTCCTTTCGTTGAGCCTCAATTTTCTCCGTTGGGGTAGGAGAAGAGGAAGAAGAGCTCCTGCCGGAGGAGATCTCCTTTCTCTCTTCTATTTTGTCGTCGCCCAGCGACTCGTTCAGTGGCTCATACCAGTGCCAACCTTCTGCGTGACGTTCGAAGAACGCAGTACTCAGTGCACAGTGTCCAGGATTCAGAAAAAGAAGAAACGTAACAAGTTTCAAAATTGCAGGAAGAAACCTTAGAGATTCCCATCTCTTAACAAAGTTGAACACTAAATACTGTACATTGTAGACTATCTTCATGCGCCTGGTCTTTGCTGAGGTTGTTTTTTTGTACTGGGAACGACTCCTTGCTTAATCGTCTCCAGACGCTCACCTATTTTCTGACTTGTTCCTTGAAGTTTGGAGGGTTTATAATTTTTCATGAGATCTTCAAAAGCTTCTCTTAAATCCAGCTTGGAAAAGTCAATGCGTTGGAGTTCTTCAATGGTAAAACCACGACAGAGGGGGTCTTTTGCTTTTCCCCAGCCAAGGTGGATTTGTTTTCTTCCTTGCTCTTGAAAGGCTTTGAGTAGCTTTGAGCCAAAACAACAAAAGGAGGATTTTTTCTTAACGCATTGTCCTAAGACTTTTTTAGCGCAATAGGTTCCTACATAATGACAAAGACGCCCTTTACGCTTTTTCTGGAGAAGCTTTTCCTTTGCCTTACATCCTCCCAGACCGAGGCTCTTTCCCCAACCTTTTCCTGATCCACAGCAATCCTTAAAGCTCAGGATATGCTTCGAGCATTGATGCTCGTCTCCTTTAAAGATGGAATCTATTTTTCCTTGCATATCTTTAAGAAGACTTAATTGAGCGAGAGAGGACATCATCTCGTTGTTGGCTTCAAAGCTCTGATCTCTACAACTTCCATCCAGACAGAAGGGTGTGTTACCCCCCGTAATTTGATGGGCAGTTCGAGAGTTTCCTTGACACTGATAGGTCTGGGTATAAGCGACACACGTGTTGCCTACGGTTTGTTTGCAGGCTGAGTTAATTTGCACACACCCTCGTGCCCTTAAAGGACCACAATTGTCTTTTGTAGGGAAATCACAAGCGTAGGTTAGTTTTTCTTGCCAACACTCTCTTGTAACAGGAATACCCTCAATAATGCGTGTTTGAGGTCCTTGGGTGCATTCTTTGGTATCATAGTGACAAAGTCCTTGATCAACGCGTGATTCTAATTTTTCACAATTGGAGGTCCACTCATCGGGAAGGATTGTATAAGGTTCTTCTTCATAAGTGATTTTGATCGTTGCCTCCAAGTTATAGACCTTTAATCGTCCATGACGACTAAAGTATGGTTTGCCTTGAATTAAGGGTTTGCCCAAGGGATTTCTTTCAATAATAACCTTTTTGATTTGATCTTCTTTAAGATCAACGGGGACGATGGTTCTAGGATTGCTACATCGATAGCAGCGTGTGAGCTTTTTACTGTTTACCTCTTGTAAACAAGCTTTAAAAGCTGCTGTGACATCAATAAGTCCAGCATTCTTTTTCCAGGTTCTCCGACTCCTCCATTTTCGAACGTGAGCGAGAAGAGCGGGACAAGAGCGAGTATGATAGTCCTTATGAGATTTTTTACATCCTGTAAGACGGAAGGTTTCATATTTTTCTTTCGTAATCTTTGTCTTTATTACTTTCACGATGAGGTGACGTATGCAGTTTTCAAGAGAATCATCTCCTGGCTCTTCACAAGTGAGAATTTCATCCCTCGCCTTCGTAGAGGCAAGCTCTATTTCTTTCGTTCCTTTTCCGCCAATCGCTTCTAAAGGAGCTGTCATGATCTTTTGAGAGCCTGTGATAAGAGGATCTTTTGAAGGATCAATTTTAACTTGAGGGCGCGATTCAGCACTCTGATAAAGCATTTGGCTTACAGGATCAGATTGGCTAAGGCTTTGAGTGCATCCCGCAAGATCTCCGCTCTTTAGGTTGGCAGCACTTGAATGTCCTGAATAAAAGGGATGATCTCCCGCTTCTTTCTTTTTAATGTCTATTTGACTTAGAAATTCTTGAGCAGTTTTGTCTCCTGACTTAAGGTTAGCCGTCGGACTCGCAAGGACCATGCAAGAAAATAGAACAAGCAAAGGTAAAAAATAGCAGAGAGGAAGAACTTTCCACTTCTTCATTTTGATCTGCCGTTTTCTAAGGATGCGTTTTCTAAGAGAGAGTTTGCCTCTTTTTTGAGACTTCCCTCTTTTGCAAAAGCACTCAAAGCATAGAAAACACTCACATATCCCTGGAGACGATCATGAAGGGGCGTTTGTGTAACCTCTGGAAAATTGAAGGGGAAAGGCTTGCTCAAGACATAGGTAGGAACTGCCGTAACCGCAAAGAGAGAAAAAAGTTCAGGATCAATCATAAATCCTTGACCCGTTTCTTGAATAATTTGTTGCAGAGCTTGAGCTGTCTTAAAATAGCTCCTGTCTTTGAAACCTCGCAACACAAGAGTTGCACCAAATCGCTTGGCCTCTTGAGCCAAGTTCAGAAGCGCTTTCTCACCTATGGAGAAGGAAACAAAGATATAAAGCTCGTTTGATCTTTGGGATTGTGCGTGCTGAGCATGTGGCGCAAGAGCTCTATCTTGGAGTTTCGTAACAAAGTGCTGAAAGCTTTCATCTTGGTGCAAGCGCTCAATTTTTTTAAATGATTCCTTCTGAAGATCATGAATTTCGCTTATGTAAGACTGACAGGAAGCCGTAACGGGCAATCCTAAAAGAGATATAAAATAAATAAAATCAATGAACTCAAAGCGCACAACAGTTCCTCTTTCTCCAAATCAGATAGCCAAAATCTTCCCCTTTGTAAGGAAATTCGCGTCCTGTTCCCCAAATAACTTCCGTACGCCCTAAAGGATTACAGGCCATGGGGCCCCGTGTGGTAGGGCGGGGATAGGTCATCTGGGTTTTGTATTGGCTCTTCTTGATGATGGGTAAGGGATATTTCTGACAGATTTCGGCATTTGTTATACCGCTTGTACCTAATAAAAGCAGTTCTCGATGAAGCTTGGCTATCATGCGCTGCACCATCAAAAGACTAGACTGAACTCCTCCATTGTGAGCTGCATTATTACCTGTAAAGGGATAAAGACTTCCCTGACATCCCCCACACCAAAAAAGAGGATTAAGAGGAAATCCAGCTGTTGCTGCTGCACAATCTGCGGCACAAGCCGCTTGTGCAATAGGATTGCCAAAAAGCACCGCTTCTGGATTTAAAATGAAAGAAAGCTCATCTGCATTCCATAAAGGATCAAACTCTGTAAGATAGGCTACATCAAAACTTTGAGCCTCCAAACACAAGAAATCAACAAGAAGCTCAAGCCAATAAATAACGGGATACACATACCAATGAACTTGATAAAAGCTATTTTGGGTTCTACGTTCACCATTGGCCCCATGAATCCCATAATTGATGAAACTATTCCCCATTTTAAGGCCCCCCATACTGACCATACAGAAGGGAACTCTTGTTACGTCCACAAGTCGTGCTGGTTCCCAAAATCCCACGGGAATGCCAAAATAAGGAGCTCTTGGACACACGCAAGGAATTTGATAGGGATTTTCTGTATCTTCTCGCCCACCACCACTTACTTTTATAGGGCCAATGGAGATAGGAAAAAGGCATGACCAACAGATATCTGTTACGGGGTTGACAAACCTTCCAGAACAAGCTTGAATTCGAGAAACAGGACTAAAAAAAACAATAAAAACCATTACAATCAGGAGGCAACAATGTATGTTTAAAACTTTTTTGCGCGTCTTTCCTTTTCTTTCTACCTTATTCTTTTTATCTTCTCTTTCTTTTTTATCTTCCTTTGCATTAGCTACAACGAGACCTTTTCTAGAGGAAGGCCTTGAGTAGGCAGAGAACTCGTCAATTTCTACGGCTTGGCAGGTTCTTATTTCCTTTGATGCTTTATTTATCTTTTGTGTTTTAGTATGGATTTTATATACGTACTGCTGTCCCCAAAGAGTTTGGAGATTTTGGCAGAAATTATTTGTATTCTTTTCCATGCCAAGCAAAGAAGAAAATCGAGAAGCACATAAACCTATGCCTTCCTTCTTAGAAAACCATTTTAAAATCTTAAAATCAGACAAAAAAAGGAGTAAAAAAGAACCCTTTCGATGGATGAATGTTGAAGAAGCCAAGTAGGAGAGGCTGTTCATTAGACCTCTCCTCCTGA
This sequence comes from Alphaproteobacteria bacterium, assembly GCA_019752515.1. Lineage (GTDB taxonomy): Bacteria > Pseudomonadota > Alphaproteobacteria > UBA9655 > UBA9655 > UBA9655. The sequence continues at coordinate 72,119 of JAIEMB010000001.1, read as the reverse complement.
GAATGAGGAGGAAGATTGCTGGTAATATTTCAGGTGTTTTCTGTTCGCACTAGAAGAACTAACAATAAAAAGGAGAAAACAATGTATGTTAAATGATCTCTTAAACCTTATTTTTTCACAAGGGAAAAAGCTTTTAGGTGATGTCTCTTCTTTGTTTCCTTCATTAACGTCAAATGACTCAGTAGAACCAAGTGATCCTTTTTCAGACCATTCAGAGTACTTTTTATTTTCTGATCGGATGTTAAGTTTTAGTTTTTTGGGATGGCTCCTGTTTTTATGGATTTCTTTGGGATGAGCTTGAAGGTCTGAGCAGATTGCAACCCAATCCATTTGTAAAATGCTGCTCAAAAGAGAAAAGGAAGAATTCATCTGTTTTTGCCTTCTTTGGATTCTGATTTTAAGGAAGAGAGAAGGATTTCTTCAATTCGCAACTGTTTCTCTTCCTGTGTCACTAAAGCAGGTACATTGCCAATCCCAAGTTTCTTGGTAAGGAGACCTGCCTGATCAAAATAAACAGGAACCTTTATGTGTTCTGAAAGAGTTAAAGGAGCTCCTTTAACAAGGATTAGTTTGAGAGAACTTTCCTTTAACTTCTCTCTTGCAAAAGCAACCTGTTCCTCATCATCTCCATCAAAAAACAACAAACTCTGAGAGAGGCTAACTGTTTCAAGAGGATTAATTTTTGCGCCTTTTTTATAAAAAACCCGCCCCGTATGATCTTTGATATCTTCTGATACCTCGTAGGTTGGGTCATAATACGCTACACGACTTTCACGAGCTTTGGTTATACCTTCCACAGGTTTTGGATGTTCAATTGCCGCTTTTGCTTTCTGCTGAAGTTCTTGATGATGGCGTTCCAGTTCTCCCCTTTCTTCCATGCGCTTTAACTTGCTTTGAATGAGAATGATGGGATCTTCCTCTTCAATGGAATAGATAACACCATGGGTCCCCAGGTCACGCGCGTGGCCAGTGCTCAGTGTATAGCATTCAGTGATCAGGAAAAAAGTAAGGAAAACAAAGGTTCTCATGGCTTTCCACTTTGCTCTTGATTGTTTGATTCAGATACTAATATGAACACTAAATACTGCGCACTGAACACTATTTTCACCATGTGAAAATCCCCTTTCCCCATATCTTCTCTACTGAAACAAGACCAAATTCTTCATAACGTGAATCAAAGCTGCGAGGATGATCGCCTATGACGAAAAGGTAGCCCTCAGGAACACTTTGAAGGGGAAGAGGTGTGAGGGTTTGTCCTTCTTTTGTTTCATCAAGAAGAGGAAAGGTGGTAGACACGGAGGAGTTTTTAGCTTTTACTTTTAGTCCTTTTTTCGTTTTTGTAATGTGATCGCCAGGAAGTCCTATAACGCGTTTGGTAAACAGCTTTTCTCCTACATACTGAGGGGTGTGCCCTTGAATCAAAACAATATCTCCTCGTTTAATTGAGGAACTTTTATGGACAAAAATATAGTGAACATCCTCTAAGCTCTCGGAAGCAACTTCTAGGAGCTGTGTATAGGTTGTGAACCAACAGCCTGCGGCCATGAAACCTCCAACCCCTAAGCCCCATTTTATGAGCTTTTTATTTTGATTGTTAGGTTCTGTTTGCTGATCGATGTTACTCATGATTTACTTTCCTGTACGACTTATTGACTACTGACTTTCTGAATAGCCTCTTTCAGGCTGAAACCTTGATTCACCAGACTTTGAACAGCTGTAAATTCCTCTGCTTTTGTTGAGTAGAGAACTTTTGAGAAGTCATCGAGGAATAATCTTCCTACAGCAAAGCTTTTGGGTCCCTTAATCATGATTTCGGCGTATTTACCTTGCTCTGTGTGAAGAGAGCGGAGTGTACGCTCCATGCTTGGATCCATAGAGAGGTGTTTAGAGCTTTTAAGCATTTCGATGGATTCATCTTTTTGTGACAGAAGGCACATCCAGTCTGAGTTATCAAAGGCGGCTTGAGCTCCAGGGGTTGCATAAAAGTCATTGATAGATTGAGTTCCGACAATGAGCCCTCCGTAATACTTTCTTAATCGCCTTGCAGCTGTCTCAATAAAAACACCTGATTGCTTTCCACGAAGCATGTCCCAGGCTTCATCTAAAATGAGGCAGGAGGGTGTTTTCCGGTCTCCCATATAAATGGAGTTCGTAATTTGAAGAATGACCATTTGGACAATGACAGATTGAAGATCTTTCCGTTCCTTCAATTCTTCCATTTCGACAACAACAAGATTATCAGAAAGATCAATATTGGCTTTTCCGTTAAAGAATCGGCCATAACTTCTTTGTTCTGTGTAAGAATAAAGTCGTTTCCCTAATTTAATAGCTACGGGATCACCGTCCTTTAAAAGAAAGCTAGCTACATCAGCAATAGTGGCTGCATTTTGTTTTTTGTTCCATGCGTCTTGGAGAGCTTGTTCAAGGTACGTATCTTCTAGATCCGTTGTCCCTTCCTTAGGAGCTGCCATTAAGGAGAGAATAGGTTTGAGCATGGCCAATCCATCAGAAGCTGCTTCTACATCATTGGAGGGGATGGAAGAAAAAGGATTAATGCAAATAGGAGAATGAGTAGAAAACTCCATAAACGTTCCTTTAAGAAGCTTGACCGTTTTTTCAAAAGATCTTCCCACATCTAAAACAAAGACTCGTCCCCCCATTCCCAACATGCTGGTCATCAGCTCTTGCATAAAAACAGACTTTCCAGAACCTGACCGTCCAACAACACAGGTATTATAATTCCCTTCATTATTATCAAAGGGCGACCAATAAAAAATCTGTCCCCGACGTCCTACTAACATCATGCCGGGTGATCTCGTTCCGTGCCATTCTCCTTGAATAGGCATGAGATTGGAGGGTTCATGGCTGAGTGTGGTTTTTGTTTTCTGAAAGAGGCGACTATCTTCAGCTGCTCCTTCTCCCCACGTCATGGGAAGGCAACTGAGAAATGAGGGGAGTTGCAGATACTTATCCAAGACCAGCTCCCAACGTTGAGAACGATAAAGATTAAAAAGTGTTTGCTCCTCTCGAGCCATTTGATCAGGAGAATTCAACAATCCTACCTGAAAACGGGTACGCACCAGTCGTTGTCCTTCTTCGAACTTCTCTCGTACATACGTCCATTCTTCCGCTTCCTTTTTGAGGGAAGGTACATACTTTGCAATAGGGCTAGCCGCTTGCTTTTCCACGTTGCCACATTTGGCAAGCATCTTGGTTTTAAGGGTCTTTTCATTGCAAATATGCACCCCGTAGGAGAGGAAAAATCCTCCATTAAGTCTTAAGAATTCTTCAAAGGGATCTCCAATGAGGTATCCCATGGCACCTTGTTGCCAAAGAGGGGGTAAAAGACGTGTTGTATAAAGACGAAGGGCGCGCTCTTCTTCTCCAAAAGCCAAGCGAGAAGGCTCTATCTTGATTCGAGTTGCAGGACACATACTTTGTCGTGACAAGCTTTCATGAGGATTCCAGAGAGACTCATGATTTCCAACCAACCGTTCCGTTGGATTAAGAAGTTCATCAAGCCCAGATATTAAATCTTCCGCCTGCCATACTTTAACAGGAAGCTTCCATCCTTTCAGGGTTGTGACCAATTGCTCTTGCAAAGCCAGCATGTCTTCAAAGGATTTAAAGGTTGTATGGGGTTCACTGTAAGAAATTAAAAGGCGGAATGTTCTAATAGCTGCATGGTTTCTAAAAGCTGAGCATCTCTCTTTGGCTAGCTCTTTTAAAACCTCCGAACGGTCCTTTAAAGACACGTCCTTAAAGGACTCATTTAATGAGATCTCACTTAAAGTCAGATCATATCTTGCTTGCTCCCATGTCTTAAGCCAGGGGTCGATATGAGAGCTTGCAATCAGAAGGCACTGGAGATTTGACCCTAAAGGCAATGCATGTTGGAATATTCCTGTCAATTGCCTTGGAACTTTCTCTCCACATCCCACTAAAGGAAGAGTTTCAAGCACAAACCCAACACTTGCACGGTTTAAAAAAAGCTGGGTTTCAGAATCAAAGCTACGATAGGGAAGCATCTCACTCAAGCCATAAGGAAAGAGAAACTCATTCGCCAGTTTGAGGGTTGAAGACGTTGTCCCAAATGGCCGCTTTCCTTCCTTAATCTTTTGAGAAAGAAAATTGTGCACTATGCGTCCTCCCAGACCCAAGGAGAATACCAAATAAGTGGCTCTTCAGAAGGACTCTGCAGAAAGTCAGGATTCGAATTACATTGTTGGCAGGATGGTTGAGTCTCATTTTGTTTTTTGGGTAGCTCTCCATGCTCCACCATTTGATTAACCTCAGAGATCGACTTACATCCTACCCCTTCTCCTGGAGGACACTCAAACCCTCCTTCATAAACACCCATACATCCTTGTAGGCAGAAAGACAGTGTTGCAGAGAGCAGTATTACAGATAGGTTTCTAAGATAATTAGGTTTTATATTTATTTTTTTTTGAAATTGAAGCATATTTTTTTCCTTTGTGCGCCGGGATAAACTGGCGAGTTAGTTTGCGGATGAAAGTTCCGCTCAGTGAAGGGTTAGCCACCCACACTGGACATGAGTCATGCACAGACGTCCGCAAGTTCGTCTGTGAAGCGTTGATAATGGTGTGTATAGGCTGGGTATTGAGCCTCGTTAAAAAGGACTGAGGTGCTGACGCTCTAAAGGAGTGCGGAAGGCAACACTCGAGGATACGACAGGGCGAGTATTCTCGAGACCTCACGGGGTCGGAGACCCCATGCATGTGCACTAACAACTCGCGCGAGAACCGGGAGATCCCATGTTCTTCCAGAGCAATGGTGCTGCTGGAACGTATTGGGAAGTCTAAGGACGTAATACAATGATGAACGAACATGGGAAGTCGGACAGTTGCGTAATATCTGCGAAGTTGCCGAACAAGGATTTCAAGACCGCACATGTCCTGAGATCCGCGGAGGCAATGGAGAAAAGGCAACTGGCCAAAGGGAATCTGCGAGAGCAAAACATCCACCGGATACAAGGCCGGGAGAGGATGCAAAGTGCGCTTGAGCGGATACGTGCTGCGGCTGTTAAAAATAAAGAGCAGAAGTTCATGGCTCTGATGCATCACATTTATTCGGTCGACATACTTGAAGAGGCCTTCTACAGCCTCAAACGAAACGTGGCGACAGGGATAGATAGAATAACGTGGGGACAATATGCGGAGACGCTTACAGAAAACCTGGAAGATCTCGCGCAAAGAGTCAAACGCGGAGCCTATCGAGCAAAGCCAGTCAAGAGAACGTACATACCCAAAGCTGACGGTAAGCAAAGACCGTTGGGGGTGTTGGTGTTGGAGGATAAAATCGTTCAATACGCAGCAACCATGGTATTGAATGCAATCTACGAGACAGACTTTCTCGGATTTTCGTATGGATATCGACCCGGGCGAAGCCAGCATAACTGCTTGGATGCGCTGTACGTTGCTCTTCAAGCGAAGAAAGTGAATCATGTTTTGGATGCCGATATCCAAGGGTTCTTTGACACCATCAACCATGAATGGTTGATCAAGTTTATTGAACACAGGATAGCGGACAAACGCGTTGTGAGACTGATCAGAAAGTGGCTCAACGCGGGGATCCTGGAGGACGGGAAATGGTACAGCAGAGAGGAAGGAGCAATCCAAGGCGGGGTGATTTCTCCGCTGTTGTCGAACATCTTTCTGCACTACGCCTTCGATCTGTGGATTCAGCAATGGAGAACGAAACGCAAAGGCGGAGACATCATTGTTGTACGCTGGGCTGACGACTTCGTTGTTGGATTTCAAAATCTTGGAGTTGCCAAGCAGTTTCTGACTGAGTTGCAGGCGAGATTCCAGAAGTTCTCTCTGACACTTCATCCTGAAAAGACGCGTTTGATCGAATTTGGTCCGTTTGCGATCAATAACAGAATCAAACGTGGATTGGGAAGGCCGGAGAGTTTTAACTTTCTTGGATTCACCCACATTGTGGGGAAGAAGGCAAGCAATGGGATGTTTGTGGTTATCCGCAGATCCAACAAGAAGAGATTGCGAGCGAAGCTGCAAGAGGTCAAAGTCGAACTGCGCAAACGGTTTCACGAACCTATTCCCAAAGTTGGGAAGTGGTTGAGGTCTGTTGTTGGAGGGTACAACCGATATTTTGGTGTCCCTTCGAATCTGACCTCGCTGTACGTGTTTCGGTTTCAGATTGGGAGATATTGGCATCACACGCTTAAGCGCAGAGGCCAAAAGAAAAGCACTCTCACCTGGGAACGCATGGTTCGTCTTATTGATCGCTGGTTGCCTAAGCCCGGAATTCATCATCCTTATCCTTTACGTCGCATGGGCGTCATCACCTGAGGCAAGAGCCGGATGCGTTAGGAGCGCCAGTCCGGATCTGTGGAGGGGGCGGTGAGTAATCATCGTTCCTACTCCGACCTGTTATCTACTTTCTGCAGTATTGTTTTCTTCAACACTGCTTTTTTTGTTTCTGATTTCTGCGTGAACGTCTTGGCTGCCAATGAACGTTCCTTCCGTAAAGACAATGTCCACGACTTGACCAGCGGCCACTTGAATAACAGGTTGGAGTTGCTCTGCTCGATCAATATAGTATTGGGACAAGCGATCAAGGGCTGTTGAAGCCCCAGAAGCCATGCCGGAAGTAAATAAGTCACCCATGTTAGGTGGCGAGGGCTGCAGGCCTCCTACTCCAAAAGGATTACCTTGAGCTTGACGATTCTGAGGGTTAGCAACATTACTAAGACCTGCAAACACGCCTCCGACAAGGCTGCGAGCTAAGAATTGACCATCTTTGGAAGCGACGACTCCGCGAATACCTGCTTTTCCATCAGATCCTGCAATATAGCCAGCCACTTGCGTTTCGATGATCTCTCCACTTTTACGCTCAATACAGGTAAGCTTTTCAAGCCGAGCATAAATGCGCTCAGACGAGAGATCTCCATAAGCACTTGCCGTACAATGACAATCCTTCAAATCGCTTTGAAACCGTCTGGGAAGTGTTCCAAACTCTATAAGCCTGAGAAGCATAGGTCTGGGGTCAGAAGAAGCGCTCATGGAAGAGGCAGCGTCAAGGCCGGAAAGAAGAATGGTCTTTGCAAAAGCTCCTGCCGGAATGGTTGTCTCGACGGTTTTGGAGATTTTATGATCTGGGTTTTCCGTAAGGCCCAAGGAAACTTTTTGAATGAGATTTCTTTCTTCTTCTTGTCCACTTTGATAAGGAAAAGGCTGTGGAGGCAGTGTATTCCCTTTTTGCATGTCCAGCTGATGCTCTAATTGCAGGATTTTAGTTTCTAGCTCCTGCGCAAAGGGAGGCTTAGAAAAGGGAGAGTTTAAAGAGGAGTCTTGGTTTTCATCTTCAGTGTTTACTTCTTGCGAGGGAAACTCTCCACGCTTAACCCCTTCTTGAAAGAGCATTTCAATAGCTGTTATTTTATCAGAAAGAGCTTTAAGTTTATCCTCAATGCCATGACGAAAAACTTCCTCCAGGCCTATCTTTTTTGGGGCTGTCTCGATAGAAGTTGTTGTAACTTTGACCTCTTCCTCTTGTTGACGGAGAGAAGTTTTCCCAAACAAAAAAGTTCCCATTCCATAGGCAACAATAAGGATAACCAAACCGCCACACCCCAGCCAAAAGAACTGAAGCTTTCTAGTTTCTTGAGGAGATTCAGGGTGAAGGAAGTCTCTCACTTTTTCTCTAATTTGCTCTTGCAACAACATAAATCTCTGTTCCTTCTCCAGGGGTTAAGGTTTTTTTGGAAAGCAAAAGGGCGATGATCTTATTGGGATTGAAAGGTAATGCCTTGGCTAAATCAGACTCAGATAAAACCTGGGGTGTTTGAGTCTTATTTTGAATGTGATAAGTAAAGCCTCGCAAAGTTTGTCCTTGAAGTTCTCTGATCCTTTGGTAAGACTCATTGAGTGTCGTCAAACTGATAGGCATTTCTTTGTAACCCAAAGGAATACGTTCTTCTTGCAAGGCAAAAATCAAAGATTCAACTTCTTCACGGAAGAGGGGAGCAGACGCGCGCCTTTCCTGTTCAATCTCTTGTTGAAGGGTGGTATCCATTTTAAGAACAAGCGCTTCAGGAGCTCGATCTTTTGGGAGAAGACGTAAGTCTTGTGTATGCCCTAATTCGGTTGTGAGTGTGAAGCTAATTGGTTTTGAAGATGTCCCTTCTAAAGGGGTGGGACGGATAAAGATCTGCCCTTGGTTCTCATCTGTCTCTAGAGCATATTCTCCCGCATTCCCAAAAACATGAAGAATGCGATCATCCTGCACCTTAATACGGGTAAGCCCTTGTTGAGAAATGGGGACTTCAATAACCTTCATCTCATCAAGGGAACGTACAATGGCCGCATGAGCTGCGCTTCCTGCTAATAACGAAATCAAAAATCTACTCACCATGAGAGTGCCCTCCTGTAACTTTTTCTAAAAGAAGTCCTGCACCTCGTAAGCTAAATTGCAAAGAAAGGGTCTCTAAAGAAGAGTGAATCTCTTTGCCCGCCACATAGCTGGTGAGATTTCCCTTCACCTCAACAAAGAATTTGTTCGGGTTAGCTTTAACTTCTGTGGGTTTAAAGTGGGTTGAGAGCTGAAGCTTTGTGTAATGCTCCCCATCCTCTATAAGCTGTTTTTTCAAAATCCCATAAGCTTCAGGAGTGGCGTACTTTAAAAGCGTCTCATGGTTATAAGCAAAACTCGTAGGAGAAAGATCCAAAAGAAGCTTGGATATATAAAGTCCCATTTCTTCTAAATATTCCTTTGAAACTGTCCCTCCTTCCACCCAGAGAGTTTTAGTAATATGTGGAGGGACTAAAATCGTGCGCTCATTTTTAAGAAAAATCGCCATGCTTAAAAGAACAGTACTCATAGCCATGAGGGTGGATATGCCTATCCAAGCATTTCTCTGAGAAATAGTTTCAAGAATATTGTGACGGAGAAAATCTGCTTCCATTACCCAATCATCTCTCGAATATGAGAAGGCACAGGCAGCTTCATGGACTTTTTAGGAGTCGGAAGATGCCAATAGAGTGCATGAATGAGCATAGAGCCTTCATTTTGCTTCTTGAGGGTGCGAACAAGAGAAAGAACCCCTATCCCCACAAGAAAGCCGGAGACTATCCAGCCCATAAATAATCCCCCAAAGAGAGGAATAACCACAACCAGGGCTTCGTCCTTGTTGATACCTAAAAACCGTAAGGGCTTATCTAAACGATTCAAAAGAAAGTTCTCATTCCGATCCATGCTCACTATCCTTCACACGCAAATAGCATAGGTGGTATTGATCCAGACTTTTGCAAAGCCAAAGCTAATGGTGGTCAGGATCGCAATGACGAAAGGCGTGGGTGTTGATTTCATAAAGGCAAGAGCTGCACTGGCAAGACACCCAGCAATGAGCGTAATGGGCACAAGGCTATTGTTGATGATAGCCACAAGATTTGTGGTGCTCTGATTAAAGCCGGCGTCGTTCGTATTAGCAACGCCAAATGCCTCAGGTGTAAACATCAGGAAAGCAATCATCAAAAGACAGAATGTCTTAACCTCCGCTGTATACACTGAGTTCCTTTTAAAAGAATTTTTGATTTTATTGATGGTATTCATCTTTGTTTCTCCTTTTGTTGATGAATTTGGTTGAAAATGGTCTTGATTAACTTTCATAGGTTATTTCTCCTTTGTGGTGAGGCGCTTCCTGACCTTTTTGTTTGTTCTCATCTTTGGGAAGGCAAAATTGCGGATAAGGTTGAGCTGAGAGAGAATGTTCCTGAGCAAGGTCAGGGGGCGTGCAGGTATCTTCGTTCTCTGTAAGAGAAGGGGATGAATCCTGCACTTTTTCAGGAATCAAGTTGTTGTTTTGAGAGTTTAGTTGTTGGATTTTGAAATGTTCAACTTTTCCTCCAAACTGAGAAACCACAACATGGGGTGTAGAACGAGGTTGGCCATACTTATCAGTCCAATGTTGGTAGGCAAGCTTTCCTTCTACACAGACAGTATCTCCTCGTTTTAAAAGATCCTTGATCCAGCGAATGGTAGATTCTCGAAAGACTGTAATCCAATGCCAGTCAGTGGTAGATTGCCACTCTCCAGATTCATCTTTCCAAGAAGTTTTTGTAGCTAAAGAGAAGCTCACAATTTCTTTGCCTTCTTGGGTCAAGAAGGTTTTAGGAGTTCGGCCAACGTTTCCTTTGAGAGTCACCTTATTGAGCATAATGAATCTCCGCTTTGTGTTGAATCGAAGCTGTTGAAATCATATGAGGATCTGGTATCGTTGACTGAGAAGAGGAATCTTTCTCATCCAAGCGTGTTCTAAGATTTCGGACTTTAGGAAAGGCTCTTTTGATTGGAGACAATAACTTCAATCGCAAATCTTCAATGTGGGAAAGAACCTGCGCATCCGAGCTACCAATCCAGACAAGCCGATCATCCTCAACTTCCAAGAATCTGGCATGAGTGATGGCTTGTAGTTCTCCTAAAGACACAGGATCTCGGGACGAATGAGAAAAATCCAATTGGGAACACAACTCCCTCCACACCGGATCCTCAATTGAGGAAAGAACAGTGTTTATTTCCTCATTTCTGACGTTCTCAGAGACTTTTTCAGAGTTTTGATCAGCCAGATTCCCGTCATCGAAGTTTCCTTCCAGTACTTTCAGAAGGTTCTCCTCAACGAGAATCCAATCCAGACTGACGCGCCATTTGCGTGGCCCTTGCCCCATCAGGAAAGGAGATCTGCCAACTCGTTCACAAAATCGCTCCCACTGAGACAAATCATTCTCAAAATACAGAGGAAGCAAGGAATGAATCCTCCGTCGCCGCTCATCCGTGAGATGGGCAGCCGCCACTCCTTCTTGGCTCAAACAGGTATTCCAAATTCTGAGAACTTCTTCAAAAACGTTTTTTTGATCGACCTCGCGCGCGCGCGTTCTCTGCGTGTGCTCTCTGTTTGTATTCTCTGCTGTATTCTCTGTATAGGTATATGAATGTAAATGGCTTACATTCGGATGAAAGCTGCTTACATCTGAATGAAAAGTGTTTACACTCGAAGGTAAATTTTCTGCATTCGATTGTAAAATTTTTACATTCGAGATTTCCTCGGTTTGATGTGGGTTTTTAAGAAAGCACTCGCCTGGATTTTCATTCGAGTGAAAACTACTTACGTTCGAAAGTAAATTTCTTACATTCGGATCAAGATTTTCTATAGTCGAGTGTAAAAAATCAGGATTTTGGGTTGATACGCTCTTTGTTACGCCTACTGTTTCATTGAAAGGTATGGCTTTTTGAGGCTTATGAGTATGCTCTTCTAATAGGGGCGAAAAAGCTGTCGAATAAATGGTGGGAAGATGACGGCCGATCGCTATAAGATCTTCCTGAAGCCTTCTAACGTTGATGCGGTACTGAATGGTCTTCTTCCATTTATCAAGAGGATGGGGTCTTTCGTTAATCCATCCTTGATCAACAAGCAGCTTTAAATATTTCCGCATGGTTGGATGGGAAACCCCGAGCATCGTCTCTTCAATAAGATCATGAGCTGTTTTATAAATCCATCCATGGCTAAAGTCTCTCTCTTGCTCGGAACTTCTCTCATTCTTTATGATATGAGATGCGAGAACTCTTTCTTCCTCTAAAAAAAGATCAAAGTCTTTAATACGGAGAGTCCAATACAAGAGCTGATTGAGAATAACAGCACTGAAATGATCTCCAGTAAGTTCCACAAATTCTTTACGAATTAAAGAGACCTCTGCATCTTTAGGTGTGCAGACATTTTCTTCTCCATAAACGACCATAGATTGGTTTAACGCTGGTATTTTCATGATTGTCTCTCTTTTGAATGAGTACTGTTTTCTACTCCAGAGCTCGCTTTTTTCTGCTTCTGCTTCTGCTCTGTGCAAATATTTTTTGGTGAATGGGGAAAAATTCCATAGACTTCAAAACCAGGAAGGATGTGCCCTTTCTTTTGAAGGTCAGCAGATAACTTCCTCAGGTTCATTCGATATTGGGATCGACGATCCCATTTTCTTTTAGGGTGTGTACGTGTTTGGATCCATCCTCTACTGATAAGAAAACTCAAGTAACGACGGAAGGTTGCAAGGGTGACCCGCAGCATGGTTTCTTCAATGAATTCTTGATTGGCTTTGTAGAACCATCCATACTGGAGAAAAAACTTATCCTGTGGCGGATTAGCTTTTTCTTCCCCAACATAAAGATCAAAATCCGGTGCTCTCTGACACCAATGCAGCATTTGCCCAAGAATGGCTGCCGTTAAAGGGCCTCCCGTCAGATCAACTAACTCCTCACGTATAATGATAAACCTCAGGCTTCTCTTTTTTCCATCAGAAGCGTTTTCAAAAGGAAGGGGAGAGAGATTTTCATCTCTCTCCTCAGCCATGCTCTCGTTCTGTCCTTCTGGGAGGCGTTGTAGGACAGAAGGAACATTGTCCATATGATGAGGGAGCGACATCATTGGACAGGCCTATCAGTATGAACTGAATTAGGTGTATCTAAGCACTTGCTTTCACCTTTCTCTTCTTCTTGTGGTATCTGAGCTTGGCTGAGCTGACCAGGAAGTGCTAAAAGAACGTAAACATAATCAGACGACAATTCTTCCGGTTTTAGCTCAGTAAAATAAGCCCAGTTTCCATAGAGAAGGCTATTACGATAATCTTTAGAGCGTAACTTTATAGGAAGACAGTTTGTATCTTTTTCGTTCCCTAAAATGCCTAAGGTTTTATAAAGCTCTCTATAAAAATTCTCATATAACTCAAGGAGCTCAAGACTCAGAGAACCATCCTCTTGTTCGATACATAAACAAAGACGAGCACACCATACGGTTCTGTTTTCTTGAATAGAAAGGAAGTTGTATAAAGGTTCATCAAGCTCCTTTATCTTTTGAGGGAAAAAAACAGCACCTCCATAAACTCCTCTTGTATCATCTTCAGCAACAATAAAGGTTGCTTTATCTTGGTCTTTGGGTGAGAGCTCAAAGCCTTGATATACTTTATAAAGTCTTAATAAACTGCTAATAGAATTGTTATGTAAATTATGATTTGTTGGTTCAATAACCTTAAGCATAGTGGCTCCTTTATAGATTCATTTTTTTCTCTGAACCCAATAAAGAGCCTTGCTTTGAGATCTTGATCTGCGAGGTAGACGTTTAGAGATTTATTCGCTACAATCTCAAGCGTATAAGGCCTTAAGGGGTCCTGTACATGGGGCACCTGTGATGGGCCGGAAAAACTTGTCACAGGTGTTTTTTTAGAAGATGTTTTTTAATCAATCATTTGTGGCTCCTATTTTTCTTTGATTTAGCTTTCTTAGAAAAACCTCTTTGAGAAAGTTTTCTATCCTTTATGGGATTCTCAATTTTATCAAGGTATGTGGGAGGCGGCTCTGGCATTGAGGTATGGCTCCGTAACTTATTCTTTTCAAACTCTTCAATTTCTTCTAAGCCATAGTTAATACGTCTTCCTGTTGTATGATAAAGAGGGCCCGTGCCTCTGACTCTCCATTTTTTGAGCGTATCTGCTCTTATATTCCATCGCTCAGCTAATTCACGTGTTGTTAAAAAGTCTTCGTTCATATTTACTCCCATTTTGCCTTTTTATATCTACGCCGCTTTCTCTAAAAAAACCTTTCCAGAGGGATTAAGGTGTGTTAAGGTGGATTGAAGTGACAAATAATCCACTATACTTGATAGTATATAGTGGGAGCGAAAAGCGCAAGAGATTTTTTTGAGTAGGAGGAAAAAAGTAAGCTATGCAGAGTTTTTTACAAAAGAGGATCAGAAATTACCTTGATTCAACAGGGCTGTCTATTTCTGCCTTGGAACGTAAAGCCGGACTGAGAATAAATGTTGCAAGAAACATTTTACGTGGCCAATCAAAAAGGCCCACAGCAGAAACACTACACGCAATTGCCACTGCAATGGAATGTACAGTTCAAGACTTACTCGGTGTTCAAAAAGAAGTCCTACCCTCACAAATAAAACACCCAGCAGAAAGCGGGCTTTTTTTAGAATCACCAGAGGTTTTAAATGAGGCTTTACAGTGTATTTTGCAAGTCATTCAAAGCAATGGCTACAAACTAACAGTTAAGCAAACGCTTCTTCTTCTTGAAGAAGTCTATGCCTATACCTTAAAAAAGAGCCCTCCTAAGGTCGACGCAGATTTCGTAGAATGGTTTGTTAAGAGAACAATTGGGTAAGGAAGAACTTAGAAAATCAAAGAACTGGTCGCTTATGCTTATCAAGATACTGAAGGCTTTCAATGGTTCTTGTATGATCAAGACCAAAGTGCTCTATAAGACGCTCAAGATAGTGCTTACTCAGAAAGTCATCGTTCATTTTTTCGCCAAGAATAATTAAATTTTTGTATAAATAGCTTATATCATCCACTTCAACTGTTTTGAAAATGTGAGTATAAACATCTTCTGCTTTTTTATATTCTTCAAGCGCTTTTATAAAGTTTTTTCTTTTTTCGTAGATTTCTCCCAAAATAATATAGGGAAATGCCTGAAGAGGGCTTTCATATGGTTTTTGATAAAATGTATTAAGCCCCTCAATAATAGATTGTATTATGCTGTAAGAGTCTTCTAGCCTCTCTTGTTTAAAGTAAATTAAAGCTAATATGTTTTTTGCTTTTAAAATCTTATAAGTGATCATCGTTGGATAAATTTTCTTAAGTCCTTTGTAATTTATCTCTGCTAATTTCGATGCTTCATCTAGTCGCCCTAATTTTGTAAGAATTTCCGCTTTCGTGATTTTTTTAAAGGAGTGAACATAAGGAGGAAAATCCGTTGCAGGAAGCTTCTCTATAGAAATGTCCACATGCTTCAAGGCCTCTTTGTACTTTCCCTGATTTAAGAGCTGTGTTGATCTTATAAAATGATAGAGGGCTATATAATTGACGTCACTCATATCAGGAAGGAGAATTTCAGCTTTCTTTGCTACAACTTCCCCTTTTTGTAAGTCTCCTGTAAGATTATAATAATCCATAAGGTTATTTACTAAAAGAAAAAAAAGCTCTTCCTTTGCTGCTTTCGTTTGAAGGTTGGTTAATATTTTTTCTGCGTTTTCTGAAAAAAGAATGGCTTGATCACAATTGGATCCATTCGTTGTATGATTAGCAAAAAGAATTAAAAATCGTGCCCTTTCCAAAGGAGAGAGTTCATAGCTGTTCTCTACATCTTCTTTAAGTGAATTTATTGTTTTTAATATTTTTTGGCGATCGGATTTAAAAAAGTGTACAAAATGTAAATATTTTATCTTGAGGTTTAAAACTTCATCATTTTGGAAATAATATTGGTCGGTAAAATTAAGCAATGCATCTAAGTGAAATTCAATATTTGGATCTTTTGCTAATATCTTCCAGACTTGATGAGAGCTTTCTGGGAGAAAAGAAGACATAAGGTTCGTAAGTTCCTCTAAGTAGACATTTTTCTCCTCCTTCGTAAGAGAGTCTCTTATAAATTCTTGTAAAAGTGCATGAATATTATAGAGGTCTTGCGTTTTTTTGCTTTTTTCAAATATGGAGAATTTAATTAAGGCAGAGAAGGCCTTGTGAAAGTCAAAATCGTCTATCTTGCGATAGAGGGTCATCCAGTCTTTTAAGAAAGTCTTTGGGATATCCTGGCTTCCTAAAAAACTTGAGAGTTTTAACAGATCAAATGCATAAGAAGATTCTTTTTTTATCTTGTCGAGAAGAAGTGTAAAAGTGGAAGCAACAGTATGCCGGTATGTTGCGAGGGGAGTTAGTCCTTCATTCTTGTGAGAGATTGCTTGCTCTTCTTCTTTCCAAAGCTCGTTTCTTTTGTCCTTATACAATTTTATATATTCTGCAACAGACAAGGAAGGAAATAAAGTTAAATAGGTTGCAGCTTGAGCAAGAGCGAGGGGATAGTCGTTTAAGATTTCCGCCAATTCATTTAATGAGTCTCTGGAAGCCTCTAAAAGGGTTTTTTCCAAGAATCCTATGGATTCTTCTCGTGTAAAGCAGGTTATAAGCATAGAGTTGCCTCTTGTGGATTGGTCTCTTGATGTAAGGAGTATATCCGCATTTTTTAGGATGTGAATTAAGGGGTTAACGAGTTCCTCTTCTTTAATATCATCGATAATAAACAGAACCTGTGAGAAGTTATTTTTATAACAGCCATAAATCGCCTCTAACCACTTGTCTTGCATTCTCTCTTTAGGATTAGGCATAGTACAGCCCTTAGATACATTAAGTCTTTGTCCCAGCTCTTTTATTTGGGGAAGAAGGTCCTGATTTGCATCAGTCCACCAAACTATGTCATAATAATCAAAATAAGTATAAGCATATTCCTTTGCAAGTTGCGTTTTTCCCATACCTGCCATTCCAACCAACATTAGAAAATGGTCAGTCTTTCCCAAATTGATCTTTATTTTTTGAGTAAGAGACTTTCGTTTTACATAATGTTCATTTCGAGGAGGGAGATTTTGAATCTTGGGAAAACCTATATTCTCTATTTTTTTTCCAAAAGAGGAAGTTATATTCCCCAAAAGGAAAATGAGGAAAAAAATAAAAATGGCTTTTCTTTTATTTTTCATAGATATCAAATAAGTTGACAACGTTGCTGGGACGTTCACTCTCCTCTAAAAGAATAGGAAAAGTGAGCTTGATTGTGTTTACCAAAATACCAGCGCTTTCAAATGAAATGTTATAATCCAAGAAAGAAGAAAACTCTTCGAGTCTCATTCGATCTAAACACAAAATGTCTTCTGGGGGAGGAGGATCTTTAACAAGCTGAATTTTGGGTCCAATGTCATAGCCGTTATCATGAAAGCTCAATTGAAGAGGGTAGCCTTTTGCAATCTCTATGATAAAGACGCCATCTTTGGAAAGCCGGTCCATAACAATATGAAAAATGTTGTGCAAAATAATTTTAAAAATAACTTTGTCTACATGTGGAGGCTTCTGAATACTTCCCTTAATTTCAATATTAACTTTTTTCTCTATAATTTCGGGAAGGAAAATTTCCTTTACCTTCTCAATACACTCTAAAACATCAATTTCTTCTTCGATGAATTTCATAGGGAATCCGTTGACAAGCTGTCTGAGCACGATCGTTCCCTCTTGAGAAACACTATGGATTTTCTGCAGCAAGTGATCATTTTGAGCCTCCTCTAAGATAAGCTGGGAGGTCCACATATTAATGGCTTGAGCTTGTCCTGCCATTTGCCGATAACGTTGGTTAAGAGAACTTATAAGAAAGCCCCTCAGTTTTTGTGAGGTCTCCTTTCGTTTTAGAAGATTTTGAGAAAAGACCAATTGCAGATCCCTCTCACTGCTTTTCTTACTCAAGCCTTTGAGCTTCTCCTGAAGCCTATGAATAAACGCACGTTGCTTGACAAACGTGCGCTGCATAGCAAAAGTCCCAGTAAGTATTCCCACAAAAAGCACTGCCAGGCTTAAAAGCGCGATAGAGAGAATCTGAAGTTTAGATTCCAAAAGAAATTGCCAAAAAGTAAAAAAAGAACCGCTTACCACAATAACATAAGGCAGGTGCTCGATTTTGAAGGAAAGTTGATTTTTTGCCTGTTCCACCTTATCCATTGGAAAAATGGTAAGCTCGTTTTCAGGGAAGTGCTTATACAAAATCCTATCGAGAGAAAAGATGGAATCGAGCATCCCTAAAGGCTGCTCCCCTTTGTTATGAAGCTTTTTAACCCATTCAAATCTTCCCTTCCCGAGGTAAGTAATACCTTCTTCCTGTTTAATAGGCTTATGAAAGGCTTTCCCGAACCGGGTATAGCGAACATCAGGATGTGCAATAGGTAAAAAAGAAAGCCCTATAATCACAGGAAGGTTTTTAGTCACAGTTTGTTCAATTTTTTCAGAGAGGATACGAGAAATCATTTCTGGATCACCAATGGCGTGTAATAATCGAGCTTCTGTTAAGGTCAAATATTGTGAGAATTTTTGAAGAGCCTTATTGGTTTCTTCTTTTGTTTGTGAAAAGAGAGCCGCTCTTTTTTCTAGGATAGTGCTTGAGGTTTGATAATAGGAATAGGCAACATAACTAATGTTTAAAACGACCACTAGCAATACTGCAAGGATTTTAGAAGGGGAGATGCGATGAGTATTATGCATAAGCGATAGGCGATGCTGCCCTCCTTGTTTTTTCTTTTAAGCCTGAAGGTTCCTGCAAAAATTTAAGCCTGTCTCAAAAGAAAGCTGAATCACAGAGAAGTTATGTAAACTTGTGCATCATACATAAAATGCGTGAAGAAAGCCTCTCACTACCTGAGAATATGATTGAAGAAGAGTAATCTACATATCGCTGTTTTCTTATAAACCCCTGAAGTATTATTTATTTTAGGCTTATTACGAATATGTTATCGGAGATTTTAATTAAATTCAACTGTGTATTTTTGATGAGATATTTTTTTAGTAAGTCCTTATAGTCGAGCTTCCTTACCATCCATCAGTTTAGGATAAGAAATTGAAAAATAATGAAACTTCTTTATAAAAGAAAGAAAAAGAAAGTTTTATAAGATGAAAAGCGAGGAATATTAAATCTGACAAGCACAGTAGCAGAAAACCTAAAAAATGCTTACCTAATCAACGAGAAACCCAACGCGAAAATCTTGCCCTTCTTATTGGAAAGATGTTGTTTGTAAGAAGATCTAAGCATATCTCAAAAGAAAAATCGCTCTTAGAGAAGTTATGTAGACTTGTGCATCATACATAAATGGGTGATGTTTTTTGACAATTGTTACCTTGGATTTCTTTCTTCTGCTTCCGATATGCTTCCGAAAACATTTTTTAAGTTCGACAAGGAAATAAAAATCCCTTATTTTAACTGGTGTGCCCGAGAGGATTCGAACCTCCGACCCCAAGATTAGGAATCTTGTGCTCTATCCTGCTGAGCTACGGGCACCCACTATTTGTATATAGATCCTATAGAAAAGGTGCAAGCTCAGGAGGAACTTTTCTCAAATTCTTCCTCTGCATGCAACCAGTTTTCTTCAGCCAAGGCTAAATCCTTTTCGAGCTGATGTTGTTTTTGTGTAAGCGCAGTAAGAGCTTCATTATGATGTGTATAAAGCTCTGGATTATCCAGCTCTTCCAAGATTTTTTGGAGTGTGCTTGAGATCGCCTCCATTTTTAATTTAGCATCATGGGCTGCTTTTGTAAGGGTTGATGGCGATGGTTTCGGTTGAGTTTGCTTTTGAGATTTAAAATGTTCCCGTTCACCCTTTAAAATGAGGTCGCGGTAATCTTCCAGATCTCCCTCAAAGGGCTTAACTTTGCGATTTGCCACCAACCAAAGACGGTCCATCGTAGAGGATAGCAAATCCCAGTCGTGTGTAATAAGGATGACGGCCCCTTCAAAGTCATTGAGAGCGACCATAAGGGCTTGCCGCGAATCCATATCCAAATGGTTTGTCGGTTCATCTAAAATAAGAATGTTCGGCTTTTCTAAACAAATGAGAGTAAGATTAAGGCGTGCCTTTTCCCCACCAGAAAGGTTTTTAACTTTCACATCGGCTTTTAAGCCGGCAAGACCAAATCGTGCTAAATGTGACCTGGCAGTTGTAGGAGAAAAAGTTGGTGCTTTTCGGATAATGTGTTCAAAAGCCGTTGCTTCCATATCAAATTCTTCCACTTGATGTTGAGCAAAATAACCAACTTTCAATTTTCTTGAACACCTGATTTCCCCTTGTTGGGGGGAGAGCCTCTCTGCAATCAGTTTTGCGAAAGTTGATTTTCCATTGCCATTAGCTCCCAGAAGTGCAATGCGATCTTCTTCGTCAATACGTTGTGAGAGGTCTTTAAGAATGGGAATATGAGGGACATATCCTACGCTCACATGATCTAGTACGATGAGAGGAGGTGAGAGCTTATCAGGTTTTGGAAAATCAAACCGAATTTCAGGATCATGAATGACATCAGGAAGTTGTTCCATCCTTTCAAGAGCTTTTAAGCGACTTTGTGCCTGCTTTGCCTTGGTTGCTTTAGCGCGAAAGCGATTGACAAAAGCCATCATGTGTTTACGCTGAGCTTCTTGCTTAATGTGTTGAGCTTTCAAAGTTTCTTGCTGAGCTTGCCAGGTTTTTTCAAAAGTATTGTAATTTCCTCCATAAGCTTGAATCTTTTCACTATGTAAAAAGAGGATACGATCACATACACTATTGAGAAGATGCCTGTCGTGGCTAATAATTAAAAGGCTCTTTGGGTATTTCTTAAGATAATCTTCAAGCCAAATGGAGGCCTCTAGATCCAAATGGTTTGTTGGTTCATCAAGCAAGAGCCAGTCTGGGTTTGAAAAAAGTAAAGAAGCAAGAGAAACACGCATTCTCCATCCTCCCGAAAAGGTAGAGAGAGGTTGATTTTGCATTTCTTGAGAAAAACCGAGTCCTGCTAGAATTTCAGCAGCTCGACTTTCGGCTGTAAAAGCGTCGATTGCAATGAGACGATCATAAATATCGGCAAATTGTTCAGGTTCATCACCTTCTTCAAGACGAGTCATGAGTTGGAGGCGTTCTTGATCTGCAGACATCACAGCTTCTAATGGTGTTGTTGGGCCTGAGGGAGCTTCCTGAGCGACATGTCCAATTTTAACCCTGACAGGAATTTCAAGACGTCCTGCATCAGGTTGTAAGGTTTTCAGAAGGATCTTAAAAAAAGTAGATTTACCTGTTCCATTTCGCCCTACAAGGCCGTATCGATGACCTTCGTTAAGGGTGAGGGTAAGATCCTGGATAAGAGTACGTCCAGCAATTCGGACTGTAAGATTTTCGAGCTTAATCATGGTAATGACCTTTTTTAATAATGACAACAAACAGCAACTCCTTAAAAGAAAAAACTTTAAGGAGCGATTGGTTTATCTCTAGGCTGTCACTAAGGTCATAAAATACATGGAAGGGTCCTTTTAAAGTATATAAGCTCTTTATACGCTATGAACTTTAAAATCGTCAAGCCCTCTACTCCCTTCTTTTCTTTAAGTCGGAACCTTCTTTTTGGGAATCTTTTCCAAATGCATCATCGGCTGAACGACGCCCTTCTTCATGATGCGTATCCATCAAGTCTTCTGCTAAAGGAGGTGGCAGAAGTTGACCTTCTCGGCCAATGGAAGGTCTCTTTTGAGAAGGCTCATCTTCAAAAAATTCAACAGGACAAATTCTACTTCTTTGACCATAAAATTTATACTCAGCAGCTGATTTATCCTTGATATCACTTAGATATCTTTGGATCGCGGTGGGCGTTTTGCCTGAAACAAGTCTATAATTTGCAAACGGTTCTCTAAGACGTGGATCTGCAATAAGTTTTTGAAGTTCTTCTGCAAATGTTGGCATTCTCTCTCTAGCTGGCTTGTCACGAGCAAGGTAAGCAAAATTGAGAAAGGGCAAAAAACAACTACTAATACAATCTTGCTGAGCTAATAAAATATAAGGATGTTTTTGTTGAGCCACTAATATATAAGGGACGAGCAGCCTCAAATGCTTGATTCTCTCCGCTTCATTTAAGTTTCCTTTTCCTTTTATGCTTTCTGTGGTGAAAACATGAAAACTATCTCGAATTAAAGTGTGTAGTTCATATGTGTATTGTCCTTCATCCATTTCACAAAGTTTGGCAAGTTCATTTAAATATTCTATATTATTCAAATAAAAATGATAACTAGATGTTATATCACAATTTTTGAGAAAACGGGCTAAACTTAAATATCTTGAAAAAAATTTCTGTTCATCCGAAAGAGCAGAGCTCGTACTAAGAACTCTCAAACTTTTAAAAATAAATTTCCTTGTTGTATCGTCCGAAAGGCTTTTTATTGCATTGGGCGAATTTCGAACCATTTGAATCATTATTGCTTTTGCAGCTCGCTTATCTTCATGAGATAAGGGTGAGTCTACTTTTGCCAGATCAAAAAGAACTACAAAAGAATGGATGGAAAATCTTCCTTTTTCGGAAAGCTGTCTAATAACCTGAATTTGTTGTATGGGATCAGGTAAAGATATAACATCTATACCCAGTGCCTCCAAATAAACCCATTCATCTTCCTGGGCATTGGGTTGCGCCAAATATAATTTGGCAGCAGCTAAAGTATCTTCAAAAAAAAATTTCCTTTCATACAATAAGCGTTTAAGAGATTGAAGTGCTGCGTGTTTACGAGAGATATCTTCGGAAATTTTATCAGTCAACCGAAGAGAAACTCGAATAAGCCTATTGTGATAGATCTCTTCTTGTGAGAGGGGGAGGTAAGGAGGCTGAAATTCCCAGTTTGTATCGGCATATACAAAAAGTGATCTTCCTTGAAAACAATCTTCTGGTTTTTTGCGAGTTGCCCTTAAATAATTTAAAGCTGAACGTTTTGCCTTAACAATGAACTCTCCTGGCAATTTTACGGCTCCATAGTTTCCAGCATCAAGGACCTCGCCAATAAGAGCCAAAGCTGCTTCATCTGTCAAAAGTTCAGGAGAGATTTCTTTATTTAATTTCAATAGAGCCATCTCTAATTTTGATTTATAAACCCTCTTTGGAGTTGATGATGGATCTTCTGCAACCTTTTTGAGATCCTCATAAAGCTCCACTGGACTCATTTTTTCTTTAAGTTCATTATATTGAATTCTAAAAAGGCATCGTTTATATGTAGCCGCTTTTCTAAAAGAAAAAGAGGGATCAGAAATACATCTTGTTAAGGTGTCATACGCTTGGGAAAGAGTCATTTTCGCATCACTAACTCTACTAAAAAAGCGAAGTCGAGTTGCATGGGTTACACATTTGTCTTTTAAATATTTTGGTAAAACTGTCTTTTCTTCTGCCAACCTTTGAAAAATATCAAAAGTTTCATCAGTTGATAAGGAAACCTGAAGATAAGGATTATTTGCACGTAATGTAGCTCGACAATAGTCAGCTCGATTTTTTAGTGATGTTATAACTTCTGATTCTTCCTCTCCACATTTTGATAAAATCGTAAAAGCTTCAATGAGAGGCATTTCTGCATCTGAAATTCCGTTCCCTTCTACACGCAAAAAAGCTTGTCTAACTTTAGCCGTTAAAAGCTCTTGAGGAGTATATGTGATCCCTCCCACTTTTCGATTGATAACTTTTTGAAGAATGAAAAATTGATCTCTTTCCGTCATGCCCTGGTAAAAGCCTAAAGGAAAAGAAGAAAAGCTCAGAGCAGCGTCATAATTTCCTTCCTTCAAGATGCGTCGAATTTGAGGAAAAGCTGTAACTTGATCAAAATTATAATAAAGGGAAGATCGTTTTGCTTTTTCATTCCGTTCCTATCTTAACCTTTGTAAATGCTTAAATCCATCTAATAAAATGTTTAAACACATTGTTCTTGATGTTTTAGAAGCTCTACTTGCAATACTTAGCTTTTCTGCAGGAAGCCTAGCGTAAATCATTTTTTGAAGATCTGGTATAAGTCTCGAAAAATTATGAAACTCCTCTTCAGTTGGTTTAATTGTCTCTGAGCCCTTTGAACCACCTGCGTAGAGGGCAACTTGAGAAAGAAGAAAAATTTTTAAAGCTATTAAGGAACATTTTGAATAGGACATAATTTTCCCTTTAAACACTGATAGAGAGTATAGCGCAGAATAAAGATTAATTTATAATAATAAACAATGTATTAAAAACATTATTTTAAATATATAAAATAACAAGAAGGCCAATTAGAGAAAGGGTAAGAAGCCAAAAACCGCTCTTCCCAGCCTCAAAAGACAAATGAAAGAGCGGGAAAAATTTAAATCCTATGCATTAACTGCAGTGAGGTAATTAGCTACACTTTCAGTGGTGGTCGTAATTGCCCGGCGTCCTTGTTTCCAGTTGGCTGGGCAAACTTCTCCATGCTTTTCTGTGTGCTGAAGGGCTAAAAGCATTCGAAGAGCTTCTTCCACACTTCGACCAAGGGGAAGGTCATTGACCACTTGATGTCGGACAATTCCTTCGCAATCAATCAAGAAAAGCCCTCTATAAGCAATGCCCTCTGGTGCTAAGACGTCATAGCTCTTTGCAATATGTCCTCCCAGGTCCGAAAGAAGGCCATACGTTACACCTTGAATGCCTCCCTTTTCTTTCGGGGTATTGAGCCAGGCAAGGTGGGAGAAATGACTGTCGACACTACATCCTAGCAGAACGCAATTATTTTTAGAAAACTCTTCTAGAACGTCTTGAAAGGCATGGAGTTCAGTTGGGCAAACGAAAGTAAAGTCTAAAGGATAAAAGAAAAGGATAACATATTTTCCCCTCAAATTTTTCAGTTCAATGTCGTTACATTCACTTTTACTCACACATTTTGTTTTAAAATTAGGCGCTTCTTTTCCTACGAGGACACTCATTTTTCAATTCTCCTTTTTCTATATTAGATAGGTATATTCTCAAATGTAATGATATCAGCAAATTTTTACAACCTTTGAATAATCCTTTTAATGGCTAAGGAAGTGTCACCTATGTCTTCGGTATAATCTGTAACCTATCTGTCCGGTATAGACCATGAGCGCATTGGAGCGGGCGAAGGGATTTGAACCCTCGACCCCAACCTTGGCAAGGTTGTGCTCTACCCCTGAGCTACGCCCGCTTAACTTATGAAGATGTTTGGCTATCATAATCAGGATCATTTCATTTTCAAGAGAAAAATAGAGAGGAGTTTCCACATTTTTTCAAAAAAACATATTCATTTTCTTTTTTGTAAAAAACTTAGGTGTTTAGTTCTATCTTTGAAAGTTAGTTTTCATATTCCATACCATCATATCCTGGAGTTAAGAATCTAGTAATAAAGTGGAATATAAAAATGCAGTCATTTATTCTCATTCCTATCTTTCAATTTATTAACGAGATGTTAGCTAATTTATAAGATTCTATAGTGAGAATTGGAAAATTAATGAAAGAATATTATTTGATATTGTTCAAATCGAGAGGAAGAAGGAATGTCTATAAAGTTTCTCCGTAGTTTAAGGATCCTAGGAGTGGGTTTTCTCCTATTACCATCAAATTCCATAGCAGATTGCTTAGATAGCTGTGCTAATTTTGAGAGTATTTGCGAAAACCAATGCAACAACGAACAGCAATGTTTAGAGAATTGTGGAACAAGTCTTTCCATTTGCGTAGCTGCCTGTCCTTAATCTGTCACATGCTTTTGACCTTCTGGAACAAAATCGAGAGCCAGAGAATTCATACAATACCTTTTACCCGTAGGAGGGGGGCCATCATCAAAGACATGACCCAGATGTGATTCACATCGAGCACAGAGGACTTCGATACGGGTGCTCAAAATTTGATAAATTGAGCTTGTGTCCTTAAGAAGTTTTACGTGAGAGAGGTCAATAGGTTCCCAAAAACTAGGCCAGCCTGTTTTAGAATCAAATTTAGCCTTAGAACTGAAAAGGGGATAATCCCCTCCACAACAAACACATGTATAAGTTCCCTTTTCAAAAAACTTATCATATTTGCCTGAAAAAGCTCTTTCCGTTCCTTTTAGACGGCAGATGCGATAGACGTCTGATGGAAGATTCATCTTCCAATAATGATCTGGCTTGTTTTTGTAATCCACGACCTTAGCTCCTTGAGTTTCTTCCAAACTGCTTGCTTGATGTGGTTGAAAAAAGATAAGCAAAGTGATTATAAAAATAAAGAAATTTATTCATATTTAAAAAAGTCATTCACAGCGATTCCCACCCAGACGATATACTGAAGGTTGAAAAAAGGGGATAGTTTGCTATTGATACTAAAGGTTATATGGGAGAGTCGTTCTATGTCTGCAGTGGTGGGATCAATATATGAAACAAATCCAATTTAAAATTATTAAACACGATAGCCCCGAATACATGGCTGGCATTCGTTTGAGCGAAGATATTTTACGCAAGCCCTTGGGATTGAGCTTTTCACAAGAAGAATTAGAAAAGGAGAAGCATTATATCCAAATTGCTGGATTTATAGAAGACAGGGTGGTAGCTACAGCTGTTTTAATTCCCGAGGGAGAAGTGCTCAAAATGCGACGGGTTGTTGTCAAAGAAGACCTCCAGCAACAAGGCATTGCTTCAGCTCTGGTGAGATTTTGCGAAACATATGCCCTAAAGAATGGGTTTAAAGAAATCTACTGTCATGCCAGAAGTACAGCTGTGCCCTTTTATATGAAGAATTATTATGGTATTGAGGGGGAGTACTTTAACGAAAATACAATTCCTCACATAAAGATGCGTAAGTTTCTTTGGAATATTATCCCTGCAACTCAAACTGAAATTGATCTTGTCGATGATAAACTCGGTGAATTCAATAGAAATCAAGTCCCTGCCACACAAGAACCAACGCTTGTCTTAAAAAACTATATTATTAAAGATGCAGAGACAATTATTGCAGGGATCAAATCGGATATTTATCACTGGGGCATTTTGTATGTCGAAGTTTTGTTTGTTGATGAAAAGTACAGAGGTCAACATTTAGGGAGTGCCCTCTTGCAAAGGGTTGAACGAGAAGCTAAAGCAATAGAGGCAACACTCTCTCATACGGATACCTTTGATTTCCAAGCACTCGACTTCTATCTAAAGCATGGCTACGAAATTTTTGGTATCCTTGAAGATTGTCCTAAAGATCATAAGCGTTATTATTTAAAAAAGATTTTATAGAGAAATGCCTCGCTGATCACATTAAGCGAGTTTCACTCTATTTTTGGTTGTAAATTTCGATGAAAGTATCTTTCTCTTTAATCATGGCGAGCATTTTTTTTAGGATAGTGACTTCTTTTTCCTTAAGCTGAAATTGGTTAAGAATAGGTTGAAGTTGTTTGTTAATTTCAGAAATTAAAGTCATTCCTTTTTCAGTTAAACTTAAGAGACGTTGTCTTTTATCTTCGGCAACATGTAATTTTTTAACCAACTTTTTTTCTTCTAAGGTCTTTAAAACAGGTGTGAGAGTTCCAGAATCTAAGCAAATGCCTTCACTAACTTCAGACATGAGGGATTCTTTTTTATGCTGGAGAATCGAAAGAATTAGATATTGGGTGTACGTTAGATCAAAGGGTTTTACTAACTTTCCGTAAAAACTCAATAAAAGACGGAGAGATGCGTAGATTAAAACCAATTGGTTGTCAAAATCAGTGTCTTGACTTGGGTGCGAGATAGATTTTTTCATTAAAGTGCCCTTACGAGTCTAAAAAATTAAAGAAGGTATCTGATATTTTTTTTATAGGTACAATCTAACACCTTATTTTTTATTTCTCAAGCCTTCAAAATCGAGTTTATTATCTGAAGAGAAGTTATGAATTATAAAACTTATTAATCAGAATCCTCTTCCTCATATTCGGAATCACTTTCCGAATTTTCTGGTGTCAGAACCAAGGGAAGTTTTTGGTAAGAAACGTTTAATTTCTTAAGAGGAAGGGTTGGTTCTTCAGATTCTGATTCATTCTCTGAATCTTCTGAGCTGCTTTCTGAACTCTGACCCGAGTCCTCTGGTGTCACTATCACGGGTGGTGTAGCAGAGCTGGAAACCTTTAATTTTGTTGAGGATGTATCTTCGTCTTTGGAGCGAGAAAGGGAAAGCGAAAACTGTTGATTAGATCCCACAAAAAACAACTGCAGTTTACAATTTTTTCCAGCGTAGGATGACTTTTGAAAGTCAGTTTCAATGGTACGTAAATTTTCTTCTTTGTCATCAGCCGCAAGGATATGAGTAAAATTTTCTTCAGGATAATTCCATTCAAAAGCAAATACTTTCTGTAAAAAATATTTTTGATCCGGCAGGTTGGCATATTTTAGACTTATAAGCCTTCCATTTTTATATCCTTCAAGCAATACTGATTTCTTATGCCCAAGTGCGATTTTTTCCAAAGGCGCTTTGTAAGAAGGATCAATGTCAAGAAGCTCTTGAAGTCCTGCGTCTACGAGCCCTTCTTGCACATCATTAAAATTATCCCAAGCGGTTGCTACAACAAAAGGAATTTCTGACTTCTTACAATATTCGAGAATTTGTTTGCTTCCTTTCTTAAGATGAAGAGGTCTTTTCTGTCGTGTTTCTTCAGTTAATACACCATGACAATCGAATATAATGACAGGAGTTATAGGTGTTTTACTTTCTCTACGTAGGCTCTTTATATGCGTTTCTAATTCGTCAATTGAATCAATCTGAATAAGCGGTTGAGGGGCTGCCTTAAGGGGAGCAAAGGGAATGATTAAAGTGCAACAGAAAATTATTGTCGTAAAAATCATAGAAAAAGGCATTATTTTCTCCTTAAAATACTTAGTCAATCTCGTTCAAATTTACCCTTACTTTTAATCCACAAGCTAGATTAAATTCAATTGAAAAATTGCGACATTAGAAAATGTTCTTAAGCAAGAACAGGAATCCTTTTTCCCATAGAGATAGGTCCTGCATTATGTGGCATATTAGGCCAGAACATTTCTGTATAGCCAAGATGGGCATAAAAATCCTTTGAATCGGGTTCAACAGGTATTCGAACGAGCGTTATATTACGTTGTTGGAGAAAATTCTCGGCTAGAGACAGCATTTTTTTTCCCAAGCCTTGTCCGGTAAAGGGAGCATCTATAGCAATCCACCTAAGGGAAGCCTCAAGATCGTTTAAGAGATCAATACGAAGAGTTCCGAAAATGTCTTCGTCGCTTTTAGGTGTGAAAACAAGTGGAAAATGATTAACTTCCCATTCTTCAACGTCATGAGAAACATAAGGTTTTAGAGAGTTATATCGGTCATGAATTTGTTCTTTGCGAATACGGTGATACGTACGCCATTCTGTCCTGTTTCGTGGGCTCCGTAAGTTATATTTTTCTTCGGTAAAAAGAATGGGCAAATTGATATCAAGGTGAAGGTTAAAATCTCGCTTTAAAATACGGCGATATCCCTCATTGTTTGTTATTTTTGCCGTTTCTTTAGCGTTTTGAGTTGCGTACTTAAGTTGGTCTCCTCTTAAACTGATATAACCGTCTTTTGTTGGTTTAATGCAGATTCTCTCTTTTGAAAAAGGGGAATGGATCGTAACTTGATGATAATGGTTACGTTCTTGAAAATCTTCCAAGTCTCGTTTGTCGAGTGTTAAATCATAGAGCTTTGCCCATCGATCTTTCTTATCTTTTCTCCATATTGAAAATACGTCACCCTCATTTGAGCATAGATAAGCATGATCTTTTTGATATTGTTCTTTTTTCTCATCTAAACATAAAGGGTATATAAACCCTCCCTCTCCCCAACCAACATCCGCAAGGTATCGTTGCTCCAGTTCAATCAGAATAACCATATGAACACTATCTGGAAGAAGGTTTCCCTTATCATTTGCCAATCTAGAAAGGCAAAGGTGAGCCGAAAACCCCATGGTTTTTAAGGCATAATAAAAAAGGCTATTGAGCTCGTAACAGTATCCTCCTCGTTCTCTTAAAACAATTTTATTGAATAAATCTTGATAATGGAGGCTCAGAGGTACATTACAATGAATATCAAGATTCTCAAATGGGACAGAAAAGACATAGGATTTATGAAGTTCTTTCAATGTTTCATGTGAAACATTTGTTCGCCCTTTATAGTTAACTCTCTTTAAGAAAGCTTGTAATGCGGCTACATCCATATCGCTACACATTATTTTTATTCATTGAAAGTGAGAAACGCTTTCTCAGAGTCTGATAGCTCAATGTCAAAGGCAGCGGCATTTTGAGAGACATGTAGAGGTGTTCTCATTCCCGCAATGACAGAAGTAATTGCTGGATTATTGAGTATCCATGCGAGGGCAAGCTGGGCCACAGAAATATTCTTAGCTTTTGCAACAATTTTCATTTTTTCAATAAAAGCAAGATAGAGGGTTATTGATTCTTCTGAACCCCACTCCTTTGCTTTTAGCCTTCTATCTTCAGGAGACAATCGAGAGGGGTCATAATTGCCTGCTAAAAGACCTAGATGAAGAGGGCTATAAGTTAAGACATGTATATTGTTTTGCTGACAATAGGGAATAAGATCTATTTCGTGCTCTTTTCTAATAATGTTGTAAGGGATTTGAAGGGAATAGACGGGATGTATCTTATGGATCCGCTTTACGAGCTCAATGTCAAAGTTACAAACACCAATTTCTCGGACTTTTCCTTGCTTTACAAGTTCTCTCATTGCTTCCCAGGTTTCTTCCACTGGCGTTGTTGGATCAGGCCAATGGCATTGATAAAGGTCAATTTCCGAAACTTTAAGCCGGTGAAGACTTTGCTCAATATCTTGAAAAATAAACTCGGGTTTCAAATTCTTTTCCGCTTTGCGATCTTTTCCAAGAAATAAACCACATTTGGTTGCAATCAGCATTTGATCGCGCTTTTCCTTTAAAGCTTCCCCGATAATATTTTCTGAATGACCTAAGCCATAGATTGGTGAGGTATCTATCCAAGTTATTTTTTCTTCAATGGCTTTATGTATGGCTTGAATGGAGGTTTGATCGTCTGTCGGCCCCCAAACGCCACTTATAGTGAGTCCACCGAACCCAATTTTACTTATATTTAACATGACAGAGCCTCTGTTTATTTTACCCACGCATGTTCACAATTAATACGGATCTTTTAGATATTCAACAACTGAAAAAACGATTTGCCTTACTGGATCCAGCAAGGCAAATCGCTAAAGCTCAAACGTTCTTCCGAACAAAGCCTACCGTTCTCTTGATGAGAATACAGGTTCCATAGACCTTTCTTTAGGAAGTTCATCTTGTGAGGATGATGAGCAAGCAGATCCTGCAAAACCCTCTTCAAGTAGCCCTATTTTGATAAGCAACTCTAATATACCTTCGCGTTTGATTTGTGGTGTACTATCCTCATCATCCTTATAGGTCCACTTGTCTGTTAAATCTCTGAGATGGAGATAAGTATTGCCAGTAAGAACAGCCTGATTGATCTTATTTTCAACTTCCTTCACTAGGCACTCATTGGTTAAAATGTAGTTATAAAAATGTCTTAAACCGTCAGCCTTTGGCAGTTCTAATAAACTATCAGAAAGACATGATGTTGAAGGATCAAACCGACAAAGGGGTATACCAATTTTATCTCCGATGAGGGTTTTAAGGTAAAGAGCTTGGTGGGAAAGTTGTGGCACATTGCCGGTTGTTTTACAAATACCTTTCATAAAGCGATTATCTGTATTCAATATGGAATTAATAACTTCCTTCATAAGGCTCACAAAAACATATTCTGACCGTTGAATCTCGAGTCGGTCATGGTTAAATAAATCACCAGTTACACTATATTTAAAATGATTTGGGACATATACCTGGTAATAAGATGTAAGCCCACTTTCTTGCCCAATTTCACAGGCTTTAACACTCATCAAAAAAGTGATCAACTTTTCTTCTTGAGGGGATAAAGGACCTTCACTTCCATCAGAGAAAGATCTTATGTAGTTAAGAACGCATTTAAGTTGGGAAGCCTCAACCGAGTCCTTCAACAGGTTGTTCATAAAGAATGACCTTCCATTATAACCAAGCGCAAAGGTTTTAAGATCTTCAAAAGGGAGGGGGGTTCCCTCATTGTGAATTTTAGTGATTTCATCCACGGCATTCTGAACAGCTTCCGGATTTTCTGTCAATTTTGTCTGAATTTTATCCAAAGCATCACTGAAGTCATTTTGTGTAACAGAAGGAACGGTCGTTTGGTCAATATGAACTTCCTTCCCAAAATCTTCAAGTCTTGCGGGGTTAAAACGCCATTGTGTACCTTCAATTTCCCACGTGGGTAAGTCTTGAATAAGGTTTCTAACGTCCACAGGAACAGCACGCTTTTGGAGAAGAGCAGGCCAGACATTAAAAGGATTTTTAGGGTCAGTAATATTGTCACTAATGATCCTTTTAGCTGCAACTTCTAAAAAGAAATCACTGTCTTCCGAAATTTCTAACATTCTGTAATTTTCGAGAATAAAAAGAGAAATATCGCTCATTTCTTCACAGTTGGGAGAGTTTAGCAAGCTGTTCCAGTGTGTCATAAAGGCTTGTTGGAAATCTGGATGGCTGTATAAAGACAAAATGGTAAGAATATTATGATTATGAGGATTAAAATGAGTACCTTCGTAATCTGCACGGAAGGATTCGGGAAGTAAAAAACAAAATAATTCCTGTTGCTTACGGATAGCCTCTTGATGACCAGAAAGAGCTGCGCTTTTGAGCCAATTAAAACCTCTGGAAAAAGATTTTAGCGTTCCTCGTCCATGCTTATAAGCATCAGCTGTCTTTAACTTGGCCTCAACATGGCCTCTTCGTGCGGCTTGAAAATATAACTCAAAGGCATTTTCAGGGTTGGGGCCTATACCACACACCCCCTTTTCATACACGTTACCTAATGTGAAAAATGCAGCGGGATGCCCTTTTTCACAAGCCAGTCTTAAAAGGCTAACAAATTCGCGAGGGTTTCGACCTGCATAAGTGTTTGTTAGAATAAGTTCTATGCTGCCTGTGTTTATTCTACTTTTAAACAATTGAAACGCCTCTTGCGCGCTCTGTGGTTCGTTAAGCTTAAAGAAGGTCGTCCATTCTGGTTTAATTGCTCCGTAGATTCGCTGGAAGCCATTGAATGCTGCTTCCTCATTCTTTCCAATGATGTATCCTTCCACCATCATTTCAAAGAGAGCTAAATGAGCAGGCAAATATCCTTGTTCAGATGCCTTTCTGAACCAGTAAATAGCTTTAGCTTTATCTGGCCTGGACTTTCTAGCACATCCCATTAAGAACTGAGCTTCTTTTTTACCATCATAGGCCGCGTCTTTATAACTGCGTTTAAATCTTCCTGTAAGCTCAGGATTAAATTGCATTATGTACCCGACTCTATAATTAGCGTCTGCCCTATAAACAGCTTTTTGACTTGTGGCTGCTATTGTTCTATAAATGTGTAAAGCTTCCGGTAAGTTTCGATTTATTTCTACCCCCCTTTCAAAAAGTTGTGCACAGTTTATTCCTGCTTTTTCATAGGAGTGGCCACTTCCATGCCATGCCTCAAAATAATGCTTAAACGCCTCTTTAAAATTTTTATCCTTTCCATATAACATTCCTAATCTTAAACTTGCTCTAACGTCAGTAGGGCCATTAATTAATTCCTCATAGATTTTTCTAGCTTCAACAAGATTTTTATCAACCCCTCGTCCCAGTTCAAGAGCCTTTGCTCGTTTGTACATTAGGTCATATTTTCGATCATAATCATCTGTATCATCTGAATCGCTAACATATCTTGTTGAAGAGCAAGCTGCATCATTGACTTTATCATCGTCTGACATAGCGCATATTGGGGAAAATGTAGATAAGCAAATGACAAAAGCAAAGGAATTGGCTGTTGATTTAAGTATATTTTTTAACACAATAATCACCTAAAATTAATTGAATTAAGCCGTATATAACAAAATTGAATTAAATATGCAACTAAAAAATAAATTTTATTTAATATGATTTACTATTGTTGTTAAATTGTTAAATAAAAATAAAGGCAATTCCGAGAAAATGGTAATATCAACAACAGTTTCTTTTTTATGAGAATAATACCATTACATTTTCAGTGTTCAGGTTTAACGTATTCTTCTTTATTATAAATCTAATACTTCTAACTGAAACATGTTAGATTTTGCTAACTCAGCGTATAATCGCGCTATGAATTCTTGTGGCGATAGTTCCAAAATGTTTAAAGGGTTAAGGGATATAGGGGTGGGAAAGCGCTTTTCTAGAAGTTGTTCGGTCTCTAAACAAAGTTGTTGATAGTCTTCTGCGTGATTTTCTTCTTTTTCTTCAGGCGCGTTTTCTATTTTTTCAGAAAGTGTCTCTAATTTTTTTAAAAGAGGAATAACGCTAACTGCAAGTTCTTCTTCAATATCAGGGAGACTTACTGTTTTATTAATCATTTGTACCATTTCATATATATAATATACACAAAAACTATTTCTATTTAATATACTCTTGCTCTTGTAAGGCTCTGTTTTGGGTCTATAATGAATTGAATAATCTCTTCGTAATCTTTAAGCTGATGAGGAAAAAAAAGACTTTACAATAGGCCTAATTGTATAAAATTGTCAGGCTGCCTTTAGGAAATTCAACGCTTTTTGCATTATTTACTTTCCATTCATTTTCTTTTCCCTTAAAAGAGGCACATGAGTATTAAAGAAGATCAGTTTCGTAAAACCCTCGGCCTTTTTCCCACAGGTGTTACGGTCGTTACAGTTCCTTATGGTCAAGAAGGGGATATAGGGATAACTATTAGTTCTTTTACTTCTGTCTCTTTACATCCCGCTCAAATTTTATTTTGCCTTGCAAAGCGTTCTAAGACAATTCCGGCTTTTAAAGCCTCTCGGTACTTTGCTGTAAATATTTTAAAGGCGAGCCAAACTCACATTTCGGAGGGATTTGCGAAACATATCCCCATAGGTTGGGAGAAAACAAAAGTTCACCGCCACGCCGAAACAGGATGTCTTTTGTTTTCTGAGGCACTGGGTCATGTTATTTGCGAGAAAAGTGCTATGTATGATGGAGGAGATCATGAAATTATATTAGGTAAAGTTATTGATCTCTCTTCAAATCCTAATGAACTTCCTCTTATCCGCCATAGAGGGCAATATCTAACCACCCCTTTGAATCCTTTGAAAATCCCTTTAACGGGGACTTAAAAACAAACAGAACGAGAATCTATACAGCTTTACTCTCTTTCGAGCTTCCTTACCTTAAATCCGGCGGTTTCTAAGTCTTTAATGATAGCTTCCATGTGCTCTTTTCCACGTGTTTCTACCATAATATCAAGTTCGGCCATTTTAATGGGAATTTCATAAATAAGGCGTTGGTGTTTAACTTCAAGAATATTAGCTTGGTGATTGCCAATAATACTGGCAACACGAGCTAGCACGCCAGGTATATCTGGAACCTCAATCTTTAAGAGGGTTAAAAGACCTTCTTGAAATTGTCCTCGCATCATGATTGCAGAAACAAGTCGGGGGTCAATATTTCCTCCGCTGACCACAATACCAACATTTTTATGTTTAAAAAGAGAAGGATTATGTAACAAACCCGCGAGTCCCGCAGCTCCTGCTCCTTCCACGACGATATTTTGTTTGCATAGGAAGAGATCAACAGCTCGTTCAATTTCTTCTTCTGTTACAACAAATATACCTTCGAGATGCTCTTTCAGGATTTTTTTGGGAAGATTTCCTGGCGTTTTAACAGCTATACCTTCTGCAAGTGTGATACCTCCTTGACGTGCTTCAGAGGTACCATAAAGGGCATGAGACATGGAAGCGTATCCTTCCACTTCTATACCATAAATTTTAAGAGAGGGTTTTAAATATTTTGCCATAAGGGCAATTCCAGAGCAAAGTCCCCCTCCCCCAATGGGAATCAAAAGGCTATCTAGTTCTGGGTGGAGATCCAACATTTCGCTTCCTATGGTTCCTTGTCCTGCAATGACCCAAGGATCGTCATAAGGGTGAATAAAGGTAAGATTTTCTTTTAAAGCTATATCCATAGCAATTTGATGGGCCTCATCGAGCGTTTTGCCTCCGAGGATAATTCGGGGCCCCCATTTTTCCGTATGTCCGACTTTTGTGGGGGGAGTAAAAAGAGGCATAACAATCGTTGCGGGTGCGCCTAAATTATGTGCATGAAAAGCAACGGCTTGGGCATGGTTGCCTGCAGACATTGTAATAACGCCTCGCTTGAGAGTATCTTCAGAGAGGCTTTTAAGCTTTACAAAAGCTCCCCTTTCTTTAAAAGAGCCCGTTTCTTGAAAATTCTCCAGTTTTAAAAAAATCTGGGCTTCAAATGCTCGAGAAAGATAAGGTGAATAAAGGATTGGTGTTTTAATGACCACTTCCTTTAAGAGGGATTGAGCCTTCTGGATTAAACGGATCGTTGGGGAGATCATTTTATATTCCTTCAAGGGACTTCCACTGTAAAGTTACCTGGCTCGTCAATATGAATTACCCCTGCCCATAAACACATAATGATAGCTGTCTCATCAATAGCAGGAGGACCTTCCACCATCACATCAATGGCTTCAGAAATCCAAGGATCAACAATAACAGGAATACAGGGCATAGGAACAAGGACGCCAAAGGCGGCAATCGTTGCGGCCAGAACTTCAGGATTGACAAGAGAAATGCACTCTCCAAAAGTCACAATATTTACAAGAGGGATCATATCTATGATGTTTCCCATTAACATGACTTCTGCAGTGACAGTTCGATCAGGAAGAACAATTAAGGGAGTGGGGACGAGTCCAAAAGCGCACTTAATAATTGAACTCTCTCCAACAACGGCAAGACTCATCTTTCAATCCCTATAGAAGTTAGGTTCCCTTTGGAATCGAAAAGTTGCGGCTTTCGAACAAGTCGACCCATATCAAAGGTAAGAATTTGTCGAATAGAACCATTTTCATAATAGGATCTGAACTCTCCATGTCGACGTCCTTGGATATACATTCCTGATTCAAGAAGAGTCCCATCAGGATAATAGGTGAGTGAAGGTCCCTCTAACTGCCCATTTTGATAATGAACAACCCGCTTTACCCGCCCCAAACTATCGTAACCAACGCACGGCCCGTGTTTGCGGCCATGTTCATATTGAATTTGAGCTCTAACCATACCGGCTTCATTAAAAAATCTTGTTTCTCCATGATGCTTACCCTCATGAAATTGGGTGAACATAAGGGGGCGCCCTTCCTTATAAAACTCAGCTGGCCCATGAGGGAGACCTTCATGGTAGGTCATTTTCTCTTTAGGACGTTGTTGAGCGTCATATCGATGAGTTTCTCCATGAAGAAGACCTTTTTCAAAGGACTGGGATGCCTTAAGCTTACCTTTTTCATCATAATGCTCTAAAATGCCATGCATTTTATTGTCAGTTATATGACCCAAAAAACGCTTTTTACCATGGAGGGATGAAGATTGCTCTTCAGGGTTATCTTCTTGCTTTGCTTCAGCCTCAGAGAGCTCTTCTTTTTTTTCGTCTGTCATAGTTGCTTTTATCCATTCAGCATTATTATACCGGCCGTTTCCTCAATGGTTGCTCCTTTTATAGAGACCGTTCCACCGCCTGTAATCTCGACTGCTCCTCCTCCCTTAATTGAGGTATCTCCAGTTGCGTCCACAGTGGCTGCTCCTCCTGCTGTTGCGGAAAAATCAGCGCCAGCGGTTATGGTTGCAGCGCCGCCTGCTTTTTCAGCAAGATCCGCACCTGCCGTTATTGTAACTCCCCCACCTGCCGTTATGGATACATCCGTTCCAGCTTGGTCTGTAATTTTACCTGTCGCTTGGAGGGAAATATCCTGTCCGGCCGTAATCCCAAAGTTGCCTGTACAATTGAAGGAAATATCTCCTGTCACTTGAACATTAAGATTGCCACTACTACACGTGATGCTCATATTTCCTTGATCGAGGAGGATCGTATAATCACCTTGAACAATTTCGACAGATTTAGTTCCGTTCATTAATTTTAAACTATCATTACTTTGTTGACTTGTTCTTGTTTCATTTTGTTCATCTTGTGATTGCAGAACAATTGTTCTGTTGCCTCCCACTATTGTAATATTCTGGTCGTTCTGAACTGTAATATTAAAATCTTTTTGGGCATAAACGTTAATTTGTTCCGAGCCTTGTTGGTCCTCAATAGAAATTTCGTTATATCCAGGTGTTGCTTCACCACTGCTTGGACTTGTCTGACTTTTAATGGTGGATCTCGTTGGATCACTTGGTAAATAAGGAGGATTATTAACGCCATTGTATACCGCGCCGACAACCAAAGGGTTATCAGGATCTCCGTCAATAAAAGAAACAACAACTTCCTGACCTACACGAGGGGTAAATAAAGTTCCCCAGGTTTGTCCAGCCCACAGGGTAGCAACACGGATCCAGCAAGATGTTGTTTCATCCTGATTGGGAGAAGGATCCCAATGAAACTTAACCTTAATGCGTCCATATTGCTCGGTATAAATATCTTGACCAGAAGCTCCTGTTACGACGGCTGTCTGCGTACTATAAATGCGCGGCTTTGCTGTCTTTTGGGGGGCTTGAAAGAGGATGGTTGCTGGAAAGGCTTTAAAAGTGTTCTTATATAAGGATTTTTGGCTTCCTTTCTCTAGAATATGGGCTTCATGGATAACTTCATAAAGAGCATAGCTTATATTTGCATCTGCGCGAGGATGATTTTGCAATTGAAAACTATACCCTGCAAGGAAAAAAGGAACTGTTGAACCTCCTTCTGCCATTTGTTGAGGAAAGTCTTCTGATTGTAGTTTTACGGTGACAAGCTGAGTTCCTGTGGTTTGTTGCCCATAAATTTCATCATAAGTTGTAATGGACCCTCCACCTGCATTAGAAGGACCTGTGGCAGTGGCACTGAGGGGGGTTTGGGGAGTCAAATAGTTATAACTGACAAGCGTATTGGCTTGGGGGACAATCCGCTGTGTGAGAAAACATGAAGTTACAATATTCAAGAATTGTTCTTTCGGCGTTGCATCTTGAAAACTTACGGAGGATGCGTTGGGGCAAGTTGCATAATTGCTTACTGAATCAGCAAGAACAAGTGTATGGCCATTTTCGGTCTGCTGAAAAAAATAAAAAATTCCTACACCTTCCATCAAGCGACTGATAAAATTGAAATCTGTCTCATTATATTGAACACAAAAGTCAACAGTTTCTGATCCTGCGCTTGAGACTTGGTTCGAATAAGTAACTTGATCTTGGTCAAGAACGCTTGTGATTATACTTATAATCGTCTGGTTTTGAAAAATGCGACATTGACCCGAAAACTGTAACAGCCATAGGCTGGGATAAAGAGTTGCCCGGTAAGCTGTCCACGCGCCTAAAGCAGTAAATGGAGTTCCAACTTGCTCAAATTTTCCTACAATTCCATTATAAGTTCGCACATCTGAGCCTATGGTAAGAGAAACCGTAGCACTTTGACCCATGATGCTCGAAAAATTAACCGAATTACTTTGAGCTGTCATAAGAAGAGTATATTCAAAAAGATTTGAAAGTCGTTCAATTCCTTTGAAGTCGTTAAGGTAAAATGAAGTTCCTCCCAAAGGACTGACGCTTAAAATAACATTCGTACCTGTTGATGACATTCTTGTGCCTCTTTTTCTTTAGGTCTTTTCTATCTTAAAGAGGGCAAATTTAAAACACTCCCTTTAAGATATAATCTAAATTCAGCCCGTTTTTGGCGCAAGCTTTTATTAATAGGCTTTGGGGAAGAAAAATGCTTTCTTAAAACCAACGTGCCGAAGTGACATTTTTACTCACTTCGGCTTTCGAGGGTGTTTATTTTAAGGCGTTTTAACAAATTCATCTGTTTTTTCAGGGAATTCAACAGCAGGAAGAGGATCTTTTGGGTTTTTAACAATGCGCTCCACCATACGTGCCGTTTGCCGACCTAAGTCATGTTGATTAGGCCCCAGTGCTGCGAGTGCTCCTTGGTCCATGAGATCAACGTCGCTTACAAAGGCTGGAATACCACAGGATTGAGCTGCTTTTACAACACTTTTAAAGGCAGCTAAGGCCGTATTATCATTATTAATAAAGAGAGCATCAGCCTTTCCACATAGGCTTTGGCCTGCTGCCATTACCTCACTTGTTTTTGTTGCGGCTGCAGTTACAAGTTTTATATCAAGATTTTTGGCGGCGTCTTCCATTGTTTTGAGGAGGGCTGTAGAGTTTGCTTCGCCTGGATTATAAACAATCCCTATCGTTTTTAACTTAGGCAAAGTTCTCTTGAAAAGCTCCAATTGAGGCTCTACAGCAACAAAATTAGAAACGCCTGTAACATGACCTTGGGGGACCTCTAAACTTGTGACAAGCTTTGCTGCGAGTGGATCTGTGACTGAGCTAAACACAATAGGAATATCCGTGTCTTTTGTTGCGGTCAAAGCTGCTTGAGCTGCTGTTGTCCCAATTGCTACAATGATATCTGGTTTATCTGAAGCAAATTTTTGAGCAATTTGTGTTGCCAAAGCAGGACTTCCTTGAGCAGACTGATAGTCCACAATAAGGTCTTTATAACCCAACTCTATAAGCTCTTCGAGAAGACCTTTTCGTGTTGCATTTAGAGCAGGATGTTCAATTGTTTGTATGATTGAAATTTTAAGAGGGGAAGCTAAAGCAGAAAAAAAAGAAAAAATGAATAAGAATGAGAATAATCTCGTTAGGTTTTTAAGTAATAACATTTTAGATTCCTTATTTTATCATGTTGCATGGGTGAATTTCTGAGTTGATTATTATCATGATGGTGTCGATGCATAGTATTTCTCCATAATTTGATTAGTGCTTTCTTAAAAAAGCCTTTGTATTCTACGTTATTTTTTTAAAAAAAGAAAGTCTGATATAATAAAAATAAAAGGAGTTTTTTTATGTATCACATTCTTCCAGAAAGCAACGGAAATACAATTGGGATTCGTGTAGAAGGTCAGTTGAGTGTGGATGATTATGCAACACTTCTTCCTTTTGTTACTGAAGTTATAGATCATCATGGAAATATACGTATTTTATCTGATCTTAGAGATTTTAAAGGGACTAATATTCGTGCAATGGCAAAGGCTATATGTTACTTATACAAATATGCATCACGTGTTGAGAAGAAAGTCATTATTGCAGATGAACAGTGGGTTTATAATTGGGCAAGATTATTGGGTCCCTTATTTAAAACAGAAGTACGTTGTTACCCCAGTTCTAAGATAGAACGAGCTTGGGAATGGGTGAGCAACTAAGCTTAAATAATTTAGAAATAAGTTGTTAATCTTTCCATAAATGAGTTTTGTTAAAAAATCACTGATGTTTGTTTTTATTATACAAATTTTGTAATTAATAGAATAGAACTTTTTTCAAAGCTATTTGAAAGAGTTAAAATGTTTCCCTTGTCAAACACCTCAAGCATCTTTTAGATGAGGATTCTATTTAAGAAGGGTTGTTCCCCTTTTGGATTTTGGAGTTTATGAGTGACAGTTGCAACAACTACCTGTGAGTCTTTAAGCATGCCTCAAGAGGGAAGCTATCTTAAGCGAGTGATTCTTTCCTGCATGGTTGGAAATGCTCTTGAATGGTATGACTTTGCCCTGTATGGGTATTTTGCAACCACCATTGGGTCTCTGTTTTTTCCGAAGATTAGTACCTTTGCTGCCCTTATGGCCACCTTTGGAATTTTTGCTGCTGGTTTTATTATGAGGCCTCTTGGGGGGATTATTTTTGGTCATATTGGTGATAAAATTGGCCGAAAGAATGCCCTCTTATGGTCTATTTATTTGATGGCAATTCCCACGACTCTCATTGGTCTTTTGCCGACCTATGAACAAATTGGATGGCTTGCCCCTCTTCTTTTAACGTTAATTCGCTTGGCCCAAGGTCTTTCAATGGGAGGGGAGTTTACAGGTTCAATGATATTTGTTGTTGAACACTCCCAAACAGGAAATCGAGGTCTTTATGGAAGTTGGGTAGTCTTTAGTCTTCTTATTGGAATTTTAGTGGGCTCAGGTGTGGCAACAATTACTTGCTACTCTCTTACGGATGATCAGTTGTTAGGTTGGGGGTGGCGGATTCCTTTCCTTCTGAGCATTGCTGGGGGGTTTGTGGGATCAGTTATGCGTAAAACCGTGAATGAGCCCGAACAATTTTCTAAAGCGAAAGAACTGCATAAAGAACACTCAACTCCTCTTATTGAGTTATTTAAAAACCATTTGAGAACAATTGCTTATGTTGTTACCATTGAACTCACATTGTCTGTTGGGTTTTATCTTATTGTCACCTTTATCAATAATTATTTAACCGCACTTCTAGAATTTGATATGGGCACAAGCCTCATGATGACAACCATTAGTATGGGTGCCATGGGTGTTGCCATTCCTCTTTCTGGGTGGCTTTCTGATCGAATTGGTCGTAAGCCTGTTTTAATCTCAAGCGCACTTGCATTTACTTTTTTTGCTTACCCTCTTTTTGTGGCTCTTGAGGGGAGCTTTACCTCTGCTTTATCAGCCCAAATTGGTCTTTCCTTTATTATGGGCATGTTTTTTGCTCCCATTCCTGCAACTTTGGTTGAGTTGTTTCCTTTAACCGTTCGTTTTTCAGGCCTTTCTATAGCTCATAGCATTAGTATGGCTGTTTTTGGAGGAAGCGCGCCTTTAATAGCTACAGGACTCATTCAACTGACAGGTAATAATGCGGCTCCTGCGATATACTTAGGAGGAACTTCTCTTATAGCAGCCATTGCTCTTTTCTTCATGAAAGACAGATTTAGATCAGAGTTGACGTAAAAGCATAATCAGCACACTCTTTCCCGCACTTAGGAAGACCTCCGACTTCCAAATAGGGTTTGCAGTTTACATTCTTAGGCCCGCAGGTATGATTTTCGCAGCTTCCTTCAGGTGAATCACAAAAATAGCATCCATCACTCATGCACAGCTCATACAGCCGTTCCCACCGCTTAACTTGGTCAGGAGTAAGTCCATTGGGCGTTGCATGGCCTTCTTCATCAAAGGATACTCGGGAAGAACCATATTTTTGTTGTAAATCCATTCGCTCCCGCTCTCCTATCTTCCACTGAGAATGAAAGCGCAAAGACACGTCAGGTGGCCCTTCTGCATGAACAAAAGATGGGTACGAACATAGAAGAAAAAGACCTGTAAAAATGATATATACCCTTCGCCTTTCAAGCTTCGGGGGCGTTAAGCTTCGGGACTCGCACTCTGTCACGTAGGTTACTACGCTCATCGGGCCCGCCGCTCGGTTGCCTACCCGAATTCTTGAAATGATTTGGGCGTATTTCATCTTCCCCTCCCTTTAGAGAAGCTTTCTTCTTAAGGTGACATATTTTAAAAGATAAAAAAAGTGTTAAAAAAATATTGTTTAAGATAAAGACATAAAATTTTTCAATTGCCCATTCATTAAAACCTATAGCGCTTCAAAATAAGATAGCCTATAACAAGAGGGAAAACCTTAAAAAGTGAGGAGAAACTTATGGCTGGAAGTGTAAACAAAGTCATCTTGGTAGGAAATTTAGGGAAAGACCCTGAAGTTCGAATGACACAGGATGGAACAAAGATTGTCAACCTCGCTTTAGCAACATCAGAACAATGGCGTGATCGAGATACTCAAGAGCGCAAAGAACGAACAGAATGGCATAGAGTCGTTATTTTTAACGAAAAACTAGCAGAAGTTGCGGATAAGTATCTCCGTAAAGGTGCAAAAATTTACATTGAAGGTCAGCTTCAAACCCGGAAATGGACAGACCAAAGCGGCCAAGAGCGTTATACAACAGAAATTGTTGTCCCTCGTTTTAGAGGTGAGATGACCATGCTCGATAGTGCTCGTAGCCAAGGAGGGGGTGACATGACATCCTTTGATGCGCCTAGTAATGGCGCTCGAGAAGCGTTGCCTTCTATGGGAGAAATAGATGATGAGATTCCCTTTTAATTGAAAGGCTTTGAACTTGAATACCCTTTAACTGTCCAAACTTATTAGCTAAGGAGCCCTCCGTTGAGTGAAAGCCTAGTGATTCCTTCTATTTATATTGAAGATGAGATGAAAACGTCTTATCTCGCTTACGCGATGAGTGTGATCGTAAGCCGAGCGCTTCCAGATGTTCGCGATGGGCTTAAGCCTGTCCACAGGCGTATTCTGTATTCTATGTATGAAGCTGGCTATGATTTTAATAGACCCCACAGAAAATCAGCTCGTATCGTTGGAGATGTGATTGCAAAATATCACCCCCATGGTACGGAAGCGGTTTACGATTCTCTCGTGCGAATGGCCCAAAATTTTTCCCTTCGTTTGCCTCTTATTGATGGACAAGGTAACTTTGGATCTATGGATGGTGATCCTGCAGCGGCAATGCGGTATACGGAAGCTCGTCTTTCAAAGCCGGCTCACTTTCTCATGTCCGATATTGATAGAGAAACTGTTGATTTTCGAGCTAATTATGATGAGTCTACAGAAGAACCTACAGTCCTGCCTAGTCGCATTCCTAATCTTTTGGTTAATGGGGCGGGAGGGATTGCAGTTGGTATGGCTACCAATATTCCTTCACATAACCTTGGAGAACTGATTGATGGGTGTTGTGCT
Source organism: Alphaproteobacteria bacterium (assembly GCA_019752515.1). Lineage (GTDB taxonomy): Bacteria > Pseudomonadota > Alphaproteobacteria > UBA9655 > UBA9655 > UBA9655. The sequence continues at coordinate 28,137 of JAIEMB010000001.1, read as the reverse complement.
CTCATTGAAAACCCAGAGTTAACAATTGAAGAGTTAATGGAATACATTCCAGGTCCTGACTTCCCTACAGGGGCTCTTATTATGGGACGACGAGGCATTTATAGTGCTTTTAAGACGGGACGCGGATCTCTTGTTATTCGCAGCCGTACCCATATTGAGACCATTCGTAAAGATCGGGAAGCTATTATCGTTACAGAAGTTCCCTATCAAGTGAATAAAGCTAAAATGATTGAGCGTATGGCTGAGCTCGTCAATAACAAAGAACTTGAGGGCATTTCCGATTTGCGAGATGAATCTGATCAAGGTGTTCGGGTTGTTATTGAGTTAAAGAAAGATGCTGTGGCAGATGTGGTCCTGAATCGTCTTTATGCTATGACTCCGCTTCAAACCACCTTTGGGGTAAATATGTTGGCCTTAAATGGCGGCCGGCCTCAACAAATGAACCTTAAAGAAATTCTTGAGTGCTTTATCATCTTTAGAGAAGAAGTGATTACCCGTCGGACCCGATTTGACCTTAGAAAAGCTCGGGAGAGGGCTCACGTCTTAGTGGGATTGGCTATAGCTGTTGAGAATTTGGACGAGATGATTGCCTTAATTCGTAAAGCGCCTGACCCTCAAATAGCAAAAGATGAAATCTTAGCTCGTAATTGGAAAGTTTTTCAAATAGAGTCCTTAATTCGTTTGATAGATGAGCCTGGCTATCCAATTGTGGATGAGACTTATCGCATGTCAGAAGCTCAAGCTAAAGCCATTTTGGACTTAAGACTCCATCGTCTTACAGGGCTTGAAAGAGAAAAAATTGCCCTTGAGCTTAATCAAATTGTGGAAGAGATTAAAGAATATCTTCACATTTTAGGGTCCCGTGATAAACGTCTCGAAATCTTAAGAGATGAGCTTCTTGAGATGAAGGAAAATCATGCTACTCCCCGTCGCACAACAATCGAAGATGCAGAGATGAATGCTGATGAAGAAGATCTCATTCAACGGGAAGATATGATCGTGACTGTAAGTTTGGGAGGATATATTAAACGTGTTCCGATTTATACATATCGGGCTCAGAAGCGTGGGGGAAAGGGGCGCTCTGGCATGTCAACGCGGGATGAAGATGCGGTGTCAGAAGTTTTTGTTGCTAACACACATACGCAAGTCCTCTTCTTTACCACCAAAGGACGTGTATTTGGCATGAAAGTGTATAAGCTTCCTCTTGGCACACCTCAAGCTCGAGGGAAAGCTATTGTGAATCTTTTGCCTCTTGAGGAAGGAGAGACAATTTCAACCATTATGCCAATGCCAGATGATGACGCTCAATGGTCTAATATGCATATTCTCTTTGCAACCTCTGCCGGGCATGTTAGGCGCAATTCTCTTTCTGATTTTACCAACATTAGAGCAAATGGGAAAATTGCCATGAAACTTGAGGAAAAAGAGCGCCTCATTGCCGTCAGCTCTTGCGATGAAACAAATGATATCTTGCTTACAACCCGGGAAGGCCGTTGTATCCGTTTTGGAGTTACGGATGTACGTGAGTTTGTTGGTAGGACGTCAACAGGTGTGCGTGGTATTCGTTTATCAAAAGGGGATGAGGTCGTCTCTATGACGATTCTACGTGAGGTTGAGTTTACAATTGAAGAACGTGATGCTTATCTAAGGCAGGCTTTACGTCTGCGTCGTCAAGATGAGGAGGAGGATATATCTAATGAAGAAACGCCTCTTGCGCAAGATCGATTTGAGGCACTTGCTTCTCAAGAAGAATTCATCCTGACTGTTAGTGAAAATGGTTTTGGTAAGCGCTCCTCTGCCTATGAATACCGTTGTACAAATCGTGGGGGGCAGGGAATTACAACAATGGATGTTACTTCAAAAACGGGTAAAGTTGTGGATTCATTTCCGGTAAAAGATGAGGATGATGTTATGTTGGTTACTAATACAGGTAAACTTATTCGCTGTCCCGTTCATGATATTCGCATCGCTGGACGTAGAACCCAAGGCGTTACTCTTTTCCGTGTGGATAAGGAAGAAGCAGTGGTTTCTGTCGCTCGTATCCAAGATGATGGAAATGAAGATGATGGGGAAAGTGAAAATGTCTAAACGACTTCACATAGGTGTCTACCCTGGTACTTTTGATCCCATTACATTTGGTCATATGGATATTATTCAGAGAGCAACACGTCTCGTCGATCGTCTTATCGTAGCGGTGGCAACTAACGTTAGTAAAGATCCTCTTTTTTCAGTAGAAGCTCGTATTGAAATGATTGAAAATGAACTACGAAATCATTCATTTTCACAAGACATTGAAATTATTATTAAGCCCTTTGATAATTTATTAGTGAATTTTGCGAAGAAAGAAGAAGCTCAACTTTTGATAAGAGGTTTGAGAGCGGTATCAGATTTTGAATATGAATTTCAAATGGCAGGTACCAATCGAAAAATGAGCCCGGATTTAGAGACAGTTTTCCTTGTTGCCTCTGAAAGTTATCAATTGATTGCCTCAAATCTTGTAAAGGAAATTGCTCGTTTGAATGGAGATACAACACCTTTTGTTTCAGCGCAAGTAGCTGAAAAATTGAGAGAACGATTTAGTGAGCCAATATAGAAAAAAAGAATCTTTCATTAAATTATTCGTATTTATTATTTGAAACTTGGAGGATATAATGAAAAAAAATCCTTTTTTTATAAAATTTATGAAGCTCTCGGCTTTCTTTATATTATTTTTTCTCTTGGAGGTCCTTGAAACAAGGGCTGGGCGCAATGCAGTCCTATCTGATGAGGGAACGCCATGTTCTTCTGGGGTGAAGCTTACTGAAAGGACGTTGAAGAATCATGTGGAAACAGCCAGGCACAATGGGCCTGAGGCACAATATCTTCTTGCGAATGAAATATTAAAGTTAAACACAAGTGGACGCAACGTATTCCAAGTTAAAATTAATCAGATTGCTTTTGATTTGTTCACGCAAACAGCAGACCATATTCCTGAAGCAAATATTAAGCTTGCCTCAATGCTTGTCCAAGGTCGAGGAGCCGGTGGCCTTACAGATGACAATGACAGAAAAGCTGTTGGTTTTCTGGGTAAAGCTCATCTGAAGGGACATGAAGAATTTGATTTAAACAACGAAGAGCCATTATATTACTTCATAGCAAAATATCGTTTAGCTTCAATGTATATACAAAACCGGGGGGTTTGTTGGTCTAAGTATAATGATGAAATTACATTCCGATACCTTAGTTCTGTTGTAGCAAAAAAATTTAAAAACGCTCCCCATTTACTGGCCTTGATGTATATGTCCGGCCGGGGTGTCCCTAAAAATCATGTTGCTGCCCTTACTTTATTTATGCTTTCTAAAACTTCAAAAAGCAAAGTTTATATAAGCTCTTATTTAAAATTTCAACTTTCTACATCTGAAGAGCTCCCCTCTTTTGAAGATGCTATTAAGTCTTGTGTAGACATCTTACATTTACTATACGCGAGGCATCAACTTTGCGTTGAAGAAAATAGTCCGGGTGAGCATAGTAATGAGAAAACGATTCTCGCTCCTCAATTCTTTAAAATGTACGAGGATCTTGTAAAAAAAGAAAAAGCTATTATAGATTTTCTTCAGGCTTTAAAGGAGGCTTCTCCTGGCCTCATGATTACAAATGTTAAACCGAGTGATGAGCTCGAGGAAGCTATTCTTCTGCAGGAGGGGAATCCTTTTATTTCTTATTTTGAGTTTGAAGGTAAGAGGTATCTTTCTTTTGGAAGAAGAAACGTAGAACTTGCACATGGTTTGCAAACTTCTCTCAAGGTATTTGATGAAATTGAGAATCTCCTGGGCCAGATAAGAAACATTTACGTAATTGCACATAAGGAAATTACTGAGAGTTCTGATAACGAAAAAGCAGCTAAAAAACCTAAATCCATACAAGACATTGATGATGAATTAGCTCTTATCTTACCATTAAAGGATGAAGCTAAAGATCTTATCCCTAAATATGTAGGAAGTCGTAACTCTAAATTTTTAAAACAACATCCTTATGTGAGCTCTGCTGATGATGAAGATATTTGGTATGATTCTGATGAGTACCAATTTCTCAATTGGGAAGTAAAGTAAGGGGTAACTTTCGCTTTAAAAAAAACTATAGGGGTCGATGTCGATTTGAATTCTAACGCCATAAGGAAGCGTCGTTTTAGAGAGCCAAGCTTTCAAAAGGGGTTGGGGAGGAAAGTCCTTAGCAGTCTTGACCAAAAGTCGCCACCGATGGTTACCTCTTAGAAAGGAAAGAGGAGCAAGGGTTGGGCCTAGCAATTCCGCCTTTTCTGTTAAAGGAAATGTCTTTGCGAGTAAACGTGCTGCTTTTTCAACGTCGAGTTTCTTTTTTCCTGAAAGGATAAGAGCTGCCAGACGTCCATAAGGCGGAAAGCCATGAATCATGCGTTGTTCTGATTCAAGAGCAAAAAACGTTCCTCGGTCATGATGAACGAGAGCTTGCATAACAGGATGCTCTGGCACATGGGTTTGAAGAAGAACTTGTCCTTTCCGATGCTCTCGTCCTGACCTTCCTGCGACTTGATGGAGAAGTTGGAAGGATTTTTCAGATGCTCTAAGGTCGCTTCCTGAAAGGGCACTATCTCCATCGACGATTCCGACCAGCGTCAAAAGAGGAAAGTGATGCCCTTTAGCCATCACTTGAGTTCCTATTAGAACATCAACCTCATGGTTTTGAATGGCATTAATAGATTCGAGAAGCTTTTGAGGGGTACTCAAATGATCACTTGTCATTAGGGAACAACGAGCTTTAGGGAAGAGACGGCAAACTTCCTCATAAATACGCTCCACACCTGGACCAATGAATCGATAGCTTCCTTCCTCATGACAGGCAGGACAGGAACTGGGGAGATTGGTAACATATCCACAATGGTGACACAAAAGCTTGTCTTGAGATTTGTGATGGACGAGTGAAACGCTGCAGTGAGGGCACATTAAGCGATCTCCACAGCTTTGACAGAGAGTCATAGGAGCATATCCCCGACGGTTGAGAAAGAGCATAGCTTGCTCTCCTCTGTTGAGTGTTTCGTCAATAGCTTCTCGAAGGGGGGCTGAAATCCATTCTTGAGTGGTTGTTTTATTTTTGCGGAGGTCAATGAGTTTAACTTCCGGCATTTCTGCATCTCCATATCGATCAGAAAGTTGGATATGGCGATATTTTCCAGCTTGAACGTTCAGTTCAGTTTCAAGAGAGGGGGTGGCAGAGGCAAGAACACATGTCGCTTGACTCATCCGTGATCGTACGACAGCCATATCTCGAGCATTATAAGTAACACTTTCTTCTTGTTTATAAGATCCATCATGTTCTTCATCCACAATGATAAGCTTGAGATCTGGAAAAGGAAGGAAAAGAGCGGATCGGGCTCCAACAATGATCGGTATTTGTCCTTCGAGAAGAGAGCGGAACGTGGCTTTTCGGTGGCTTTTTCCGAGACCTGAGTGCCAAGTTGCGGGTTGAAACCCAAATCGGGCTTCAAAACGTTGTAACCATTGAGCCGTTAAGGCAATCTCAGGGAGCATGACAAGAGCTTGCCCGCCCTTTTGTAAGATATAGTTGATGGCCTCAAAATAAACTTCTGTCTTTCCAGAGCCCGTTACGCCCTCCAAGAGAAAGGTATGGTAAGTTTGAGAGTCTAAGCTTCTTTTGATATCTTCTGATGCGACAAGTTGATCTAGGGTTAGCTGAGGCTTTTGGGGAGGAAGGGCTGGTGGACGAGACGGTGCTTTCCAAGGTCGTTCTCCTTGAAGAGTTAGAACACCGCCTTTAACAAGATTTTTGAGGATTCCTTCGCTGATCCCTAATTTTTCAGAAATCTCGTTTAGGGGAAGAGGCTCTATATGCGATTCAAAAAATTCAATAACCTTTTGCCTTTGAGGGGTAATCTTTTTTGGATACTGAAAGAGGCCGTAAAGTTGTTCCCCCTTAGCTTCAAATGACTCAGGAACGGGAATAACCATTTTTAAAATCTGTCCTTGGGAAGTCATTGTATACCCGCTGACCCAGTCAATAAATTTTAGAGAAACCTCGGGGAGCTGGATGCCATCATAGATGGCTAAAATAGGTTTAAGGGTTTTAGGCTTAACCATGGGCTTCTCATCCCACACCACCCCATAAAGGTGCCGAGGTCCAAAAGGCACTTTCACAAGGGTTCCTCTCAGTAGAGGACGTTCACTTATATAATCAAAAGCTTCCTTTAAGGGGAGGGGTAAGAGAACAGAGATGCTCAGAGGTGCCTTTACAGTTGCTAAATTCGAACTCATAATGTGCTCATACTAAATTTAAAGGAATCATAGCCCATGAAATTTTTTGTTGATACTGCCGATATAACAGAACTTCGTTCTCTTGTTGAGACGGGACTTGTGGATGGAGTGACTACAAATCCTACCCTTATTGCTCATGCGCGTCGACAATTTGAGGAAGTATTGACTGAAATTTGTGCAATTGTTTCTGGGCCTGTTAGCGCAGAAGTTACGGCAATTGATCTCGAGGGGATGCTTGCTGAAGGGCGTCATCTGGCAAAGATTTCGTCTAATGTAGTTATTAAGGTTCCTCTAACTGTTGAAGGTCTTAAGGCTTGTCATATATTAGCGCAGGAAGGCACGCCTGTAAATGTAACACTATGCTTTTCAGCTGCCCAGGCTCTTTTAGCTGCTAAAGCAGGAGCAGCATATATTTCTCCCTTTATTGGAAGGTTGGACGATGTAGGAGAACTCGGTATGACCCTGATTCATCAAATTGTGGAGATTTATGATAACTATCCCGATTTTAAGACAGAAATTTTAGCTGCTTCCATTCGTAGCCCACTACACGTTGTTGAAGCTGCACAAGCAGGAGCTGATGTAGCTACAATCCCCCCGAAAATTTTCCGCCAACTCTATAATCACCCTTTGACGGATAAGGGTGTTGCCAGTTTTTTGTCCGATTGGCAAAAAACAGGACAGACCATCGGGAGAGATTAATGCAAGTAAAGCCCAGTGGAAAATCGAGCACTCCATCGTCTTAAAGAAACCCTGTCTGGTGCGACGCCTGATCTTCAAGAACAGCTCGGGGGATTTTACCAAAAGCTTGTCTATGAGCGTCGGGCGTCATGGCATACGGTTCATGCTTATTTTTCAGACCTTAAGCTATTTATTACGTTTATGGTTGAATATAGGGGAACGCTGCTTGGCTTAAAAGATTTTGATACTTTTAAACCTATGGACTTGCGGTCCTTTTTAGCTGCTCGTGTTCGAAAAGAGGTTTGTAAAAGGTCAAATACGCGGCTCCTTTCTAGCCTTAAGTCTTTCGTTAGGTATTTGAGACGACAGGGTTTTTCCGTTTCCACTGCGTTTGAATCTATTTCTGCCCCTCGTTTAGATAAAAGGTTGCCTCGGCCTTTATCAGAAATTCAGTCTTTAGAGTTAATGGAGCGAAAGCCGGAAACATGGATTGAACTTAGAGATCAAGCCCTCTTCATGCTTCTTTATGGGTGTGGTCTTCGTATTTCAGAAGCTTTAAGTTTAAATGGATCTGATTGGAATGATACCTTCCTGCACATTAGAGGAAAGGGAGGGAAAGAGCGGCAAGTCCCTCTTTTGGTTTCCATTGTAGATAAGGTCAAACAGTATATAAGGGTCTCTCCTTACACGCTAACCAAAGACACCCCTCTCTTTCGGGGAGCACGGGGAGGGCGATTAAATACAGCAGTTGCTGAAAAAGCGTTGCGTGATTTACGCTTTGAGTTAGGCCTTCCAGATACAGTTACACCCCATGCTTTGCGCCATAGTTTTGCAACTCACCTTCTCGAAGGAGGGGGTGAACTTCGTCATATTCAAGAACTTTTAGGGCATGCTTCTTTAAGCTCAACTCAGATTTATGCAGATCTTACCCAAGATAAAATTTACGAGGCATATTGCAAGGCACATCCAGGACTGAAGAAAAAAGGGAGATAAGAAGCATTAGTTCTGCGAATATACGCCCTGCGTTAATAAGCCATTGTTGATTGGGTATTGATTATTCAGGTTATTTAAGGCATGAATAACTTTGATCGTTAGAAGGGTAAATTAACATGTACGCGCAAACTAATGCTTCCCTGGGTACTAAGCTGTTCATTTTAAGGGCTCTTCGGAACCCTCGGCAGTTAGGGGCCGTAGCTCCGAGTTCACGGCATTTAGGTGCTCTTCTAGCTAAGTATGCAGCTGTTGATGATGTATCTCCTATTGTGGAATTAGGGGGAGGAAGTGGTTCACTTACCCGCTCCTTAATTAAGGCGGGTATAGATCCAGCACGGATTTATGTTATTGAACTAGATAAAACTCTCGCGACCTATTTGAGGTCTGCCCTTCCTCAGACAAATATTATTCATGGAAATGCATCGGAGTTAGGGAAGATTCTTCCTTCTGAAATTCTTGGCAAGGTTCACAGGATTGTTTCAGGGCTACCCATGATCAATATGCCAGAATCGGTTCGTCGTCAGATATTAGAGAGTTGTTTTGACATCATGGCGCCGGGAGGGGCTTACTTGCAGTATACCTATTCTCCCCGCTCTTCTATCGATGCAAAAGCTTATCAATTAACCAAAAAGCGGTTGGGAACCATCTTTCTTAACCTTCCTCCAGCGACCGTCTGGCAATATACAAAAGAGTAGTTGAGAGTTATATCCATTCCCATGTTTCCAAAGAGGCGATCATGCTTCGGACCCTGGGTGTTCACGTATTCAAATACGCAATATCATTTAAGCTGCTATTAACCGTCCCATAGCCAAGAATTTAGAACGTCTGTGTTCACGAATTGTTTTCCTGTCTAAGGAAAGGAGAGGTTTTATAGCCTTTTCAATTGCATTTCCTACGGTTTGAATTGTTGTGAGAGCGCTGCGTTGAGCTCCTCCGAGGGGTTCAGAGATTATCGTGTCTATAACACCAAGTTGTTTTAGATCTTGAGCTGTCAATTTTTGAGCGGCTGCAGCTTCTTCTTTTTTATCTCGGGTGCGCCATAATATAGAAGCACAACCTTCTGGGGATATGACAGAATATATAGCATGTTCAAGCATTAAGATCGTATTTGCAAAAGCAAGTGCTACAGCTCCACCAGATCCCCCTTCTCCGATAATAGTTGTGACAATCGGAACATGTATAGCAGCACTCACTTCGAGGCAACGGGCAATTGCCTCTGATTGACCTCTTTCTTCAGCTTCGATAGCAGGGTGAGCTCCTGCTGTATCTACAAAAGTTAAGACGGGAAGTTTGAAACGCTCGGCCAATTGCATAAGGCGGGCGGCTTTCCGATATCCTTCTGGTCTTGGCATACCAAAGTTATGTTTAATTCGTAACTCTGTGTCTTTGCCTTTTTCATGACCCATTACAATAACAGGGTGATCATGAAAGCGCCCCAACCCACCAATAATGGCTTCATCCTCAGCAAAATTACGATCTCCTGCAAGAGGGGTAAATTCGGTGATGAGATGGGCAATATAGTCGCTCGTATGAGGGCGCTCAGGATGACGGGCGACTTGAACTTTTTGCCAAGGTGTAAGGTTTTGATATGTTTTCTGAAGGAGTTTTTCCGTTTTATCTTGAAGGCGCTTAACCTCACTTCCGATATTAATCTCTCCCGTTGAGGAAAGATGACGAAGTTCAGCAAGTTTGCTTTCTAATTCTGCAATAGGTTTTTCAAAATCAAGTGTTATTGCCATTGAGCTTTTGCCCTCGCATGCTTAACCAATATTCTCTTTACTGGTTTGAATCTAAACGCCTGTGACTTATGGTTCAAGAAAAACCTTAAATTTTTAACGCTTCTTTGACCTATTTTTTGAAAGAGGATGATAGGTTTCAACCATTTGTGCTAAATCGTCTTGGGCAACATGTGTATAAATCTGAGTTGTAGAAATATCACTGTGACCTAAAAGCTTCTGCACCACCATGAGATTTGCACCATGACGTAGGAGATGGGTTGCAAAAGCATGGCGGATCGTGTGAGGAGAAAGAAGTGCAGGGTTAAGTCCGGCTTTGAGAGAAAGTTCCTTTAAGAGTTGTCCAAATCTCTGCCGTGTTAAATGACCTACTTGACTGGACGAGGGAAAAAGCCAGGGTGATTCCTTCTTCTTTGTTAAAAAAGAAGTTCTCACGGTTAAATAGGTTCTGAGAGCATCAATAGCTGTAGGGGTTAAGGGTACAATCCGATCCTTATTTCCTTTTCCTTGAATCATAAGAAAAGGCTTGTCATTTTTAAGAACTTCCATAACCGTGTTAAGCCGAAGCGAAACAAGTTCGCTTACGCGAAATCCAGTTGCATAGAGAACCTCTAAAAGAGCAGAAATCCGCATGCCTTCTGCTCCTCCCCACATTTTTGATTCTTTCAAAAGGAGCTCTACATCCTCTTCGTCCAGTGTAGAGGGTAGTTTTCGGTGATTCCGGGGTGCCTCAAGCAAAATTGTTGGATTCTCCGTAATCTCTCCTTCATTCATTAAAAATTTGTAAAATTGACGAAGAGAAGATACACGCCTCGCTACAGTTGTTGCTGAATATTGACTTTGGGTGATAAGGTAATGTTGCAAATCACTTGAGATGACTTTTATTGGATCCATATCTTTTAGAAATTTTAAGAAATCTTTTATGTCTGTTTCATATGCACTTAACGTCGCTCTTGCAGCGCCTCTTTCAGCAGCCATCATTTCTAAGAAGTTTTCCAGGTAGGACATTTTGAGAAAGCATGTTTAAAGTTGATAAAAAGCTGAAACTCTACTTCTGAAGAGGAGAAGAAAAAGTTGTTGTGTAAGAGGAAAGTTTCTTTTCTAGGGCGGTGTTAATAGCATGGACCTTTCCGCCACCTTGTTGGATCACAGAAGCATATTCAGACCTCTGTGTAATTCCCATACTAATTCCCTCCAATATCACATCGTAAATACGCATTTCACCATTCTTTTCAAAAATCTTCCAATCAATAGGAATATCTTGACCATTAGGCCGTACAATGCGGGTCAAAACAGTAACCCCTCCATCGCCTTCTGCTCGTGAACCTATGACCTCAAATTTTTCAGATGTATAGTCTTTAAAACGTGTTGCGTAGCTTGCAACTGTCGTTTCTGTGAAAAGCTCTAAAAAGCGTTGTTTTTCTTGTTCATTTGCTTGCTTCCAATACCTACCCAATACAAATTTTCCAATTGCTTTTACATTGAATTTTGTACTTAAAATTTCTCGAAATTGATTTGCTCTTTCTTGATTAGAGATTGATTTGTCAGTTAAAAGGGTGATTACTTTGTCCCCAATCTCTAACATAAAAACCTCTGCTTGTTTGTTATCCAATTGAGCTATGGCTCCACCGTTTATTGTAAAAAATAAGATCAAACAAAAAATAAGGTTCTTGAACATTAGTCTACTCCTTTAAGGCTAGTCATCATCATCTGGACGTGGTGTATCGAGAGCTTTTCGCTCACTTTTTTGTTTAATCATCAAATCTTTTCGTCTTTCATCGTACCATGTGCGAATCGTTGCATAGTAATCAACAGAATTTTTTTCGAGCTCTTGTACAAGTTCGATATTATCGGCTTTAGCATCTAAAATCTGAACCGCTGTTCGAACGTTGCTATATAAAGGATGGTCGCTTAAATAAGCCCACCAGTTAACAGGATCAAATGCATAATCTCCAACCCGGCCTACCGTATCACGAAGGTTAGAAGGTCCTAAAATAGGGAGGACCAGGTAGGGACCTGATTTAAAACCCCATGAGGCTAAAGTTAAACCAAAATCTTCTCTTTTATAAGGAATTCCCCAATCCGTAGTAACATCAAAAATACCCCCAATTCCGAGCGTTGAATTAATCAAAAAACGACCCAGCGTATCACCAGCATCATCTGATTCTCCCTGGAGGACATTATTAACAAATACGATAGGTTCACTCAGGTTTCGTAAAACATAACCCACCCGCTCTCTTAAAAATTCTGGCAAAATCTCTTTATACATTAAGGAGAGAGGCTCGATAATAATCAAATCCAATATACCGTTAAACCAAAAAATTCCCCGGTTTATAGTTTCTAAAGGATCGTTATCTTCTACACCATCCCTAGAATGGAGTATCTCATCCATTTCTTGTGTTTTCAGATGTACTTCTTCTCCAGGGTGAAGATCATCGCTGGTATAACTCCAAGCATCTTCCTGAGCAAAGGCTGGTGTAAGTGTGAACGAAAGTAGGAAAAAAATGGTTAAAATGAACTTCATGTTTTATTTTTGTACTCTTTATTAAAGCCGCTCAAGTTTAAGTCCCATAAAGGAAAGTGTAAAGACTTCTCTGTATCCTAATCATAAATATGATTTTTGAGAGCTTCCATAACCCTATCCACGGTGGCTTCATGTGCATCATCGTTGCTTTCAACTGTGAGGTCCGCTTTGGCATAAATGGGGTAACGTCTTTCCACCATTTCTTCAAGAATTTGCTTGGCATCCCCATCAAAAAGAAGAGGGCGAGTGTCTCTTCTGATAACTCGTTCATACAAAATTTCAGGATCTGCCCTTAGCCACAATGAAATAGCATTGTCTTTTATGAGCTCTTGGCATTCTTCATCCACAAAGGCTCCATCACCTGTCGAGATAATTTGAATATTATCACTTAAAAGTCGCCTAATGACCCGTCGTTCCGCATCTCTGAAAGCTCTTTCTCCCCAAGTTTCAAAAATATCAGCAACAGAACATCCTGCTGCGCGTTCGACTTCTTGGTCCGTATCATGAAAAGGAATGCTAAGCTTACGGGCAAGTCGCCAACCAATACTACTTTTCCCAGCTCCCATCATGCCAACAAGAACTAACGTTTTCGGCAAGACCAAACTTGCTGAATATCTTTTAGGTTTTTCTTTCATGCTTTGAAATCTCTCTCACTTTCCTTTAACATACCCAATTGCAAAGCAAGAGGAAATATAATTCGTGAATAAAAATGACAGTCCATATCCCTAAAATAGAGATGTTCTCTCAAAAAGAAATGCTTATCTTTAAACCAAAAGGTTTGTGGGTTGCAAAATATGCGAAAGAGGCTTCACCAGAATGTGAAGCGGTCTTTCAAAAAAAATTGCCTTCTCACCTCATTTTTGATTTGGGGGACCTTGGTGGCTTTGACACCTCTGGCGTCTGGCTTCTTCAAAGAACGATCAAAGCTTTAGAGCAAAAAGGCTATCGGGTCGAGATAAAAAATGAAAGTGAAGCTTTTCAGTCTCTTTCTACACGAATTGACCCTTTTAAACCCACTCTTGATAAAATACCCGAACAAATGTCTTTTTTTCAGCAGCGTCTCCTGCATCTCGGGAAGGTGAGTGTTGGTATTGTCATTTTAGCAAGAGAGCTCATTATTTTTTTAGGACAGGTTACAATAGGTTCAATAAGTGTGATTTTCCATCCTAGACGTCTAAGACTGACTTCAATAGTAGCTCATATCGAAAATTTTGGGGTTAACGCTATTCCTATTATTGTACTTATGTCGATTTCTCTGGGGCTTGTTCTTGCCTACCAAGGAGAAGAACAGCTTCGACGATTCGGCGCAGAGATTTATACAATTAACCTTGTAAGTATATCAGTTGTACGTGAAATTGGCATTCTTATCACAGCTATTCTGGTCGCAGGCCGTACAGGAAGTGCGATAACAGCTCAGATAGGAATTATGAAAATTAATCAAGAAATAGATGCCTTAAACACCCTGGGCTTAAATCCGATGGAAGTTTTGATTATTCCTCGTGTAATAGCTCTTGTCCTTGTTATGCCACTCTTAGCATTTATCTCAGATATCGCAGGTCTAATAGGGGGAGGACTCATGGTTATCTTTTCCTTAGATATATCCCCTCAGCTTTATATTACTCGTGTCGGGGAATCCATTACGATTGGTGGGTTTTGGGTTGGGATAATGAAAGCCCCTCTTTTTGGTGCTATCATTGGGATTGTTAGCTGTTTTGAAGGGATGCGTGTGGAAGGAACGGCAGAAAGCGTTGGTATTTGCACGACACGTTCAGTTGTTGAAGGTATATTTTTAGTTACAATTGCAGATGCGCTTCTGTCCATCTTCTTTACCAATATAGGTATCTAAATGACAGAAGAAAATTCTATTATCTCAATTAAAGGACTTGTAACCCAGTTTGGAAAACAAGTGATTCATGACCATTTAGATCTTAATATTTATTCCCATGAAATTTTTGGAATTGTAGGAGGGTCAGGTGCAGGAAAATCTGTCCTTATGGCAGCAATTTTAGGTTTAATTCCGATAAAATATGGTACTATTACCGTATTAGGAAAACATGTAGGTTCACTTGAGAAAATTAGAAAACATAATTTACAATCCCATTGGGGTGTACTCTTTCAAGGGGGGGCATTATTCAGCTCTCTTACGGTGGGAGAGAACATACAAATTCCTATGAAAGACATGGAAAACATGCCGGAAGATCTTGCACGTGAACTTGCTTTTATAAAGTTAAAAATGGTTGGCCTTAATGAAGGTGACTTTTTTAAATATCCTTCCGAACTTTCTGGAGGTATGGTAAAGAGAGTTGCCTTAGCGCGAGCTCTTGCTATAGACCCTGAAATTTTATTTCTTGATGAGCCTACAGCAGGTCTTGATCCTATTTCTGCTGCGGCTTTTGATGACCTCATCCTAACTTTAAGAGCTAATCTCAATTTGACAGTGGTGATGGTTACTCATGACTTAGATAGTATAAGTCGTTTATGCGATCGTATTGCTGTCTTAGTTGACAAACATGCAATTGTAGGGACATTAAAATCATTATTGAACAACAAGCACCCCTGGATTCATGAATATTTTCATGGAATTCGAGGACAAGCTGCGCTTTCAGGTCTAATGGAGTAAGAATGGAAACAAGAGCTGGATATATGATTGTTGGTGTATTTGTATTGTTATCAATGGCAGGAATTTTGAGCTTTTTTCTTTGGCTTGCAAAAACTGATCTTGATTACAAAGTCAATCTTTACACTATTTATTTTCCTGGGTCTGTTACAGGGTTGACGATGGGAGGGTCTGTAAACTACCTGGGTGTTCCTGTGGGATCTGTCAAAAACATTCAGCTTGATACCAATAATCTTGAGCGCGTCAATATTACTGTGGCGATTAGAGATACGATCCCGATTAAAGAGGATGCTTACGCTTCTCTTGAGCTTCAGGGGCTTACTGGTTATAAGTTAGTACAACTTTATGGAGGTAGTTCTGATAGTCCACTTTTAAATGCTAAACCAGGCCAAAAGTACCCTGTCATTCCCTCTCGTTATTCAGGAGTTGAAGAACTTATGACGACACTTCCTAGAATGATAAACAAATTTACAAACCTTGTAGATCGAATAAATGCAACCTTCAACGAGCAAAATAGGAAACGACTTTCAGCTACTCTAGAGAACATCGACATTCTCTCCCAAAGACTTGCTGAAAGTTCGAAGCCATTAAAAGACCTCATAGAAAATACAAGAGATACGATGAAGACAGTGGGTAAAGAAGTAAGAGATGTAAGCCACTCAACTCAAAATACAATGACAAAAATAAGTTCTGTTGCAGACGACATTTCCCAATATTTAACTGAAAATAAAATTGCACTTAATTCCTTTACACAGACGGGCTCATATGAGATTCTTCAAACCTTGAGTGATACACGTGAGATGGTTACAACTGCAACGCGTTTTTTTGAGAAACTAGATGAAAATCCAAGGGGATTGCTTTTTGAGACCCAGAGACAAGGAATTTCAGTCCCATTACAATAAAAAGAGAGAAAAATGCGACATTTTTTAATAACACTCTGTTTTTTAATACTGCAGAATGTCTTAGCTGAAGGCTGCTGCCAAGAACAGACTTCACCGCCCTGGTGGAAAAATGGTTGGGCCATAACAGTTTTTGGTGGCCCGTTAACAACTCAAACATCGAGCAAGATCTTAAAGCATGCTGATTTTGAGAACTCGGGAATCATAGCTCTTGCTGGGTCTAAAGAACTTATAAATTTATGGGAAAATCGATTTGACTTTGAGCTTGAAGCCCAAGCTGTGCAACATATTGGAGAACAGAGTCATTTTGAGATAAACCCCATTGTTCTTATTTTTCGTTGGAAGTCATTCCCTTGGAATACAATTCTTCCCACAACGTTTGCTATTGGAGATGGTATTAGTATCGCAACACAAAGACCCCATCTCGAGGTAAAACGTCGGGGAAAGGATAAAACATCAGATGTGTTGAATTATGTTATGGCTGAACTGACTCTTTCTCTTCCTGATTATCCTCAGTGGGCACTTGTTGCTCGGTATCATCACCGCTCTGGCGTGTTTGGCAAGATCCATGGTGTAGAGGATGCATCAACGGCATTTGCGGGAGGTCTAAAATATTGGTTTTAAAAAGCTAGGAAGATGGTGGGCGAATTTTTTTTGCAAGGGTGTTTAGGATACCGTTGACAAATGCGACTTCTGGCTCGTCAAAAAAACAATGAGTGATATTGAGATATTCATTGATGATAACTGCGGATGGTGTTTGTGTCTCAGTGATTTCATAAAGAGCTGCCCTTAGGATGGCCCTTGTAACTGGCTCTATCCTGTCAATGCTCCAACCTTTCTTAAGAGCTCCGCAAATGACCTCATCACTATGTCCATGAATATTCCAAGCCCCTTCTGTAAGTTTTGCAAAGAAGGTTCGATCTGTTTTTTTTCTTCCTTCTTCTTTACCAAACCGATGATTTATAAACTCGAAAATTACGGTTGTAGAAGAAGATCCTGACTGTTCTATTTGAAAAAGAGCTTGTACGGCTGCAAGACGTCCTCTCATTCTCCCCTGAAAAGATCCTTTTGGGGAGAGGGGGCTATTCATTGTTTGGTTGTCTTTCAAATATATCTCCATGAAATTCATACGCTATCTTCAGATGCAGTGAATTCATCTGATTCATCATTAACGACATCTTCCGAACTACGAGGAGAAATTTCAGCATCCCTTCCTTTAAAATCGGGATGAAGAAGACCTCCAATCAAAAGGGTTGAAGATAGAGGAACCCTTTCAAAATCTGGAGAAGGGGGGCCCCCAGTCCATCTATTCTTTATAGGAGTCGATTCCTCTTTGGATGTCAGATGAAATAAAATTAACTCACAACCTTGAGCTGCATATACTGTGGAAGGGAAATCTCTTTTAATTATTTTAAGATTCCCTCTATCATCATCTACCACAATGAGGTACTTAAAAACTGCACCTGGGTGTGTAACTTCCAGAGCATAAACCTTCTGGCGAAAAAAGCGGTCTTCACCTTTGTAATCAGCATATTTCAAGGCGACAACTCGACCATTTTTATATCCTTTAATAATCAGGGAGCCATCTTTCCCAACAACATACTTATTAAGATGAGCTTCTAAATCATCCTCAATATCAAAATAACCCGAAAGTTCTAGACTTTTTACACCCTTAACAATTTCTGTAAAATTAGTCCATGCTGTGGCAAGAGCTACAGGCATTCTCTCTTGTGAAAAGTAGTCGAGTGTATTTTTGATGTTGCCTTTTAATGTAAGGATACTTTCGTGGTGAGGTTGATCAGTTACGACGCCGTGAAAGTCAAGGATCATTCCGATTTCCTCTGGTCTTATGCCTCTCGTGCGTAAATCCCGTACGTGCTCCCCTACCTCATCAATCGATTCGATGGGAATTAAGTTAGCATATAGAGGGTGGCATCCTATTAAGAAAGTCATGATAAAAGTAATAGCCTTTCGCGTTCTTCTACTGAGGGCGTCAGACTTCGGGCCCGAGGGGCTCAGGTATTCAAATACTTTCCGCACCGCTCGCTTTGTCTTCCTGCTCATTGTTTGAGTGTAAAATGCTATAGGCTTAAGGTACTGTATAAAAATTGTCATTAAAACCACTCCTTTTGAAATAGATCGTGTTAGAGCTTCTCTTTTATAAGTTTCCTCACATAATTTAGCTACAAAAAATATGCAGATTGTCAAATTTATGATATTCTAAATCTAATGTAGATAAAAACAAGAATAGACTATATAAGATGCCAACAAAACGTAATCTATATACCATTCTTCTTTCTGCAGGACTAGGTGTTTTAAGTTTTTCCATTTTTTCCGTGGCGTTTATGGAAGGAAATTTGTTGTTAGCTTTTCTCTGTCTTTTACTTTCAGGAACAAGCTTTTTAAGTATTGGAATTACACTTTTTAGAGAGCAGCAACGTCAAGCCGAAAATATTTTGGATTTGTTAAATGCTCTCACATTGGCGCAGAGTAAATTATCTGAGGAACTTCAGTCGCTTAAAAATATTAAGGACGCTCATTCTGGTACTTCTATGACAGTTATACCAGAAGAAATCAAAGTTGAAGTTCGTCTTGTTAAGTCATTAATCAAACAACTTTCTGAAGTGAAAGGAGATCAACTACCTGAAGAGGTTAATTTTCTAGAATCTTCAAGGAGTGAAGAAGAGAAAAGTAATCTCCATGAACTTATTAATTATGCAGAAATTTCTAAATATGACGAAGAATTTTCTCCTCTCGATCAAGAGGAGTTGAGTCGGCTTGTAGAGGGCGCACTCCATTCAGATAAGATAGAAATTCTTCTTCAACCCGTTGTAAGTTTACCTGATCAGAAAGTTAAGTATTATGAGTGTTATTCTCGTCTGCGTGCGGAAGATGGTTCCCTTCTTTCTCCAGAACATTATTTAGAAATTGCAGAAAAAGAGGGCCTTATGAGTGCCGTTGATAACACGATGTTATTCAGATGTGTACAACTTGCAAGAAGAGCACGAAAACAAAACCCTCAAGTAGGTTTTTTTTGTAATATTTCGAAAATGTCGCTTTTAGATGCCGGTTTTATTGAAGGATTTATAGACTTTATTAGACTTAATAAGGAACTTACATCAGGCCTCATTTTTGAAATTCATCAATCTACTTTAAGGTCATCTTCCTTGAAGGTTCGATCAGCATTATTGCGTTTAAAAGACCAGGGGTGTCCCTTATCAATAGATTTTGTTAAGGATCTTAATCTAGATGCGTTTGCTCTTTATAAACAAGGCGTTCGATTTATTAAAGTAGAATGTAAGATATTAATGAAGGCCTTTGAGGAGGATCCAAAAAAAGTTAAAAAGCTAAAAGAATCCCTTAAAAAAACTAACATTAAGCTTATAATAACCAAAGTTGAAGATAAGGAAAAACTAAGTTGTGCCTTAAAGTTTAATGCTGACTTGGCCCAAGGATATGTTATCAGCCCCCCTCGTCTTACCCCCATTCAGGACTAATAAGATAATCTCTCTATATTAAATAAAATTTAACACATTTTTTGCTATAATTATAATAGAGAATAAGTTAGCAAGAGATATGTCATGAAAGCCCTATATTTCGAAACGATTACTCTTATAGAGCGACTCCACCATCTCTTTTTAGATGTGGTGAAGACGGAATTAGATCGACTGCGTATTTTTGATATTAACAACGTTCAATGTTTTATTCTGTATAATGTGGGTAAAAATGAAATGACAGTTGGAGAAATATCTAACAGAGGATATTATTTAGGGTCAAACGTTTCTTATAATCTAAAGAAACTTGTTGAAAATGGATACTTTACTCAAGAGAAAGCGAAGCATGATAAACGTGCAAGTAAAGTGAAGCTTACGGAGAAGGGTATAAAACTTTACGATAAAATCGATAAAATTCTTACTCAGCAGGCCTCAAATTTAAAATACAATGGAGTTGTTGATCAGAATTTGACAGAAACCCTAAAACTTTTACGTAAATTTGAATCCTATTGGAACTTTATTATTGCGCATGGTTTGGTTGAATAGTTTGTTATATTAAGTCACATAAAAGAGTTTTAGTGCTTTATCAAAAGAAAACAATTTACTATTTATGATGAGCTATAAAATCTATTAATCTATTGCAATTCATGTAAAGATATGAAATCCTTCCATGTATGGTAACTAGGGATGCTCCTAGCTAATTTTGTAAACGAGAGTAAATGAATTGAAACTAGAGAGTCAAATTTTAAGATTTTTCGAACAAGAGAAGATTCGGTCTTTTCTTTTTTCAAAGCCTACTTTCCTAAATATTTCCTCTGATTCTGTCCATACTGGTGTGGCCGGCCTGGCCCTATAATTCCTCCCACCAACTACAGAACAAAAATTTAAATTTACATAAGAAAGTCGATCAATGCAGAGGTTTACACACATATTTGTTTATGGGTTTGCTATATTTTCCATGTTTTTTGGTTCGGGTAACTTAGTGTTTCCCTTGGAAATTGGAAAAAATGCAGGAAATAATTGGCTTTTAGGATTTTTAGGGCTCTTTTTAACTGGTATCTTATTACCTTTTCTGGGCTTATTTGTCATAAAACTTCATCGAGGCAGTTATAACGCTTTTTTTGGGGAAGCAGGAAAATTCGCGCGTATTGTTCTCCCCCTCTTTACCTTATCTTTGCTGGGCTCCTTTGGAGTCGTTCCACGTTGTATTACTGTTGCACATGGTGGAATTGGGTATCTTTATCCTGAAATTTCTCTTATTGCTTTTAGTCTCATCTTTTGTGTTGTGACATTTATGTTTGGTTTAAGAGAACATCTCATGATTTCGATTTTGGGTAAATGGATGACGCCTCTCCTCCTTGTTGCCCTTGTTACTCTCATTTTAATAGGCATTCTCAATGTGCCGGGCATAGATTTGAATGAAGTAAAAGGCGCTTCTGCTTTTACAGATGGCTTTATACGTGGTTATCTTCCGATGGATTTATTTGCAGCGTTCTTTTTTTCTGCACTTATTTTTAAGCAAATCCAAGCAGCCATGTCTGAAGATGTAAGCCATGGTAAGGTAATTCGAGCAGCTCTTAAGCCAAGTTTAGTAGGGTCCATGCTCTTGGCGGTTATTTATCTTGGGTTTGTCTTTTTAGGAGCCCATTATAAATCAATTATAGAAGGGGTATCTCCTCAGCTTATTTTACCTACAATTGCAGCTCATTTTATGGGAAAGAACGCTACTTTACTTATTGGTATTATCATTATTTTCTCATGCCTTACGACGGCTGTTGCTCTCAATAACATCTATGCTCAATATATTTGCTCTATATTTAAGCTAAAAGATAATTATTTCCCTTTAGTCTTATTTGGAACTATTTCTACATCTTTTTTTATATCTCTTTTGGATTTCCGAGGGATTGAAAAATTCTTAGCTCCAGCCTTAGAAGTTTCTTATCCAAGTCTTATTTTGTTAACGATTATGAGTATTATTATAAAGAATCATAAGATTTTTAAAATGGCTGTATTCTATGGCACTTTGGTAATTGTAATTTATTACAAGTATATGTAAAAGTTAAAAAATAAGATCATCTTACGGGAAAGTTAAAGTAGGTATCGGGATAGGGTTCATTCACTAAACCAAAATGCCACCATTCTCTCCAATAGTTTTGAAAACCATGCTTTTCCATAAGGCTTTTTAAGAGTAGACGGTTAGCTCTTACTTCAGGGGGAAGTGCAGGGTTTTGTGTGTGAGAAAGCTCGTCAAGGCAATCAAAAGATGTCCCCATGTCGATGGAATTGTCTGCAAATCGTTGACCTCTAGGGAGCCTTCCATCTAATACAGGTTCACCAGGTTTCCATTTAGGTTGATGAGGTTCAGGTAAAGGAACGATAGTGAGGTCCACAGCACTTCCACGTGAATGGGAAGAACGTTTAGCAATATAGCCGGCTTCAAAAAGGTTTCGCTTATGAATAGCGGGGTAAAACTCCTTTTGCGTTAGTTGATCGTCGGGGTCTTGAGCCCACATGGCAAAATAGTCGCTTGCATCTTGAGGACGGTATGCATCATAAATTTTAAGGGTAAGTTGAAAGGGATTAAGCTCTTCTTGAATAGCTTTCAAAGCGAGGGCAACAGGTTCTGTAGTTATAATAACAGAGGAAAGGTAAGAAGGAACTGGGCGACCCACAAAATTGTGAAAACCCGCATAGCGAACTTCTTGCAAAATGGAAGGAACTATATCTTCTAGATAAACAAATTTCTCTGGAAGAATTTGAGGTTGAGTTTGTGGAAAAATTTGAGCGCGGGTGGTGGTTTGTGTAGTCATGTAACTTCCAATTGGGAATTTTATTATGTGTATAGTTTTAAAATCTCATAGGTTTTCTATTAGATCAAGGTTATAAAATTATTTTTGGGAGTATTAATTAAAAACCCCACAAACTCCGCTATGCGAAGTACCATTCCTTAAAATAACTAGAGATATTTAGGCTGCTAAAATTGTAAAAATCCGAGATTCATCTTAGTGTTTCTCTTGATCTGCATGTAAAATTTGATTCATCATTCTTTTTCAACTTGAAATATTTAGTTAAATTTTTCTACACTCCTAAAAATATAGAAAGGAATTTAGGGTGGGAAAGAAATTTTTATTTACTTGTGGGTTACTAAGCGTTTTATCGGCTTGTGATCTGATTCAACATAGAGAGTTTCATGACCCGGCCTTAAAGCTTCAAAAGAAAGATTATGAAAATATAACGCGCCCTCCTCCCCACCAAAAAAACATTCCTCCTTTTCTTCCAAAGCCTACTTCTCCTCTCAAAACACCTCTATTAACACCTGCCATGCGTAAGAATATTTCCATTTCTCTTCATGGTGCAGTCCTCCTTAAAGATGTTCTTATGGAACTTGGTCGACAAGCTGCTGTGGGAATAGCCGTTAGTCCTCAGATTGGCTCTGAAAAAATTGAGCTCCTTTATCGTTCTTATCGCATACCCTTTATAGATGTCATCAAGGATATCTGTTTCCTTACCCAACTCCGCTTTCATATCCAAGGTAATCGCATATTAATTGAACCCGATGAACCCTATCTCAAAACATACAATGTTCATTTTTTAAACTATACACGTAAGAGTGAAAACCGCATGTCTGTTTCTACCGACGTATTTGCTCCACTAGAAAGTCAAGCTCACACAGACAATGGATCAGATAGTGTCCTTTTAGGAATGAGTCAAATAGATTTCTGGGTCGAACTCGAACAAAATTTAAGAATGCTCTTAAACTCCGAGAGCACTCCCATATCAAAGGGATCTCCTACTTATACACTCCACAAGCAAGGTGGACTCGTAACCGTTCTCGGAACAGCTCGTCAACATGAACAAGTGTTTGATTATTTTAAAAAATTAAAAGAAGGCACATCTTCTCAAGTTATTATTGAAGCAAAAATTATTGAGGTTACGCTTAATAATGAATTTAAAAGCGGGATTAATTGGAGTCAATTGGGCGGTGACGTCCATGCTATTGCCCCATTATCACCAATAAAACCTCACTCTTCCCTCCACGCTCCTGACATTTTTAGCTTTTCAGTAAATCATGAAAAATTCTCAGCCGTGCTTAACCTAGTCAAGAAATTTGGAACTGTTCGCACGCTTTCTAACCCTCGTCTAACTGTCATGAATAACCAACCCGCAATGTTAAAAGTTGCGACAAATGAAGTTTTTTTTCATCTCGAATTTGAAAGATACTTCCAATCGGAAGGAAAACCAGACATTGAAAATATCTCGAGTGATGCTTTAACAGTTCCTATCGGTCTCGTCATGATTGTTCAACCTTCCGTAAATCTCCAAACAGGAGAAATTACAATGACGTTGCGTCCAACGATTTCGCGCGTTCAAAAAGAAGTAGAAGACCCAGCGGTTGCCATTAAATCGAATCAAAAAGTTAAATCTACAGTGCCAGTTGTGCAAGTCCGAGAATTAGACTCTGTTCTTAAAATGAAATCTGGTCAGGTTTTAGTCATGGGTGGACTTATGGAAGATCGTTCAAGCTATACAACAGCATCTGTTCCCGTTATAGACAGCATTCCGTTCATCGGAGAACTTGCAAAAGGAAAAGATGATGATCGCAAAATTACTGAGCTTGTTATTTTTCTTACCGCCCATATTACGGAAGATCCGTTTATCATTGAAGCAGACGAACGTTTTTATAATGTTTACACTGAAGATCCCAGGCCCTTGCGATTTTAGTCATAAGTTGTAGAATGCTCTCACATTTTAAGAAAGGAAGATGCAATGAATTTTAAAAATTACTTTTTGCGGATGGGACTGAGCCTTTTTTTTATGGTGGGTATTGGTATCTTCTTTGCCTCCTCCATTGGATCGATTTTTTTCAGTAACCCAAAACTTAATGCTCTCATAATTACCTTAACGTTTGGAGGAATTGGTTTTGCTTTTTACCAACTTTTCCGTTTAAAAAATGACGCGGAAATGCTTGAAGACCTAAAACAGGGTCAATGGAGTTTTTCTTCTCTTCGACCAACAACCTTTTTAGAACCCATTCTTTCTTATATGACCCAAAAAAAATTGAACTTGAATCCTTCACTTGCTAAAGGGCTTGCTGATTCTCTTGCAGATCGCCTAGACAACGAGCGTGTTCTTCCTCGCTATCTTATTGGTCTATTAATATTCTTAGGCCTTTTAGGGACTTTCTGGGGACTTTCCCAAACAATTACATCCATTGCCTTCATGATTAAGAGCATGCCTTCAGAAGCTGCAAACCCCTTAGATTTTTTTAATCTTTTAAAGGAAAATCTTCAGGCACCCTTGAAAGGAATGGGCACAGCATTTAGCTCCTCTCTGTTTGGCCTTGGAGGATCACTCTTTGTAGGTTTTTTAGAGCTTCAGGTGGGCCATGCCTATGGTCGATTCTTAAATGAAACCGATCTTTACCTTACATCCTGTTCTCACAATAATGATAAAGGTTCAACTCTTACTTCTTCCCCAGCAGGTTACCTTCAAGCTCTTTTAACCCGTAATGTGGAATGTGTAGAACAACTCACACACTGCCTTGAAAAATCTGAAAAGAATGAGAGACAAACAGCTCTTTTATTGGATAAACTAACTTTATCTCTTTCTCAAATGACTGAGCAAAATAAATCTCATCAAAATCTTATGATAAAACTTGCAGAAGGACAACTCCATCTCCAGGCTCATCTGTCAAAGCTGTTTTCAGGACTCGATGAGGAAAGCCGTGGCCTTCTTCAAAATATAGACTTTACGCTTGGACAGTCGGTTCAGCATCAACGCGATAGCAGGGAAGAGTTCTTAAAAAAGCTTCGAGAAGAAATGCGCCTCATTGCTAAAACAATTGCAACGCTTTCTGATCAACAGCGGTTAGTAAGCTAAAGCCAGCTTTTGCTGTTTTTGTCTTAAGGCCATGAGCCCTACAAAGGCCATGGCCATTATATACAAACTCGGCCCTATAAACGGACCAATAAGGATGGCAAGCTGGCTGCAAATAAGAGGTGTTGTTCCACCAAAAATAGCCGTGCCCAAACAAGTTCCTAAAGCAACTCCCGAATAACGGCATTCAGGAGGGAAAAGCGTGTTTAAGTATGCATTTGAAGGAGCAACAAATAGCGCACTTACCATTAAAAAGCCCATTTGAGCGATGAGGATCTCCCAAAAACTGCCTTCTGTAAACACAAGAAAAATAGGAACGGCGAGCAAAAATTGCCCAAAAGCACCCCAACCCATGAGTTGGGATCGACCGAGCTTATCCGAAAAATGGCCTATGAAAGGGAGAAGAAAAGCACACGCTAGTGTCACAGTCATATTCATCATCATAAGGTCAAAACTACTGATGAGGCCTTTGGTATGAAGTGTTGGATTCATGTAGCCTGCAACCGAATAAAAAGGCACATGAGAGAAGCCACCTATTCCAACAGTTTTGAAGAATGCAAGCGGATGCTTCTGAACAACTTCAAAGAGAGGCACTTTAACGCGATTACGGCCATCTTGTTCTTTTAAAACACGACGTAAATAAAGGCCTGCAAAGGCAACTAACCCGCCTAAACAGAAGGGAATACGCCAGGCCCATTCAGGCATAAAGCCATTGGTAAAAAGAACGCCCATTAGAGTTGCTAGAATAGCTCCAAGACTTGTCGAAGATCGAATAAGAGCCCCTACAAACCCCCTTCTTTCTTCAGCGGTTTGCTCAAGACCATAAATAGCCGCCCCAGAGGTTTCCCCCCCCGCAGAAAGGCCCTGTAGAAAACGAAGGAAGACTAAGATAATAGGTGCAAGTATACCAATCTTTTCATAGGTAGGAAGCAGACCAATCCCAATGGTTGAAAAAGCCATTAAAGTAAGGGTTCCCAAAAGTGCTTTTTTACGACCATATCGATCTCCCCAGTGACCAAAAAAAATCGCTCCAATGGGCCTTGCTGCAAAACCTACAGCAAAAACTCCAAAACCCGTCATAAGAGCCGTTAAAGGCTCTGATGAAGGAAAGAAAAAAGGAGAGAGAATAGAAACAAAAAAGCTATAAAGTAAGAAATCATAACATTCTAAAGCGTTACCAATCATAAGCGCACGTAATGTAGGAAGCTTCATGAAAAATCCCCTTGAGTTTGAAATATCATATAGGCACATTTTTTCCCTTGAAAAACGGCTTTTTGCTCATAGCGTGTTTTCGGCCACCCTTCTGGTCGTTCCCCCCATGTCAGGGGGTCAGCTGATGAAGGACCTTCACAAAGCGTAAAGAAGGGGTGATTATAGAGCACTTCCTGGATTTGTTCGACATAAGAGCTATCGTCACTCGCCATATGTAAAAAGGCTCCCTTTTTTAAAGTAGGTAAAAGCTTTGTTATAAAATCAGTTGTGATTAAACGACGCTGCTGATGCCGCTTTTTGGGCCAAGGATCAGGGAAAAGAATAAAAATCTTGGAAAAGTAAGAGGGCGGGCTGAATTCTAGCAAGTAACGAACATCCTCATGCCATACTCTTACTCGAGCATAGTCTTGAGGAGACAAATGTGCAAGCAACTTCGCAACACCATTCATGAAAGGCTCACATCCTAGAATGGCTACATCAGGGTTTCGAGCAAGTTGTTCAAGCATATGCTCTCCTCCCCCAAAGCCAATTTCCAACCAAATTTCTACAGGGGAGACGTCAAAAAAGATCTTTGTTGGATCTATTCTTAAAAGAGGGAGAAATTCCTCATAGGCTTTTTGGGATTGCTGGCTCATCTTACGAGCCTTCCTTCTACCAAAAGAAGGTTTCAACCTATTATGCATCATTTACTGACCAAAATGAAATGAAACTGAGTGATATCAAAAAATAATATTAATTACAACATAAAGTTTTTACTCTTTTCATATTTTTCAAATTGTTTGAGTTTCTTGTTAGATCTTCCTAAAATCTATAGTTAATTCTATTAAATACTTTAGAGCTTCATAAATTTTCCTTTTTATTTCGTGAACGCGTGAGTGTAAACCTATGGATGAGCTTAGTTATTTTCTGTTTGTTTTTTCTGCACCTTGTTCACTTGCATTCATCATATATACTTCATTGACTTTTAAATATGGTTATGTTGTTTTGTAAGAAGAATGGCTAAGATTTTATCAGAAATCTTATAAGTCACTCTATTTAAACCAATCTTTGTGTCTTTAAACATTCTGATATTTGGGTTAGGCTATTTGAAACATAAGTAAAAGTAGTATTCAGGTGGGGAGGGTTTTATGCTGAATTCATGTATTTCTGCGCGTTTAAATAAGAAGAGAGTTTATTCGGCTTGGAGAAAAGGAGATCGCTCTGCCTATTTGAGGTTAAAGGATTTAGAAAGAGCCCATGTTTTAAAAACGTTAGGAATAGAAATTAGTTTATAAGGGAGAGTAAAAAATGAATCGTTTTCTTAAAAAAGTCTTTTTCGGAACAGCTCTTACGGGGAGCCTTTGCTCCTTCTGGAGCCCGCCTAGTTTTGCGATGAGGGATGAGCTAGAGTTGCCCAAGCTTCAGAAAAAACATAAATCTAAAGCCGATAAGGGAAAAGATTTTCGAAGGATCGGAAGAACTTTTGCAGAGTCTGGTCATAAATTATCTTCCCTCACTTCTCAGGATATCAATATTTTAGCAGAGGGCGTTCGGTCAAGCCGCCTGTCCTCTTTCTACGTTATGGGCCGGTATATTTCCATGCCAAGAGACGAAGGTTACGAATGGGATCCCCTGATTGTAAAGACGCTGGAACAGCTTAATCAAAAGGATGATCCTTCTGAGCTTTCTCTCTTAGAAAAATGCCTACAATCTCTCTCTTAGAAAAATGCCTACAATCTCACTTAAGAACCTTCACGGGCCCTGGTGCAAAAGTTATACCCTCAACATTAACGCCTCCAACCGATGATGGGAGCGAGGTCGTAACATCTCAGCCTAGAGAGATT